>JBIIEO010000028.1:0-11206 GCA_044237775.1 Ilumatobacteraceae bacterium | reverse complement strand
TGGGTGACATCAGTCGGGCAAGGTCGCTCGGTGCGTCGACGCCCACCTCGGCGAGGCGCTCGAGGCGCTTGGCGTGTGTCTTGCGGCTGCCCATGACGCCGATGTAGCCCACAGTGGTGCGCAGTGCACCTTGAATAGCGGGCACGTCGAACTTGGGATCGTGGGTGAGGATACACACCGCATCGCGTGGGCCGAGTGTGTTGCCGCGCGCATCGAAGAGTGGCGCGGGCCACGAGACGAGTACTTCGTCGGCCATGGGGAATCGTCGCCGCGTGGCGAATACTTCGCGCGCATCGCAGACGACGACGTAATAGCCAAGCAACTTGGCGGCATTGGCGAGCGCAGCAGTGAAATCGACCGCGCCGAAGATCCACATGTTCGGCGGCGGCGCGAATGCGTTGATGAACACCTGCACGGTGGGCGAGTCGGTGAGATCTTCTGGCGTCGTTTCGCCGCGCGGGCCGAAGTGGCGCACGCTGGTGCGGCCGGCTTCAATTTCGCCAAGCGCATCGCGCGCAACGATGCGGTCAAGTTCGTCGTTGCCCAGCGAGCCGAGCGTCGCTTCGCCGGGTGACACCAGCAGGTTGGCGCCGATGTGTGGGCCTTCGATCACGGTGATCAACGCAACGGGCGCATTGGCGCGGAGTCGCGCGGCGAAGGTGTCGTACAGCGACATCACCAGTCGAGTTGCTGCAGGAACAGGTGAATGGTGCCGCCGCAGGTGAGCCCCACGGCAAAGGCCTCATCGTCGGAGTAGCCGAAGGTGACAACTCCAGGCGCGCGTTCGCCAGCCAGGAGCGCGAGTGCCTCGGCCACCACGGCGCCTTCCACACAGCCGCCGCTCACCGACCCCACTACCTCGCCGTCATTGCTGACGGCCATCGCCGCGCCCGGGTCGCGCGGGCCAGAACCTTCAATATCGATCACGCGCGCCACGGCCACGCGCTTGCCCTCACGGCGCCAGCGGTCGATGTCGGCAAGCAGATCCTTCATTTAGATGTAGTCAATCGCGCGAAAGCGTCGTTGCCAGTTGCTCAAGGGCTGCCAGCGAATGGCCCTCGAGAAACACGCTCACGTGGGGCAGTGCGGCGGCCATGCCACGAGCGAGTGGGGCATAGCCGGGGGTGACCTTGAGCGGATTGACCCACACGATGCGATGGGCGACACGCGCGAGTCGGGCCATTTGCTCGCCGAGCAGTTCGGGTTCGCCGCGGTCCCAGCCGTCGGAGAGGATGACGACGTCGGCGCCGCGGGCCATGCCACGAGTACCCCACAGATCGTTGAACGTACGCAGACATTCGCCAAGGCGTGTGCCGCCGCTCCAGTCTGTGGCGCGGTGTCCCGCCTGCGTGAGGGCGACGTCAGGGTCGCGGTTGGCGAGTTCGCGGGTGATGCGTGTGAGGCGCGTGCCGAGGACAAAGGCCTCAACGTTGCGTCGGCCCACCACCGCGCCGTGCATGAAGCGCACGAGTGCTCGCGCGTAGGGCTCCATCGATCCAGAGATGTCGAGGAGTACGACAAGTCGTCGGTGGCGCAACGTGCGGGCACGCCGATGCAGCGTGACCGGTTCGCCCGATCGGGCAAGTGCGCCGCGCACGGTGCGGCGCATGTCGAGTGTGACACCACGACGTCGCGTGGGTTCGAGCCGCAGCGACTCGCGGCGTGCGCCGGCCAGGCGAATGGCATCGATCAACCGATCGAGTTCGGCCAATTCGTCGGGCGTGCACTGGCGAAAGTCTTTGTCGCGCAGGATCTCGAGGCGCGAGAACCGCAGGTGTAGTTCGTCACCGTTACGTTGATCGTTGTCGTGCGCATCGTCGTCTCCGCTGCGCTCCTCGTCGACGACGAGCGTCATCGTCTCTTCGTGTGCCGCTATATCGGGCGACGTGGCAACGAGGCGCTCCCAAAACACACGGAACGACTCGTCATACAGCCCGATGTCTTCAGGCCTTCGCACCAACGTTGCGCGCCCTGCCCAGTACACCGTCGAACGCTCGGTGATCGACAGCTCGCCGAGCGAGCGCACGAAGAGCACCACCGAATCGACTGGCACCTCGAGCCCTGCGCCGCGCAACACGCGCGCAAAGGAGACGGCAATCGTTTCGGCGTCGGAGGTTGCCGTGGTCATTGACGCAGGGACACGCCGCGGTCGAAGGCCTTGCGCACGAGGTCGGCCACGCCGTGTTCGCGAACCTTGTCGTGGTCTTCGCGGTATTTGAGCACGGTGCCGAGCGTGGTGGCCACGACTGCCTCGTTGAGTTCGGTGACACCCAGCGTGGCGAGCGCCGTGGCCCAGTCGATCGTCTCGGCCACTCCTGGCGGCTTGTACAGGTGCATGTCGCGCATCGATTCGACTGCGGCGGCAACTTGTGCGGCAAGCACGGGTGACACGTCGGGCACGCGCGTGCGCACAATGCGCACCTCGCGTTCGAAGTTGGGATGCTCGACCCAGTGATAAATGCAGCGGCGCTTGAGTGCATCGTGCACGTCGCGGGTGCGGTTGGAGGTAAGCACAACGAGTGGAGGCGTGGTGGCCACGTATGTGCCGACTTCGGGCACGGTCACCTGAAAGTCGGACAACACCTCGAGCAAGTAGGCCTCGAACTCGTCGTCAGAGCGATCGATCTCGTCGATCAATAGCACGGGTTGGCGCGCGGCGGGCTCAAGTGCGCGCAGTACGGCGCGCTTAATGAGGAAGCGCTCGCTGTAGAGGTCGGACTCGAGCGCGGCGCTACCACGCTCGCGGGCCTCGCCCGAGGCCTCTGTGGCACGCAGGTGTAGCAGCTGGCGCGAGTAGTCCCAGTCGTACACAGCCTGCGCTACGTCGATGCCCTCGTAACACTGCAGGCGGATCAACTCGCCAGCAGTGATGTCGGCGAGCACCTTGGCCAACTCGGTCTTGCCCACACCGGCCTCGCCCTCGAGCAACAGTGGGCGCCGCAGCGTTGTCGACAGGAAGACGGCGGTGCACAGGCCTTCGTCGGCGATGTAGCCGCGAGCGGCAAGCGCCGCAGCAACATTGGCCACGCTCGCGAGTTCGCTCATAGTCGCAATGCTAAGCGTTGCGCGCTCAGGTATCGAAGCCCAATCCCACGCGATCGAGGAGGCGCAGCCATAGGTTGCGCTTGCCCGTGCGGTCTTCACGGTTGAGCGACCAGCGCGTGAGTTGAATGCCGAGAAATCGGAACGGTTCGGGAGGAAACGGCAACGGCTTGGACTGCACGAAGTCGGTGTCGCGCGCGGGCGAGTGCACATCGTCAAGCATGTCGAGCAACACGACGCCGCCGAAGCGCGAACTTGCCGCACCCAAGCCCGTATACCCGATGGCGTAAGCGACCTTGCCGCCGTATGCGTCGCCCCAGAATACCGAGACTCTGCTGCAGGTGTCGATGGCGCCGCCCCAGGCGTGGCTGAAGCGAATGCCTTCGAGTTGCGGGAACGTCTCGAAGAAGTGTTGTGACAACTTGGCCCATGTCTCGGGGCGCGACTCGAGTTCGTTCGAGATCTTGCCGCCGAAGTGATACATCGCGTCGTAGCCGCCCCACAGGATGCGGTTGTCGGCGGTGAGTCGGTAGTAGTGGAATTGATTCGAGATGTCGGAGAGTCCCTGGCGGTTCTTCCATCCGAGCGCATCGAGTTGTGCGGGAGCGAGCGGTTCGGTGGTGAGGCAGTAGTCGTAGACGGGCACGATGTAGCTACGCATGCGGCGCAATAGCGGCTTGAACGCGTTGGTCGCCAACGCCACGCGACGCGCCCGCACTTTGGCGAGCGGCGTGACGACCTCGACGTGGTCGCCGTCATCGTTGATGGCGTTTGCCTTGGTGTCTTCGTAGATGCGCACGCCAAGGGACATCGCGGCACGCTTGAGCCCCCACGCAAGTCGCGCAGGGTCGACGAGTGCGGTGTTGTCACGTCGCCACATGCCGCCCGTGAAGATGGGCGAGTTGACCTCGCGCTTCACCGCATCGGCGTCCAACCACTCGACGCGGTGGCCGAGTTCGACCAGTTGCTCGTAGTCCTCGCGCAGTTCGTCGAGATACGTGACGGGGTGGCGCGTATTGGCAATGTCGATAGCGCCCGGACGTTCGAAGTCGCAGTCGATGGCGTAGCGACGAATCGCCGATTCGATCTCGTTGAGGTTGGCGACGCCAAGGTCTTCGAGGATGCTCACTTCGTCGGGGAAGTGGCGCTGTGCATTGGCGATGCCATGCGTGAGGCTCGCGTCCATGAAGCCGCCATTGCGGCCGCTGGCGGCCGAACCAATCTCGTGGGCCTCAATCAGCACGACGTCGCGACCGGGGTCGCGCTCTTTGGCAACGATGGCGGTCCACAATCCCGTGTAGCCGCCGCCAACGATGCACAGGTCGCATTGCTCGTCGTGCACGAGCATCGGGTTCGACTCGGGTTCGTCGGCGTCGTCGAACCAATACGGGAACGAATCGGCGTCCGCTATTGCGTCTAAGAAACGCGCGTCTTGTTGATACCCACTCATGGGGTTCTCACCACCTAACGAGTCCCTACCGTACCAGTGGCCCCACTAGCGTTCGGGATTGTGGACCTTGAAATACGCGGAAAACGTGCGGCCGTAGCGGCCGGTACTGCCGGCCTGGGGTATGGCAGTGCCACGGCGCTGGTGGCCGAAGGTGTCGACGTGGTGATCTGTGGTCGTGACGAGGCACGCCTTGCCGCAGCCACCGCCGCGCTCGGGTGTCGGGGTGTTGTGGCCGACGTGTCGACCATTGAGGGATCGATCGACTTCATTCGTCAGGCAAACACGCTGCTGGGCGGCATCGACATTCTGATCGCCAACGGCGGCGGCCCGCCGGCCGGCGACTTCGCATCGACGCCGCTCGAGCAGTACGCGCCAGCAGTGGAGCGCAGCATGTTGTCGGTGGTGGCGATGTGTCAGGAAGTGGTGCCCCAGATGCGCGAGCGTGGCTGGGGTCGCATCGTGGCGATCACGTCTACCTCGGTGCGTCAACCGATTGGCACCCTCATCTTGTCGAACACCGCGCGTTCGGGCGTGACGGCATTTTTGAAGACCCTGTCGCGCGAGGTCGCGGCCGACGGCATCACCGTCAATACGGTCCAGCCAGGCACGCATGCCACCGATCGCATCACGCAGTTATACGGGTCGATACCGAGTGGCGCCGAGCTCGGCATTCCCACGGGAACGGTCGGTGACCCTGCCGACTTTGGCAGAGTAGTGGCGTTCATGTGCGGCGAACCGGCCAAGTTCGTCACGGGCACGAATCTGCAGGTGGACGGTGGCGCGTATGGAGGACTGCTCTGATGTTGCAGCATGTAGTGGCGATTCATTGGAATGACGCGGTGCCCGACGGGTATGCCGACACGGTGGTACAGGCACTGCACGACATGGTGCGATCAATCGACACGGTGCGCGACTATCGCTGCGGGCCAGACCTCGGCGTGTCGGGTGCCGACAACGCCGACTTCGTCATCGTGGCCACGTTCGATGACGTTGCGGGATGGCGTGTGTACGACGAGCATCCGCTGCACAACGAGGTACGCGCCACCTACTTCAAGCCCTACATCGCCAAGCGCTCAGCAGCGCAGTTCAGTTTTTAACTTCGCCTTTTCGCTAGGACGACAGCGCGCGGCGCACCAGCACCTTGGCCAGGTGTCGGCGATAGTCCGACGTGGCATTCAAGTCGTCCTGCGGTTCGCTTTCGGCGTCGGCAAGTTGTGCCGCGTCAGCAAGTGACGCCCCAGCGTTCAACGCGTTCATCGTGCTCTGTGCAAGTACGGGAATGGAGCCCATGTTGACGAGCGCCACACCGGAGGAGCCATTCAGTTGCCACGCGGCAACACCGACGATGGCCCAGTCTTGGGCGCGACGGTTGAACTTCTGGAAGCCCCACGTTGCGCCCGTGATCTTGGGGACACGAATCTCGGTGAGCATCTCATCGGGTGCGAGGGCACTCTCGAGAAAGCCGCGATAAAAGTCGCGGGCGGCAATGCTGCGCTCGCCGTTCGGGCCGCGCACGACATAGGTGGCGTTCAGCGCCAAGGTGGTGGCGGGCAAGTCGCTTGCTGGGTCGGCGTGGGCAAGTGAGCCGCCGATCGTGCCGCGGTGGCGCACCTGTGCATCCCCAACATGGCTGGCCGCGTGGGCGAGCAGCGGGACATGGGCCTTCAGCACGTCGGACTGCTCAACATCCATGTGCCGTGTGAGCGCCCCGATCGCCACGTGGTCGCCCGCATCGCGAATGTACGACAGGTCGCGCACGCGTCCAATGTCGACGAGCACGGTCGGCTGCGCGAGGCGCAACTTCATCAGCGGAATCAGGCTGTGACCGCCGGCGAGGAACTTGGCCTCGTCGCCGAATTCGGCGATCGTGGCGACGGCTTCGTCGGCTGACGACACTCGTGTGTAGTCGAATGGTGCGGGGATCACGTGTGGTTCGCCTTCGATGCGGCAAGGACTGATTGCACGATGTTGTGATAGCCGGTGCAGCGGCACAGGTTTCCCTCAAGTCCGAGGCGAACGTCGTCTTCGGTGGGGTGGGGATTTTCGCGCAGCAGACTAATCGCGGCCATCACCATGCCCGGGGTGCAATAGCCGCACTGCAGACCGTGGTTCTCCATGAATGCGCGTTGCATTGGATGCATCTCACCGTTGACGGCAAGACCTTCGACTGTGGTGACCGATGACTCGTCCGCTTGCACTGCAAGCATTGTGCAACTCTTGATTGCTTCGCCATTCAGATGAACGGTGCATGCGCCACAACTGGAGGTATCGCATCCCACATTCGTGGCGGTCAGGCGTAATTCGTCGCGGAGAAAATGTACGAGCAGTGTGCGTGGTTCAACTTCTGCTTC
This sequence comes from Ilumatobacteraceae bacterium, assembly GCA_044237775.1. Lineage (GTDB taxonomy): Bacteria > Actinomycetota > Acidimicrobiia > Acidimicrobiales > Ilumatobacteraceae > UBA3006. The sequence goes on along the minus strand of JBIIEO010000028.1, from coordinate 4,363 downwards.
GTGTGGAATGCCGTTGACGGTGAGTTGAATCTTCACGTTTCTCACCCTTCCTGCTACTTGTCGAGTCGGTCCAGACCTCGGCGCGCGAACACCAGAGTCAGGCTCGACAATACGACAATCGCCAGGAGCCCCAGACCCGTGTTCCTCCACGACATGTACTCGCTGGAAGAGTCGAGGACGAGTCCTTGGCGGGCCAAGTTGAGAATCTGCGTGACGGGATTAATGCGGGCGACGGGCTCCAGCCAACCCTGAATGAGATCGAGGGGCATCTGGGCGTTGGTGAGGTAGAGGCCGATGAAGAGCGACAACTGCATGATTGCTGCGGCGCGCATGTCGCGGAAGCGGTATGCCAGGCCGAGCCCCCAGCCGAGTGCGATGGTGGCGACGCCGACCGATGCGGCGAGGAGGCTGAGGAGACCGAGAAATCCACTGGTGAAACGCGCACCGAGCAGCAACCCGAGGGGGATGACCGCGGCGTTCAACATGGCCACGCGCGACCACGACGTGAGCAGCGGCCCGATGAGCAGTGCACGGCGCGGCGTGGGCGACATGCGCAGGCGGTCGTAGAAGCCGGTTTCGATATCACGGATAGTGGAAAAGCCGAGGCCGATACCACTGAAGGATGAGCCGAAAAGGATGCCGAGCGGCATGTACCAATTGATCGACTTGTCGGTGGGAAACCCGGGCAACTGGGTGACGGCAAAGAACGTGCCCGAAAATGCGATCATCGTGAAGATCGGCATAGCAAGTGCGGGAAAAAATGCCGAGGGCAAGCGTGGAATGTTGCGCAAGTTGCGCATCGATAGCGAGCGTGCAGCGCGCAGTGCGTCAAGCTCTTGGTTAGCGAGCGTGTTCATCGTGCCGCCAATCGACGACGCAGTTGGCCGAGTGCCACGAGGAGCGCAAACACGCAGATGACCGCGGGGATGAGTATTGCGCGGGCCAAGGCCGACAGCGAAAAGCCCTGAACCACGAGTTCACGTAACCCTTCGACGAGATATGACACGGGGTTGATGTCGGCGATGCGTCGGTACACGCCGCTCATCGTTTCGCGCGGAAAGAACGCCGATGAGAAAAACAGCAGGATGAACAGCAACGGGAACGACCCCTGCACGGCCTCGGCCGAGCCGGTCTTGATTGCCACGGCCGACATCAGAGAGCCGATCGCGAGTGCCACGATGCCGCCGCTCACCACCATGACTGCGGCGCCGGCAAACCCCGAGCGGATCGTGGCACCGAATGGCCAAAGCGCCGCGATGAAGAACGCTGCCTGAAATGCGCCGAAGATGGCGCTGCCGGCGAGCCGGCCGATGAGGATGCCCGTGCGCGTGGTAGGCGAAAGTAACAGCCGGTCGAAAAACCCGTTCTGGATATCGGTGGCCATTGCCGCGGCGCCCGTGACCGAACCGAACAGGACGCCTTGCACGATGGTTGCGGCGAGCGAAAACTGCAGGTACGAGTCCACCTCGGGGAAGCCGGGAAGGGCTGTTGCACGCCCATACGACGACGCGCCGAGGGCAGCAAAGAAGATGGGAAACACCATGCTGGGCGCGACAAGTGCGGGCTGACGAAAGATCTCCTTCGTCGAACGCTTCGCCATGGCAATGGTTTGGCGAATCGCCGTGCGCGCACCGCGAGGCGCAGTCGCGCTCGAGCCAACGGTGTTGACGACCGCTGTGGTCACGACTTGTCGCCTTCGAGCCGATGACCCGTTGCTTCAGCAAACACGTCATCCAGGCTTGGCTCGTTGACCTCGAGATGTGTAAGAGGAATAGAGGCCTCGTCAAGTCGTCGCACGACGTCAGTCACCACCTGCGCGCCGCCGCGAAGCCCGACACCGAGCGTGCCTTCTGCGGTGGGGCGGGGGTCGCCGAATTGCGCCAGCACGGTGCGCGCAGCGTCGACGTGATCCTTGCGCACCGAAATCAACAGCGTGGGGTGTCCGACGCCCGCCTTCAACTCTTGCGGGCGACCCTCGCGCACGATGCGGCCTTTGTCAATAATGGCGATCCGGTCGGCAAGCTGGTCGGCCTCTTCCAAGTACTGGGTTGTGAGCATCACGGTGGTGCCTTCGTTGTTGAGGCGACGCACCTCTTCCCACAACGTGAGACGGCTCATCGGATCGAGGCCAGTGGTGGGCTCGTCCAGAAACAACACGGTGGGTTGATGAATGAGCGACAGCGCAAGATCGAGTCGTCGTCGCATACCGCCCGAATACGTGCCCACGCGGCGATCACCGGCAGCGCTGAGGCCCACGCGCTCGAGTAGTTCGCCGGCGCGTGCCTTTGTTTGGTTTGCGGGAATGCCGTAGAGCACTGCTTGCAGGTGCAGCAGTTCGAGGCCGGTCATGAGTGGATCGATGGCCGCATCTTGCAGGGCTACGCCTATGCGACGGCGCACTTCGTCGGGCTGCTTGGCCACGTCGAAGCCGGCCACGACCGCGCGACCCGAGGTGGGGCGCAAGAGCGTGGTGAGCATGCGCACCGCGGTACTCTTGCCCGCGCCGTTAGGTCCGAGAAAGCCGAAGATCTCTCCCGCATTGACGTGTAAGTCGATGCCATCGACTGCCTTGACGTCACCGAAGTGGCGAGTGAGTTGTTCGGCGATGATCGGGGAGTGAAGTGGTTCGGTCACGCGTTCACGCTAGTGATTGCGCGCCATATCCGCTCGGGAGTAGCGGGCATGTCGATGTGACGAATACCCAAATGTGCAAGCGCATCGACGACCGCCGACTGCAATGCGGGTGTTGCGCCGATTGTCCCCGATTCGCCAATGCCCTTTGCGCCCAATGGGTTGAGGGGCGTCGGTGTCTCCATATGGATGACTTCGAAACTCGGCAGTTCGGCGGCAGAAATGAAGGGATAGTCCGCGAGGTTGGAGGTAATCGGGTTGCCGTCCTCGTCATAACGCACTTCTTCGAGTAGAGCCTGTGCCGCACCTTGAGCGACGCCGCCGTGAATCTGGCCCTCGAGAATGAGTGGATTGAGCACGCGCCCGGCATCGTCGCAGGCCACGTGACGACTATGCGTCACTTTGCCCGTCTCTGTGTCGACGTCGACAACGGCGAGGTGGCAGCCAAACGGGAACGTGGCGCCGCCGGCAACAAACTCGGTGTGGTGTGACAACCCGTCCTGCTGCGATGCGGCTACGTCGGCCCAGGTTGCGAGCACGGCTGGTGTGCCGGCCACGTGGAAGCCAGCGCGCTTGCGATCGAACACCACATCGTCGACGTTGGCTTCGAGCACTGATGCAGCGTGTTGCTTGGCCTGCTCCACGAGTTCTACTGCCGCTTGTTGCACGGCAGCGCCGCCTTGTTGCAATGAACGCGAACCCATCGTGCCGCCGCCAACGGGCACGAGGTCGGTGTCGCCCCACACGACGTCGATGTCGTCGATGGCGATGCCGGTCTCGGCGCTCGCGATCATCGCCCACGAGGTGACGTGGCCCTGTCCATGTGGCGAGGTGCCGGTGTACACAGTGGCACGACCAGACGGGTGCACTGCGATGGTGGCTACTTCACCTTGCGAGTTGCCGCCGGTGATTTCCACATAGACGCTCACGCCAATGCCCATTTGCACACGGTCGCCGCGCGCGCGTCGCGCGGCTTGTTCGGCGCGCAATACGTCGTAGCCAGCATGTGTCAGCACCGCATCTAGTGCCCGCGCGTAGTCACCCACGTCGTAGGTCTGGCCAATAGCAGTGGTGTGCGGCTGGTCGAACTTGCCGATCAGGTTGATGCGTCGCACGTCAACGGGATCGCGGCCAATCTCGGCAGCGAACATATCCATCGCCCGCTCAATCAGCGCGGTCGCCTCAGGTCGACCTGCGCCTCGGTAGGCGACAGTGGGCGTGGTGTTCGTGGCAATCGAAATGGTGCGCGACTCGATGCGCTCAATGGCGTACACGCCCGACAACATGGGTCGCGTCATGAACGGTGCGAGCACCGAACCAACGTCTACCCATGCGCCCGAATCCTGCAAAATACGTGCGCGCAGCGCCTTCACGTGGCCGTCGCGCGAGCCACCAATGGTGACGTATTGAATCTGCCCACGGCCGTGGCCGAGGGCAACCATCGATTCGCTGCGCGTTTCGCGCCATCGCAGCGGACGTTGCACCCGCGCGGCGAGCACGCCGAGTAACACTTCTTCGGGGTACGTACCGATCTTGGCGCCGAAACCGCCGCCCACATCAGGGGTGATCACGCGCACGTTCGCGGCGTCGATGCCGTTGGCCTTGGCGATGTCGTTGCGCGCCGACTGCGCGTGTTGTGTTGACGTCCATTGAATGAGGCGGCTGCCTTCCCACGCCACGGCGCATCCGCGTACTTCGAGGGGGCAGGGAGCGAGCCGTTGGTTGACGAAGC
>JBIIEO010000013.1:0-45320 GCA_044237775.1 Ilumatobacteraceae bacterium | reverse complement strand
GTACCGAGGCCGGGCAGCGTGCGCATGTCGCCGCAAATTGGGTACACGAAGCCCGCACCCACTGATGCGCGCACCTCGCGCACGTTGAGCGTGTGGCCCGTCGGCGCACCCTTCAGCGACGCATCGCCGGAGATCGACAAGTGCGTCTTGGCGATACACACCGGCAAGTCGGCAAAGCCGTTGTCGGTGTACGTCTTGAGCTGCTTGTTGGCCACTGCCGAGTAGGTGACATTGGCGGCGCCATAGATGGTCTTGGCGACGGTTTCGATCTTGTCCTTCAAGCTCGCGCTTGACTCGTAGAGGAAGTGGAAGTTGTTCTTCTCATTGCAGGCCTCTTCGACCGCGCGGGCCAGTTCGACTGCTCCCGCACCACCGTCGGCGAAGTGCGTGCACACTGCGACGCGCGCGCCGGCAGCCTCCGCAATCTTCTTGATGACGTCGTGTTCAGACGCGTGATCCGTCGGGAACGAGTTAATCGCCACCACCGGGGTCACGCCGTGGGCCTTGACGTTTTCGATCTGCTTGCGCAGGTTCTCGCCACCCGATTCCACATCGGCGGGGTTCTCGGCCAGCAACTCTGGCGGCAGCGCCTTGCCGGCAACGATCTTGTACTTGCCCGAGTGTGCCTTGAGGGCACGCACCGTAGTGACCAACACCGCGGCATCCGGCACGAGGCCCGATGCACGACACTTGATGTTGAAAAAGCGTTCGGCACCCATGTCGGCGCCGAATCCCGCTTCGGTGATGAGATAGTCGCCGCCGCGAATGCCCACGAGGTCGCCGATGATGGATGAGTTGCCGTGCGCGATGTTGCCGAATGGGCCAGCATGCACGATGACCGGCGTGTTCTCGAGCGTCTGCAGCAGGTTTGGCTTGACCGCGTCACGCATGATCACGGCCATCGAACCCGCGGCACTGAGCTGCTCTGCGGTCACGGGCTGACCCTTCGAGTTGTAGCCCACCACAATGCGAGCAAGGCGGGCACGCATGTCGGCCATTGAAGTAGAGAGCGCAAGAATCGCCATCACTTCAGAGGCTGCAGTGATGTCGAAGCCAGTCTGACGCGTCACGCCGTCTTCTTTGGTGCCGAGGCCAACGATGATGTTGCGCAATGAACGATCGTTGACGTCCAACACGCGGCGCCATGTGATGTTGTCGATGTCGAGGTCGAGCTCATTGCCCTGATGCAAATGATTGTCGACCATTGCCGATAGCAAGTTGTGCGCGGCAGTCACGGCGTGGAAGTCACCGGTGAGGTGCAGGTTCAACAACTCCATCGGAATTACTTGGCTGTATCCACCGCCGGCGGCGCCGCCTTTGATGCCGAACGTTGGCCCCATGCTCGGCTGACGCAAACTGATCACGGCGTTCTTGCCGATGTGCTTCATCGCTTGACCAAGACCCACAGTGGTGGTGGTCTTGCCTTCGCCGAGCGGTGTTGGTGTGATCGCGGTCACCACGACGTACTTCGCCTTCGGACGATCCTGCAACGCATCGATTGCATCAAGACTGATCTTGGCGAGGCTCGTGCCGTAGGGCTCGAGGAATTGGTCGCCAATCCCCATCATGGCCGCGATCTCCTTCAGCGGCTTCGGCTTGCCCGCGCGGGCAATTTCCAGATCGGAAGGAAACGACATGAGTGAACCTCGCTGTTCGACGTCGATGAGCGACTCCACTATATAGCGAGCCGATCGTCACATATATCAGCAAGATATGAGGCGCGATGGACGCCTCACCGGGTGGGGCGTCGATTCCCCACTCTTCCTAGGCGTCGATGCGTCCGCCGAGACGACGGCGCACAGCCTGGCTGATTTCGTCGTCAAATGCCCGCATGTGCGCCTCGGCAAGATGCGCCGCGCGATCGCTATCGCCGGCCACAAGTGCCTCATGGATCTCGGCGTGTTCTTCGACCGCGTGCTTCATGTCGGCAACGTCGGACAGATATAAATGCCACAGGCGGTCACTCTGGGCGTAGAGCATGTCCAAGGTGTCAGTAAGGAAACGGTTACCCGAAGCGCTCCAGACAATTTCGTGACAGGTGCGATCGATCGCCATCAGTTGATCGTTACTTACACCCGATTTGCGCGCGCCCTCGAGCGCGGTCGCCATCGCCTCCCAGTGTTCGCTGCGGCCGCGGGCACAAGCCAGCCGGGTGGCATAGGGCTCCAGGATCGTGCGGGTCTCGTACAACATGGACAACTCGGTGACGTCCACGCCCGACACCAACATGCCTCGACGCGGGATCACGGTGACGAACTGATCGCGCGCCAAACGCTGGAGCGCTTCACGGATGGGCGTGCGCCCAATGCCGAGACGCTCCTGCAGATCGTCTTCGCGGATCACGTCACCGGGGGCAAGATCGACGCGCACGATGAGGTCCCGGATCTCGTAGTAGGCCCGTTCACTCAATGACACGCTCACGCACGTTCCCTTTCCTCTGCACCGCCGCGTATCCCCACCCGAGTGGTGAGGCGATTTGACGCCGGTTGATATTGCGCTGATATATTAGCGATTTGTCAGGCCTTCGTCCATCCGACAAGGCAAATCTTCAAGGGGGTTGTCACGTGAGCGAGTTTCCAAGTCGAGCCAAGTGCGTAGTCATTGGCGCAGGCATTGTCGGCAACTGTCTGGTTGGGCATCTGTCCAAGTTGGGATGGACCGACATGGTGCTCATCGACAAGGGGCCACTCCCCAACCCCGGAGGCTCCACGGGCCACGCCTCTAACTTCATCTTCCCCACTGACCACAACAAGGAAATGGCGCTGCTCACGCTGGCGTCGCAGCAGCAATATGTGGCACTTGGCATGAACAACACCTGCGGCGGTATCGAAGTCGCTCGCACGCCCGAGCGCCTTGAAGAGTTCAACCGTCGCATGACCTCAGCCAAAGCCTGGGGCATCGACTCCAAGTTGCTCACGCCAGCCGAGATCAAGGAACTCGTGCCCTTCATTAATGAAGACATCATCCTCGGCGGCTTCTACACCCCAAGCGTGTCAGTAGTCGACTCGCTGCAGACCGGCACGCTGATGCGCGAAAGTGCCGTCAAGGCTGGCCACGCCACGGTCTTCGCCAACACCGAAGTACTCGATCTCGAAACCGAAAACGGCGCAATCAAGGCCGTCGTCACCAATAAGGGGCGCATCGAAGCCGAATACGTCGTCATTGCGTGTGGCGTGTGGAGCCCCCGCATCGCCGAGATGGCTGGTGCCAACATTCCGCTCACCCCCGCCGTGCACCAGATGGCCGACGTGGGCCCGCTCGACGTCTTGCAGAAGACAAACGCCGAAGTGGCATTCCCCATCATCCGCGACATGGACACGTTCTGCTACGAGCGTCAGAGCACTGGCTCGATGGAAGTCGGCTCGTACGCCCACCGTCCGATCTTTATGCACCCCAACGACATCCCGTCGAACGAGGCCTCTGCGCTGTCGCCGACCGAGTTGCCGCTCACGATGGATGACTTCGATCCGCAAATGGAACAAGCCATCGAGTTGATGGACATGCTCGGCGATGCCGAGATCAAGTACGCGATCAACGGATTGCTGTCCCTCACACCCGATGCCATGCCGGTGCTCGGCGAGACGGTCGAAGTGAAGAACCTGTGGTCGGCCGCAGCCGTGTGGATCAAGGAAGGACCCGGCATCGCGCAGTTAGTCGCCGAATGGATGACCTATGGCTACCCGCACTTGTGCGATCCGCACTCGTCTGACATCAGCCGGTTCTACCCGCACGAAAAGACTGACCACCACATCTACGCACGCTGTGCGGAACACTTCAACAAGACCTATGGCATCGTGCACCCTCGTGAGCAGTGGGCATCGCAGCGCGACATGCGCCGCAGCCCCTTCTACGCACGCGAAGAAGCGCTCGGCGCAACGTTCTTCGACGCACGTGGCTGGGAGCGCCCGCAGTGGTTTGCTTCCAACGCGAAGTTGATGGACAAGTTCCCCGAGGTATGCCAGCCGCGCCCGCACGAGTGGGACGCCCGCTGGTGGTCGCCCATCACCAATGCCGAACACTTGCAGATGCGCGAGTCGGTGGGCATGGTCGACCTCACTGCATTCAACGAGTTCGACTTCACCGGCCCTGGCGCGATGAACTTCCTGCAGTACATGTGCGTCAATAATGTCGACGTTGCAGTCGGCAAGTCGGTGTACACACCGCTGCTCACGCCACAGGGTGGATTCCGCGGCGACCTCACGATCATGCGACTCGGCCAGGACCACTTCCGTGTCATCACCGGTGCCTTCGACGGTGGCCGCGACAAGTACTGGTTCACCCGTCACATGCCGACTGACGGATCGGTGACGTTCACCGACATGTCGTCGTCGCTGTGCACGATCGGCGTGTGGGGCCCGAACGCGGAAAAGACCATGGCCAAGGCGACGATGAACCTCGACGCCGAAGGCAAGTTGGTGCCCTTCGACGTGTCGCAGGCCAACTTCCCCTACGGCTCGGTGCGCGAAGTGCTCATCGATGGCGTTCCCGCGTGGATGTTCCGCATCTCCTACGTCGGCGAAAACGGCTGGGAGGTCTACACCAAGATGGAGCACGGCTTGCGCCTGTGGGACTCCATCGCCAAGGCCGGCGAAGAGTTCGGCATCATTCCCGTCGGCATGGGCGTCTATGCCGTCACCGGTCGCATCGAGAAGGGTTACCGCCTGATGGGCGCCGAACTCGAGAGCGAGTACACACCCGTCGAGGCCGGACTTGCCCGCCCCAAGGTCAAGTCGGCCGACTTCATCGGCAAGGCCGCGTACCTCAAGGCCCGCGAAGAAAAGCCGGCGGCGATCATGTGCACCCTCGAGATGCTCGACCACACCAGCAAGTCCGGCATCAAGCGCTTCCCCACCGGCGGCAACGAGCCCATCCTCACCAAGGATGGCCAGCGCATCGTGGATGCCAAGGGTCGCGTCTCGCGCGTCACCACGGCAGGCGCTGCACCATCGCTCGGCTCGTATCTCTTGCTGGCGTATCTCACCCCCGAGCACGCAGTCGAGGGCAACGAGTTGCGCGTGATGTACATGAACGAGCTCTACCCCGTGCGCGTCGCGCGTGTCGGCAGCCAGCCGCTGTTCGACCCGAACGATGAGCGCATGAAGCGCTAAGCGCCATGAGGATCCTCGTTTGCGTGAAGCGTGTGCCGGCTCCCGGCGCACGCATCAACATCACCGAAGACGGCCAAGCAGTCGACACCGCATTCCTGGGCTTCACCGTGAGCCCGCACGAGGAATGCGCAGTAGAGGCAGCGGTGCAACTCGTCGAACAGCATGGTGGCGACGCCACGGTGCTGACGCTTGGCCCCGCTGAGGCGGAGGAACAACTACGCACGGCAGTCAGTGTGGGCGCAGCCAAGGCGGTGCTCGTGCCGATCGATGATCGCGACTGGGATCCACAGCGCACCGCTGCGGCAATTACGCAAGTCATTTCCCAACTCGAGGCCGCCGACGGTGCCTTCGATTTGGTGCTCTTCGGCAACGAGTCGGCCGATTCATGTGGGTATCAGGTGGGCATTCGCACTGCGCTCGCGCTCAGCCGACCCATGGTGAACGGCGCAAAGGGACTTGAGGTCGACGGCACGACTGCCGTCGTGCGTCGCGAGAGTGATGCCGGCCAAGAGATCTACCGACTACCCATGCCGGCGGCAGTCGGCATCAAGGAAGGCATCAACTTGCCGCGCTACCCGACGATGAAGGGACGACTCGCCTCGAAGAAGGCCGACGTTGGCCGAGTCGAGGTACCCGCACCCGTCGGTGGCTTGCGCATGATCACGCTGCAACGTCCACCCGAGCGCGTGAGCAACACGCAAATTCTGGGCACCGGCCCAGAAGCGGCCCCCGCAGTGGTCGACTTGCTCGTCGAGTTGGGAGTGCTCAAATGACCGTTGTCGCCATCATCGAACACGACCGCGGCACGCTGTCGGCGCACGCCCTTGGCATGCTGACCGCCGCACGCAGCCTGGCTTCGCAAATGAACACTCGCGTAGAGGCGGTCACCATTGGTGCGAATGCTGACGCACTCGCCGACGTGCTGGCACGCCACGGCGCACAAACCGTGCACCAACTCCATCACGATGCCCTCGTCGACTACGGCCCCGAAGCATGGGGCGCTGCAGCAGCCACGCTTGTGCAGTCGATTACTCCACAAGTAGTGATGGGTTGTGGCACCGACCGCGGACACGAACTCATCGCACAGATCGCTGCGCGACTCGACCTGCCTGCTGCGATGAACTGCGCCGAGTTCGACGCCGAGTTCACCGGCCCACAGCCGCTCAAGGTCGTGCGTACGCGCTGGGGTGGGTCGCTGATGGAAGCCGCCGAACTCGACGCGCCAATCAAGCTCGTCACCCTTGCCAACCACACGGTGGAGCCGAGCGAGGCGCCTATCGCCGTATCCACCAACGTTGTCGACGTTGCACTTCCCGATGCGGCACTGCATTCGTTCGTGCGCGACCGCGTGGAGCGTGTTGCCGGCGTCACGTTGGCCACCGCGCCGGTAGTCGTGAGTGGTGGCCGCGGCGTGGGATCGGCCGAGGCCTTCGCCCCACTCGAGGAGCTCGCCGGACTACTCGGCGGCGTGGTCGGCTGTTCGCGTGCAGTCACGAACAACGGCTGGCGTAATCACACCGATCAGGTGGGCCAGACCGGTACCCGCATCGCCCCAGACGTCTACATCGCCTGCGGCATCTCGGGGGCCATCCAACACTGGGTGGGCGCCATGGCGTCGAAGAACATCATCGCCATCAACCTTGACAAGGAAGCCAACATCGTGACCAAGGCGGGCTACGCCGTTATTGGCGATCTGCACAAGGTGGTTCCCGCCATCTCCGAGGAGATTCGCCGGCGCAAAGGCAACTAGCCTGCCCTCTCGGGTTGGGTGAACCCGACCTTCAGCACAAAGGGGAACTGTGAGCGAATCAGCATCGGGTGCTCAACGTCGTCGTGGCCGAGACCGCCAAGGCGCAGCAACGCGCTCGCGTTTGCCGGAGCAGAAGCCGTTCAAGCAACCGCGGATGACGTACGGGCCAACGAAGGTGCTGTCTGACGACGAGATTGAGTCCATCCATCAGGCCTCGTTGCGCGTGTTGTCCGAGCACGGCATTGACTTCCTCGAGCCCGAGGCGCGCAAGATGCTGCCGAAAGACGGGGTGTCCATCACCGACCAGCGCGTGCGCTTTGATCCTGCGTTCGTGATGGAGACCATTAAGACGTGCCCCAGCGAATTCACCTTGCACGCACGGAACCCGAATCACTCGCTGAAGATCGGCGGCAACTGGATGGCGTTTGGCAGCGTGGCCAGCCCGCCAAACTTCGTGGAACTAGACGGCACCCGCCACGCCGGCACTCGTGAAAACTTCCGCGACCTGCTCAAGCTCACCCAGATGTTCAACATCGTGCACTTCGTTGCGGGCTATCCAGTCGAGCCGGTCGACATTCATTCGTCGATCCGCCATCTCGAGACCACCCACGACATGCTCACGTATACCGACAAGGCGATCCACTGTTACAGCCTTGGCGCGCAACGCAACCAAGACGTGCTCGAGATGGTGCGCATTGCTCGCGGCGTATCGCAGGAGCAGATCGATCGTGAACCCTCCGTGTTCACCATCATCAACTCGTCATCGCCGCTGCGCCTCGACATTCCGATGCTGCAGGGCATCATGGAGTTCTCCAAGCACAATCAGGTGGTAATCATCACCCCGTTCACGTTGGCCGGCGCAATGGCGCCCGTCACGCTGGCGGGCGCGTTGTCGCTACAGAACGCCGAAGCGCTAGCAGGCATGGTGTTCACGCAAGTGGTCAACCCCGGCGCACCGGTCGCCTACGGCGGCTTTACCTCGAACGTCGACATGCAATCTGGCGCCCCCGCGTTCGGCACACCCGAGTACATGCGCACGGCAATGGCCGGCGGCCAACTTGCACGTCGCTACGGCGTGCCGTTTCGTTCGAGCAACGTGTGCGCCGCAAACGCACTCGATGCGCAGGCCGCCTACGAAAGTGTCTTTTCGCTGTGGGGAGCAATTCAAGGTGGCGTCAACGTGTTGATGCATGGTGCCGGTTGGATGGAAGGCGGTCTGCACGCCTCGCTGTCGAAGTTCATTCTCGATGCCGACTTGCTGGCAATGATCGCCGAGTATCTCGAACCCATCGTCGTGGATGCCGAAACATTGGCCCATGAGGCCATCGGCGAGGTGGGCCCAGGCGGCCACTTCTTTGGCGTGCAACACACACAGGACCGATTTCGCACTGCCTTCTACAAGCCGCTCTTGTCCGACTGGCGCAATTACGAAACCTGGGCCGAGGCCGGCAAGCCGACCGCCGATCAGAAAGCCGCCGAACTCGCCGCCGCATTTCTCGCCGAGTACGCGCCGCCCGCGATCGATCCCGCGATCGCTGAAGAACTTGCCGCATTCACCGCCCGTCGCGTCGCCGAAGGCGGCGTGAAGACCGACTTCTAACCGACATCCACCGAGAAAGCGAACACGAACACTCATGAAATCATCGGCCCAAGTTGTAGTCATCGGCGGCGGCGTTGTTGGCGCGTCGGTTCTCTATCACCTCACCAAGGAAGGCTGGAGCGACGTGGTGTTGCTCGAGCGCAAGGAGCTCACGGCCGGCTCCACGTGGCACGCCGCCGGCGGTATGCACACGCTGAACGGCGACCCCAACGTGGCGCGCCTGCAGCAATACACCGTCAACCTGTACAAGGAGATCGAAAAGGAGTCCGGCCAGAACTGCGGCATTCACTTGCCCGGCGGCTTGCAACTTGCCGACACGCCCGAGCGTCTCGACTGGCTGCGCATGGCGCAAGCCCGCGGCCGTTACTTGGGCATGCACATGGAAATGATCTCCATGAAGGAAGCAAAAGAACTCAACCCACTCCTCGAGGAAAAGTACTTCGTCGGCGCGCTGTTCGACGAAGACGAAGGTTCGGTAGATCCCTACGGCGTCACGCACGCGTATGCGATCTGCGCTCGCAACCGGGGCGCCGAGGTGTATACCAACACGTGGGTGACAGGTTTGTCGCAACGCGAGGACGGTACCTGGGACGTCATTACCGACAAGGACCACGTCATTCATGCCGAGCACGTCGTTAACGCGGGTGGCCTGTGGGCGCGCGAAGTAGGACGTATGGCCGGTCTCGAGTTGCCGGTGTTGGCAATGGAGCACCACTACTTGATGACCGAGCCAATGGATGAAGTCATCGAATACAACAAGAAGCACGGCCGCGAGTTGCCGCACATGATCGACTTCGCCGGCGAGATCTACGCTCGCCAGGAAGGCCAGAGCATTTTGCTGGGTACCTACGAGCAGGAAAACCGCCCATGGGCGCCAAAGGAAACGCCGTGGGACTTCGTGTTCCAGTTGCTCCCGCACGACTTGGATCGCATTTCGCCCGAACTGGAGCGCGGCTTCGCCCACTTCCCCGCCGTCGGTCGCGCCGGAATCAAGAAGTTCGTCAACGGCCCCTTCACGTTCAGCCCCGACGGCAACCCACTCGTCGGCCCCATCAAGGGCATGCGCGGCATGTGGTCGGCTTGTGCGGTGATGGCCGGCTTGTCGCAAGGCGGCGGCGTCGGCTTGTCACTTGCCAGCTGGATCGTCAACGGCGACCCAGGCGCCGACATTTGGGCCATGGACGTTGCCCGGTACGGCGACTTCGCCACACTTGCCTACACCAATGCAAAGGTCCGCGAAAACTATTCGCGGCGCTTCCGCATCACGTTCCCCAACGAGGAACTCCCCGCAGCACGACCGCTGCTCACTACGCCGATCTACGACCGACTCACCGAGCACAACGCGGTGTGGGGTGCAGGCTTCGGACTCGAACACCCGCTGTGGTTCCAGAAGAAGGGCGAAGAGCCGGTGGAAAACATCACCTTCTATCGCTCGAATGCATTCCCCATCGTGGCTGAAGAGTCGCGCGCGGTGCGCGAGCGCGTCGGATTCTCTGAGGCGTCGAACTTCGCCAAGTACAAGGTGAGCGGCAAGGGATCCTCTGCGTGGCTCTCGAGTCTGTTCACCAACGCACTACCGGCAATGAACCGCACCGTGCTCACAGCGATGCTCAACCCGCAGGGCAAGATTGTCGGCGAGTTCTCGGTATCACGCGTGGGCGAAGAGGAGTTCCATCTCTTCGGGTCGCAGGCAGCCGAGGTACACCACCCGCGCTGGTTCCTCGATCATCTGCCGAAGAACTCATCCATTCGCTTCGAGAACCTGTCGCTGTCGATGGTCGGCCTCACCGTGGCCGGACCTCGTTCGCGCGACGTGTTGCAGAAGCTCACCGACACCTCGCTCGCCACCAAGGACTTTCCATTCATGGCCTTCCGCAAGGCAAACATCGGCATGGCGCCGATCTGGTTGTCGCGTATGACCTATACGGGCGACCTCGGTTACGAGATGTGGATGGCACCCGAATACCAGCGCTATCTGTTCGACTTGATCTGGGACGCTGGCCGCGAGTTCGACATGCGGCTCTTCGGTTTCCGAGCGCTCATCACCATGCGACTGGAAAAGAGCTTCGGCACCTGGTTCCGTGAATATCGGCCCATTTACACACCGCTCGAAGCGGCGATGGATCGCTCGCTCAAGTTCGATCACGACTTCATTGGCCGTGCGGCGGTGGAGAAGGAAATCGCCGACGGCGGGCCAAAGCGCAAGCTTGTCGTATTCAAAGTCGACGTCGATCCCGACGCTCCCGCAGACGTGATTGGCGACGAGCCCGTGTGGCATAACGGCGAAGTCGTGGGCTGGATCACCTCCGGTGGTTATGCGCACTACTCGCAGGCATCACTGGCAATGGGCTACATCCCCACCGAACTGGTCTCCCAGACATCCGGCTTCGAGATCGAGATCATCGGCAAGCGTCGCCCGGCGACGATCTTGCACGAACCGATCCTCGACCCGAACGGATCACGGATGCGCAGCTAAAACATGTCGACCATCAGCCGGATCGAGATCTCCCATCACCGGCTGCCACTCGATCCGCCGTTTCCCGCCTCGTGGGACACGCGTCCACGCACCCACTTCCCCGCGACGATCGTGCGCGTGTTCGACTCGGAGGGGCGTTGCGGGGTGGGCTCGGGTGATGCCATGTACGGCTTTTCCGACTACGAGCGGTATTTCCTCGGTGAAGACCCGCTCAACATCGAACGACACAACGCAGTGCTATCGAACGTGGAGTTTCATGCCGGGCGCCCGTGGCCGATGGACGTTGCGCTGTGGGACCTAATCGGCAAGATCAAGGGTCAACCGGTATGGCAGCTGCTCGGCGGGCACAGCAACCGCATTCGCGCATACGCGTCTTCCGGCGTGCATCGATCGATTCCCGACATGGTCGAGGTGGCCAAGCGCTGTATCGCGCTCGGCTACCCCGCCCTCAAGGTGCGATTCGGGCGTCCGAAACTTGATGACGACCTCGCGGTCGTGAAGGCCATTCGCGACGCCACGGGCGACTCGCTCGAGTTGATGGTCGACTGCAACCAAGGGTGGCGCATGCCATGGGATATCGCCGCCCCATGGACCGTCGACCACGCCACCGAAGTGGCGGCCGTACTGGAGCGACACGGCGTGTATTGGATGGAAGAACCGCTTCACCGCGGCGACTACGACGGCCTCGTCGAGCTCAAGAAGCGCGTCGGTATTCGCATTGCCGGCGGCGAGATGACACGCGAGCCCTACGAATTCCGCGAACTGTTGTCGCGTGGATGCTTCGACGTATTTCAACCCGATGTGGTCTGCACTCAAGGCATCACCGGACTTGCTGCTTTTGCCCGACAGGTTGCGGCTGCCGGCAAGATCTTCACCCCACACACGTGGGGTAACGGCATCGGCGTGATGGCCAACCTCCATGTCACCGCGGGCACAGTAGGTGCGCCGTTTATTGAGTTTCCGTTCGACCCACCCGAGTGGACGACACAACGCCGCGACTACGTACTTGCCAACACAATCGAAATCGACGACGCGGGGTGGATCACCCTCAGCGACGAACCAGGGCTCGGCATCACGCTGAACGAAGACGTACTGGCTGCCACGTCAGCGAGTCAGGCCACCTTCTCCTGACACACAGGCCTCGCGTGGGCCTGTCATCACCACTTCGATCTGCCGTGAACAAAGTGCGGCAATGTCGGCGTCGTCGTGTGTCACGATGAGTCGCGGCGAGGACATCGCAGCAAAATCATCTGCCAACATCGCGCGGAATTCTTCTCGCGTCCGACGGTCGAGTGAACTGAACGGCTCGTCCAGCAACACCACGCGCGGATCGCACACGAGCGCACGGGCGAGCGCCACACGCTGGGCCTGACCACCCGACAGCGTGTCGATTCCTCGCGACGCAAGATCGCCCACACCGAATCGCACTAATGCGTCGAGTGCCTCATTGCGGGCGTGCTCGCGCGCAATACCCCGGCGGCGCAGAGCAAACGCAACGTTGTCGAGCACGGAAAGATGTGGAAACAGCAACGGATCCTGAAACAGCATTGCCACGCCACGGCGCTGCGATGTCACACAGATGCCCACGCGGGGGTCGTCGACAACTTCGCCACCGAGCGTGACACTGCCCGACTCAAGCTGCACGATCCCCGCTACCACGTTCAACAGCGTGGTCTTGCCGACGCCGTTATCGCCGACAATTGCCACTGTTTCACCGGTGATCGTCAGGTCGATATGCAACACGAAAGTGCCCACGCGCGCCCTACCGTGTACCTCGAGCGTCATCGCATGCCCCCCATGTATCGACCGCGCAGTGCAACAAGTACGCCGATCGCCACCGCGATCATCACCACGCTCAGCGCGAACGCACCCTCGGGGTTTCTTTCCAACAACACATACACGGCCAGCGGCAGGGTTTGCGTGCGTCCTTCGATGTTGCCGGCAAAGGTAATGGTGGCACCAAATTCACCAAGTGCGCGCGCCCAGGCAACGACCACCCCCGCACCAAGTGCAGGTGCTGCGAGTCGCAGCACCACTGCGCGCGCCACATACGGCGATCGTGCCCCGAGCGTGGCGGCGACCTGCTCGAAGCGACGATCGACTCCGGCAATCCCCGCCTCGGCTGCAAGGACAAAAAACGGCAATGCGACAAAGGCCTCCGCGACAACGACGCCGAGCGGACTGAAGGTGAGTTGCGTGCCGAACAGGTCGAACAACGCGCGACCGATGAGGCCATCGTTGCGGCCGAACACGGCGAGCAAGGCCACACCCGCAACCACCGGCGGCATCACCAACGGCACGATGATCACGGCGCGCATCAGGCGGCGTCCGGGAAATCGATACCGCGCGAGCACCCACGCCATGGGTAACCCCGCCACGACGACCAACACGGTGGCGGCCAGTGATGTGCCGAGCGACAGTCGCAGTGCCGCGCGGGCCTCGGGCGAGGCGAGTTGATCGGCGAGATCACGCCACGGCGTGCGCGCGAGCAACCCCACAAGTGGCAACGCGACAAACATGAAACCAAGCGCGGCCGCACCGACCACGACAAGGCGCCAAGGCGAGACGTTACGGCGCAAGAAAGCCGAAACCCTTCAGCACTTGGCGCCCCTCAGTCGACAGCACATAGTTCATGAATGCACGACCAACTGCGGCATTCGGGCCACCGCGCACGAGTGAGATGCCATACACATTGCGCACGTTGTGGCGCGACGGGATCGACACCGCAGTCACCGACTTACCGCTAGCCCGCACATCGGTTACGTACACGAGTGCGGCGGCGGCATCACCGAACGTCACTCCGGCCATGGTCGCCTTGGCATCAATGCCGCGCGTAATCGACGACTCGGCAATGGTGACGCCCGCGCGCTGCAGCACCGATGCCGCATACACCCCGCATGGCACGGTTTTGCCACACAGCGCCACGGTACCGACATTCGCCAGATCGGCTACCGAGCGAATGCGCTGTGGATTACCCGGCTTGACCGCGATCATCATGGTGTTACGTGCAAACACGCGCGGCGTCGTCACCACGTTGCCCGACTGCATCAGACGATCCTGCGATGCAAGATCGGCCGATGCGAATACCGTGACGGGTGCACCGGAAGCAATCTGGTTCACGAGTGCCGTTGTGGAGCCAAAGTTGAAACGCACGCGCGCCTGCGGATACAGCAGGCGAAAGCGCTTGCCCAACGCCGTGAAGCTCTCGGTCAGCGATGCCGCCGCCGACACGACGATCTCGCCGCGCACCGTCGAGGTGGGATGAGCCGTGGCGGCCCCGCCCCAGCTGAGAACGGCGACCCCGAGTACGAGCAGCGCGATTCCGGCGCGGGACCTTCCCGTTATCCTCATAGTCTCAATGAGACTAAATGACCGATCACTCCTCGACCAAGTCGTCTTGGCCGTGATCGATGAGGCGCCCCAACACGGGTTCGGCGTGGCCAAGGCGCTCGCCGACGATGACGCCCTGGCGATGGCCATCACCGTGCGCCGCCCACTCATCTATCGATCCATTGATGCGCTCGCTGTGGTGGGACTCATCGAACCGGCCCGCACCGAGGCGGGACAACGCGGCGCCCCACGCACGATTTACCACGCGACTGCACGCGGACGAGAACTCACGCGCGAATGGCTCGACGCCGTCGTCACGCACCCACGCGATGCGCGCCTCGAGTTACTCGCCAAGTTTGCCCTGCGGTCCCGGCGCGGCATGTCGAATCGCGCACTCGCCGCCACGCAGCGCCAGCATTTCGAACCAATGGCCGCCGCACTCCGCAATTCACGAGGGGATGTAACTCCCACAGCCGACCTCGTGCGCCGCTGGCGCTACGAATCGCTCAACGCAATGGTGGGGCTGTTGCGCGAACTCGAAAATGCCTAAGGCGCAACTACACCGCAACCCGGTGTGGGTGGGTGTACACGTTGGCCTTACCGTCACGTAGGAATCCGACAGTGGTGATGCCCAGACGTTCGGCGGTCTGCACCGCAAGGCTGGAGGGCGCACCAACAGCGACGATGAACGCAATGCGGGCCATCGCCGCCTTTTGGATGATCTCAAACGACAAGCGACCACTGCAGAATAGGCCGAAGGCGGTGAGCGGAACGGACTTGTCCAGCACCGCGCGCCCCACCACCTTGTCCACCGCATTGTGGCGTCCAATATCTTCGCGCACAAGTGTGATCATGCCCGCAGCGTCGAACAGCGCAGACGCATGCAGTCCTCCCGTGCGGTCGAACGTCGGTTGCGACTCGCGCACTGCGTCGGCAACACCGAGCAGCACATCAGCAGACAGCACAGGCCCCACTTCGGCTTGAAGAGGCGTCGTGGAGGTAAGCAACTGATCGATCGACTCCGTACCGCAAATTCCACAACTCGCTGACGTAACCATCGCACGCCGCGCCAAGGCCTCATCGAAGGGCTTCACGAGGTCCACGGTGACGATGTTGTAGAGCTGTTCGTTCTCGCCATCGCAGTACTTCACCCCGCGCAGGTCGCCCGGCGCGGTGATGATGCCCTCGGTGAAAAGAAACCCGACCGCGAGTTCGAAGTCGTGTCCGGGCGTGCGCATCGTCACCGCAATCTGCTCGGCATCCTTGCCCGGCACCGCCACGCGAATCTCCATCGGCTCCTCAGTGACGAGATAGTCCGGCTTGCGGCCCGCACGCCCCTGCGCATTGAGACCCAGCACCATCCAATCGGTCGCCTTGCGGCGCGGGGTCGCCTGCGTCATGGCGTCAGGCTAGTTGCCGTCGAGAAAGGCTCGCAGGTTGGCGCTGTTGTGGGGATGGCGGAGTCGCGCCAGTGTTTTCTGCTCAATCTGTCGCACGCGTTCGCGCGTGACGTTCATTTTTTTGGCAACGTCTTCCAAGGTATGCGGTTGTCCCGCATATTTACCGATACCAAAACGCATCGCAACGATGTCTTGGTCGCGGTCGGGCAAGTCACTCAGCGTGCGTTCAATAGCCTCGCCGAGTTGTTTACGTTCCGTCGACTCCAATGGGTCGTTTGACGCATCCTGACTGGCGATCGTGTCCCCCACGGTCAGATCGTCGGCATCTGACCCAACGGGCGCATCCAGGCTCGTGGTCGACAACGCGATTTGCATCACCTCCAGCAGCTTCTCCACGCTCAACCCACTGCGGTCTGCCACCTCTTCCGGCAGCGGATCGCGGCCAAGCTCGGTGGCTAACTCACGCTCCACGCGTTGCACGCGGTTGACCACTTCCATCATGTGACCAGGGATACGAATGTTGCGTCCCTGGTCGGCCATCGCGCGCGTCATGGCCTGGCGGATCCACCAGGTGGCATACGTCGAAAACTTGAATCCTTTTTGGAAGTCGTATTTTTCGGCCGCATGCATCAGCCCGATGTTTCCCTCTTGAATCAAGTCGGCAAGATGTAGTTCCTTGCGGTCGTAACGACGCGCAATCGAGACCACCAAGCGGAGATTCGCCCGCACCATGTGATCCTTTGCCTTTGCCCCATCGCGCACCACGCGCTGCAGTTCGCGACGCTCTTTGAGGCCGAGCGAAGCGGGTGCACGATCCAAAGCGGCTTGCGCGTCGAGACCATCGCGAATGGCCTTCCCCAGTCTGCGCTCGTCGTCGGCGGTGAGTAAGTCGACTTGGCCGATCTCGTTCAGGTAGAGCCGAACCGCATCCGGTCCGGAGTCCACCCGCAGTCTCATGCGGGACTCCGCGATCCCAGCCACCCGAGCAGTTCGCCGGCTGCAGCGTCGGCGGTCAGCGGGTTATCGAGTTGTTCAAGCAGCAATCGCGCCTCACGATCCTCACGAATCTGATCGGGGTCAGCGATCATCGTGCGATGCGTCAACTCGCGGCGCACTGCCGCGGCGATCAAGTTCAATGCCTCAGCCATCGGTTGAGCCTCGACGTCAGCAACCGCTGCGCGCTCGAGTGCTTCGCGCGCATCAGGGTCAGCCGCCTCGATTGCCGCGTTGACATCGCCCTGCGACTCGCCCAATGCGAGGAAAGCCCGGCGGTACACATCATCTACAAATAGTGCCTCGACCATCCAGGGGGCAATTTCGTCCCACTGCTGAATCATCAGGGCAATCGCCACAAACTCGGCATTCTCGCGACGGTGCGTGACTGCACTCGACACCGGCACCTCCACGGCCGGGTTGCGGGTGCGGCGCTCGGCGACGCGCATCAGGTCGGCCGCGGGAATACCCACATGGCTGGCAACCTCGCCGGCGTAGATCTTGCGTACGTTGAGATCGGGGTGTTCATTGACCACCGCCATGGCGTTTTCGGCGGCGCGCGAACGTGCCTCGGGCGACGCGAGCGATGACGCCCCCAGCACCCGCTGGAGCCGGAAGCCCAAAAATGGCTGTGCGGTCTTGACCGCCTGCGCCAACCCCTCGGGGTCTATTGAGGCCATGTCGCCCGGGTCTTTGCCCTCAGGAAACCGCGCCACGCTGACGCTCACCTTGTAGCGACTCTCCCATTCGTAAAACCGTTCGGCTGCACCCTGGCCCGCCTGATCAGCATCGAAGGCGAGCACCACGTTGTTGGCGAATCGTTTGAGCAGGCGCACGTGTTCTTCGGTCAGCGCAGTGCCACACGTGGCCACTGCCCGCGTGATACCCGCGCGATGAAACCCGATCACGTCCGTATAGCCCTCACACACAATCACTTGATCGGCAGTGACGACATCCTGCTTCGCCCAGTTGAGTCCATACAGCGTCTTGGATTTTGCGTAGATCGACGTCTCGGATGAGTTCTTGTACTTGGCGGGATCGGTAGAGCCGGGCAATACGCGACCACCAAACGCCACCGGCTCGCCGGCATCGGTGAAGATCGGAAACATCACCCGTGCGCGAAAGGAGTCTTGGGCCTTGCCTCGCTTGTTTACAAACGCCAAGCCAACTTCCTTCAACATGTCGAGCGGCACGTCGAGATCGCGACTCAGTGCGTCCCAGTCATCGGGCGCCCATCCCAATTTGAAGGTGCGGGCCACGTCTCCGGCGAGGCCGCGCTCGCGCAGGTAGTCACGCGCAGCCTTTGCGTCCGGGCTCGTGAGCAGCCGCTGGTGATACCACTCGACAGCGTTAGCCATGACCTCAATCAACGCTTTTCGTCGCTGCCGATCCTTGCTCTGCCCACCTGTCGTATATGTGAGCTGCATGCCGATCTTGTTGGCTAGGTGCTCGACGGCCCCCACGAAGTCGAGGTGTTCCATGTCTTGCACGAACTTGAACACGTCGCCCGACGCGCCACAGCCGAAACAGCGATACCGCTTCGTCTCCTCACGCACATTGAACGACCCAGACTTCTCTGCATGAAAGGGGCACAGTCCCACAAAATTGCGACCGACGCGTCGCAGCGGCAGATACGCCTGGACCACGTCCACGATCGAAACGGTGTCACGCAACCGCTCGATGTCATCGTTCGCGATCGCCACGGACACAGAGTACTGGTCGTGGTGCCGCCGCCTGAAGGCCGCCGTGGGTTACGACGCGGTGGATTTGCCGATGATCGCCTGAGCCGCTGCAAGGCGGGCAACGGGAACGCGATACGGCGAGCAACTCACATAATCGAGGCCAGCACGATGAAACAGGGCGATCGAGTCGGGGTCACCGCCATGCTCGCCACACACGCCCAACGTGAGGGAACGATGAGTTCGCCTGCCACGTTTCGCCGCCATCGACACCAGTTCACCCACTCCCGCCGCATCGATCGTCTCGAAGGGATTGCGCTGCAGCAACCCGGCCTTGAGATACGCGGGCATCATCCGAGACTCAACATCGTCACGGCTAAAGCCAAAGGTCATCTGCGTCAAATCGTTGGTGCCGAAGCTAAAGAAGTCGGCTACCTCAGCGAGTTCGCCCGCTACGAGCGCGGCACGAGGTGTTTCGATCATCGTGCCGATCGTGACCTTCGGACGTTTAGGGGCTTTCCCTGCCGAGCCAACCTTGGGCACCACCTTTGGTGAACGACCGTGGTCGACGATCGCCTCCTCTACCCAACTCCGCGCAAGTGCGAGCTCTTCCTTCGTCACCGTGAGCGGAATCATGACTTCGACGATCGGTTCAAGTCCCTCGTTGGCGACAATGTCGGCCGCAGTCATTAACGCACGCACCTGCATCGCATACAAGCCCGGCTTCAACACGCCAAGCCGAACCCCGCGCGTGCCCAGCATCGGGTTGACCTCCGCCCACGACTCGGCCGCGGCCACCAACTGCTCTTCGTCAGGAGAAAGTCCTGCCGTCGCCTCCTTGATCCGCAATTCAGTGACGTCAGGAAGAAACTCGTGCAGCGGCGGGTCGAGTAGACGAACGGTGACGGGCAGCCCACTCATTTCGCGCAGCAGTGCCGTGAAGTCAGTGGTCTGTGCCTCCAACAGTGCGGCAAGCGCGGCGGACTCCTCGTCGTCGGTCGTCGCAAGAATCATCCGTCGTACAATCGGCAGTCGTTCGGGCCCGAGGAACATGTGCTCGGTGCGACACAGACCAATCCCCTCTGCCCCGTACTCGCGTGCACGTCGGGCATCTTCTGCCGTATCAGCATTGGCACGAACGCCCAACTTGCCGCGACGAATGTCGTCAGCCCACTTCAATATGGTGAAGAACTCGTCAGGTGGCGACGGCTCGGCCAGGGGCATGGCGCCAAGGATGATTTCTCCCGTTGAACCGTCCAGCGAAATCACATCGCCCCGATTCACCACTGCGCCATTTACCGAAAACGAGGTGTCGTCGATGCGAATCGACTCAGCTCCCACTACCGCGGGCTTTCCCCACCCACGCGCAACCACGGCCGCGTGACTGACGAGTCCGCCTCGAACGGTGAGGATGCCGCGCGACACCATCATGCCGTGCACGTCTTCGGGACTCGTTTCGTTGCGCACGAGAATGACCGATTCACCGCGCTTGACCGCCACTTCGGCGTCGTGAGCGGTGAAATACACCTTGCCCACCGCCGCCCCCGGTGACGCAGCGAGCCCCGTCGCAAGTGGTGCATCCTTACGTGCAAACTGCGGATGCAAGACCTGATCAAGATGGTCAGCGGTGATGCGCATTAACGCGTCGCGCTTGGAGATCTTCCACGCATGCTTGCCCGTACCCGTGTGCTTCGTCATATCGACAGCCATCTTCAATGCCGCCGCACCGGTGCGCTTGCCTACCCGCGTCTGCAGCATCCATAACTTGCCCTGCTCAATCGTGAACTCGGTGTCGCACATGTCGGTGTAGTGGCGTTCGAGTCGCTCGAAAATGTCCATGAGCTCTACGTGAATGTCGGGAAACTTGCGCTTGAGCGCGTCCAAGTTCTCGGTATTGCGAATACCGGCGACGACGTCTTCGCCCTGTGCATTCAGCAGAAAGTCGCCATACGGCGCGTGTTCGCCGGTGGCGGCATTGCGTGTAAATCCGACCCCCGTTCCCGAGTTGTCGTCACGATTGCCAAACACCATCGCCTGCACATTCACCGCGGTACCGAGGTCGTGACTGATCTTTTCGCGCACGCGATAGGCAATCGCCCTGGCGCCGTTCCACGACCGAAATACCGCTTCGACGGCACCGCGCAATTGCTTTGCCGGATCCTGCGGGAAATCACGTCCGGTAGCGATTTTGACCACCTGGGTGAAGCGACCGCAGAGATCCTTCAGTGAGGGGGCCGACAGATCGGCGTCGCTCGTCACCCCCGCTGCAGTCTTGACCTCATTGAACGGTTGCTCGAACAACATCCCATCGATGCCGAGGACAATGCGTCCATACATGGCAATAAATCGGCGATACGAGTCGTAGGCGAAGCGCTCATCCTTCGTCGCCATTGCTAACCCCACGACCGTTGCGTCATTGAGACCAAGGTTGAGCACGGTGTCCATCATTCCCGGCATCGAGAACTTGGCCCCCGACCGCACCGCAACCAACAAAGGATTCGTCGAGTCACCAAACCGCGCCCCCATCTTGCGCTCGAGGGCATCGACATGAGCGGCAAGTTCCGCGTCCAACTCCTCCGGCCACCCACCCCGCATGTAGTCGCGACATGCATCAGTCGTCACGGTAAAGCCATGCGGCACCGGCAATTCCAGCACGCTCATCATCTCGGCGAGGTTTGCGCCTTTGCCCCCGAGCACATCCTTCATCCCCATCGGCGAACGACGATGCTTGTGGTCGAACGCGTAGATATAGGGCATCGGCCCATTCTAGGGATGGCGTCTATTGGCGAGATTTAATGACGTCGATTTCGACACCGCGTTTTACCAACGCAAACGCAACGGGACGTTCATCCATGTGTGCCATTGACGTGTACGTTCCCACAACTTCACCATCAACGATCACGTCGTCACCCGGGCTCGTGTCCGATGCACATGACACCACCACCAACGAACGCGGTGCACGCGAACCGCGTGAGTCCATACGTTCGACCAATTCTTGGCCGGGATAACACCCCTTCGTGAAGCTCACCGCAGTGTCGACGATCGAGGTTTCGGCAGGAATCATGTCCTGCGACACATCGATACCCATCAGCGGCCACGCGGCCCGTAAGCGCTCGTCATGAAACCGGGCCATCGACCCCTCAGCAATTGATGCCGGCATTGCCGCGGTTGAGGCAAAGATGTCGAAGGCACTGCCGTCCATCCGCCACGCCGGGATGCCGCCCGACACCGTGGTGCTGCGTAGCCCGCGAATCGCCCGCCACGTTTGTGTGGTCAACTCGAGTTCGGCATCGACGCGAATCTTGAATCGCGACAAGCGCGCCACAGTCGCATCGCCGAAACCTGGCTCGGTGTCGATAACGAAACGGTCGAGCCCGCCGCGTGTGACGCGCACGACCGCCGTGATCTTGCCCGTTGGCTCAAGCACGAACGAATTGCGGGAGTCACCCGCCTCCATCGACATCACGTCCTGACTGAGTTGCGAGTGCAAGAAACTTGCAGCATCGGCGCCCGTCACCGTGATCACGTCGCGAACAAGTGGCACCCAAAATGGCGAATGCATACGACGATGCTCCCAGAGGCTCAGTCGCTACGACGAGTCATGCGCCGCGCTGCCGGGATTGCTGCTAACAATGCCGCGGCCTTGTTGTGGCACTCGAGGTGCTCGTCGGCGGGAATGCTGTCGGCGACGATGCCTGCCCCCGCTTGCAGCGAGGCGAACTGCGGCCCAATGAACATGGTGCGAATTGCGATCGCCGTGTCGAGGTTGCCGCTGAAATCCACGTACCCCACCACACCCGCATAGGGACCGCGCTTCACCGGCTCGAGTTCGTCGATGATCTCCATCGCGCGCACCTTCGGGGCGCCACTCACCGTGCCGGCAGGCAACGTTGCGCGCAGCACGTCGATCGGCCCAAGCCCGGCGCGCAATGTGCCCGACACCTGCGACGTCATGTGCATGACATGGCTGTAACGCTCGAGACTCATCAATTCGTCAACGTTCATCGAACCAAATTCGGCAACGCGCCCCACGTCGTTACGTGCCAAGTCGACGAGCATGACGTGTTCGGCGATCTCCTTCGGGTTCTCCTTGAGTTCGGCGGCCATGCGACGGTCGTGGGCATCATCTTTGCCGCGACGCCGCGTACCCGCGATCGGCCTGGACACCACCTTGCCGCCGCGCAATTGCACCATGGGCTCCGGCGAGGAGCCGACAATCGTGATCTCGGGATGTTTCACGAAGTACATGTACGGGCTCGGGTTGACCTGTCGCAGCACGCGATACACGGCAAAGGGATCGGCGTCGAGTTGGACGTCGAACCGTTGCGACAACACCACTTGGAAAATGTCGCCAGCGCGCACGTATTCCTTGGCGACGTCGACCGCACGCATGTAGTCGTCTGGTGCCGTCTTGGCCACAAACTCAGGCAATGCCTCACCCGCACGAGGTGGCTCCACCGGCGCATACGCCAGGGGCTTGGAAATATCGTCACGGGCCGCAGCAATGCGCGTCATAGCTGCGTCATATGCTGCGTCGATACCTGCGCCGTCGAGTCCCACCACGGGCACGCTCTCGAGCAAATACACGCGCTGCTTCCAGTGATCGAACGCCGCCAGCGAACCAATCATGCCGACAATCGCATCGGGAAATCCGCGATCATCGTCGGGCACAGACGGAAGATGCTCCACCTCGCGGATCACGTCGTAGCCGAGAAATCCCATGAGCCCACCTTGCAGGGGCGGCAAATCGTCAAGCAGCGGCGATCGATACACCGCCAGCAAATCTTCCATCGCCTTGAGCACACCGCCATCAGGATCGATGTCGACGGCGAACGACCCTTCCACGCTGACGCGCCCGTTGCGCAGTGTGAGCGTGGCAAGCGGATTGCGGCCCACGAAGGAATACCGACTCCACCGCTCGCCATGCTCCACCGACTCGAGCAAGAAGCCAGGCTGATCGCCCACCAACTTCATGTACGCCGCAACTGGCGTCTCGACATCGGCCAGGAGTTCGGTCCACACCGGCACAACGGTGTGTTGTGCTGCGAGCGCGTGGAACTCGTCGCGTGACGGTTTGATCAACATTTAGAGATACAAACCGGTACTGGCCTCGATGCGCTTAGCCGCCACCGCATGGATATCGCGTTCCCGCAACATGATGTAGTCCTGACCCTGCACCTCTACCTCGTAGCGATCGTCGGGGCTGAAGAGCACCAGATCGCCAATTTCTGCTGCGCGCACATTTTGCCCAAGCGCCACCACCTCGGCCCACGACAGACGCTTCGCCACCTGCGCAGTAGCGGGAATAACGATGCCACCCGTTGAGCGCCGCTCGCCGTCACCCGAGGGAATGCGCACCAGCAGGCGGTCATTGAGCATCTTGATGGGGAGTTTGTCGTGCGCCTCGGTCACGCCCAAAGGGTATCGGTGGTAAGGGCTCGGCTCAGCGCGAGCGCGCGGCCCGCTGCACGAGGCGTAACGCGGTATTGACACCCCGTTCGGCCTCGTAGATCGCCGTCAATAAGTCATCACCCGCATGCGGTTGATTGGGGTCGTGCACCGCCATGCCACGCCGTGTGGCCAAGTCGCCCAACCGCGCACGACACTGATCGAGCGTGTTGGCGAGCGCCGCCAACTCGGCACGCGTGGATTCGGCTTGTGCATCGTCATCACGCGGCATCGCTCGACTTTAGGCGAGACATGCGAAGGGCCCCTTACGGCGAGACATGCGAAGGGCCCCTTACGGGGCCCTTGACACTCGATTTCGAGCGGCGGACCCGAAATCGAACGCTCGGCGCTCAAAGCGCACGAACTGCCCTCACCATACCAACGCCGTCCGCGACCCACCAAAGGCCGCTATCGCGACCGCTTACCCGCCGTCTTCTTCGCTGCGGTCTTCTTCGCGGTGCGTCGCGAGCCCACCGACTTCGCCATCTGCGCCCGAGGCAGGCTGGACGACGGACAAATGTCGGCAAGTTCGCAGGCAATGCAGTTCGGCTTCTTGGCATCGCAAATACGTCGACCATGCAGAATCAAACGCAGACTGAATCCACCCCATTCGACAGGCGGCAGCATTGCGTTCAACGCATACTCCACCTTCACGGGATCTTCTTCACTAGTCAAACCCAGTCGACGTGTGAGCCGCCCCACGTGCGTGTCCACCGCCAACCCAGGCAGGTCGAACACCACACTGCGCAACACATTGGCTGTCTTGCGGCCCACGCCGGGGAGCGTCACCAAGTCCTCGATTGCGGTCGGCACCTCTCCACCAAATCGATTGACCACTGCATTCGCCATCCCAATCAAGTTCTTGGCTTTTGTTTGATAAAAGCCCGTCGATCGCACCAGCTCTTCGACGCGTGCGGGATTGGCGTTCGCAAGCAGTTCGGGCGTACCGAACTCGGCGAACAGTGCTGGTGTCACCATGTTCACGCGCGCATCGGTGCACTGGGCCGACAAAATCGTTGCGCTCAACAACTGAAATGCATTGTCGTGGGTCAACTCGCAAATCGCTTCGGGATACAACACCTTGAGGCGCCTGAGCACCTCGTCGGCGCGCTGCTGCGTCTTGGCATTCACTTTCGCGCGTTTGGTTGCCACGTCGGCGAACACTAGTCAGCACACGGGTAGCCTGACGCCATGGCGCAGATCGAGATCAAGCGTCGAATCGCAACCGACGACATGTCCGACATCGAAGCGTTAATGAGTGCTGTCGAACGCGCCGACGGGCAACGGCCGCTGTCCGACCATTTGTGGATTGACCTGCGCATGGGAGGCCGACCCGGATTCGCTGGACTTATGGCGTGGGAGCCGGGCCACGATCACTTAGTGGCCTACTGTCAGGTGTCGCGGGGCAATGACTCGTGGTCACTCGACCTCGTGGTCTCGCCGCACCATCGCTACGAAATGTCCGACATTGGCCCTCACATGCTGGACGAGGCGGTGGGGCTGATCGCAGAAGAAGGGGGCGGCCACGTGCACTGGTGGGTGTTCGAACCCACCGCCATGCACGCCACGCTGGCCGCACATCTGCGCTTTAACCAGGGGCGCACCATCCGCCAGATGCGGGTTCCCCTCCCGCTTGCGCCCGACGTCGTGGCTGGCGCACCGCAGATCACCACGACACCGTTTCGCGTGGGCGTCGACGAGGCAGCGTGGCTTGAGGTCAACAATCGAGCGTTTGCCGACCACCCCGAGCAAGGTGGTTGGACACGCGAGGTGCTCGACAGCCGCATGGCCCAGCCTTGGTTCAATCCAAACGGCGTACAGATGTTGCACGATGGTGATCGGCTGGCCGGTTTTTGCTGGACGAAGGTGCATCTTGACACCTCGCCCACGCTCGGCGAGATCTACATCATCGCTGTCGACCCCGACTACGCAGGTCGTGGACTTGGTACTGCGCTGACCGTCGCCGGGCTGCAGCATCTGCACCGTATGGGCGCACCGATGGGCATGTTGTATGTAGATGCCGACAACGCGCGGGCGGTTGGCATGTACGAAGCGCTCGGTTTTTCTACCCACCACATCCAACGTGCCTTCGTCGGCGATGTTGCGCGTGGCAATCGCCGCTAGTCGTCCAGTAGTTTTTGACCATGTCTGACGCCACTCTTCCTCGCTGGTCTGTTGCCGATGTGCACGAGTCGTTCGATTCCCGTTCGTTTGGCGACGCCATGGAGCGCGCCACCGCCAATGTGAGCAGGCTCGAGGCCCTGTTCGAAGAGCACAACGTGCGCGCCATCGGTACCCGCACCCCCACCGCTGCAGATGCCACTGCGGCCGACGCAGTGATCGCTGCGTTCAACCAGACGGTCGCCGAGACCGAGATTCTGGGTGCGTATGTATATGCGACGGTCAGCACCGACACACGCGACGAACGCGCACAGGGCTTACTCAGCGAACTTGAGTCGCTCGACGCCCGCGTGTCACCGCTGTTGGCGCGACTCGCCGACTGGGTCGCCTCGCTGGATGCCGACGCACTCGCCGTGCTGTCTGAAACAGTGCGCGAACACCTCGGGCCGCTCCAGCGGCTCCAAGCACGTGCCGAACATCAAATGTCGGAAGTTGAAGAGGGCCTGTATGCCGAGCTCGGCACCACCGGCTCGTCAGCGTGGGGGCGCCTGCAAAGCGACCTCACCAGCCAACTCGCCGTCGAGGTGCAGCTTCCCGACGGCCCCACCACCATGCCGCTTGCCGCAGTACGCGGTCTCGCGACGAATGCCAGCCCTGCAGTGCGCAAGGCCGCCTACGACGCCGAGATGCGCGCATGGCCAAACGTGGCAGTTGCATGCGCCGCGGCTATGAACAGCATCAAGGGCGAAGCCAACATTGTCAACCGACGTCGCAACTGGGCATCGCCGCTGGACGCTTCGCTATATGGCAACTCGGTGAGCAGGGCCACGTTCGACTCGATGCAGGCTGCAGTGCATGCCTCGCTCCCCGACTTTCGCCGGTGGCTGCGCGTGAAGGGCCGCCTGCACGGCGATGCGAATGGCATCGCCTGGTGGAACTTGTTTGCGCCACTCGAGACATCGTCCAACGAAATTTCGTGGGATCAGGGCATGTCACTGGTGCGTGGCGCATTTGCCAGTTACTCCGACTCCCTCGCCCACCTGGTCGATCGCTCGATCGGCGAACAATGGCTCGATGCCGAACCGCGCGACGGCAAGGTGGGAGGCGCGTTTTGCATGCCGTTCGTCGGCGATCGATCGCTGGTGTTGCTTAACTGGAGCGGCAGCGTCGAATCGGCGCAAACCACCGCGCACGAACTCGGCCACGCGTACCACAACGTGCAGCTGGCCCATCGCACGCCACTGCAGAAGCGCCTGCCCATGGCGCTCGCCGAAACCGCCAGCATCTTCTGCGAAACGCTTGTCGTCGAAGAAGGGCTGTCACGCCTGCAGGGTGACGAGCGCCTCGCGTTGCTCAACGTCGACTTGATCGGTGCCTCGCAAGTTGTCGTCGACATTCACAGTCGCTTCCTGTTCGAGACCGAAGTCTTCGCGCGTCGCCAGCGGCGCACGTTGGGCGTGACTGAATTCAACGAGATGATGCTCGATGCGCAATTGGCCGCCTACGGCGATGGCCTGGACGCCGACACCCGTCACCCGCACATGTGGGTGCTCAAGCCGCACTATTACGGCAGTCACTTCTACAACTGGCCCTACACCTATGGCCTCCTGTTTGGCCTCGGCCTGTATGCCCAGTACCACAAGGATCCGGAGCGGTTCCGCGACGGCTACGACACCGTGTTGTCACGAGCCGGCATGGACACCGCCGAGGAGCTCGGCGAGTCGTTCGGCCTCGACGTAACCGACGAGGCGTTCTGGACGGCAAGCCTCGACGTATTGCGTGCACGCATGCGCAACTACGAAACACTCGCTGCGCCACATCTGCACTGAGCGACATCGACCGCGCACAACTCGTAGCCTGAACGGCGTGACCAGCCTGTACGACGCGTCGCGCGATGACATCGCCGCACTCCTTGCCGGACAGCCTGCATTTCGCGTTGCCCAGGTCTGGGAAGGGCTCTACACCCAGTTCCTCGAGCCCGCCGAGATCCTCACCCTGCCCAAGGCGGTACGCGCCACCTTGAGCGAGGCGCTCCCGTCAGCACTGTCGCTGTCGAAGGTCAGCGTGAGCGACAAGGGCGACACGGTCAAGTTTCTCTGGTCGCTCACGAATGGCGGCCACCCCATCGAGACCGTCCTCATGCACTATCGCGAGCGCGCAACGGTCTGCGTGAGCACGCAGGCGGGCTGCGCCATGGCATGTGGGTTTTGCGCGACCGGCCAAGCCGGCTTCACGCGACACCTCACCGTTGGCGAGATCGTCGAGCAAGTCGTTCGAGCGGCGCGCAAGAGTGCCGAGCGCAATCAACGCGTCGCCAACGTCGTGTTCATGGGGATGGGCGAGCCCCTCGCAAACGAAGAAGCAGTGTGGGGCGCCGTGCGCGTGCTGCACGACGACATCGGCATCTCGGCTCGACACCTCACCATCTCCACAGTCGGCATCATCCCAGGTATCCGCGCGCTCTCCCAGCGGGAGCTTCCCGTCAACTTGGCGGTGTCGATGCATGCCGCCCGCAACGAGTTACGCGATGAACTCGTGCCCATCAACAAGCGGTATCCGATTGAGGACTTGATGGCGGCATGCCGCGACTATTTGGCAGCGAAGAATCGCCGCATCAGTTTCGAGTGGGCAATGATCGACGGCGTCAACGATCAGCCCCGCGATGCCCGCGAACTCGCCAATCTGGCACGGAGCCTGCAGCCGAGCGCGCACGTGAACCTCATTCCACTCAATCCCACGCCGGGTTGGCCCACCAAGGGCACGACCCGCGCCGGCGTCTATGCCTTCGCGGAGCGGCTCGAGGAACTCGGCGTCAACGTGACCGTGCGGCAAAACCGTGGCACTGACATTGACGCCGCGTGTGGACAACTCGCCGCTGGCCAGCCGGTCAAGATCGGCGGGCGCTCACGCACCGAGTCGCGCGAGTAGCCGTTCGCGACCGCGCACGATCTGATCAGCGAGCATCTTTTCCAGAACGCCGCCCGTAAACAACGAGCCGCCATAGTGCAAGTGCATCGTCAGTCGCGCGCCGCTGTCCACCTCATCGATCGTCGCTGTCAGCACCCACGCCGCATGCGTTCGTCCATCGGATTCTCGTCGCTCGAACACGACGCGACGAGTCGGCTCCAGCACGGTGCGCTCCATCCGCAGTCGCTTCGAGCGCGCAAACGGCCCCACCTTGCCGCGTAACTCCACGCCCCACGAGCCATCAGCATGGGGTTCGATGCGGTGCACGATGTCGATCCAAGCGGCATAGCCATCGAGCGCGCTCACCTCGTCAAATAATCGCGCGGGCGTGACGGGGGCATCCAACGTTGCAGTGACGTCCATGCGATTCAGGGAATGTCGTGTTCGCCGAAGGGTTCGCGATCGAGCTCTTTGGACGGGCGCTGCATGAACTGCGTCTCGTCTGAGCCAAACGCGCGACTCAGCAGACGCCCCTTGGGCTTCATCACGCCATCCAAGTCATCCTCATGATCGAATCGCGGTCGCCATGGCATCGCCTGCGTGGGCTCCAGTGCATCACTTGACGCCACAGGCGCAACGTCGGGCACAGGCACATCGACTGGTTCGACGACAACCGGTTCGACGACAACCGGTTCGACGACAACCGGTTCGACGACAACCGGCTCAGTGACGAGTGATGCCGCCGCAACTGGCTCTGCCATCACCGGTTCGGCAACGATTGGCGTGTCGGGAATTGACTCGACGCTCGGGCGCACGATCGACAGCGTGTCAAACGACTCCGGCTTCGGAAATGGACGCGCCTTGCGTCGCGACTTGGCCGGCTCCTCACGACGAGTGGGCGTGGCCTGTTGCACCTTGAACAACGTGGGGTTGTTGGTGCGCCGGTCGTCCACCACCCAGTCGCGCGGCATGCTCATCCGGTCGGCATGCGTACGACATATCGCGTTGAGTCGATCGCCTTCACCGGGCTGATAGTTGTCCATCGTGACCCGCAACCCCACAGGATCCATGCCGTAGGCCACGGTGGCCGCTTCCCGGCATCCGGGGCGTTCGCACTGCTGGGACACGGCAGAACAATAGTTCACGCCTGCGAGTGGTGGGCGATATGGGCCTCGATCCCATGACTTCCACGATGTGAACGTGGCGCTCTTCCGACTGAGCTAACCGCCCGAGGCCCTAGAGGATACTGGTATGCGTCAGGAAGGAACAACGCAGGCTGTGCCCATGCCCTGTCGATCGCGATAGGACTCGGTACCGGTGCGACACGTCATGTCGAACCCGATGAGTTGCTCCACTACCCCGTAAAACTCGCCATCACACGACACCTCGACGGCCGCCTGCGTGGCATCGATAACGACACACGACCCCGACGAGATCAAGCCATCTGGACCGCGGGGTTCGGCGGGCTGCGAGACGATGTTGAGGCCCACCACCACGATCGATCCGATACCAACGAAGCCGAGCAGCATCCGCCACGGGAATCGTGCCGGTGCAACCGGTGCACTATATGTATGCGACTGCGTCGAAGTGTTTGTTGTTGATACGTGAGCGACCGGCTCGCGCAATGAGGCGTCATACATACGCCGCCGCGCATGATCGGACAACGTGTTCCAAGCCTGAGTGATTGCTGCCATCTCTTCACTTGAGGCCATCGACGGCCGGGCGGCAGAGTCAGGATGCACGCTGCGCACACGCGTGCGATACGCGTTGCGAATCTCGGTGAGCGTCGCCGTTTGTGGCACGCCGAGTACTTGGTAGTGCGTGCGTCGAGCGGCCATGGGCCGAGGTTAGGCGCGGACGGCGCGGCGTGTCTTGCGCAGATGCACCTGCGGCTTGCGCTTGCCCGCGAATGTGCCGATGGCGAGAATCGCCACGCTGGCGAACAACACCATCGAGGCGAGCACGTTGATCTGCGGCGAAATCTCCACGCGTGAGGCACCGTAGATGTAGATCGGAAAAGTCTGCACTGATCCGGAGTTGAAGAACGTGATGATGAAGTCGTCGATCGATAGCGCGAAAGCCAACAGGCTGGCGGCCAAGATGCCCGGCAGGATCAACGGGAAGGTGACCTTCCAGAAAGTGCGGGCGGGCGATGCGCCGAGGTCTTGCGCGGCTTGTTCAAGCGTCCAGTCGAACCCGCGAATGCGGGCGCGTACTGTGAGCGCCACAAAACTCACTTGGAACATGATGTGGGCGATGATGATCGTGATGGTGCCGAAGGACACGAAGTTCTGTCCCAAGAACAGCGTCGCGAGTGATGAGCCGAGCACGATTTCTGGGGCCGTGAGCGGCAGCACAAGGAAGAAATTGAAGCCGTTCGAGCCCTTGAATTGATAGCGCGACAGCGCGATGGCCATGAGCGACCCCAGGACGGTGGCGATCAACGTTGAAATCGCGGCAATGCGCAGACTGGAGAGAAACGCCGACGTCAAGCCTGGGTCGGCGAACGGATTGAGCCAGTTGTCGAACGTGAATTCCTGCCAAACCAGATTGAAACGACCACGTGGATTGTTGAAACTGAAGGCAACGATGAAGATGATGGGGACGAACAGGTAGATCAGGCCAAAGGCGGCAATCACATTCAGGATCTGCTTGCCCACCGTGGTTCGTGAGCGACTCATGCCAGGTCTTCCGTGCCGAAGAAACGCGTGTACAGGATGACAAGTGCGGCGATACTCACCATCAGCACCGCCGCCATGGCCGAGGCGAGTGGATAATTGTTTTGCCGAAGGAACTGGTCCTGAATCGAGTTACCAATCATCGTCGTCTGTGGATTACCGAGGAACTGCGCGTTGACGAAGTCACCAGCTGCGGGAATAAAGGTCAGCAATGTGCCGGCAAAAACTCCGGGCATCGACAAGGGAAAGATCACCTTGCGGAACGCAGCGGTGTTGCTGGAGTACAAGTCGTTGGCCGCGTTCATCAAGTTCACGTCGATCTTTTCGAGGCTCACGTAGATCGGCAGCAGCATGAACGGCAGGAAGTTGTAGGTGAGGCCGCCGATGACTGCAGCGGGCGTATTCAACAGGCGACCGTTATCCATGATCTGCATTACCTCAAGAAGCGGCACAAGGCCAATCGCGTCAAGCGCCGACACCACTACTCCACGGTCGGACAGGATGGTCGACCACGCGATGGTGCGAATGAGATAACTCGTAAAGAACGGAATGACCACAAGACCCAGCAGGATGTTCTTGTACTTGCCGCCACGAAACGCAATCACGTACGCCAGCGGGTAGCCGATGAGAATGGTCAGCACCGTGGCGACCGCTGCATACGTGAACGCGCGCTGGAACTGTGCACCAAACTCGCCGAATGCGGTGGTGTAGTTCTCGAATGCCCACGAGAAGTCGTACTCCACCGAGAACCTGCTGGGCTTCGTCGACAGCGAAATGCGCAGTAGCGAATAGAGCGGCGCAA
The DNA here is from genome assembly GCA_044237775.1 of Ilumatobacteraceae bacterium. Lineage (GTDB taxonomy): Bacteria > Actinomycetota > Acidimicrobiia > Acidimicrobiales > Ilumatobacteraceae > UBA3006. The sequence continues at coordinate 13,028 of JBIIEO010000013.1, read as the reverse complement.
GGAAGAACAGCCCCAGCCACAACATGCCGGGCTTGAGTAGCCCGTACGGCGCGAGCAGCCTTCGCGCCTCGGGACCACCGCGCCAGGCCAGCACCCCAACGCCAGCGAGCGTGAGCAACAGGATGAGTACGACGAGGCTGTTCAGCGGCCCGTCGAACCATTGGCTGCCAATCGCCACCAAACACAAGGCCGCAATCAGCAACGCGGCCAACCCGACGCGGTCGGCCACGTGGCCGAGTCGTCGCGTTGACCGCGCTAACGCTGAAGTGTCGACGACGTGATTCACCTGCGTCGACCGATCACATCCCTTAGGCGCCGATGATGGCGGAGAAGGCCTCGTCGAACTTGGCTTCCTCTTCCTCGCTCAACTGCGCAAACGCACGGAGTCGGGCGCTGGTGGCCTCGTCGGGGAACACCAGCGGGTTCGCGGCGAGCTCGGGATCAGATGCCTCAATGATTTCGCGCACGCCCTTCACTGGCGACACGTACATGTTGTAGGCAGTGAGTTGCGCCGCTTGCTCGGGGTCGTAGACGAAGTTCATCCACTTGGCGGCATTAGCCACATTCTTCGCACCCTTTGGCACCACCATCACGTCGGCCCAGCGCGTGCCACCTTCTTCGGGGATCACGAACTTGACCGCTTCGCTCTCGGTCTCCAACTGGAAGAGATCTCCCGACCAGCCGATGCAGACTGCGAAGTTGCCGGCCAGCAAGTCGTCGGTGTAGTCGTTGCCGGTGAACGCACGGATCTGGCCGTCAGCCTTGGCCTTTTCCAACTTCTCGAATGCGGGAGCGGCATCTTCAAACGTTGAGATGGTGGAGGGGTCGATGCCCTCGCTCATCAAGATCAAGCCGATCGTGTCGCGCATCTCCGACAACATGCCGACACGTCCCTTGAACTCAGGATCAAACAGGTCGGCAACACTCTTGATTTCGCGGCCCGCAGCGTCGCTGTTATAGGCGATGCCCGCCATGCCGGCCTGCCACGGCAAGCTGTATTCGCCCGTGGGGTCCCACGTCGGCTTGACAAAGCCGTCATCCAGATTGGCGATATTGGGAATGTCGGCGAGCGGCAACTTCTCGGTCCAACCGAGTGAGATCAAGCGACCTGCCATCCATGACGTAGGCGCAATGATGTCCGGCTCAATCGTCTTGCCCGTGCCGAGCAGTGGCTGAATCTTGGCGAAGTACTCGTTGTTGTCGTTATAGGCATCGGTGTACTTCATCTTCACGCCGGTGGCCTCCATGAAGCGATCGACCGTGCCGACAAGGTCGCCTTCGGTCGGGTCGACATATTGCGGCCAGTTCTCGAAAAAGAGACCTGCGGCATCATCACCACCACAGGCGGCAAGCAAGGCCGGGAGCGACAGGCCAGCGACACCGAGCGCACCCGTGCTGGCGAGAAACTGCCGACGCGTCATCGTGCTGCGGCGGATGAATGGATTCGTGTTCATGATGTTCCTCCTTCGAGGGTTTGTGGCCTAGTGCGGAATCCTAGAGCGTCGCTTCCACCTGATCGACGTTGGTGGTCGTGGCACCACCGACCTCGGGCCACCCCGCGAGCAGGTAGCCCTGTGTTGCCCCCCAGCGCACGCACACCTGCGCGCCCACCACTTTGTGAGCAGCCTGCGAGTCGGCGTCGGTGAGGCACACCACCTCGGTGCCGTCAGCCAGGCGCACCACGAGACGCTCGGTGGCGCCCTCGTACACCCGGTCGGTGAGCACGCCTTCAAGCCCATGACCATCGCTTGCGCGATCAGTCGTTGGGTTGAGCGACTCGGGCCGCAGCATCAGCGATACCTGTTGGCCGGCCGCGAACGTTGACCCCACTTGATTGACTCGCACGGTGGTACCCCCGCGCAGGGTCACCGTGTGCTCAGCGCCGTTGACCGCATCGATCGTTCCGGGGAGCAGGTTGGCAGAGCCAATGAAGCCAGCGACAAACAGGCTTCCTGGCTTGCGATAGATGTCTTCGGGCGAGCCAATTTGCTCCACATGCCCCGCGCTCATCACCGCGATGCGATCGCTCATGGTGAGCGCTTCGTGCTGATCGTGGGTCACAAAGATGAAGCTGATCTCCACCTCGCGCTGAATCCGCTTCAGTTCGATCTGCATCGCCTCGCGCAGCTTTAGATCAAGTGCTGCAAGCGGCTCGTCGAGGAGCAACGCGCTCGGATAGTTGACGAGTGCACGTGCGAGCGCGACACGCTGTTGCTGGCCGCCGGAAAGTTGAGAGGGCTTGCGCTGCGCGAAGTCGGAGAGGCGCACGATCTCGAGCATCTCCATGACGTCTTTCTTCGTCTGCGACTCGTCCTTCTTCTTCGAACGCGGACCAAAGGCCACGTTGTCGAACACGCTCATGTGCGGAAAGAGGGCGTACTGCTGGAACACCGTGTTGACATTGCGTCGATATGGCGGCAGATCACTGACGTCCTCGCCGTCGAGCATGACCCGTCCTGTCGAGGGTTGTTCGAAACCAGCGATCATCTTGAGCGTCGTGGTCTTGCCGCACCCCGACGGCCCGAGCATCGCAAAAAACTCGCCGTGGCCAATCGAAAACGAGGTGTCATGTACCGCAACGAAATCGCCATACCGCTTCGAGACGTGCTCAAGCCGGATGACCTCGCCGTGTTCCCCCATCAGCTGTTCCCCCTCGCGTTGGCGTCGCTAGCCGTTCAGTCCGATCATGACGTGCTTGATTCGGGTGTAGTCCTCGAGGCCATACATCGACAGATCTTTGCCGTAGCCAGTCCGCTTGAATCCACCGTGCGGCATCTCGGCAACCATCGGGATGTGAGTGTTGACCCACACACAGCCGAAGTCGAGGTTCTTGGTCATACGCATCGCCCGACCCAAGTCGCGCGTCCATACCGATGATGCCAACGCGTACTGCACGCCGTTGGCCCACTTCAACGCTTCGTCTTCATCGCTGAAGCGCTGCACCGTGATGACCGGCCCGAAGATTTCGTCCTGGATCATCTCGTCCTGCTGCTGCAGGTCGGCCACCACCGTTGGCTCGAGGAAAAACCCTTCGTTGCCTACCTGATTACCACCCGCGACGATCTTGGCGTGCTTGGGTGTGCGATCCAGGAATCCGCGCACCTTGCCGAGATGTCCGGCGTTATTGAGCGGGCCGTACAACACGTCTTCATTCGGCTTACCGGTCTTCGTTTTCTTCGCCTGCTCGGCAAGCGCGTCGACAAAGTCGGCGTAGACCTTCGGGCCGGTGATCACGCGCGTTGCCGCAGTGCAGTCTTGACCCGCATTGAAATACCCCGTCATCGCGATCGTCTCGACTGCGAGTTCAATGTCGGCGTCATCAAACACGATCACCGGCGCCTTGCCGCCCAGCTCAAGATGCACGCGCTTGAGACTCTTCGCCGCCGACTCGGCGACTTCCATACCGGCGCGCACAGAGCCAGTCACCGAGACCAGTCCTGGCGCATCGTGAGCGACCATTACGCGACCCGTGTCGCGGTCACCGCAGATCACGTTGAGCACACCGGGCGGCAACAACTCGCCGGCAATCTTGGCGAGCAACGCAGTCGATGCGGGAGTCGTGTCACTTGGCTTCAGCACGGTGGTGTTACCCGCGGCAATCGCTGGGATGAACTTCCAGACACCCATCATCAGCGGATAGTTCCAGGGCGCCACCTGCGCAACCACACCAATTGGTTCGCGACGCACATATGAGGTGAAGTTCGGTACGTATTCACCCGCACTCTTGCCTTCTAACACACGTGCGGCGCCAGCCATGAAGCGAATCTGGTCCATCATTGGTGGCACTTCTTCGGAATACGTGATGGCACGCGGCTTACCGGTGTTTTCGATTTCCGCCTCAATCAGTTCATCCATGTGCGCTTCCATCGCATCGGCGATGTCGTTGATGGCTTTCTGGCGCATCGACGGTGTCGTGTTCTTCCATGATTCGAAAGCGGCGGCAGCGGCCTGCATCGCGTCATCCACATCGGCAGCACTCGACAGCGCGGCCTCGGCGTATTGCTTGCCCGTAACCGGGTCGATCACCGGAGTGGTGCGCCCGTCGCGAGCCGCTACTTCCTTGCCGTTGATGTAGTTGCGGAACTGTTTCATGCCCCAACACTAACCCCGCACCTTGCGCCACGGCCCCAGCTGGCGGACCATCGTCCGAGACGACGGGCCACGATGCGTCGTACTAGACAAGAGGCTATGAACCCAGCCATCACGACCGTCGGCGTCCCAAAGGAAGTCAAGACCATGGAGGGGCGCGTGTCGCTGACTCCCGACGGCGTGCGCGAGTTCGAACGCCTCGGCATCAACGTGTATGTCGAGAGGGGTGCGGGCGAGGCTGCCAGCATTCCGGATGCCGACTACGTGGCAGCCGGCGCCGACATCGTGCCCACTGCGGCCGACGCGTGGTCGCAGCAGATGGTGGTGAAGGTGAAGGAGCCCAAGGAGGAAGAATTCGGATTCCTGCGCGAAGACCTCACACTGTTCACCTATCTGCACCTCGCGGCCTACCCCAAGGTGGCTGAGGCGCTAGTGAAGGCGCGTACCACGTCGATCGCCTACGAAACCGTGCAGCTCGAAGACGGCTCACTTCCTCTGCTTGCACCGATGAGTGAAATTGCAGGTCGCTTAGCAACACAAGCCGGCGCGCGCTTCCTCGAGCGGCCCCAGGGCGGTCGGGGCGTGCTCATGGGCGGGGCACCCGGCGTGCGTCCCGCAAAAGTGGTCGTCATCGGTGCAGGCAATGTGGGATACAACGCGGCGTGGATCGCCGCAGGCATGCTCGCCGATGTGACGATTCTCGACAAGAACCTCGATCGCCTGCGCTACATCGATCAGATTGCCGTAGGACGCACGACCACGCTGGCATCGAACCGCGGGTCGATCGAACGGTCGCTCGTGGATGCCGACCTCGTCGTGGGAGCAGTACTCGTCGCCGGTGCACGTGCACCAATCGTCGTGAGTGACGACATGGTGCGCTCGATGAAACCCGGGTCGGTAATTGTCGACGTGGCCGTCGATCAAGGCGGCTGCATCGCCACCACTCGCGAGACCACTCATCGCGAACCGGTCTACGAGCAGCATGGCGTCGTGCACTATGCAGTGGGCAACATGCCCGGCGCGGTGCCACATACCAGCACCTATGCGCTCACTAACGCGACGCTGCCGTATCAGCTCGAAGTCGCAGTGCACGGTGCACGCGGCGCAGCCAAGCGCAACGACGCACTCCTTCGTGGCGTAAATACGACGCGGGGCCACGTGACAGCCGCGGCAGTCGCGGGCGAGCTGGGATACGACTTCGTCGAGCCGCTCGCGGCCCTTTAGCGCGCGCTCACTAGTCGCAGCACGAGTCGCGCCACCCACACGTAGTGCACTTGTAGTGCGCGTGCTCGGGAATCAACTTCGCGTCGCAATGCGGACATGCAGTGAAGATGCCTCGCGGGTTCTCACACACTTGGCCACTAGCGTTGCGTGTTGGCTCATGGCGTTCCATGGCCTCCATCTTTAGCAAACCCTCATTCGACAGACAGGCAATTCGTGACCGACGCAAGTCCCCCGCATACGGAGTCCCCACACGGGTTTCGCCCGGGTTCCGTGCGTGCAGCGCTTGCCTACCGCGATTTTCGCCTTGTTTGGCTGGGATCACTGACATCGGGCACAGGCACCTGGATCCAAAACGTCGTCCTGCCTGCATACGTCTACACCCGCACGGGCAAGGCCTCCCTTGTGGGATTGATGATTTTTGCCCAGCTCGGGCCACTGCTCTTTCTCGCCATTCCCGCCGGCGTTTTTGCAGACAAGTTTGACCGTCGTAAGTGGCTAATCGCGATGCAAGTCGTGCAGCTGATCTGTTCAGTTGCCCTCGGACTCTTGGCCCTTGGTACACCATCTTTTATTGCACTCTTTCTCGCCTCGCTTGGCGTCGGCATCGGCAATGCACTCAACGCACCGGCGTGGACGGCGATGCTGCCTTCACTGGTTCGACCCGATGACCTACCTGGCGCAATTTCGCTCTCCAGTACCACGCTCAACGGCGCCCGCGTCATCGGCCCGATCATTGTTGCGGTACTTGCGCAATGGGGCGTCGGCACGTCGACCTTCTTCTTCATCAACGCAGCAAGTTTTCTCTTTGTGATTATTGCGTTGATGATCGTCGCGGTGCCACCCATTCACCCAGACCCCACACGCGGAATCAGGCGATTCACACGCGGCATTCAAATTGCCCGGCAACGCAAGACCGTCGGGCGCATGTTGATCACCATGTTCACGTTCTCGCTGCTTTCATTGCCATACGTGGGGCTCTTTCCTGCCGTCGCGCGCCTCGCGTTCGGTATCGACGAGGATGGCTCTACATATAAGTGGCTCTACGCCACGTGGGGACTTGGTGCCTCACTCGGCGGGCTCGCGATCGGCACTGCGTTTGTGTCATTCGATAAACGGCGACTCATGCAGTGGGGATTCGCCGGATTCTCTGCGTCGCTGTTCGGATTTGCACTGTCAACATCGCCCACGCCCGCGTTTATCGTCGGCTTCTTCCTCGGGTTCTTTTACTTCTTTGCCACGACCGCGCTCTCCACCGTGCTGCAGGGGCGCCTCGAAGCCGAGGTACGTGGACGCGTCATGGCGCTTTACATCATGTCGTTTGGCGGCACCGTACCGCTCGGCAACATGCTCTTTGGGCCCTTGCTCGACGAGATTGGCCCGCGGCCGATTCTGATACTCGGCACTGCATGGGCTGCGTTCCTCGCGTGGTGGTGCAACATCGTGCGCCTCGATCGCGCCGAGCAACCGCTGGCTACCTAGACGATTGCGGCGATGACCTGTTCGAGTGCGGTCACTCGAGAACCTTTAACCAGCGCGGCGTCGCGCGCGCCAAGTGCAGCAAGCACACGGGCCGCTTCGTCTGCCGTTACCGGTTCGACGCCATACAGCGCGGTACCCACGGCAACGATTTCGATGTCGAGGCTGTCGGCCAATGCCGCAATCGCCGCGTGGTCACCAATCGGATTGGCTAGTTCGGCCATCTCCCCGAGCACCGCCACGTGCCGCGTAGCCGACATCGCCACGAGCGTGTTGAGTGCCGCCGCCATCGATGCCGGATTGGCGTTGTAGGCATCGTCGAGCACCACCGCCCCGGCGGGCGTCACCCTCCTCTGCATGCGCATCGGCGATAGTTCGACACGGCGCATCGCATCTGCGGCTGCTGCAAGATCTACGTCGCACAAGCCCGCCACCGCCAATGCAGCGAGTGCATTGTGCGCCATGTGGGCTCCCGGCACGGCGAGCGACACCGTCACGGCACCCCACGGACTCGACACGTCAAAGGTCGGCTGGGCGAATTCGTCCAGCCGACACGCAGTCATGCGTACATCTGCAGACTCATCGACGCCATAGGTAAGCACACGCCCCGCAGTACGTGAGCGCATCATTGCCACGCGCGGATCATCAACATTCAATACGGCAACGCCGTCACTCGGCAACGACTCGACCATCTCGCCCTTCGCTCTCGCCACTCCCTCGATGTCGCCGACACGTTCGGTGTGGGCCTCGGCGACTGCGGTGACCACGCCGATACGCGGCTTGCCGATTGAGCAGAGCCGCGCGATTTCACCGAACCCGCGCATCCCCATTTCCAGCACGAGAGCCTGCGTTGTGTCAGCCGCGTTGAGGATCGTGATCGGCAGACCTTGGTCGTTATTGAATGACTTCTCGCTGGCGGTCACCGTGAGTTGCGCGCCAAGAGCGGCGGCGGTGAGATCTTTCGTCGAAGTCTTGCCCACCGAGCCCGTGATCCCCACCACACGATTGCCCACCTGAGCCTCCAGACGATTGCGGCCCCACCGCGCAAGCGCCATGAGCGCCTGCAGCGTGTCATTCACAACAATTGCCGTGCGACGCGATGTGGGCTCAACAGCGCTGAGATACGCACCGGCTCCCCGCTGCAACGCATTGTCGATGAAGTCGTGTCCATCGCGCTCCGCAACGATGGGGACAAACAACTGACCAGGCGTGATCGTTCGCGAATCAAAACTCGCGCCTGCCAAATGGGCGTTTTGGCCAACCAATCGTCCGCCCGTTGCCGTCGCCACATCGGCGGCCATGAAACGCATGAGCAAAGGCTACTGAGTAGCGTGTGGGCAATGGCTGCACGCACCCACGTCGTAGTGATCTACGGTGGCGAGTCCGCCGAACACGATGTGAGTTGCGTGACTGCAGCACACGTTTTGCGCGCACTCGATCCCGCCACGTACGACATCACTGCCGTAGGGATTACGCGCGAGGGAAAATGGATGCTTGCCCTCGACACGATGAATGCACTTGCCAAAGGCGCTTCCCTGTTGCCCGAGCGACTCGTTACAGACGGCGAACCGACCAGCATCACGCCGATTATCGAACGTGCGCGCAACTCCGGCAACCTCGTGATGTTTCCGCTGATGCATGGCCCCCTCGGCGAGGACGGCACCATCCAGGGCGTCTTCGAGTTAGCCAACGTGCCCTATGTCGGCGCCGGCGTACTCGGCAGTGCCGTGTCGATGGACAAGGCGGTTGCCAAGCAACTATTGGCGGCAAATGGCATCCCCCAACCCGCCTACGTGAGTTTGCGCGAACAGCACGTCACTCGTGCAGCGCTCCAGGGCGCCATCGACACACTCGGCCTCCCCGTCTTCGTCAAGCCGGCAAACATGGGCTCGTCGGTCGGCATCTCCAAGGCCAATTCGCTCGATGAGCTCGAGGCTGCGGCCCGCGTTGCACTCACCTACGACGAATGGATCCTGATCGAGGAAGCCGTAGTCGGTCGTGAAATCGAAGTAGCGGTACTCGGCAACGAGACGGTGCGCTGCTCGGTGCCTGGCGAAATTGTCCCGAGTCGCGAGTTTTACGACTACGAGGACAAGTACGTGGGTGATGGTGCCCAACTCATCGTGCCCGCCCTGCTCGATGACGACGAAGTTGCGGCGGTGCAACAACTCGCGAGCGTAGTGTTTCACACGTTGCGCGTAGACGGGATGGCGCGTGTGGACTTCTTTTACGAAAAGGGCGGCCGTGGTTTTCTGTGCAACGAGATCAACACGATCCCTGGCTTCACGCCGATTTCGATGTATCCGAAACTCTGGCAGGCCAGTGGACTCTCCTATAGCGAACTGCTCGACGAACTGATCTCACTTGCACTCGCACGCCATCAGCGTCGACGGCGCAACACCTCGCGCTAAGTCGCGCTATTGGTTAGCGGGCGGAATATTGATGACCTGACCCGGCACGATGGTCACGTCGCTACTTGGCCATCCGTTTGCTGATAACAGAGCGCCTTGGGATACGCAGAACTTGGTGCGAATGCTGTAGAGCGAGTCACCACGCTCCACCTTGTACGTGCCGGCAGGACGTGGATCGCAACCGGGTTGGCTGGGCGCGGCCGACACATCAGGCGCAACAGGCACGACAGGGTTCAGCACCATCGCCGTTGGCGGAATCTTCAACGACTGCCCCGGAAATGGAAACTGACTCGAGGCGACGAGACCATTCCATGCCAGGAGCTCGGCAACGGTGATGCCATACAAGTTCGCCACTGCAATCGGTGAGTCGTTCGGGCGCACGGTGTAGCTCTGCTCCACGCCCACCGCGCCGATTGGCAACGTGGTGGAGACTTCAGGAATCGTCGTGATGAGCGGTGGGATTGTGGCAAACGCCGTGGGGCTCACTGCCACCACTGTCGTTGCCGAGCCCGCAATATCGGTGGCGCACGAACCCAAGCCGAAGACCGCAGCCACCAGAAGGCTGGCGTGCAGAGTTGCCGAGCGTCGAATGGTCGTAACGGGCGACTTCATCGTGCAACGACAATAGGCGACGCCACGCGTACGACACCGTCAGGGCGACGCGCCCCGCAACTAGGCAAGCGGTCTGGCGCTTGCCGCAATGGGTGCAGGCAGGCTCGATGCGCCCATGAGGTATTCATCCACCGCGGCTGCACATGCGCGACCTTCGGCAATCGCCCAAACGATAAGGCTCTGCCCGCGGCCCATGTCGCCGGCGACATACACGCTGGGCACGTTGGTGGCATACGAGTCGGTTCGCGCAACATTGCCACGCGCGTCGAGCGCAACGCCGAGTTGGTCCACCCATGAGCCCTTCTCCGGCCCCACGAAACCAAGTGCGAGGAAGACGAGATCGGCGGCAATCTCGCGACGTGTGTCGGGTACCGTGACGAAGGCGCCGTCCACGAGATCCACTTCGTTCAGTACGAGTGCGCGTACGTTGCCCTGCTGATCACCGAGGAACGCCTCGGTGTTGACACTAAACATGCGCTCGCCACCTTCTTCGTGCGCCGAAGAGGTGCGATACACGAGGCTCCATTGTGGCCACGGGTTACCTGCTGCACGGCTGGCCGGCGGCTGGGGCATGATCTCGAGTTGCGTGACTGAAGCAGCACCTTGCCGATGCGCGGTGCCAAGACAGTCGGCACCCGTGTCGCCTCCACCGATGATGACGACGTGCTTGCCCTTGGCGTCTATTGCTGCTCGCTCGTCGTCACCCTCCTGCACACGATTCGCCATCGGCAAATACTCCATGGCTTGATGAATGCCAGCGAGTTGGCGGCCCGGCAACTCAAGATCGCGCCACGCCGTTGCGCCACATGCGAGCACTACAGCATCGTGGCTACTCACCAAAACATCGATGTCGACGTTGTCGCCCACACGCGCGTTGGTACGGAATTCGGTGCCTTCCAACCGCATTTGCTCGAGTCGTCGGTCAAGGTGGTGTTTTTCCATTTTGAACTCAGGAATGCCGTAGCGCAGCAAACCGCCGATGCGGTCGGCGCGCTCGAGCACCACGACGTCATGGCCGGCGCGGGTGAGCTGCTGCGCCACGGCTAAACCAGCGGGTCCGGACCCGACAACGGCGACACGCTTACCCGTGCGCTCACGCGGCACCATTGGCTCCACCCATCCTTCGGCCCACGCGCGGTCGATGATTTCGACCTCTACCTGCTTGATTGACACGGGATCTTGATTGATCCCCAGCACGCATGCTGACTCACACGGCGCCGGACACAGCCGGCCCGTGAACTCAGGGAAGTTATTGGTGGCGTGCAAACGATCGATCGCCTCGCGCCAGTGTTCGCGATAGACGAGGTCATTCCAATCGGGAATGAGGTTGCCGAGCGGGCAGCCGTTGTTGCAGAACGGAATGCCGCAGTCCATGCAACGACCCGCCTGATGTTTGAGCTCCGCCGTATCGAAGGGCTCGTAGACCTCGCGCCAGTCGGTGATGCGCACGGGCACCGGACGCCGCTTCGGGCCACTACGCCCCCACTTCAGAAATCCGGTCGGTTCACCCACTGATGGTCTCCATCACTCGTTGTGCCGTTTCCTCTTCGTTCAGGCCTTCTTGCTTTGCCGCCTCCAGCACCGCAAGGACACGGGCATAGTCGCGCGGCATCACCTTCTTGAACGATGCACTCGCAATTTCCCAGTCGGCAAGCATGCGTGCGGCCAAGGGTGAATCGGTGTGGCGCACGTGATCTGCAAGCGTTGATGCAAGCCATGTGCGGTCATCGGTATCCAGTGCCAGCACGTCGACCATCTCGCCGTTGACGCGCTTGGCAAAGGTGTCGTCGGCATCGAACACGTACGCAACGCCGCCCGACATACCTGCAGCAAAGTTGCGGCCGGTGCGACCGAGCACCACTACACGCCCGCCTGTCATGTATTCACAGCCATGATCGCCCACGCCCTCGACAACCGCGAGTGCACCAGAGTTGCGCACGCAGAAACGTTCGCCGACGATGCCGTTGATGTAGATCGCTCCGCCCGTGGCGCCGTAGCCGATGACATTGCCTGCAATGACGTTGTCCTCGGGCGCAAACGTCGATTCGACCGCCGGGCGCACCGAAATCGTGCCGCCCGACAAGCCCTTGCCCACATAGTCGTTGGCATCGCCGACGAGATGCAGACCGATGCCCCGAGGCACGAAGGCGCCAAAGCTCTGGCCAGCCGAACCGGTGAAGCGAATGGAGATGGTGCCTTCGGGAAGGCCCGCACCACCCCACGCCGCCGTCACACGATTGCCGAGCATGGTGCCGACCGTGCGATTGGTGTTATTGATCGGTGTCTCGATCGATACTGCATCGCCGTGCTCAATCGCCGCTGTGCTTTGCGCAATCAACGACACATCCAGCGCCTCGTCAAGTCCGTGGTCTTGCATCACCGCGTGACGCAGACTTTGTCCGTAGGGATTCTGCGGAGTAGCCAAAAGTGGCGCGATGTCGAGGCCTTGAGCCTTCCAGTGATCAATCGCACGACGCGCATCGATTGCCTCAACGTGACCGACCGCCTCGGCAATGGTGCGGAAGCCCAGTTGTGCCAAGTACTCGCGCACTTCTTCCGCGATGTATTCGAAGAAGTTGATGACAAATTCAGGTTTGCCGCTGAACCGCTTGCGCAGTTCGGGGTTTTGCGTGGCGATTCCCACCGGGCATGTGTCGAGGTGACACACGCGCATCATTACGCAACCGCTCACCACGAGCGGTGCAGTGGCGAAACCAAACTCCTCGGCACCCAACAACGCGGCGACAACGACGTCACGGCCCGTCTTCAATTGCCCGTCGGCCTGCACCACGATGCGCTCGCGCAAACCGTTGAGCAGCAAGGTCTGTTGAGCCTCGGCAAGACCGAGCTCCCATGGCGCACCGGCGTGCTTTAACGACGTCAACGGCGATGCACCCGTGCCGCCGTCATGTCCTGAGATCAACACCACGTCCGCCTTGGCTTTGCTCACGCCTGCCGCAACGGTGCCTACGCCCACCTCGGCCACCAATTTGACGTGCACGCGCGCAGCGGGATTGGCGTTCTTGAGATCGTGAATCAATTGCTTGAGATCCTCGATCGAATAAATGTCGTGGTGCGGCGGCGGGCTAATCAGTCCTACTCCCGGCGTGGAGTGCCGCGTCTTGGCGATCCACGGATACACCTTGTGGCCGGGCAACTGGCCGCCCTCGCCAGGCTTTGCACCCTGCGCCATTTTGATCTGCAGGTCATCGGCGT
>JBIIEO010000002.1:0-225415 GCA_044237775.1 Ilumatobacteraceae bacterium | reverse complement strand
AGAGTGCATAGAACTGCGGTTCAATTGCGCCGATCGAGACATACCTGCCGTCGGCGCATGCAAAGACGTCGTAGAAGTGGGCGCCGGTGTCCAACAGGTTGGTACCGGGCGCGCGCTCGTTGAACATGCCGACGTTCTTGAACGCCCAGAACATCGACATCAACACGGCCGTACCGTCGACCATTGCTGCGTCGACTACCTGTCCCTTGCCACCAATTCGTGCCTCGAGCAGCGCGCACACCACGCCGAAGGCAAGCAGCATGCCGCCACCGCCAAAATCGCCCACCATGTTGAGCGGCGGAACAGGCGCCTCGCCCGCTCGGGCGAAGTGCGCCAGCGCACCGGCAAGAGCGATGTAGTTGATGTCGTGTCCGGCCGCGCTGGCAAGCGGGCCATCTTGACCCCACCCCGTCATGCGGCCAAAGACCAGTCGCGGATTGCGTGCAAGACACACGTCGGGCCCAACGCCGAGGCGCTCCATGACGCCGGGCCGAAACCCCTCAATCAACCCATCGGCGCCTTCAATCAGTCGCAAGAGTGTTTCGACACCGCTCTGTTGCTTCAGATCGATTGCAATATTGCGGCGACCCCGCAACATCACGTCCCAATGCGGTGTATCGGGAGCAGGGCCACGAACGGCCTGGCTTCGTTCGACGCGAATGACTGTGGCACCCATGTCGGCCAGCATCATCCCCGCAAATGGCCCCGGGCCGATGCCCGCTAGTTCGATGATGCGGATACCGGTGAGTGGACCTGACGTCACGACGCCGCTCGCATGTGCGCCACGACCTCCGTGATGAATGCAGGCCACAACGGCCGCGGAAGATCGTGCCCCATGTCGTCCACCATGACGAGTCGCGAACCAGGAATTACCTCGGCGGTGCGCTGACCACCCGACGGCGTAATGAGTGTGTCGTCCCATCCATGCACAACAAGTGTGGGGATCGTCATCGCAGCCAGCTGCTCCACTCGCGAGCCGCTGGCATAGATGGCGGCCAATTGTCGTGGTCCGCCTTCTGGGTAGTACGCGCGATCAAAGTCGCGAGCCGCATTCCGGCGCGAGATTTCGTCGCTGCGATATTTCTTCGACTGCCAGTACTGCCACTTCACCGAGTAGTCGATATACCCCTCGCGATCGGCCGGCGGCGGTGTAATCAGAATCGAAGCCGCCTCGGGCTCTGGTTGACCGACGGCGGGATCACCCGGTTGCGACATCACCGAAATCAGGCTGCGCACGCGCGACGGATGGTCGATCGCCATGGTCTGGGCGATCATGCCCCCCATGGATGCACCCAACACGTGTGCCGCATCAATACCGAGGTGATCAAGTAGACAACGCGCATCGTTGGCCATATCGGACAACGTGTACGGCACGGGCGGCACCGGCTCTTCGAGCAATGCGGCGGTGATCACCTTGTCGACATCTACGGCGACACCGTCAAGGCGGGTCGACAATCCGCAGTCACGATTGTCGAACCGCACAACGTGAAAGTCATGCTCGACGAATAGGCGACAGAAGTCTTCTTCCCACTGCACCATCTGCGCGGTATAGCCCATGATCAACAGCAGCGTGGGATGTTCGGGGTCCCCGAACGTGTCGTATTCGAGCGTGATCGTCCGTTGGTCAGAAGAAGTAAAGGTGGTCTGGGGCATCGGCTACTCCATTCCCCGTTCATATTCCATCAACGTGCGCTGAATAACGTTCTGCACTTGCTCAGGATCGCGAATGTTGGCGAATCGTGACTGCCCATCCTCGCCACCCGACTCAATCAGCAAGTCACCAGCACCGACCAGGCGCTCGAACATCGACTGATGAAAGTTGACGTTGTTGACACGCCGAATAGGGATCTCCACGCCGGTCCGCGCAATCAGACCCTCACGGTAGATCACACGATGATTGGTAACAACAAAATGCGTGCGGCTCCACTGCAGCGCCGACTTGATGAGCCAAGCGAGGCTGACAACAGCAAGCAACCACGAGGCGCGAACCGCAATCCATTCCAGCAACTTCATAAAGTCATTGGCATCGTCGGGAGCAATGTCTGAACTCAAAAAGCCAAACACGACCCCCGCCACGCCAAACGCCGATGGCGGTACAAAATCCCACCAATGTGGATGCAGATCGAGAATGATGCGCTCGCCTTCGTTCAAGGACTTGGGCGAGTACGGCACAGACGTCATCGTAATGTGCGACCCCGAACACCCACCGCCTAGCGTGAGGCCGTGAATCCGGACCACCTCCTTGATGGGCTCGACGAGCGCCAGCGTCAGGCGGTGATGTGTCCAGCCACTGCGACAATTGTGCGCGCTGGCGCTGGTTCGGGAAAGACTCGGGTACTCACCCATCGCATCGCACACCGCGTGCTCACCGGCACGGCTCGCGCACAACATGTGCTCGCCATCACGTTCACGCGGGAGGCGGCGGGAGAAATGCGTCGCCGCCTCGGCGCACTCGGCATCAACAAACACGACACAGGCACGCCCGTCGTTGGCACCTTCCACGCCGTCGCGCTGTCACTCATGCGCCAAAGGCTTGCTGATCTGGGCCAGCCCATGCCCAACATTGTCCACAATCGCATTGCGCTAGCGGTGGCGGCCGCAGACCAACACCCGCTGGGAAAACGGCCTCGTGACCTACTCCTTGAAATTGACTGGGCCCACGCACGGCGCATCCCGCCGCAGGGATACGTGCAAGCGGTCAAGCGCGAACAACGTCACACCACAACTCCTCCCGCAGAAATTGCAGAGTTATACAAGCGCTACGAGACCGTCAAGAAGCGGCGACACGTCGTCGATCTCGACGATCTCATCACGCGTGTGGTCGATGACATGCAAGCGGATTCGGCATATGCCGATGTGGTGCGTTGGCGTTTTCGACACCTCTTCGTTGACGAAGCCCAAGACATGAACCCTCTGCAGTACGACCTTTTCGAAGCCATCCGTGGGAACCGCAACGACGTATTCATTGTTGGCGATCCACTCCAGGCGATTTATGGCTGGAATGGCTCCGACCATCATCTCTTCGACAACCTTTCCAACGTGTTGCCGCAGCCCACCATCTTCAGCCTTCCCACCAACTATCGGTGTTCACCACACATCGTTGCCGCCGCACGCCATGTTGCGCGTGCTTCCGACCAGACAGTAGACGTGCGCGCTCATCGGGAAGGGGGCGAACCCGTTCGTGTCTTCGGCTTTGCCGACGAAGACACAGAGGCCAATGGCGTGGCATCGCTGCTGTGGCGCCACGCGCCGACGGCCGGCGCACAGCCATGGTCATCTACTGCAGTACTCGTGCGCACCAATGCACAAATTCCGACAATTGCCACCGCACTTACCGCGCAGGGCATTCCTGTGCGCTCGTCACGGCCATCGCCCGAGGTACAAGCCGCTGTCGACCTCGCGGCCCAATGTGGGGGGCGCCACGCGCTGTCGACTTGGGCGATCGACATGCTCAACGAGTCAGTCGACGACGCGGAGCGCATGGTGGCCGACCTCGTGAACCGATTTCTTCAACTCGATCAACCCGGCGTCGTGGACGGTCGCGCGTTTGCTGCATGGGTATCGGCCAACGCCACCGAGACAACCACGACGTCAAGCGGCATCGACATCCTCACGTTTCATGCCGCAAAAGGTCGCGAGTGGGAGTGTGTGGTAGTTGCCGGTGCCGAAAGCGGACTACTGCCTCATCGCTCGGCAAAGTCATCCGAGCAACGCGCCGAGGAGTCTCGCTTGGCGTATGTGGCACTCACCCGCGCATCACACACCCTCTTCCTCACCTATGCCCATAGCCGTGGACACCGCCAAACGGGATTGAGCCCCTTGATTGCTGATCTCCCGACCACGCGGGGCGGCGACGCCGTGCCGCCCACGAGCCGCACGCGCATCCCCAACGAGCGTGACACGCTGCTTGACACACTCATCGAGTGGCGCCGACGCACCGCTCGACGCATCGTGCAAGACCCGATGGCAGTGTGTAGTGACGACGAGTTGGCGGTGATCGCCTCCGAACGCCCCGCCACCGTCGAAGCGCTAGCCGCTGTGGTGGGGCCGCTCACTGCCCAGCGCTTATCAGCAGACCTGTTGCCGCTGTTGCAGGCAGCTACCCGCTAGCAGCGTCGCGCACCTTAAGAATGCGCTCGAAAACATCGGGACGCATCGAAATAAACAACGCATCGGCGCTGGCACACAACACATCGCCATGGTGCAACGTGCCGTGGGTAAAAATCTTGCGACCCTCCATCCGATCGATTCGACCCGTGAACACAAGCGCCACGCCGATCGGCGTAGGCGCATGGAAGTTCAGCGACAAGTTCGCCGTCATGCCCGGGTTGCCTGACGTGGACTGCGTGACGCCCAGCAACTCGTCGAAATACATCGCAATCACGCCGCCGTGCACGCAGTGGGGTGGCCCCTCGTAGGCCGAACCAAAGGTGACACGCCCAATCACGGTGATCGCACCATCGCGCTCTTCCGTCGTTATTTCCATCGGCGCAGCAATGGCGTTGATGCCACCAACCACCGGTGATCGATCAAGAAAGTTGATGTTTTCCAAGTCGAGGAGAAGTTCAATTTCGCCGCGCAAACGGTTCGCCTCTGCCGCACGACGCTCCTCTTCGGCGCTCATTGGCACTTGGCGCTCATGAAACCCCTTGAAGGCATTCCAGTCGGTCATGCAACTACCACTTCAGCAACACCGGGGCGTGATCACTGGGCTGTTCGCCCTTGCGTGCATTACGGTCCACCGCGGTCCACGTGGTCTTGTCCGCAAGACCACGTGTAACAAGCGTGAAGTCAATACGCATTCCCCAACCGCGATGGAAACTGCCGTTGCGGTAATCCCACCACGAAAAGAGATTCGACTCGGGATGCTGCTCGCGAAAGACATCTACCAGTCCCCAATCGCAGAGGTTGCCCAAAACCTCGCGTTCGGGCGCACTGACGTGCGTCGAACCTTCCAGCGCCTTTGGGTCCCATACGTCAATGTCGCGTGGGGCAATATTGAAGTCGCCCGCAACAACAACGTCGTCAGTCGGTGTGGCAATTGCCGCAACATGCGCACGGAGTTGCTTCATCCAACGCAATTTGTACTGGTAGTGGTCGTGATCCAGCGCCCGTCCGTTGGGCACATACACGCACACGACCGTGCAGTCGCCACACCGAGCAGAAATGAGACGCGCCTCGTCATCAGGGTCCCCCGCCGCGAACTGCGTTCGTACATCGGTAAGCCCAGCCTTCGACAGAATCGCCACACCATTCCACTGGCCCTGTCCGCGATGCGCGGTGTCGTATCCCATCTCCTGAAACGCGAGCGCAGGAAATGCCGCGTCGTTCATCTTTGTCTCCTGGATGCAGAGGACGTCGGGCTGCACCTCGTCGAGCCAGGAAGTCACCCGATCAAGTCGGGCCTTCAGCGAATTGACGTTCCATGTGGCAAGCAGCACCTCTCCAAACTAGTTGGTGGCCGCCGCACAGCACTTGGTAGCTACTTCCTCTTCGCGACAACTTTCTTTGCCGCGCCGGCAGACTTCTTTTTCTTCTTTACCTTCGCAACAGGCTTGCGAGCCTCCACGGGTACACCGACAATCGCTACGTCAATGCTGCGACGCGATGGCACAAAACTGTCCACTACGAGCGACACCCCCTGCCCAATCTTCACATGCTCGCGTGCGCTACGTGGCGCCGGATTGGCCATTGACCGCAGCGGCAGATACCCGCGCACATCACCGATGGTGACATAGACACCATGTGCCGAGTAACTCTCGACCACGCCCTTGACCTTGCTCCCAATCGGATGCTTCTCCACAAACTCGAGGAACGGCTGCAAGTCGTTGATCGTCCGCGACACCGTCTTGGCTGTTGCGACACTTTTGGCGTTGTTCGCGTTCTTGATCGGAGCAGGCTTTTGTTTGGCGGCAAGTCGCGCGCCTGGTGGCGGCGTCTTGGGCACCGGCATTGGTCGACTTGCTTCTCGGCTTGCCTTCTTCACCGACTTCGAGGCGATTGGACGCACCGGCAACCGATCGATGAACACCCATCCCACGTTTGGCACCGGCTTGCCGCCGATGAGACGACCCTGATCGAAAAGCCACGGATAGTCGCTCTGAAACTCTTGGTAGCTGTCGTTCGACACAATGCTTGCACCAACCTTGTCGGCGATAGTCAGCACAAAACCATCACCGCGTCCTACGGCACCAGCCGGTGGCGACACCAACTCGTTGTTGGCGATGGCCGTGTTGAACTCATTGACTTCCTTCTTGTCGATGCGATGACCAAACGTGGCGTCCACGACGACCGTCACAGTGGCATCGGGGAACTCACGAATGAAGGCCAGCACCGCATCGTTGAGCTGGGAGAGACTGGGCGCTGAGCGCCCCTCGGTGGCCAAATTGGACCCATCGAACACCACGTGCTTCGGTCCGTGTTTTGCCATTCCCCCAGTCAACCAGCGATGGCCTGACGAACGGGTGACCACTACGCCGTACGATCAAGCGCGTGTTTGAGGCCGTCTTTTTTGATTTCGGAGGCGTCATTGTCTCCAGCCCCTTCGAGGCCTTCAATGAGTACGAGCTCGCCAACGGGTTACCGACCGATTTCATCCGACGTGTGAATTCGGTCAACACCGACACCAACGCGTGGGCGCTCCTCGAGCGCAACGAGATTTCCCCCGAAGAATTCGACCGCATTTTTGCTGACGAAAGTCACCAACTCGGCCATCGCGTTCCTGGCTCTGTTGTCCTCGCACTCATCTACGGCACCGAGCGTCCCGAGATGGTGGCCGCACTCGACGTGCTCAAGGAAGAGGGATTCGTCTTGGCCTGCCTCACCAACAACGTGATTGCCAATCGCCATAGCGACGAGCGCGCCTCAGCCGTCGCCCCCATTCTGAGGCGCTTCGATCACGTCATCGAAAGCAGCAAGGTCGGCGTACGCAAACCCGAGCGGCGCTTCTACGAAATTGCCTGCGAGCGCGCCGGAGTCGCTCCCACCAGTTGCGTCTTTCTCGACGATCTCGGTATCAATCTGAAGACCGCCAAACAGATGGGCATGGCCACGATCAAGGTGACGTCAGGCCCGCAGGCACTCGCCGAGCTTGCTGCACTTCTCAACCTTCCTCAACTGATCACTCTTGCGAACTGAGTGTCACCACGCGGCGAAGGTTTCCTCCATGAGCTCGGCGAACTCCTGATCATGAATCACTTTTGATCCGGTGGCGGGGCTGCCTGACTCGACGCGTGCGGCGTGGCGCAGGTCGTAACCCGAGTCCTTGAGTCGCCAGATGCGATGCTCGACAAAGCGCCACGATCCCATATTCTCTGGCTCTTCCTGTAGCCACAACAACTGCTTGGCATTCGGGTAGCGCGACAGAATGTCACGAAGTCCGGCCTCGGGGAAGGGATACAACTGCTCGACGCGCACGACGGCCACTGCAGCGCCACGTTTGTCACGCTCGGCCATCGCATCCCACGCCACCTTGCCGGTGCACAACACGATTCGTGTCACTGCCGAACGATCGGTCACATTTGGATCGTCAAGAATCTCTTCAAAACTGCCATTCGTGAGATCGGCTACTGGCGAGCGGCTTTCCTTCATGCGCAGCGGCTGCTTAGGCGTCATGACAACAAGGGGCTTGCGGATATCTCGACGCACTTGCCTGCGCAACATGTGGAAGTACTGCGCAGCAGTGGTGGGATAACAGACCTGAATATTGTCTTCGGCACACAGCTGCAAGAAGCGCTCGATGCGAGCAGAAGAATGCTCGGGTCCTTGCCCCTCGAATCCGTGAGGCAACAACAGCACGAGGCCGTTTTGCTGCTTCCACTTATCCTCGGCCGCAACGATGTACTGGTCGATCACGACCTGCGCACCATTGACGAAGTCACCAAATTGTGCTTCCCACATAACGAGTGCATGTGGATTGCTATGGCTGTATCCGTACTCGTAGCCAACCGCTGCATATTCCGACAACAACGAGTCGTAGACCCAGAAGCGCGCTCGCGCTCCTGGCAGCGTGTTCAGTGGTACCCAACGAACCTCATTGTTGTAGTCAACGAGTGTGGAATGCCGCTGACTGAACGTGCCACGACGCGTATCTTCGCCGACGAGTCGAACCGGTGTGCCCTCCAGGACAAGCGATCCAATCGCCATGGCTTCGGCAGTTGCCCAGTCCACATCGCGCTGACTGCTGTACTGCTGCGCACGTACCTCGAATTGCTTGACGAGCTTGGGATGCGGCGCAAAACCTTCCGGGTAATCGGTGAGGTGATTGAAGATGCCATTCAATGTCGCTTCATCGACGCCGGTGGCTACATGAGGTAACACACCCACGGGTGCCGGGGGCTTGGGCACGCGCACGTCGCCCGGCGCCGTGGCGCGAGCTTCATCGAGTGCGATTTGCAACTTCGACTGGTAGTCCTCGAGCACCCGTTCGGCTTCTTCGACAGTGATGTCGCCACGCTTCACCAGCGTTTCGACATAGAGCTTGCGCACACTGCGGCGATCGGCAATCGCCTTGTACATGAGCGGCTGCGTGTAGCTGGGGTCGTCTCCCTCGTTGTGACCGTGGCGTCGGTAACAGATCATGTCGATCACCACGTCCTTATGGAACTGCTGACGATATTCGAAGGCAAGGCGCGCGACGCGCACGCACGCCTCGGGGTCGTCGCCGTTGACGTGGAAAATCGGTGCCTGCACCGTCTTGGCGACGTCACTCGAATACTGCGAAGACCGCGCATATTGCGGTGACGTCGTAAAGCCGATCTGATTGTTGATAATCAAGTGGATGGTGCCGCCCACGCGATAGCCGCTCGTGTCGCTCATCGCGAGACACTCCGCCACAATGCCCTGACCAGAGAACGCCGCATCACCATGAATGAGGAGCGGCAGCACGCTGTATGCCAGCGGCGGTTCGATCTGGTCTTGAGCAGCGCGCGCCATGCCCATGACGATGGGGTCGACGGTCTCCAGGTGGCTGGGGTTGGCGCTTAGTTCGATAGGCACCGTCTTGCCACTCGGCGACGCGTACGTGCCGACCGAACCGAGGTGATACTTCACGTCGCCCGATCCCTGCACCGACGTGGGGTCGACGTGTCCCTCGAACTCATGGAAGATCTGGTCGTAGCTCTTACCCATCACGTTGGCCAGCACATTGAGACGACCGCGATGCGCCATGCCGAGCACGGCGCCATCCATGTCGACGTCTGCCGCAGCGCCGAGGATCTCATCCAAAATGGCAATTGCCGATTCGGCTCCCTCGAGGCCGAATCGTTTGGTGCCCACGTATTTTGTGGCGAGGAAGCGCTCGAAGGCCTCAGCCGCATTTAGCCGCTCAAGAGTGCGCTTCTTGTCGACAACCATCGACGTGACGCCGCGCACCTCGAATCGCTCCTGAATCCAACGCTGTTCATCGGTGTTCTGAATGTGCATGTACTCGACACCGATTGAACGGCAGTACGCATCCCGCAGAACGCCGAGCAAGTTGCCCAACGTGCTCTTGGCGACGCCGCCAACGCCACCGGTCACAAACTCACGGTCGAGATCCCAAATGGTGAGCCCGTATGTGGCCGGGTCGAGCTCCTTCGGCATCATCGGCTCTTGCCAGCGCAATGGATCGAGGTCGGCGATGAGGTGTCCACGCACGCGGTGCACACGTATGAGCGTGGCAACCTGCATTTGCTTGTGCAGCATCTCGTCGGTGGAACCCGAGGTGAAGTTGTCCTGATTCCACTGCACCGACTGATACGGCACGCCGAGGCTACGGAACACGTCCTCGTAGAAACCGTGCTGTCCGGTCAACAGCTCACTGACGTACTTCAAGAAGAGACCGCTTTCCGCGCCCTGAATGATGCGGTGGTCGTAGGTGCTCGTGACCGTAACGACCTTCGAGATGCCGTTACGAATGAGTGTGCGCTCGTCGCTGCCCTGGAACTCGGCCGGATAGTCAATTGAGCCGACGCCAACGATGACGCCCTGCCCCGGCATTAAACGCGGCACCGACTGCACCGTGCCAATCGTGCCCGGATTGGTGAGGCTCACGTTTGCGCCTTGGAAGTCCTCCACGGTCAACTTGTTGCCGCGAACCTTGCGAATGATTTCGTCGTAGGCGTGGAGAAACCCTGCGAAATCAAGCGTGTCAGCGTGACGCAACACGGGCACAACCAGGGTGCGCTGGCCGCCACCCTTGTCGACATCGACTGCGAGTCCGATATTGACATGCGAATGTCGAACGATCATCGGCTTGCCGGCCTCATCAGCAAGATATGAGTTCTTCATGTTGGGCACCGCGTCGGCAATTGCGCGCACGATTGCGAAGCCGATCAAATGAGTGAAACTAACTTTGCCTTCGCCAGTGCGCCCGCGATAGTTGTTGATGACTTTGCGATTGACTTCAAGCAATTTTGCCGGCACGTTGCGGAAACTTGTCGCCGTGGGCACCGAGAGGCTCTTGTCCATGTTGGTGGCAATAGCGGCCCCCACGCCACGAATCGGCTCGGGAGCGGGATCAGGCGTGATTGCCACCGGCTCTTGGGCGACCCGCTGCGGCGCGAGTACCACGCGCATCTCACCCGCCGCGCGGCGCTGTGGGGCCGGCGCATTGAGTTCAGGCTGCGCAATGGGCCGAATGATTTCGGCGGTGTCATCCGCACGCGGCGCCCCGGCAGGACGGAAGTCGCTAAAGAACTCCTGCCAGATCGGGCCTACCGAAGCGGGGTTTTCGCGAAACTGTTCGTACATCTCTTCGACGAGCCACGAATTGGCGCCGAAATCGTCGGGGCGGGGTGTTGAAGGCATTGCTGAAATCGTACCGTTCGCCCGTGCACGACCCCGAACCAGAACTCTCTCCGACCTAGCATTAACGGGCATGACACCCCGACGTGCATCCCTCCTCGTGCTCCCCTTCGTTGCGCTCATCACCCTTGCTGCCTGCGGCGGCGACAGCAGCAGTGTTCCCGCAGAAGTGCCGGCCGATACTGACCTCGAGGTGCGTGCGGTGCCCGGTCTGCGATTTGATCAGAACTCCTACGAAGCCCCTGCAGGAGAGATCACAATTGCCTACGTGAACGATGACACCATCCGCCACACCCTGGTCGTGATCAAAGACGACGTGATCGACAACTCGCTCGAACTCGAAGTCAACCGCAAGGGCGATATTGACAGCGGCTCCATCACCCTGGAGCCGGGCAACTACGTCTTGTTCTGCACCGTCCCCGGCCACCAAAACATGAAGGCTGACTTGCTCGTCAAGTAGCGCGTTACAGCGGTCGGTTACGTAACGCGTGTGCAACCGACGCGCGCGGGTCATGCCCGGTAAACGTTGACAACCACCACGACGTAGTGACCAGCGACATCAAGTCGATCGGACGCGCAAGCCCTTCATTACCGAGCGCATAAACCAAGTCTTCTGTTGCCAAGTTGCCTTTCGCGTTTGGACCGCCAAACGGACATCCGCCCAGACCACCCACCGACGCATCAATGCGACGCACACCTTCTTCGATTGCCGCCAACGCATTGGCGATGCCCATGCCGTAGGTGTCGTGGCCGTGGAACGCGAGTGCGCTTACCGGCACTTCGCCCGCCACCGCCCGCACAATTTCCCGCACCTGGCGGGGCATACCGACACCAATTGTGTCGCCAAGGCTGATCTCGTAACACCCTGCGCGATGTAACGCGGCCGCCACACGCACGACGTCTGCGACACGCGTCGCGCCTTCGTAAGGGCATCCTGCAACGGTCGATACGTATCCGCGTACGTGCATGCCCTCGGCAATTGCCTGTTCGATGACCTGCTGCGAAATTGCCAACCCTTCTGCCACCGAACAGTTGCTGTTGCGCTGGTTGAAGGTCTCACTTACTGCGATGAACACCGCCGCATGAAGAAGCCCTGCCTGGCGTGCACGATCCAGACCCTTCGCGTTGGGCACTAGGCAAATTCGCTGGTCAATGTCAAGCGACGCGGTCTGCTGCAGCACCTCGTCGCTACCGGCCATCTGTGGTACGCGATCTGCGCGCACAAATGCGCCCACTTCGATCGTGCGCAGGCCGGCAGCTTGCAAGCGGGTGACCAGTTCCACTCGCGTCGCAACGTCTATGGGTTGCGATTCGTTCTGGAGCCCATCGCGTGGACCGACTTCAACAATGTCTACGCCTGCCATCGCCTTCAACCCTATTCGTTGCGGGCGTTACTTGGCGGGGTGCATCAGGCCGTGCAGGAAGAACTCTGCATGGAGATCACCCATTTGTGTCGGTGACATGCCGACACCCTTGCGATACCACCGACCCGCATTCAGGATCGATCCCATCATCACGCGGTACGCCAGGCCAGGGTCAACGTCGCGACTAAACAGATTGGCCGATATGCCGCGCCTGATTTCATTTACCCAAATGCGCTCAATCTCATTCTGAGCATCTTGAACGAACTGAAACTCAGTGATCTGCGCAAGGTAGGGAAAGTCATTTTGAAGAATACGAATCTCGGTCTGCCATGCGTCGAGTACCTCAAACCCACTGCGCAGCAAGGCGTGCACAGACTCTTGTGGAGGCAACTGGCGCTGCGCGATGCCTTGATACGTCGACCGTGCCGTACCGAGCATGCCCTGAAGGATCTCTACAAGAATTTGATCCTTCGAGCGAAAATGGTGATACAGGCTGCCCGACAAGATGCCCGAAGCCTCTGCAATGTCACGCACCGTCGCGCTGGAAAAGCCTTTTGTCGCGATGACCTTCGCCGCCGCGCGCAGGATCTCGTCCTTGCGCGTGAGTTTCTTCTCTTCCATATCAATCACCGAGCCAACACTAGTCAGCAGGCAGCAAAGGCCACATGTTGAGACGTACCATCGAGTGCCCTAATGGCGGGGCAAGCCCAAAATCCGCTCGGCAACGCCATTCTTGAGGACCTCGTCGGTACCACCACCAATGCGCATGCCCGGAACGCCAAGCAGAAACTCACTCCAGGCAAACGCGCCTCGCTCACCCGAGTCGGCAATCAAGCGCGGCCCGAACAAGACGGAGGCCGCATCGCTCATTTCTTGTCCCAAATTGGTGACGACGAGCTTGGTGAGCGCAAGCTCTGGCCCGGGTCCACTGGTCCCCTCGCTTAACTGTTGCAGGCGCTTGATGAGTAACCGTCCGACCTCGTAATTGATAAACAATCGAGCGAGGCGCTCCTGAGTCGCCGTATTGCTGCGGTCAGCGATGTCGCTATAAATCAACTTGTCGATATACGACCGCGGGGGCAACAATTCGTCACCGATTGATGACCGTTCGTTCATCAAGACGTCAATGACGACCTTCCAGCCACCACCGATATCGCCAATCACCCACTCGTCCGGCACAAATACATCATCAAAGAACACCTCGCAGAATTCGGCGCCCCCCGTCATCTGACGAATGGTGCGAATCTCGAGACCAGGCGCCTTCATGTCCATGAACATCGCGGTAAGCCCCGCATGGCGCGACGACTGCTCATCGGTCCGCGCAATGCACACGCCGTAATCGGCGAAGAGTGCGCCAGAGCTCCATACTTTCTGACCACTGACGTGCCAGCCGCCGCTTACCCGAACCGCCTTGGTCTTGATATTCGCAAGGTCGGATCCGGCATCAGGCTCGGAAAACAACTGACACACCAATTCGTCTCCGCGATGAATACGCGGCAGATGCTCCACCCGAAGCGTCTCGGTACCATAAGCCAGTAGCGATGGCCCCAACACCTGAGAACCGGTGCGGATCAACGTGTTGTCAGGAAATGCATGACGGGCAATCTGTTTGCGCACCCAGTCTTCGGTGTCCTTTGACGCTCCTTCGCCACCCAACTCGACTGGGCCCGACATCCATGCCAGCCCTGCGTCGAAGAGCGCCCGCTGATAGGAGCGGAGCCGCTCAACTTTGGCGAGTTCCTCGTCATGCGTGAGACGGCTGCCCGCCACCACGTTCATCGCGATGCGATCATCGTCAACGGGACCGTCATGCCCGATAAACGCACGACCCGGACCATCGACAAATGCCGCTAGCCGCTGGCCAAAGGCCTCGAGGGTGTCGACCAAGGTGGTCACCGTGGTTCGTTGCCCACGATCGACACAAAGCTGACCACGCCGCCGGGTTGACCACCCAGATTGTGCGTGAGGCCAAGCTTCGGATTCTTCACCTGACGATCTCCCGCTTCGCCGCGGAACTGCAACCACATTTCGAACATCATGCGTAAGCCCGATGCGCCGATCGGGTGGCCGAAGCTCTTGAGGCCGCCGTCCGGGTTAACGGGTAACTGTCCGCCAAGATCGAACTTGCCCGCAAGCACGTCCTTCCAGCCTTCTCCGCGCTGTGAAAAACCGAGATCCTCCATGAGCACCAACTCGGTGGGCGTGAAGCAATCGTGCACTTCGGCCATCGAAATCTCGGTGCTGGGGTCCTTCACCCCTGCTTGCGCATAGGCGTTCTCGGCACACGCCGCCACCTCGGGGAACGTGGTGTAGTCGTAGTTCGGATCGCTTGCCCCCGTGTCCGAGCCGGCGGATAAGGCCAAGGCGCGGATGTACAGCGGCGAATCGGTGTACTTGTGCGCATCCTCTGCGCGACAGATGATCGCCGCGGCAGAACCGTCGGAGATGCCCGAGCAGTCGAATACGTTCAGGTCGCCAGCTATCTTCGGCGCTTGTGTAATGGTGTCGACCGACACTGCGCGCTGAAAATGCGCGCGCGGATTAAGCGCGCCGTTGCCGTGATTCTTCGAGGCGATATGACTCATCACGTGGCGAATCTCATCGCGCGACACGCCGTACTTGGCCATGTATGCGGGAACGAGCAGCGAGAACATGGCCGGTGCCGTCATGTCGGCAGTCGTGCCGTCCGTCGGCGCGCCGGGGACCACAAGACCCTGCATGTTGGAGTCCTTGAGCTTTTCGACGCCCACTGCCATCGCTACGTCGCACGCACCTGACGCGACCGCATAACACGCGTTGCGCAAGGCGTCCGAGCCAGTGGCGCACATGTTTTCGACACGCGTGACTGGCTTGTTCTTCAACTTCAACGGGCGACTCAACACCAATCCCGAGATACCTGACACAGTTGTGCCGAGCCAGAAGGCGTCGACATCGTCGAGGGTCAGTCCCTTAGATGAGTCAACTGCGGACGTGACTGCCTCGATCAGCAGGTCATCGGCGCTCTTGTCCCAGTGATCGCCGAACTTCGTGCAGCCCATCCCGACGATGGCGATCTGTGTCGTTGTATTGCGCATGGTCATGTGAATCATTCCCCCTTCGAGAGTGACTGGAGTGGACGCGCTTTCCAGAAATAGTTGCGAATGCCGCTCTGTGCAACCGAAATCAATCGATACACCATCTCCACCTTGAGGCCAACTTGCACCTCGTCAGGATTGACGTCGGCGAGTTGACAGCGGAATCGACCGCCCGATTCGAAATCGATTACCGCAACCACCACGGGTGGCGACGGAGAAAATGCAATGCGGTCGATCGTGTACGTGCGCACTTCACCCCGCTCGTGCTGCATCAAAACGGGCTCCATCTTGTCGAGCGTCCCACACGACATGCAGATACGTTGCGGCGGGAGGTGGCGTGCACCACAGGCACCGCACTGGGTACCCGTGAAGGCAAACTTCCAGTCGTCAGAACGCGATACCGCAGGGGCGGCAGGAATCTCGGGATCTGGTCGCCGCGGTGGCTCACGATGTACGAGCCCTCGCCAGGCTAAGTAGTCGATCACCGACACGGCTAGGCCGCCAGAGCCATCGTCCACCGAACCCGCCGCGGTACTGAAAGTCGCCGAGGTGCGCAACACCATCGCGTCGGCACCATCCGCGCCCGACACAACAAGAATGTGCTGATTGGCAGACGCGCGCGACAACACACGCGCCAACTTGATACCCACGTCTGCCGCGCCGTAATAGCCGAACGGCTCGACGTTCGCTTCGTTGCCACCGCCGAGTTTGCCGAGCACTTGTGCAGCGACTTTGGACGATGAGGCCGACACCACGACGCTGGCGATATCGGTTGCAGCAATACCGGCTGTCTTTAACACCCGCTCCACTACCGCCAGCATGAGCGGCACTTGCTGGTCTGCGGTCCACCGGTCGTCCCACACCTGGCTGCCCGCGTCGCCCTCGCTGCGCCAACGGTCCATCACCGGAGACGAGACCGACTCCATTGCCACTAGGGACACGAGCGGGTCGGCGCCGAACGTGAATGCTGCAGCACCGTCGCTGCCGTTGATTTCGTCATCCGATCCGGGCCGACCAAATCGCATATCGGACGCCAGAAGCATCGTCGGCGTGGCGAGTGCGAATGCCGCCTTAAGGCACCCGATCGTCGAGCGCGCCGAACCGCCCAAGTCGACGGCCGTGATTTGGGAGGGCAGATCGAGCACAGCAGCGATAGTCGCTGCACTGCCCTTATCCAACAGTGGCGGGTGCGTGGTGGAAAACATCACCGTGTCGACGGGAGTGCCGCTCGTTCGGCGGGCGGCCTCAACCGCCATCGTGGAGGCATCCTCGTCGAAAGACGCCACGGTGCGAGAGCCCTTTCCAGAATTCATGGAAAATGCTTTCGACACCGCACCTCGGTCAAGCCGATAGCGCGGAAGATATGTCGCCCACGAAGTAATACCCAATTGCGTCACGAAACGTGCCTTTCTCTATTCGATCTCACGTAAACCATTTCTCGGCGCGGAACACCCGGATGGCATTTGCACCAATCACCAACTCCAAGTCGGCGGCGGTCATCGCCGGCTTGCGTCCTTCGAAGGGTTCAGTCAATGCAGTGACTTGGTCGATCCATCGCTGCAGACGAGAGCCGTCTTCGTCTTCGCCCTCTCCGCGAATAATGTCCGACCCGAAGATCACGCGGTGCGCACCAAGACGACCGATCATCAGCGCCATACGCGAGTGGAACTCCGCGTAATCGCGGTCGGCAAGCATCTGCCAGAGTGAGATATCGAGATACGCCGAGCGCCACCCCGCAGCCAAGTCGATCGCCTCGGCCCACCATGCCTCGAATCCGCCGTGAGCAAAGACCCACGTGGCGTCAGGAAAGCGTGCCATTGTCGAACTCAGTGCAGCCGGCCGCGAATACGGCGTCACGAGTGGATCGCCACCGAGAGGTGACGTGTGAATCACCATCGGCACGCCGTTTTCCTGAGCGAAATCGGGAAGCCACTGAAACTGCTCGTCATCAAGCCGCCAGCCGGTGGCCGGATAGAGCTTGAAGCCCACGCACCCCTCAACGCGCGTCATACGTTCAGCGCGCTCACGCGCATCCGCATGTCGTGGATCGATACCGGCGCAGTACACCAGCCGGTGATTCGTCTCGCGAAACAGCCGGTCATAGTTCTCGTGCACTTCGTCTATCGGCATATCCTGCGGGTCGCGACCCGCCGCCAACGTCCAGTCAACATTCGGTATCACGCCGCCGGCAACACCACATTTGTCGAATGCAGCGATCGTCAACCGGGCCGTCGGATCGCTCTGGCGCGTCATGACATGCGGTTCGATGTCCTTCGGGTCACGCTCGGGAAAGCGACGGCCAGCGGCCTGTCGTGCCCACGCCACGCGCACGCCCTTGGGCACCCACGAACGGTCGAGCACGTGCATGTGCCCGTCGACGATCACCATGTTTCGGTTACCACTTCTCGTCGCGTACGAGGACGTGCACGGACGACACCGACGTCTGCCAATCGATGACACCGCCACCGATCTGGGCGAGCGCCACACGCGGCTGGCCAACCTGGCGCTCGCCGGCGCGACCACTCAGCTGGGTCACCAATTCGTGGATCTGCGCGACGCCACTTGCGCCGAGTGCGTGGCCGCGGGACACCAGCCCGCCCGAGGGGTTGATCGGCATTGGCCCACCTTGCGCGGTGTGGCCCGACATTGCCCAGTCATATTCGGACCCGACTGGGCACAGCCCCGTCTCGCGCCATGCGATGACTTCGTACGCGACGCTCGCATCGTGCACCTCGGCTACGTTCACATCACGCGCTTCAAGCCCCGCCGCCGCAAGTGCCTGCGACGACGCAGACTCGGCCGACGTGGGGTGCGCTTCGCCCTTGCGCGGCCGCGAGGCCAGACGCGATCCTGCAATGCGCACGTTGACGCCATTGCGCTTCTTGCGCGACACGATCACCGCTGCAGAACCATCGCTGACTGGCGAGCTCATCAGCGTGGTGATCGGATCGACCACAAGTCGCGATCCGAGGATTGCTTCGATGGAATGACCCTCTTGGCGATGCGCCATGGGGTTCTTTGCGCCATATGCGTATGCCTTCACCGCCACCTTTGCTAACGCTTCAACCGACATCCCGCGCTCCTCGATCAACATGCGTGCAAGTGCGGCTTGCCGATCGACAAGTGGTGTGCGATCAGTTCCTGCGCCCTCTCCCACCTGAAACATGTCGTCGATGTCGGTGCCCGCCTTGTATGCAGAAAACGTGCGCGTGCGATCTTCGTGATTTGCCTTCTCAACACCGAGCGCCATCGCGGTGTCGCACATGCCTGACGCCACCGCCATCCACGCCAAGTGCACCGCGTTGCCGCCCGACGCACATGCGTTTTCCACATTGTGAATGGGCACCGTGCCAAAGCCGAGTGGGTACAACATCACTTCACCCCGGATGCATTCTTGACCGGTGATCAAGCCGGCAAGCGAGTTGGCAAAGAACACCGCCCCGATATCGCCCACAGTCATCGATGCGTCGGCAAGCGCGGCCTCGACCGCACCCTTCGACATGTCCTTCATCGACTTGTCGAGGTGCCGACCGAAACGGGTCATTCCTGATCCCGCAATAAAGACGTCTTCCATAATTGCCCCCTATTCGTTAACTGCGCTTGGGCGACGGCCACTGTGCAGATACACCGCCATCCACCACCAACGCATGACCATTGACATAGCTGGCATCACTGCTCGCAAGAAACGCCGCAGCAGCCGCAACCTCGTCGGGGCGACCCTGTCGACCGAGCGGCGCTACCGAGTCGCGAGCCTTCAACGCCTCCGGCTCTGCGCCAAACTCGCGACGCACCAGTGCCGAATCAATCACACCCAACACCACCGCATTAGAGCGGATGCCCTTGCGCCCGAAACGCACGGCAATATGACGCATCACCGCCATCTGCGCGGCCTTCGTGGCTTCGTACGCAAGCGAGCGTCCTGGGCTCAGAGTCCCGGCGGTGGAACCAACAAAAACAAACGTGCCGCTACCGCGTTCGATCATGCCGGGCAATGCGGCCTGGGCCACCAACCAGTGGCCACGCACATTGACGTCGTCTGCCAACTCCCAATCTTCTACCGTCTGGTTCAACACCGATGCTTGCATGTCAATCGCGGCATTCGACACGATGACATCGATGCGGCCGAATGCCTCGATGGTTCGCGTCACGATGCTCTTGCATTGATCCACGTTGGCGAGGTCGGCTTCGAGTGCGAGTCCCTTGCCGCCGCATGCCTCCAGTGTGACCTTCGCCAGCTCCAAGTTGCGGTCCACCACAACGACAGTCGCACCTTCAGCAGCAACCCGCATCGAAATCGCGCGACCATTGCCCATCGGCATCTGCCCCGACTCGTGAGCGGGGCCGTCAGCGCCACCGCCGAGAACGACGACGATGGTGTCGGCAAATCGATTCACAGGATGCGGCCTAGTAGCTCTTTGGCAATCCGAGAATGTTCTGCGCGAGGTAGTTGAGCGTCATTTCCTGACTAACCGGCGCGATGCGAATGACGCGCGCTTCGCGCCAGTAGCGCTCGACGTTGTATTCGGTGGCGTATCCGAGCCCGCCGAAGGTCTGCATCGCACGATCGGCGGCAAGGTAGCCGGCCTCCGCGGCGAGGTACTTGGCCGTGTTGGCCTCCTCGCCACAGGACAGGCCGCGATCGAATCGATCGGCAGCGATCATCACCATCTGCCACGCTGCGCGGAGTCGCGCGTAGGCATCGGCCAATGGATGACTAATCGCCTGATTCGTACCGATGGGCTTGCCGAACACTTCGCGATCTTTTGCGTATTGCACGGCCTTGCGCAGCGCCACCTCGCCGGTACCAATTGCCGTCGCAGCGAGCAAGATGCGCTCAGGATTGAGCCCAGAAAGGATGTGATAAAAACCGCGCCCCTCCTCGCCCACCATGCGCCAGTTTTCAACCGGCAGATCGTCGTAGAAGGTCTCGCAACTTGCCACCGCATTGCGTCCCACCTTCTTGATTGGACGGATGGTGACGTGCTTCGGATCGAGATCGGCAAGGAAAAGCGTGAGGCCGCCAAATCGATCCTTCTCGTCGACCGAGGTACGCACCAACAACAGCACCACTTCTGACTCGAGTGCCTTCGATGTCCAGATCTTCTGGCCATTGATCACCCAGTTACCGTCGCTCTTCTTGTCGGCGCGCGTGGTAATCCGACTGGTATCGGTGCCCGCATTTGGCTCTGTCACACCGAATGCCACATGCAAATCGCCTGCCACCGCACGCGGCAAAAACGCGTCCTTAAGTAGTTGGCTGCCGAATTTCACCACCGGTTGCAGACCAAACACTGTGAGGTGCATCGCCGTGCAACCATTCATCGCCGCGCCTGACGCCGCAATTTCGCGCATCATGACTGCAGACTCAGCAATTCCCCGATTGCCGCCACCGAATTCCTCGGGGAACGACAGGCCAATCCAACCGCCCTCGGCCATCGCGGCGTAGAAGTCCCACGGGAACTGATGCTCCTCGTCGCACTTTGACCAGTACGCGTCGTCGAAATTTTCGCAACGTTGACGAACGCCCTCAGCGATCAGCTGGTGATCTTCGTTTTCGTACTGAAAGTCGGTCATGCGGATGCAACCACATTCTTCACCATTGCGGCCACCTCTTCGGCGACCGCATCGCTCTCGTACGGCGTCATGTGTGCCGTACCGGCCACGGTGCGCACTGATGCCGAGGGGAACACCTTCGACCAGTTGTGCGCCATCTCAGGTGGCACCACGCCGTCGCGCTCGCCGAACACCAGCGACATCGGCACGCCGGCGATGCGATACGCACGCTTGACAATATTGGTGTCAGGTAACGGGAACACGAAACGGCTGGCAGATCCAAGTACCTCGACGCGGCGAATTGCCTGAAGGCCACGCTCGTAGGCGTCGGTCGGCGCAGGGTAATGCGCGGCCATGACCGGGCCATTCGGGTCTGCATAGACATGCGGCATCACATCCTTGGGCATCAGCGCAAAAATGTCCACGCCGGGGTATGCCTCGTCGAACATGCCGAATGGATTCGACAGCACCAGGCCACGTACTGCCTTCGGCTGCATGATTGCCATCTCGATGGCAAGCGCTGCGCCAAGGCCATGACCGACCAATACCACCGGCTCACTGGCGATGCGCTCCACCGCCCACCACAACGCCACAGCGAACTCACCCGGATTATCGAAATGCTCGATGCCAGTGGACTCGCCCCAACCAGGCAAGTGCAGGGACACGACGTCGTGCGACGAGCGAAACTCCTCGCCCACCGGCGCTGGGCCAAATGCGCCCATCTCGCTGTGCAGGAACACCACCGTGGGGCCACCCGCACCGGCACTGCGCTCGACCACGAAGGTAATCCCGTCGAGTGGGCCCTGGATAACGTCTCGCGTCACTTCTGCACCTCGCGATGCACTGGCGCGACATGCGACGGCGTGAAACCAGGGATCGGCTTCGGCCACCAGTGGTGCGGCTGATCGGCGAATACGCCCGACAAACTGGGCAACACCTTCTCTGAGAAGAGATCGATGTTGTACATCGCCAGCTCCTTCGGCATCGAACCAATGTGCATGAGTAGCACCCAGTTGCCGATCGAGTTGGCGCGGCTCGCCGCTTCGAGACGTTCGCGCACCGTGTCGGCCGAACCGCCGATCACAATGCCCATCTCCACCATCTGCTCCCACGAATACTTCTGGGCGGCGGCAAACGAGTCAGCTCGGCTTGCGGAAGACGCGCCCTTCGCTGGCAGCACTTCTTTCAGCGACTCAACCGACTTGTACCCCGGCGCCTCAGTGAAGCCTGGGTAAATATGCGTACAGCGCTGGAAGAAGTACTGCACGTGCTTTTCGTACAAGCGCTTGGCTTCGGCGTCGGTGTCGGCCACCATCACCAACTGCACCATGCCGGTGCGATACGGGTTCTGATCAAGCCCCGCTGCCTCCACCCGATTCCAGTACTTCTTGAAGTTGACTTCCGCGAACTTGGCGCCAAAGTACGACAAGAGGAAGAACGGGCTGTTGACCTCGATCGAAAAGTCCATCGTCTCCAACGAGCCGCTTCCCGGCATCCAAATCGGCGGATGCGGCTGCTGCAGCGGCTTCGGCCAAGGGTTGACATAGCGCAATTTGGTAAAACGACCGTTAAACGAAAACACCTCGGGTTCGGTCCACGCACGCATGACGAGGTCAAAACCCTCGCGATGCTGCTCACGCATCGTGCCTGGCTTCACGCCATAGGCGAAGTTGGCGTCCGAACTCGATCCAAGAGGGAACCCGGTGATCAGTCGACCACCGCTGATGACGTCAAGCATCGCGAGTTCTTCAGCGACACGAATCGGCGGGTTGTAGAGGCATACGGCATCGCCCAACACGAGCAGCTGCGCCTTCGTATCCGTAATGCGGCGCGCGAGCGCGGCACCCATCATGTTGGGGCTCGACATGAGCCCATAGCCGCTGTTGTGGTGTTCGTTGACACCGACGGCGTCGAAGCCCTTCACCGCGGCATACTCAAGCTCGTCGAGATAGTCGTTATATAAGGTGTGGATGCGCTTCACGTCTTGAAGCGCCGGAGGGATGTCCACCCACACACTGCGGTGATTCTCTTTGAAGTCGTCGGGCAACCCGTCGAACGGCATCAGATGGAAATAGGTGAACTTCATAATCCCCCTTAGGTTGACGATGTCCGAAGCACGCTCCCTAACAACTGCTTGGTAGTGTATTCAGGAGGATTCGGCGGCGCAAGTGGTGCGCCACGCTGTCGGGTCAGCGATTGAGCATCGCCACGAGCAGCCCCATTTCCTCGGCCACGTTGGGCACAAGGATCGGCTGCGAGGTGTCAAGAACGGTGTCCAGATTGGCAACGAGGTCTTCGGGCGTCAGCGTGTCCGAGAAGAACGCACCTTCATTTTGGCTCACAATCAGTCGCGCGACGCGTCCGCCGGCGGCGATCAACGTCTCACCGTTCAGCTGACACGAGTCATGGGCCAACATCACGACCACGGGCGAGACGTATCCCGGATCGAGTCGCTGGCCGAGATCACCGATCAACGATTCGGTCATCCGCGTCAATGCTCCGGGAGCGACTGCGTTCACACGGATACCGGAACGCTCTCCCTCGATCGCCAGTGTTCGAGTGAGACCAATCAATGCGGCCTTGGCTGAACCATAGTTGGCTTGACCAAAGTTGCCGAGATAGCCCGCAACGGAGGTGGTGTTAATGATGCGGCCCGAGCCCTGCTCCTTGAAGTACGGCCACGCTGCATGCGATACGTAGAAACTGCCGTAAAAGTGCACGTTCATTACCCGCTGCAGGTCTTCACTCGTCATCTTGGGAAATGAGCGGTCGACCAAAATGCCAGCATTGTTCACGACGACATCGATGCGACCAAACTCGTCAACCGCATGCGCCACGATCTTCGCTGCGGACTCAGCAGTCGACACATCGTTGAAGTCGGCAATTGCCGTGCCACCTGCATCGGTGATCATCTGCACGAGTTCGAGCGCAGGCGAATCGGGTAATGGCGCCCCATCTACACCAGCGCCAATGTCATTGACGACGACGAGCGCGCCGCGCTCGGCAAATGCCAGCGCATGCGAGCGACCGAGCCCCCGACCGGCACCCGTGATGACGACGACCTTGCCGTCGAAACTCAACTTTTCCACGACACACTCCCTCGTTGGATGATGACTACGTACTGTGGTTCGCGCAGGCACGAACGTTTCGAGAACCTAGCATTTGCTTGCTACCGTGAAGAAATGGGGATCTCGTGGCAACAGTAAACGTGCGTGATGCCGACGCGATCGTTGCGTCGATGCCGAGTGCGGCGCGCATCGTTGCATCACCCGGATGTGGCAGTCCCACCACGTTGCTCGATGCGTTGAACCGATCGGCAGATGGCCAGGCCGTGTACTCCGGATTACAACTCGAGTATCCGTTCTTGCCCGCTCTCGACGAGGGCCGACTCACGCACTATTCGTGGCACGTGATGGGCCCAATCCGCCGCATGGTGGACAGCGGCACCGTGCACTACGTGCCCACACGAGCGAGCGAAGTACCAGCACACCTCGAACGCTGGGGCGTGACCACCGCATTTCTCCGCGTATCACCGCCCGACAACAACGGCATGGTGAGCCTGGGTCCGTGCGGCAGTTACCCGATCGAGGCTGCTCTGCGCTGTCTCACGGTGGTAGCAGAGATCGACGAGCAGGTGCCCGTCACTTTCGGCAACCAGTTTCCGGTCGATCGCATTACGCACTTCGCGGCCTCTACTCAACCAATGCCACCGTACGAGTTGGGTGAATCGAGCGATGTCTCGTCACGCATCGCGGCGATGGTGGTCGCCATGATCGATGACGGCGCGACCCTGCAAATTGGCATCGGCGCCCTTCCCGAGGCGATCACCAGTGCGCTTCTCGAATCGGGGCACCGCAACTTGCGCTTCGTTGGCATGGGCAGCGACATCATGGCCGACTTCGCCGAACGCGACCTGCTGCGCTGCGACGGCGAAATTCCCGCCGTGTTCGCAGTCGAGCTGATGGGCACACGCAAGGTCATGGACTTTGCCCATCGCAACCCGATCGTCAACGTGGTGTCCTCATTACGCGGACACAGTGTCACCCTGCTGTCGACGCTGCCACACTTCATCTCGATCAATTCGGCGATCGAAGTTGACCTCACCGGCCAGATCAACGCCGAGTCGGTCGGTACTCAACAAATCTCGGGCGTGGGCGGCAGCATCGACTACGTGGAGACTGCCTACCAATCTGCTGGTGGTCGACGCATCACCGTTATTCCGAGCACCGCCAAAGGTGGCGCCAAAAGCAGCATTGTGTACCGACTCGGCGAGGGCACCACGACATCGGTGCCCCGCAGCATGGCCGATGTCATCGTTACCGAACATGGCGTCGCCGACCTTCGAGGCAAGAGCATCCGCGAGCGGGCGCAGGCAATGTGCGCCATTGCCGACCCTCGGTTTCGCGACGAACTCGAACAGCACTGTAATTCGCACTAGCACTACATAACAGGAGAAGACATGACCGTATACGAACGCCGAGGCAAGTTCTACGACGAGATGGAGATTGGCGACGTGTTCAAGCACAAACCTGGACGCACCATCACCGAAGCAGACAACGTGATCTTCACGACGATGACGATGAATACACAAAGCCTGCACTTGGACGCGGAGGTCGCCGCCAAAAGCGAGTTTGGTCAGCGTCTGGTGAACAGCCTGATGACCCTTGCGATCGTCTGTGGCGTCAGCGTGGGCGACACCACCGAAGGCACGACCATTGCCAACCTCGGATTCGGCGAGATTCTCTTTCCCGCCCCCGTGTTTGTGGGCGACACGCTGTATTCCGAGACCGAGGTCATCGATAAGCGTCCGTCAAAGTCGCGTCCCGGCCAGGGAATCGTGACCTTGGAGCATCGCGGATATAACCAAAAGGGTGTACTTGTTGCTTCCGCTCGCCGCAGCGCACTCGTCAAGTTCAGCACCGCAGCCAACGCCTAATCGCAGTCAGCGAGGATAAACCATGAAGATTGACTACAGCCTGATCGGCCACACGTCGCGCAACGCCCTTGTGGATGCGCAACGCGCAGAGTCGTGGGGTTTCGACGGCGTGTGGGCTACCGAAAGCGTGACCGATGCATTTCTCCAGTCGATGGCCGTTGCGCTGTCGACCGAGCGTGTTGACATCGGCACTGCAATTGCCGTGGCGTTTGCCCGTAACCCCATGACCACCGCCTACTGCGCATGGGACATCGCCAGCGCCAGTGGCGGACGGTTCACGCTCGGCATGGGTACCCAGATCCAGGCGCACATCACCAAGCGCTTCTCAATGCCGTGGAGCAGCCCAGCTGCGCGGATGGAGGACTACATCAAGGCCCTCCGCGCCATCTTCGAGTCGTGGCGGACGGGATCACGACTGCGCTACGAAGGTGAGCACTACCGGCACACGTTGATGACACCGGTCTTTACGCCACCCCATCACGACCATCCCATTCCCATCGCTATTGCTGCTGTTGGCGAAGTGATGACTGCCCTCGCGGGCAGGCTGTGCGACGGGGTGATTCTGCACGGAATGACCAACCCCGAGTATCTCGACACCGTCACGCTCCCCGCACTCGAAAAGGGTCTCGCAGAGTCGGGCCGCAGCCGTGCCGCGTTCACGGTGTCACTTCCGCTGTTCTTTGCAATGGGTGACACCGAGGAGCAAATCGTCGCCCAGCGCGAGGAGTCGCGCAAGCAACTGGCCTTCTACGCCTCGACGCCGGCCTACCGCGGTGTACTCGAGGCAATTGGCTATGGCGATCTGCAGACGCAACTGCATTCGATGTCGAAGACGGGCGAATGGGACAAGATGGCCACCGCCATTGACGACACGCTGCTCGATGCGATGGTTTTAACTGGCGCCCCAGAAGAAATTCCTGCGCTGGTGTACAAGCGATTCGGCAACCGGTTTGATCGCGTCTCGTCGTACTACGGCTGGACAATTGACGATCCGGAACGTATGGCCGACATTGTCAAGAAGTTCCACTCATACAGCACGACATCATCACACTGAACGGAGGCCTGCAATGGACACCACGCGCGAAGTTGAACGACTCATGCATGGCTACTGCGACGCGGTGGATCGCGTGGACATGACACTGTTTGCTTCCTTGTTTACCGAGGATGCAGTACTCGACTATGGATTTGACCGCATCTTCACGGGTCGTGATGCCATTGTCGCTCTCCTGGCTGCACGACTCGCCAACTATCAGGCCACGAGCCATCACCTCTCGAACATCGCAGTCGAGGAGGTGTCACCTACCGAACTCCACTCCACGAGCACGATCTATGCCTGGCACCGACTCATGGACGACACGCAGGCAGAGGTCTGGGGTCGCTATGAGGACGTCATCGTGCACGGGTCAGACGGCTGGAAGATTGCCCGTCACGTCGTGCGTGCCGCGGGTTCTCGCGGCTTTTCTACCCCCGAGGGCTTGCCCTCGCCCTTCGAACCCTTCAACCGAAAGTAGGCATGTATGAGCGAACTCGACACCGTGATGACCATCTTGGGCTCGACCCGATCAATCCGTAAGTACGAAGAACGTCCGGTCCCGCGCGAAGCACTCGAGACGCTCGTGCAGGCGGGAACCTACGCGTCGAACCCGCGCAACAGTCAGCCATGGCGTTTCATCGTGGCCGACGACCCACAGGTCATCGCCCAACTCGGCGAGTATCTCGTCCCGCGCGTCGCAGAACTCGATGCCGCGATTGCCAAACTGACCGATCCGGCGAAGATCAAGGTGTACTCATCGGGCGCCCATCTCCTGCGTAACTTCGGCAAGTCGCCGGCGATCATCTTTGTCTGCAGTGTCGACCAGTTCTACGGCAAGGAATTCGACTCGCGTGAGGCGGTGTTAAGCGCCACCCACGCCGCATCGCAGAACATCCTCGTTGCCGCTCGCGCGTCCGGACTCGGCGCTGCCTACACCACATTCCATATTCACGCCGAAGAGAAGTTCAACACTTTGTTGAACGTGGGTGAGGGCATGAAAATCGACGTCACCATTCCTGTTGGCTATCCGAGCGTCAAGTTCGGCCCAGTGAACCGCAAACCCATTAATGAGGTGATGGCCTACAACCGCCTCCCCTGACGCGCGTTAGACGACGATGCCGAACACGTCGAAGGCGTGCAGCGTGTCGCAGTACTCGCGAACGCCGGCCACCTTGTCGCCACGAACTTCAAGCACGAAGCAGTAGCGATTCTGATAGCTCTTTACTGAGCCGTCCTTGCGTGTGCGGCGCCCGTTACTCCACGCCTCGATCACAACCGATGAATCGGCGCCAAACACGCGCCACGGCGTGAGTTGCCAGCCGCCGTTGAACGTGCCGCGCAACTGCGGAATGACCTGAGCGCGGTCGTGGACAAGTGAGTTACCCACCAACATCTTGGCGGGATCGCGCTCAACCGGCGTGTCTCGATCGCCACGGCGACGATCGTGGCCACTATCGGCCCACCACACCGCGTCCGGAGTTGAGAGCCCCACAAGGCGATCGGTGTTGCCGTCGCTCAGCGCAGCACAAAACGCCTTTGCCAGTGCCGCATGTGCCCCTACTTCCTCGGTGTCGAGCGGCCCAGGGTTGGCGGCCTCTCTACGACGATCCAAATTTTTGCCTGAAAACGTGTGCGCGGAATGATGCGTATCGAGATACTCACGCACATGCAGCACCTTGCTGTCGCGCACTTCGATTACGAACGCATAGCGATTTTGGTAGACGCGTTCGAGCGTGTTGACGCCGTAGCCGTCGACTTCGATCAACACATATGGGCCAGCGGCGAACGAATTCCATGCGATTTGCCGCACGCCCTCAGGAAAGCGCGTCCGAATGCCGCGGAGCAACTCCACCTTGACGCCCATGTTCATGGTTGCGTGCAATGGCCAACCGCGGTCGTCACCAGGATCGTTGCCCAATACGCCCGCTTGACGATCGAGACCACTGTCCACCCACCAGGTGCCTGCTGGATTGACGGTGGCCAAGATGGCATCTGCATCATTGGCGTCCAGCGCCGTCATGAAACGCAAGCCAAGAGCCAGATTTTCGCTCATGAGTTTCCTATCTGATCGCGCAGGATGTGCTTTTGTACCTTCATACTTGCGTTGCGTGGGAGTGCGTCGACGAAGACGACGCGCGTCGGCTTCTTGTAGCTCGCGAGGTTCTTCTTCGCCGCCTCGATGATCGACTCTTCGCTCACCGGCACGTCCTTCTTCGCAACAACTACGGCAACTACTGTCTCGCCCCACTTGTCGTCAGGCGCACCAATTACCGCAACCTCGGCTACTCCTGGCACCTGCACGAGCACAGACTCCACCTCGACGGGGTAGATGTTCATGCCGCCAGAGATGATC
The DNA here is from genome assembly GCA_044237775.1 of Ilumatobacteraceae bacterium. Classification (GTDB taxonomy): domain Bacteria; phylum Actinomycetota; class Acidimicrobiia; order Acidimicrobiales; family Ilumatobacteraceae; genus UBA3006. The sequence continues at coordinate 196,317 of JBIIEO010000002.1, read as the reverse complement.
ATGTCCTTGGCCCGATCGGTGACATAGACGTAGCCACCCGCATCGATGCGCCCGATGTCGCCGGTGAAGTATTCGCCATCACGCAGCACCTCGGCGGTCTTTTCAGGATTGTTGTAGTAGCCAGAAAACATGGTGTCGGCACGTGTCACCAACTCGCCGGTTTCGCCAATCGGCAGTGTGTTGCCGGCACTGTCGACGACCCGCACGCTGGCCGTCGCTAGTGGCCGGCCCACCGAGGCAAAAATATCGTCGGCTCCATGCGCGCCGCGCCAGTCGGCGCGACTCGTACCCGTAAGCGGTGCCACCGTTTCGGTCATCCCCCACACCTCCACGTATCGTTCGCCGATCAGATCGACGAGCGCGCGGGCGTGGCTGGGCGGCAATGGCGAGGCCGAGTGCAACACCGATTCGAGATGCGTCAAGACCTCACGACGCTTCGAACCCACTTCGACGAAACCGGGAACGAGCGGAGACGGCGCGTAGGTAAAGGTAGACCGGTGAGTGATCATGTGATCCACCCACGAGTCGATCGTGTACGGAAACAGAAAGTGCACGGTGCCACCCATGTACAAGTGCGGCAGGATCACACCCCAGATGCCACTGACGAAAGACAACGTGCCAGTGAACGCGCACCGTCCGTACATGGGCAGTCGATAGGCAAACGGGATGAGGCGGATGCACCCCACCACCGCGCGATGGCTCGCCATGCTGCCTTTCGGAAACCCCGTTGTGCCGGAGGTGTAACCAAGAATGGCAAGGTCTTCCGGCTGCCGTTCATCGTTCGGCGTCACCGACGATGCTTTCGCCAGGAGATCTTCGTAATCATGCGCACCTTTAGGGCGGTTGGTGCCGATCGTGACAACATGCTGCAGATTCGCACGCGACTCAAGCGCATCTACCGTCTCGGTTCGTCCATCGGTGTGCACTAATGCCTTAGCGTCTGAGTCGCCAAGGATGAAGTCCACTTCACGCGCAACAAGCCGATCGTTGACATGCACGATCGGAAACCCGCCAAGTGCACATCCCACGTAGGTTTCGAACGCCGTCACCGTGTCTTCGAGTAACGCGGCCACGTGGTCGCCGGGTTTGAGCCCCAGACCGCGCAAAGCGTTTGCTAACCGACTTCCGCGTTCCAGGAGTTGCGAATAGGTCCGCGACCCGTCTCGCCCGACAATCGCTACACGATCGCCATAGCGCAGACACGCCTTGTGCAGAATCGAACCCAACGTGTCAGTCATTGCTGTCCCCCCTCGTCCAGCGCCTGTTACCAATCAGGCAATAAATGCTCGAGCGTATGTCTCAATTTGTTCGCGCCACGTGCGTCGCGACAAGGCAAGACCAAAATTGAACTCGGTGATGCCGCGCTGCTCGACACCCTTCATGTAGTCATGCAACTCATTGGGATCCCCATGATGAGGGATGCCATACACAAGCCGGAAGCCGTCGTCGAGTGAACGGCCGGCAAGTTCAAGCTCATGCTTCAAGAGGACAAGTGCTTCATCAATTTCATCCAAGGTCATCTTCCAGCCGTACCAGCCGTCGCCATGTCGCGCGGCGCGACGAATGGCGGCCTTAGTAATACCGCCCACGAGTACTGGCGGATGCGGCTTCTGTACTGGCTTCGGGAACGCCACAACATTGTCGAAGTTGACGAACTCCCCGTGGAACGACGCGCGATCCTGAGTCCACAACGCCTTCATTGCGCCGATGTACTCGTCGGCTCGCTCCCCACGACGCTCCCACGGCACACCGCTTGCGTCGTACTCCTCTTTCATCCAGCCGATACCAACGCCATAATCGAAGCGTCCGCCACTGAAATGATCGACCGTCGCCACATGCTTTGAACGTACGACGGGATTGCGCAGGGTGATGACTTCAACAGAGGTACCCACGCGGATCGACTTCGTGGCCGCCGCAGCCATCTGCAACACCATGATCGGCTCCATGAGGCCCTGATCTTCGAGCCAGCCGAACTTGCCGTCCTCGCTATGTGGATACGTCGAGTTGATCGTGTCGAAAAACGCCACGTGGTCCGGCGCCCAGTAACTCGCATACCCCAGTTCTTCCATCGCTTGGGCAGTCTCGGCAATGAACTCACCCGCGCGCCCAGGCACGCCATCGACGGTCAATACGATCCCAATCTTCATCGCCATGCCGCGATCCCCCTTACGTGTTGTGCATCCCCGCGCTGTGCGTCAGCGTAACGCCTAGCAAGCATTTGGTACAAGGCCGCACTGCTCAGACCTTGAAGCGTTGATCCGCCCAATACGGATCGCGCAACACTCGCCGCAACACTTTGCCAGTCGGATTCAGCGGCAACGGTTCCCGCCGGATGTCGACTTGTCGCGGACACTTGTAGTGCGCAAGTCGCTCACGGCTAAACGCAATCACTTCTTCTGCACTCACCGATTTCCCATCGTGCGGCACGACAACTGCAAGGACCCGTTCGCCCCACACCTCGTCCGGAATGCCAATAACCGCCACCTCTTTCACTTGCGGCATCGCAAAAATGACGTTTTCCACTTCGGCCGGATAGATGTTCTCGCCGCCCGAGATGATCATGTCCTTGATGCGATCAGTGAGATAGAGAAAACCGTCCTCATCCACGAAGCCAGCATCTCCCGTATACAGCCAACCGTCGCTGTCGACTACCCGCGCGGTTTCATCGGGATTGTCGAAGTAGCCCTTCATCACAATCCGCCCGCGCACTGCAACTTCGCCCACTGCTCGTGTGCCCACCGGCATCCGACTTTCGGGATCGACAATACGCATCTCGAGCCACTCGAATGGACGTCCACAGGAGCGCATGCGTTCGGTGCCAGGGCGATGATCTACCCACTGCATGGTGGTGATCGTGCCAGCTGACTCCGTACTGCCATAGGCGTGATGGAACTGACAATTGGGGAGACGCGCGATGGCCTGTTCCAGCACTGCTTGCGAGATCGGCGCCACACCGTAAATGACGTGTTGGAGGCTGGAAAGGTCGGCATCTTTCGCGCGCTCATGATTGAGCACCATGTTCAACACCGCGGGCACCATCAGCGTGATATTCACGCGATGGCGCTCGATCGACTCAAGGAGGTCCACCTCGTCAAAGCCGCGACGAAAGATGGCCTCACCATTGCGCAGCAAGGGCATCAATACCCACAAAATGCCTGCACCATGAAACACCGGATACGGGTTGTAGACCACGCAGCCTTCCTCAAAGTGCCACGCATCGGCGAGCGGCTCGGCCATGCAAAACAGATTCTCGTGGGTCAACATAACGCCCTTGGGTTTTCCCGTCGTGCCTGATGTGTACAGCTGGTACATCACCTCATGCACCGGCACCTCAATCTGAGGATCGTCGTCGGGGAACGATGCCAGCATGGCAACCCACTCTGCGTTCGTCTCTGGCAGATCGATCACGACGACGCCCTGCGCCTCCAACGCTGATCGATCGATCAGTCGTGCGAGCTCTGGCTCGAGAAACAACAGTGACGGTCGCGCGTCGGTGAGGACGCCGGCCACTTCGGCCTCGGCGAGGCGCCAATTGACCGGCACTGTGGCGGCACCAATCTTGGCCGCGCCAAAGAGAATGTCGAAAAACTCGATGCGATTCCGTGACAGATAGGCCGCTCGAGCGCCCATTCCCACACCGTGACTCGCCAGCATGTGCGCGAGGCGATTTGATCGCTCATCAATTTGCGCATACGAGACGTGATCGTTCTCGGCACGGATTGCGCACTTGTTTCCGTTGCGGGCCGCCTTGGTGCGGATCAGGTCGGCGAGCACACTGATCGTCACGATTCGATCGAGTCCCGCTTCGCGAAGAACTTGGCGAGGCCCCACTCGTGCGGCTCTCCCTCGTATTCAAACGTGTCATGCAGCACCACGGTGCGGCGCGCGACCGCGTAGGTGCCGCTGCGATTCTCCACAATGTCGTGATAGATCGCACCCATTAAGAGATGCTTGACCGGCGTGCCCTTCTTCGCCCAATGAAAAGCAAGCGAGGGAGTCTTCACCTCAAACGTCACGGAGTCGATCACACCGATTTCAGGCTCCCCTACCAAATGCAACGTGCTGTCAAACACATGCAGCGCCTTGGAGAAGTGATTCACCAGATCATCACGTGAACCCTTGATCACGCCGTGGTCGTCATAGGCGTCGGGGTGGTAACAGTTGCGCACCGCTTCCCAGTCGGCACGATCGGTGGCCGCCGCATAGCCGCGCATCAACTCCACAATTGCTAATCGATCCGCGGGGGTACAACCTGTCGTCGTCACGCTGACGCCACGTACTTGTCCTTGAGCAGTCGCTTGTACAACTTTCCATTTGGATCACGCGGCAAGGTGTCGATGTAGTCGATCTTGCGCGGCAGTTTGTATTTGGCAAGATTTGCTGAGCAGAACTGTCGCAGTTCGTCGGTCAACGCGTCGCTCGCCTGGGCACCGGCAACCAACTGCACCACGCACTGGATGTATTCACCCCACTCAGGATCGGGCACGCCGAATACCGCCACGTCGGCAACCTTCGGATGTTGCTGCATCACGGCCTCGATCTCGGACGGATGAATATTGACACCACCGGTGATGATGATGTCGCTTGCCCGGCCATGCAAGAACAGGAAGCCCTCCTCATTGACATGACCGATGTCGCCCACCGTGAAGTAGTCCCCGCGCTTCGAACTCGCGGTCTTCTCCGGGGCGTTGTGATACTTGAAGTCGAAGGCGCCTGCCAGCATCCACACCAGGCCGTGCTCGCCCGTCGGCACGGGATTGCCCTCTTCGTCGAGGATTTTGATGTCTGCGCTTGGCCAGGGCTTGCCGACGGTCCCGGGGTATCGCAACCAGTCGTGCGAATTGGTGGTGGTGCCACCGCCCTCAGAAGCCCCGTAGTACTCGTACACCACGGGCCCGATCCAGTCGATCATTGCCTTCTTCGTCTCGATCGGACACGGCGCGGCGCCGTGAATCACATATGTCAATGACGACGTGTCGTAACGCTTGCGCACATCTTCCGGCAGCTTGAGGAGTCGATGGAAATGCGTGGGCACCATGTGCGATGTCGTGACCTTGTGCTTCTCGACAAACGTCAACACCTTTTCCGCTTCCCAGTCGTTCATCAACACCAATGAGTGCCCGTATTGCGCCGATGCGTTGACGTACACGAGTACTGCAGTGTGGTAGTACGGCGACTGCACGAGATGCACCTGATACCCCTCGCCGATCCCGAAGATCTTCATGGGATGGCTCCACAACACACCCACTTCGTCGGGGTTCGCACCACTCGGTGGTCGTTTGATGCCCTTCGGATTTCCGGTCGTGCCTGACGTGTAGGTCATCATGAGACCCATACTGCGATCCGTCGGCTCGGTATCAGGCTGATCGGCGACTGCTGCGGCATAGTCGACGAATCCATCTGCGCCGCCTATGCAGAACCGCAGGTTGGGGTCGATACCGGCGCCATCTGCCCCAGGGGTAACCGTGTCGGCGAACTTCGGTGTTGTAAAGACTGCTTTAGCCTCGCAGTCCTTCAGGATGTAGGCGATCTCGGCTTCCGTCAAGTGGTAGTTAATGGGCACGAAATACAGACCTGCCTGCATTGCAGCGAGAAAGACTTCGATTGACTCAATGCGGTTGTCCATAACGCCCGCAACCACATCATTGGTACGAACGCCCCTACTCCGCATGGCGTGCACGAGACGGTGCGTTGCTGCGCTTAACTCGCCCCGCGTGACGGACTTACCCGTCTCCGCCTCGGTGATCGCAGGGACATCCGGCTCGACCCTTGCGATATTCCAAAAACCGATCATGCTGCTTGGCCCCCTTGTTACAAAATATCCAGTTACAGCGCGAGCTTGCTCGCCACCTCGGCAAGCTGCTCTTTGAATCGCGTGCGCGAAATACCCATCGCAAACACCATTTCATCGATGCCCATGCGGGCCAGACCATCCCGGTACGTCACCAGGTCGTCGAGGTCCCCCTTAAACGGAATGCCGACGTTCAACTTCAGCTCGTCACGCGACCGCCCAAACTTCTTCAACTTCACATCAATTTCGGCCAACTTCTCGGCCACTTCATCCAGCGACAACTTCCAGCCATGCCAGCCGTCGCCCAACTTGGCAACACGGGTCAGGGCGGCAGGGCTGTTTCCACCAATCACGATCGGAATCCTGCCCCGCGGAGGCTTCGGATTGAAGATCACCGAATCGAAGTTGACAAACCGCCCGTGATACGTCGGACGCCGCTCGCCCCACAACACACGCATCGACTCGATGTACTCATCGCAACGCGCCCCGCGGTCTTCGAATGGAATACCGAGTGCCGCGTACTCCTCTTCTGACCAGCCCACGCCGATGCCGTATTCAATACGGCCGCCGATCGCCACGTCGACCGTTGCCAATTCACGAGCCCGCAGAACGGGATTCCGTTCGGTGAGAATCTCCACCGAGGTACCCACACGAATGCGCGTTGTATTCAACCCTGCCGCCAACATCGTCATTGATGGCTCAAGAATGCCCTGATCCTTTTTGAAGTCGATCGTGCCGTCATCGGTATGCGGATACTTCGAGCCGTAGTTGTCGAAGAAAATCACGTGATCAGGCACCCACAAGGAGTCAAAGCCCAGATGCTCGACCTGCTGCGCGAACTCGATGACATGATCGACGCCACGACCCGGCGTCCCGTCAAAAATCTGTACGACTCCGACTTTCATGTACCACGCACCCCCATCTACGCCTCGTGGCTAGTGGTTGCACCGATCATGATACTCACCAACCAAACGCTCGTTAGCATACTGAGCAGGTCTCAAGGGGGCAAATTGCGACGCACTGACGACACACCGCACGACACGTTGCGGAAGCGCGTCGCACGACTGCATCGTGACTATTGCGTGTTCGTCGACGACTGTCGCATCGACGATTTGGTTGGTCTGTTCGCCACGACCGCGCGCATCGACTACGGTCCGAAATTCTCTGCTGTTGGCCACGATGCGATGCGCACTCTCTTTACGTCGCTGCGCACCAGTTGCGAGCAGACCAGTCACCATGTCAGCAATATTGACATTGATCCCACCACGTTGACCGGGTGTGCCTATGTGATGGCATGGCACCGATTCCCGGGCGGGCAACCCGACCTCATCGTCTACGGCCGGTACATCGACGAGTTCACTACCGAAAACGGTGCGCTTGTCATTGCGCGCCGTACGTTACGCACCCACGGAGCCTCAGCACCGATGCCGTTCAACCCGCTTGAACGTCTTTCAGGCTGACGTCACGTATTTCGCGTACTCCCGCATGTTTGCTTCATAGTTCGCGTTTGGGAACCGTGGCGAGCACACGATGTCGGTAACGCCTCCCAGCTGCTTCACCGCCGCCACGAACTCCTGGTCCGACTTCCAGGACTCTGCCGTCCGACCCTCATTGCGTCGCCCGACGACGAGGCGCACATCGCTCAATTTTCTTCCGTAGCGAGCGAGACGCTGGTCGTACACGTCGATCACCTTGGCAATTTGGTTGATGTCAAGGTCGTACACAATCAAGCCGTCACCGAGGCGTGCTGCGCGGTCGATACCACGAAGCGATTGACCACCGACGAGTATCGGTGGGTGTGGCTTCTGCAACGGCTTCGGATATGCAAGAAGTGGCTTAAACGACACCGTCGGACTTTCATAGCTACTCACCTCTTGCGTCCATAATGCGCGCAAGGCATCGATGTAGTCATCGAGACGATCGCCACGATTGTCGAAAGGCACACCGCAGGCTTCGTATTCCTCTTTGAGCCAGCCGACTCCTACGCCGAGATCGAAACGGCCACCGGTGAGCTGGTCTACCGTGGCGATCTCGCGGCCAAACACGACCGGATTGCGTTGCGGAAGGATCACGATAAACGTGCCAAAACGAAGGCTCGACGTGACCGCGGCGGCCGCGACGGCGACAATCGGGCCGTCCATGATGCCGCGCGTTCCCGTGTTGCCTTCCTCCTTGCGCGTTCTGCTGATCTCTGCAGCCCCCGTTTGTCCATACGGGTACTTCGACTCAAAAGTTTCGAAAAACACCACATGTTCCGGAAGCCACACGTAGTTGTAGCCAATCGACTCGATGAGTTGGGCTGACTCGCGCACAAATCCCAGTTCGCGGCCGTTTTCACCGAGAAACACCTCGCTAAGGCCAATCGTGACCCGCTCGCGCTGCTCCCAACGCGTGTTGGTCGGCTTGTAGTCGCGCATCCACGACAATTCACCACCAGACATACCTATTCCCCCGTCCTCAACTCGCCACCGAGTTGCGTCTTGAATGTCGTCGAACCCTCTTCAGAAAGGGCACCGGTCACCACGAGGGCTTGATGCCCCGCCTTGTCGCCCGAGACAAATCGAATGGTGCGATCGCCGTTCCACGTCACGTCGAATGACGCTCCGCCTCCCACTCCCTGCACCGACCCGCCCAACAGTTCCACAAAAATGCTCCGCGCGCGCTCCACATCAACGATGCCGTGCTCGATATACGCAAGTGACATCGGCGGCGCCGCCGACACACGCATCCATTCCTCAATCGGCACCGATATCTTCGACACGGGACACTCTGCGATCTGTACGAGGATGCCGCCCGCATCGCGCGGGTGAATAAAGGCCTCACGCCACATCGGATAGTCAAGCGACACTTGAATCAAGTCGATCCCGAGCGACTGAGCTCGTTCGATGATGTCTTCGATACGCCGGACACGAAACGTCAAATGGTGCGGACCCCGACCCTGACGTGCAACGAAGCGATTCGTGAAATGATCATCGTTGGTCGAGTTGGGGTGAATGACCTCAATCTTGATGCCGCTCGGGAAGCGCACCTGGACGCCGCCAAAGTCGCCGTTGATCTCCCAGAGGTCCCACTGCAGCCCGAGTACACCGCGCAGGGATTCGAACGTGTCGCGGGGATCTGCCACGCAGTAGGCGATGTGGTCGAACCACAGGTCTGGATAGCCGTCCAGATCACCAAAGGTGACCTCGTGTTCAGCGAACAGACTCATACTCATCCCTGAGCACACGCTTGCGAATCTTGCCCTGGAGGTCTTTGGGTAGCGATTCAACGAGATGGACACGCTTAGGCACCTTGTAGCCAGCCAAGCGCGACTTGCAATGGGCAATCACTGTCGTGCCTTCGACTATCGCACCAGGCTTCGGCACCACGCAGGCCACGACCGCCTCGCTCCAGACATCGTCTACGCAACCAAATACTGCCACCTCGAGAACACCGCTCACCTCAAGAATGGCCTGCTCCACCTCGAGCGACGACACATTCATACCGCCGGTCTTGATCACATCTTTCTTGCGATCATAAAAGAACAGGTTCATCTCCTCGTCACGACGGACAATATCGCCCGTGTGTAACCACCCGCCGCGAAGCGTGTCAGCGGTTCGCTCGGGGTTGTCGCGATATCCCTTCATCACTGCAGGTGATCGAACGATCATCTCGCCGACCTCGACATCGTTGAAGTCCTCATCCACCACACGTACTTCAAGATGAGGCGTCGGCACGCCAATCCAGCGCAGGTCGCCGCCGGGAATATCGGTGAGCGACCGAAACCATCCGATGCTGCCCAGTTGGCTCAGCTCCGATTGCCCCCAATACGTTGCCCACCACAGGCCCGGCACCTTGGCCACGAGTGCCTCGAATACGCCGACCTGGTTCAGTCCACCATAAGTGTGACACTGCTCCAAGGAACTCAAGTCGGTGTTCGCAAAACGCTGCGACTCAACCATTCGCCGATAAAACGTCGGCGTCTGTGACATGTTGGAGATGCGCTCTTCCTCAATTGTCGCCAGCACCACATCGGCGTCGGTGGTATCGAGAACCACCAACGTGGCGCCAATCGATAGCGCATTGGTCACGGTACCGATACCGGCCATCGTGTGAATCGGCGCCAGGAGGAGAAAACGATCACTATTGCGCAGATACCCCTCATACGACCAGGCCGGGGTCGTCGCGATCATGAAGTTGCGATGGGTGAGCTCGACGCCTTTGGGGTGACTCTCGGTGCCCGAGGTGTAGACGATCGCGGCGGTCCACTCTTCCTCGATCGTCGTATCCAATTCAGCGAATACATCCTGTGACGACTCGCTGACTCCATTCTCGAGCGACACCAGCGACGGGCCGTCAACCAACCCAGCGATTGACGACTGGGCCGCATTGCGCGCAACGACGATCGAGGGCCGTGCATGACTCAATTGGTATCGCAACTCATCGACCGTATGGGCGTGATTAAGCATGGTGAACGACGCGCCGCACTTCATCGTGGCGAAGTAGGCCGCAATGAGGTCGATGCCGTTCTTGCCAATGCCCGCCACCACCGAACGGGGCTCAAGACCATCCGCAGCCCAGCGACGAGCGAGCATGTTCACGTAGTTGTTCAATTGCCGATACGACACCTCGCGCCGCGAGCCGTCGGCATTGCGCTCGATAACAGCGGGCTTAGACGGCTGACGTTGGGCGTTGCGTCGCAACATGTCACTAATGACCGCCCTCCGCAGTTGGTTTTCGCCGTCGACACCGGTCACGAGAATGGCCCTATCGACCCGCGGTCAAGCGTCCAGCGGCCTCGACAATGGTCGCGAGCATCGTGCCGGGCGGGTACACCTCTACCCCACGTGCCTTCAGCTCGCCCGCGGCCTTCGGCGGCACCGTGCCACCGCAGAACACTGGCACATCTGCCAGGCCTACCTTCTCGAGTTCATCCAGAATGCGCGACACCACCTCGATTCGACCCCCCACATTGAGGCCAATCAGATCGACATCTTCATCGCGCGCCACGATGGCAATCTGCGACGGGCGAAGCATGCCGCCAAGAATCACCTCGAAGCCGCCATCGCGTAGTGCGCGGGCAACGAGCGACACGCCGCGCCAGTGTCCGTCCAGACTCGTCTTGGCAATGAGCACCTTGGCTCGGGGTTGTGCATTGTCGTTTGTCATGTCCTACATCCCAAATTCATTCTCGGAGACGTCCCACACCCCAAAGGAGTCGCGGAACACCTGTCCAATTTCGCCAATGCTCGCATCGGCCTGTACGGCGGCCATGACCGCGGGCACGATGTTGTCGTCGCCTCGACACACGCGCTCAAGTTCGCGCAACGACTCCAAAGTGGCCTTCGTGTCACGCACGCGACGCAACTCGGCAAGACGCTCCATCGCTTCAGACCAGGTCACATCTCCCGAGCTGCCCTCGAATCCGTCCACGTGCATGATCGGATCGTCAATCTGATGCACGTTCACGCCAACGAGCTTCATGTCGGTTTCCTCGAAGCGCTTGGCCTGAGCCTGCTGCTCGTCTGATGCAGCGCCGCGCAACCAACCGTTTTCGACGGTGGCCACGAATCCACCTTGTTTTTGAATCTCGTCGAACACCGCCCACGCACGTTGCTCAAGTTCATTGCAGAGACTCTCGATATAAAACGAACCACCAAGCGGGTCCGCAACCGATGCCAGGCCAGTTTCCTCTTGGAGGATCTGCTGAATGCGGATCGACATCAAGTGAGCGTGATCGGAAGGAATCGACAGCGCTTCGTCGTATCCCGACACGCCGAGTGACTGCGTGCCGCCGAGCGCTGCGGCAAGTGCCATCAGCGTTCCACGAACGATGTTGTTCATCGGCTCCTGATACGTCATGGCGCTTCCCGCCGTCACTACGTGAATGCGCATACGCGAGGCCTTGGGATCGGTAATGCCGTAGCGATCGCGAAGCAGGTCGTGCCACATCTTGCGCGCGACACGCAACTTTGCGATCTCTTCAAAGAAATCCATCGACACGCGGAAGTTCACGCCACCGATCTGGTGGGCAAAATCCTTCGGCTCCAACTTGCCGCGATTCTTGATGCCATCGAGGTACTCAACCGCCGTCGCCAATACTGCGGCAATCTCTTGTGGGGCATTCAATCCCGAGTCGGCACCGTTGTATCCCGCTACCGAAACAGGCACCCACCTCGGCATGTGTTCATTGCAGAACTCGATGATGTCGAGGTTGAAACGCAACGCACTCGTTGGCGGAATCTGCTCCTTGCATGGGCAACCCAGGTAGGTAAGGAAGAAATCGCTCTGCCCCGTACCCGATACTTGCGACAACTTCAGCCCACGCGACAGCGCCACCGACCAATAACACGACTGCGTGTACGGTGCCGACTGCGGCACGCCACCACCCGGCTTGGCGTACACCTGCTCGATGGGGATGCCGTCCATGATCGTCTTGTAGTCGCGCAGACCAACCGTGACCGTGCCGGTAAGCCCGACATCCTCACGACGTTCGGCCACTTCGGGGTGATCGACGTCATAGAGGTGATCATCGGTCATGCGGTCGTGTTTGATGATGATGCCCGTCTCTCCTGCATTGAGCAAGAACTTGAGGCGTTCATTCATGTCCTGCGGGCTGCCGTACCCACTCAACTGGAAGATGCGCCACAGTTTCGACCGGTACATGTCGGGATACGCACCGCGAATGAATGGCGGCTCGCCCGGACCCGCCTCGAGTTGACTCCACCAAGAGTCGGGTACATCAGCGCGCCCATAGATCTTTTTGCGGGGAATTCCCGAAATCGATTGATGCTCCATTACTTTCCTCCACTCACATTGTGACCAACATGTTCAAGTTCGCCTGCCTCGGGTACCGCGACGTCGCCATCGTGATGCCCGATCATGCAAAGAAATCCCCCGGGCTGCACCATGTGCGGACCGGTGGTCATCATCAGCAGCACGCCGTCGCCGCTCACAACAACATCTTCCAACACGCGCCCCGTTTGTGTGCATCGCACCACACCAAAGTGGCCGGCGGTGATTGACGCAGATACGCGCGCGTCGGCGCGGTGCTCCCAAATGCCGTTCGTTGAGGCCAATACCAATTGAATGTTGCGCATAATCGGCAACGAGGAGGGCGCCTGCAGTGGCTCCATGAGATGCCCACGCGCACGCAGGAAGTTGAGCGTTCCCGTGACGCCGTTGTCGATCGATGTCGATTGACCGCCGCCAAATTCGGCGAGACATGACGGGATGCCGCGTGCAGCCATCACCGCACTCAACTGTGTGGGATGCGACCGATCGGGAATCACCGGCAACAACCCGAATGATGCCGACACCGGGAGATGACCAAAGTCGTAGGTGTAGTGCAGTCCCATCGTCGGCGTACCAGAGTGCAAGTCGAGTACAGCCCCGCATCGCTCAGCGAGATACGTGCTCAGGTGATGTGCAGTTTGATCGGTAAGAAATCCCGAGGCAGACCCGGGAAAGCGTCGGTTCAACAACAACGCATCAGGGCCTACGCGGCTACCGATCTCAAGTGCGCCCGGGTTGGCTGCGGGAATCACAATCACCGTGCCGCGCAGATCGTCGCGCGTGGCCAACGCGTTAATGACCTCGTGAGCCGCGAGTACGCCTATGGGTTTGTCGCCCCACACTCCCGCCACCACACCCGACACGGGACCATCACTCGATCCGTGCACCGTGAACACCGCAATCGACCACGGCGTGCCATCACCCCTGGCACCAAATTGCAATGAGGAGTGTTCGACGCGCACAGCCACGACTACAACGCCGTCACCATCTCCGGTTGGCGATCAGCCCACGGCGATTCAACTTCCAATTGTCGCGCCAATTGCAGCAGCGTTGCATCGTCGCCGAGTCGACCCGCGAACTGCATGCCGACCGGCAATCCGTTTGCCCAACCCATCGGTACCGACATCGCGGGCTGGCCCGTAGCGTTGAACAACGCCGTAAAGGGAATGTAGCCCCACAGCGCCTTGAGGAAACTCTGCAGATCATCTGTATTCATGTCGAATGTGCCCACTGGCTGCGGTGGTTTGGCCGTGGTGGGACGCAGAATCATGTCGTAGTCGCGCATGAAATTGCCGACTTGCCGTCCCGCCGTCTGCAAGGTTTCGATTGCAGCGACGTAGTCGACCGCCGACACCGTCTTGCCCACACCAATGCGATATGCCATGACCTTTTCGACTTCGCCATCGAGCGGTTCGCGCCCTACTACCTTTGCTCGCTTGGCGATGTTGAAAGCGTGGTGCACCGCGATCACCTTGACGTTGGCTTCGGACACCGCCGGACCGTCCATTTCGGGCGCTGCCTCAACACACTCGTGGCCGAGTGCACGCAACACGGCGATCGTTGACTCGAGTACCGCCACGACCTCGGGATCGACGGGGGCTCCCGAAGGTGCGACTGCCGTGTAGGCAATGCGCAATTTGCCAGGACTCTGCAGCGCGAGATTGGCAAAGGAATCGGTCGGTGTCGGCAAGAGATACGGATCGCCTGGCTCGTACCCCGCGATGATGTCGAGCAGTGCTGCGGAGTCACGCACCGTGCGCGTCACCGCATGTTCCGCCGTCATGCCATTCCACGCCTCGCCCAACTTGGGACCAAACGACGTGCGCCCCCGCGAGGGCTTCAACCCAAACAGCCCGCAGCACGAAGCCGGAATGCGGATCGACCCACCGCCGTCGGTGGCATGCGCCGACGGCACGATGCCCGCCGCGACAGCAGCCCCAGCACCACCCGAGGAGCCACCAGCGGAATAGGCGAGATTCCACGGGTTGCGCGTCGGGCCAAACAATTGCGGTTCTGCCGCGACGTTGCCTCCCAGCTCAGGGGTATTCGTCTTACCAAAGATCACCAGACCACTTGCGCGCAGTCGGCGCACCGTCACCGTGTCGTAGTCCGGCACGTTGTCGCGAAAAAACACACTCCCCTGTGTGGTGGGCACACCGGCATACATGGCCGTCAGATCTTTCAGCAGATACGGCACGCCATACATGGGGCCGTCCTTCGGCCCGTCAGTAATCGCCGTGCGTGCCTCGCCTTCCATGAGCCGCACCACTGCGTTCACTTCACCGTTTACCTTCTCGGTGATCGTCAATGCAGCGTCGAGCAGCTCCGTTGGCGTTACCTGACGATCGCGAACGAGTTTCGCAAGACCGACCGCATCATGCGCAACGTATTCGGATGACTGCATTGCGACCTACGACTCTCGTGAAATCGCCACAAGTGCACCGCCGTTGGCCATGCTCTCGTGCACGGCCTCGACGATCTTGGTGATCTCCAGCCCGTCGTACCCAGACGGATACGAGCCCGAAAGATCACTCATTGCGCCACCCGACATGAGGTAGCCGACGTTCAACCCGAAGTCTTGAATCGACTCAATGCCGTATCCCGAAAACTGCGGCTGACCCCATCGGTCGGCGTTCTGAATGAACAAGCCAAGGTTTGGCGTAAACATGGCGTTTTCCGGAAGGACACGATCGGATGTGCCCACCGCAGTAGCGATAGCGCCCTTCAGGCATCCACGCGCACCGCGATCCTGCGTGTCGACGGTCATCCAGCCTTCGGAACCGACCACCTTGACGCCTTGATTCACGATCGCCTCGTTGCCATCGGGCAGATGCCACGACACATCCACGGCAAATGATGCGCCAGACGCGAAGAGCACGCGCGAACTCACTGAGTCGTACGTATCAATACCAATCTGGCGAAGTTTGCCGTAGCAACCGGTTGCCGACACTGCCACCGCATCCGACTTAATCAGCCAGCGCACCAGGTCGAACATGTGTACACCCAAGAACCATGCCGGGTTACTCGCTGACGCCCACGCGGGCAGCCAATCGCGTGGTACCTCAATGCGATCTTCCATCCACGCGTAGCCGTATTGGATGTCGCCGAGTTGACCCTTCCCAATGCGTTGCTCAAGATCGATGTGATACGGATCCTTCCGTTTCATGAACTCGATCTGAATCAACAAGTTTTTCGCCTCTGCGAGACCAATCAGCGTGCGGCAGCCCTCAGAGGTGATGTCCATTGGCTTTTCGATCAGCACGTGACACCCGGCGCGCAGCGCGGTGGCGGCAACTTGGTGGTGCAAATGATCGGGCACCGCGATCGTCACGCCATCTGGCTTTGCCACAGCCAACATCTCGTCAAGCGAAGTAAAGGTGGTCACGCCGAATTCGGCGGCCCGCTGGGCCAGTATTGTCTCGTCCAAATCGACAAGAGCGACCAACTCACATTGGCCCGTGCGCTGCAACTGGGAGAACGCACGCAGGTGCATATGCCCCCACGTCCGACCGCCCACAACAGCAATTTTCGGAACTGCGCGATTCGCCATACGTTTCCCCCCGAGACGCATTTGAGTGCCTTTCAGCGTAGACAATCAAACGCTTGACAAACAAATTGACTGCTTGGTCATCAAACGCTACCGTCGGTATTTGCACGACTTCGTGGGGGGCATCAACGTGAATCAGGCAGTCGCATCATTGCGCTACGTCAACAACTACATCGGCGGCGAATGGGTGGCGCCCGTAGGCGGCACCACACTCGAGGTGGAAGATCCCTTCACGCATGAGGTGCGGGGCTGTGCCCCGCTCAGTGATGCGCGCGATGTGGACGTCGCAGTCGCGGCAGCGACGGCCGCCTTCACAACTTGGCAACATGCCCCCGTCGCCGAACGGCAACGAGTCCTACGCATCCTCAAGGCCGCACTTGTCGACAACCTTGAGGAACTGGCGATGATCTGGTCCTTTGAGGTGGGCACACCGATCACCACTGCACGACAGGCGTCAGCCTTTCTTCCGGTCAAGGTGCTTGAAGACCTCGACCGTGTTCTCGACACCTTCTCGTTTAGCCAGCACCTTGACACCACGCGTGTCGACCGCGTGCCAGTAGGGCCAATTGCGGCAATCACCCCGTGGAACTACCCGTTGTCCCAGCTGATCATTAAGTGCGCATCGGCGATCGCTGCGGGATGCACGGTGGTAGCCAAGCCGAGCGAGATTGCCCCACTATGTGCATTTCGTTTTGTTGAACTCGCCGCTGAGCGTGGATTGCCGCCGGGACTCATCAACCTCGTAGGCGGCGATGGACTCACCTGCGGCACTGCGCTCGTCAGCCACCCCGGAATCCGACTGGTGTCCTTCACCGGCTCTACCGTCACGGGGCGCACCATTGCCCGGATCAGCGGTGAGCGCCTCGTGCGCACGTGTCTCGAACTCGGCGGCAAGTCGGCGTCACTCGTGCTTGACGAGGCAATCCTCGATACCGCCCTCGCTGGCACGCTTGCCAGCTGCACACGAAACTCCGGACAGACCTGCACGTCGCTCACTCGCCTGATCGTGCCGGCTGCACTGCTCGAGCGAGCGTGCGAAGTAAGCACCGCAATCATGGGCGGCTTTGTGGTGGGTGATCCGCGCGACCCCGCCACGGCAATCGGCCCGTTGGTATCGGCAAAGCAACGAGATCGCGCCCTCGACATCATTGCCAGCGGCGAACGCGAGGGGGCCCGCCGGATTCTCGGCGCCGACACCGCCCTGCCGACGACGGGATACTTTGTGCCACCAACGGTGTTCCGCGACGTCGATCCCTCAATGCGTGTCGCTCGCGAAGAGATCTTCGCCCCCGTGTTATCGATCTTCCCCGCACACGACGACGCAGAGGCCATCGCCATCGCCAATGACTCCGAATTCGGTCTTGCGGCGTCGGTATGGGCAAGTGATCACGCTCACGCGGATGCCGTGGCCAAAGTGGTGGATGCCGGCACCCTCACCATTAACGGCGGCGCGTTCCACCCCTCGGCGCCGTATGGAGGCATCAAAGCATCGGGCCTTGGACGCGAACTCGGTGTCTATGGTCTCGAAGAGTTTCTCGAATACCGCACCTACCACGGAGCTTCCGCATGACGATGTTGTATCTCGCACGTATGGACGTCACGCCGTCCTTTCTTCCCACATTCGAGGACTGGTACGACACCCGTCATGCCCCCGACCTCATCAGGTCGGGATTCCACTCCTGTTCAGCCTTCTACGCAACGGAGGGCGCGCCACTCGTGCACAACGTCTATCTCATTCCCTCGGTTGACATCTTCTCGTCGCCCAAGTATCTCGGGGCCCGCGATCCACAGGTGGACACGTTGCGGCCCACCGTCCTCGAGAACGTATCGAACCGCAGCAACACGCCGTATGCCCAACGCATTGCGCTCAATGCCCAACCGGGTGACATCCCCGAGGTGCCGTTTGCCGCTGCGGCGCAGTTTGATACGACGGACGATGTCGCTGATCTTGATGCCCGATTTACTGCAGCATTTGCTCATTACGGTGGTCGAGTGCGCTTGTGCCAGCGCAGCGGCTCACATTTGAACGTGTCCGAAGAACCCGAGTATTACGTGTTTGCCGAGGCAGACAACGAGGACTTGCAACGCCAGGCGCAGGACGCCATCACCGCGATGCTCGGTGGTAGGGAAACGGGTGTCAAGCGCCAGGCGCTCCGACACCGCATCACGTTTCGCGCTTAGACCATCACCCATCCACCGTTGACGTCAAGCGTCGCGCCGGTGATGAAACTTGCAGAGTCGCTGGCCATAAACATGACGATGTCGGCGAATTCCTGCGGCGTCGAAAACCGACCCACGGGAATGTCGTTCTCCAACTTTGCCCGCCCCTCTGGGGTGAGGAAACTGTTCAACTCGGTGTCGATGGCGGCTGGCGCAATCGAGTTCGCGGTGATGCCCTTCTTGGCATATTCCTTGGCGATGCTCTTGGTAAGCGTGAGCACACCCGCCTTCGCCGCCGCATACGCACCCGACGTCGTGCCGCCCGTGCGAGCCACGACGGACGAGAAGTTGATAATGCGTCCCTTGCCCTTGTCGAGCATCGAGGGAATCACTCCCTGACACAGTTGGAACACACTGCGGAGGTTGACGGCAACCGCCTTGTCAAAATCGTCCACCGTCATTTCCAGAAAGTTCTGCGGTCGCAATAGACCGGCGGCGTTCACCAGCACATCCACGTGGCCTGCCTCCGCAATAATGCGCTTGCAGAACTCGGCATCGCCGAGATCACCCTTCAGGCAGATGTCGGCAACGCCACCCGGGATGTCGTTGATATCAACGCCCACCACGTGAGCACCCGCAGCCCGTGCAGATTGACATACGGCCAACCCCACGCCGCGCGCCGCACCAGTGACAAGAAAGCGCGAACCAGAAAAAGACTGAGCCATAAGAGGTCTCCCTTGAATGAGCGACTACGAGAAGTAGCCGCTGGCGATGAAGTCGTTCTTTGCGAGATCGTCGGGGGTGCCTTTGGCAGCCACCTCGCCCTGCTGAACGACGTACATGTAGTCGGCAACCGACGACGCCAAGTTGGCGTCCTGCTCCACCAGAAGGATGCTGATACCCGTGTTGTTGATGCTGATCAATGACTCGTACACCTTGTCCACCACCAACGGCGCGAGTCCCATGCTCGGTTCGTCGAGCACGAGGAGTTCGGGGTGAGTCATGAGCGCGCGACCGATGGCGAGCATCTGCTGCTCGCCGCCCGATAACGACCCGGCGTACTGCTTGGTGCGCTCCTTGAGTCGCGGGAACAGTTCAAAGACCCAGGCCTCCATGTCGCGATCCGACTTGCGCTTGGCCGCGTCACTCAGGTGGAGGTTCTCTTTCACCGTGAGCGGAGCAATGATCTTGCGACCTTCTGGCACGAGGGCAACGCCCGACTTGGTGACCTTCTGCGCAGTCTGACCGCTCAAGTCGAGGTCGCCAAAGTGGACCTCGCCCGCGTCGGCCTTGACCACGCCACACAGGGTGTTGAGCAGGGTCGACTTGCCGGCACCGTTACGACCAACGACCGACACCACGCTGCCGCCGACCACTTTGAGGTCAACGCCGCGAAGCGCCTTGATCGCACCATACGACGAGGCAAGTCCCTTGACGACAAGTGTTTTGTTTGACGTGCTCATCAGTTCACCTCGTTGAATGCGTTCATGTCGATACCACGGTGGACGTTCTCGCGAAGCGCGTGGAACGCAGAAAGACGCTCGTCACGCTGCTTGCCCAAGTAAGCATCACGCACGTCCTGCGAGTTGAAGACCACATCAGGCGTGCCGCTGATCAGCTTCTCACCGAAGTTAATAACGGTGACTTCCTGACACAGATCACGTACGAACTTGATGTTGTGCTCGACCACCAGCAAGGTGAGGCCTCGGGCGTTCAGCCCGCGCAACACCTCGGCAACTTCGGCGGATTCCGTCTGGTTCATTCCCGCAGTTGGCTCGTCGAGCAGCAACAACTTGGGCTCGGTAGCCAACGCACGCGAGATTTCCAGGCGACGCTGCAAGCCATAGGAAAGTGTCGTGGCCTCGGCTTCCGCCAAATGCTCAATCGACATGATCCGCAGGTACTCCATCGCCTTCTCACGCATGGCCTTGCGTTCACGCTGTTCGTACGGGTTCGGTGCAAGAGCATGGAAGAAATTGGTCTTCCGCACGGAGTCGAGACCCACGATGACGTGGTCAATAACCGACAGACCATGAAACAACTTCATGTTCTGATACGTGCGTGCCACGCCGAGCTTCACGTACTGGTGAGCCTTGAGCGAATCTGTCGACTGGCCCGCAATCGAGATGGTCCCGCTGGTCTGCTTGTCGAGTCCGCTCACCATGTTGATCACGGTGGTCTTGCCAGCGCCGTTCGGGCCCACAAGGCCCGACATCGCGCCTTCGGTGACCTCGAACGACAAGTCCTTCACGGCCGTGAGGCCGCCGAACTGGCGCGTGAGGTTTTGTACGAGTAGTTGTCCCATGTTCGTTACCTCACGACTTCGCAAGCGCTTTTTGTTTGCGCTTGTCTGCCCAATTGCGGAACTGACGGGGATCAATGAGACCGCGTTGGCGGAACACCATGATGATCACCAAGAGAATGCCGTTGACGATGTTCTTCGAGGCACCCAAGAACGGCTCGAGGATTTCCGGAATCGCCGTGTACAAAAAAGCACCGACGATCGGCCCAACCCAGATGTACGCGCCACCCAGCACCGCAGAGGCGATCGAGATAAACGCCAACTCCACATACAACGTCTCGGGAACGATGTACTGAATCAACTGAGCCTGCAACACGCCACCGAGGCCGCCGAGCACACCCGCGAACGTGAACGCGTAGCGGCGCACGCGGTTGACGTTGATGCCGAGCGATGACGCTACTTCGGGCTGTTCGCGCACTGCATCCAGCGAATACCCGAAGCGCGACTTGCGCAGGGTACCGAACACCACGCTGACCAACGCGAGAATCAGCACCAGCTGCCAAGCGGTGACCTGCCGGGGCACCGCGATGCCCACCGTGCCACCCGTGTACTGCGGCAGGTTGAGCGCGATCACGCGTGCAATGAGCACCGTGGCAATCGTTGCCAACGCCAAGTAGTGCGAACTCAACCGAAGTAGCACGAATGAGGCGAGCCATGCGAGCACTCCGCCAACGATCATGCCAATGACCAAATGCACGATAAGCGGGTAATTTTCCTGCCCGGCAAGCACCTTGTCGTAGGCAAGACGCGCGGTCACGTATGCGGCACCGGCACCGAAAGCAATCGGTGCCAGGCTCAACACACCCGACCACAGGCCGAGAAATCCCGCCAAAGCGAAGATGGCAAGCACGATCGCGAACTCGACATTCGTGCCGTAGACGTCCCAAAGGTAACTCATCGCGCAGCTCCAAACTTGACCTCACCGAAGATGCCCTCGGGACGGAAGATCAGGAAGAGGATCAACAAACCGAACGTGATCACGTCGCGGAAGTCGCCCGAAATGTATTGCGCACCCAACACCTCAGTAACACCAATGATGATGCCGCCGAGGAAGGCGCCGCGCACGTCACCGAAGCCACCGACCACCACCGCCGCAAATCCCTTCAACAACAGGCCTTCACCGAGCGAGGTGGAGACGTTGTCGAAGGCAATCGACGAGAGGTAACCGACCAAGCCGGCGAGACCGGCGGAAATGGCCACCGTGCTCAAAATCACGACGGTGCTGCTCACGCCACTGATGCGTGACCACACCTCGCTGTAGCCCACCGCACGGATACGAATACCGATCGAGGTCCTCGACAACACCAAATACAGCCCAATAAGCGAAAGCGGCCCAAGAACCATCAACCAAATCTGGCCCGGCGCCAAGTACACCGAGTTGGTGACCAGTCGCGGCCACGACAACAGGTCGGGCGGGAAGGTCTTGATCTGGTGATCAAGCGCAGTCTCGCCAAGACTCAACAACACGATCCACACACCAATCGAAGTGATGAGGTATCCCAACGTGTTGGCTTTCGCACGCAGCGGCTGAAACGCCAATCGGTCAGTTGCAAGACCGATCAACACCGCAACGATGATGGCCACCACCATTGCCGGGAAGAATCCAAACCCCATGTTTTCCACCACGAACAGGGCTGCGATCGCACCAAAGGTGGCGATCGTGCCGTGGGCGACGTTCAAGATGCCCATCGTGGCAAAGATCAAACCAAAACTCATGGCAAACATGCCGTAGGCAGACCCAACGGCCAGGCCGTTCAAGACCTGCTGAATAAACAAATTCACGAGACGCTCGTTTCTTTGGGAAAGGGTCCCACCCTTTCGGGTGGGACCCTTGCTCCCCTACTCGTTATGAATGGTTCTACTGAACGACTACTTGCCGTTCCATTCCTTCTGGGTGCCGTCTGCCTGCCACTCGCGGAACATCGGCTTTGCCGTCTTGGCAAGTTCGATCTGTCCCTTGTTGAAGCGGACCAAGCCGTAACCGGTCTCCATGCGACCGATCTTCTGCAACGCCTTAGCGACGTTCTCAGAATTGCCGTCACCCGAGTTCTTCATCGCCGTGGCGAGGTAGTACATCGCGGTGTAGCCCATCAGCGGGTATGCCGACGGCAGCTGACCACCGTTGCCACTCTTCCACCACTTGACGAGGTCGCGACCAATCTTGTTGGTTGGCTTCGATGGGTCGAAGGTCACCGGCATGACGACGCCAGCCAACGAAGCGCCAGCAATGGCGAAGTTGGTGCTGTCGGACAGACCGTAGTTACCCACGATGCGGCCCTTGTAGCCACGATCCTTGAGTGCCTTGATCAAACGGCTGGCTGGACCACCGAGCATTGCCGGGATCACGAGATCCGGGTTCTGCGCAATGATCTGGCTGGCTGCGCCCGACAAGTCGGTGTCAGCAGCCTGCGTCTTGATCGTGACGATGTTCGTGGCGCCAGCCTTTTCGACTGCTTCCTTGTACATCACCGCGTCGGCCACCATGCCCTGGTTATCCGAAGTTTCGGGGATCGCAACCGTCTTGGCATTGATCTGCTTCACCATCGCCTGAGCACTCTGCCACTGCACACCGTTACGCGCGCCGGTCATGATCACCGTGCGGGTGATGTATGGCGGCTTAGCGAGACCGGGGAGTACCGCGGCGTCAATGACGACCGGGATCTTGTTCGCGGCGGCAACCTGCGAGATCGCACCAGCGATGCTCGACAACGCGCAGCAAATGATGCCCGACACCTTGTTGGCCACGAACTCGTTCACCGCGGCGATGGCCACATCGGCCTTACCTGCGGAGTCGCGCTCGATGATTTCAATCTTGGCACCCTTACCCAGGAAGCCCGACTTGTTGATTTCCTCAACAGCCTTCATGACGCCCTTGGACATTGGCACACCGGCGAAAGCCGAAGGACCGGACAGGAGCATTTCCGAGCCAACCTTGTACGTGCCCTTCGGCAGCGTGTTGTTGGTCCAGACGAGTGCACCGTCCTTCTTTTCACAGAACAACGCACCATTTGCGTCGCCAGCCTTGTCACAACGTGCGCCTTCCTTCGGCGTTGACGCAGAGACATTTCCGGTACCGACGAAAAGCGAAGCGCTCATCGCCGCGGCCGTGAACAGGCCGATGATGAATTTCTTACGTGGTTTGTTCAAAACTTTTCCCCCAGCTTTGGTTGACCGCCCCGAATTGAGGCTTGTCAAGAAGATAATCATCCCGACCTCACTAGGTCAAGCGGTTGTTTGGCTAACTGATCAATTAGATCACTGATATATGACGAGCAAGATCGGCGTATTAGAGCGAAGCAACCTCGGGAATGATGTGCTTGCTGATGAGGTCCATGCTGCGCAGGGCCACATCAAGGGGTGGACCGTAGAAATAGCGCAGACGCAACAGCACTTCATCGGGGTTGATCGTCTGCTTCCAGGTGTGGAGATTTTCGAGCCACGTATCAATGGAGCCAATGAGGAACCGGTCGGGCGCCACCATATCCAGAGTCATATCCTTGGCCGACTGGATCTGGGTTACCCACGGGTCATATTTCTCTTCGTAGGTGTTGCCGCGCTCGTAATAAATCTTGGCGTAGTCCAGGAGGTAGTCCCCCATGGTGTCCACGGCCTCTTGGTCGGTAAGGCCAATGGCGGCTTCGCGCATGAGGATGACCTTGGGTTTGCGGCCCGACTTGGCGCACTCCTCTCGATACAGCGCAGCCAATTCGGCCTCGGCCGTCACGGTACGGATGGGGCCGGTGTGCCAGCCATCGGACAACCAAGCGGCGCGCTTGACGCCGGGCACGCTCCAGCCGCCCGCGAGTACCTCGAGGGGGTAATCACCCATGGCGGGGTCGCGCATGGGCACGTTGCCGCTCCATGGGCCCTTGATCTCATAGGGCTCGTTGCGAATGAACGCGTTAATTGCCTCCATACCGATTTGCATCCGCTTGCCACGCTCCGACAACGGCACGCCAAATGCATCAAAGTCTTCCTTCGTATAGCCAGCACCTACGCCCAACTTGAAACGGCCGGGGAACAACGAGTTCACCATTACTGCGTCCTGCGCAACGCGCACCGGATGGTGGAGGGGCAACAATGTCACATGCGAACCAAAGATGAGATTCGATGTCTTTGACAATCCATAGAGACACGCCATGTCGGGGTTGTACGTCACGGCGGTTTGCCCAGAGGCCTTGCCACGTCCACGACGCTCACCCGTATAGGCGGCATAGAAGCCGAGGTCGTCGGCGACTTTGCATTCGCGCTCGAATGATTCCAGATCCCAGACGCGCTCGTTGTTGCGCATGCCGACAACCGATGCCACAAAACTGATCTTCATAACCCCCCAAGTGATCAATTGGTTAGGCCACATTAGGCCGAAGGAGCGGGTGTAGTGAAGTGTCCCCACAATGCACAAGCGGCGGATCGCCCATGGCGACCCGCCGCTTGATGCGACTACTGAAAGAAGTGGACTAGCCGAGCAGCGTCTCGGAAAGCAACCAAAGAATCACCCACAGCACGCCGCTGGTGATCAGGGCGTTCTTGTGGCTCTCGTAGATCCAGAGCAGCTTGTTGCCGGCCTTGATACCGCCGAACATGCCGAGGGCGTTCAACTGCAGCACGGCGGTGATCACCATCGCGACAATGAAGAACGTCCACGCGTCGGATGACGACGCATCGGCAAATGCACCGCTGTAGAAGTGAGCAGCGCCCACCATGAACCACAACATCGACACCGAGAAGATCATGTTCTGGCGCGAGGCGAGCAACGCCCGACGACCGGCTGTGGCCGCATTGGGGTCGGCCTCAGCGCCGCCAAGCACGTTGACCGCATTGGCCAACACGACGCGCTGGTTCTTCCAAATGATCATCCACACGTTGGCGGCCATCAGGATGCCAAGCACCATGCCCACGCTGATCGCCACGTTGTGGCCGATGCCCGAGGTGGAGCCTTCACCCATGAAGTTCTGCCAGTAGTTCGTCTGGCCGGTGATCAACAGACCGGTGGCCAAAGTGGCGATTGCGGCCCAGCGGAACCACCACAACGCGCGACGCGCAATCTTGTCAATCGTGATGTTGCGGGCCTTGCCCTCGTCGCCGTAAGCGGCAAGTCCAGGTACCTGCACCAGGTTGAAGTAATACAGCAGACCGATCCAGGCAATACCCACGAGGATGTGGAGCCACCTAAAACCGAATCCGAGCAGAATGTCTCGACTAGCGAACAGTTCCATAACGAGTAATCCCCTTTGATTCGTTGCGATTCGGTCGACGATCGACCGAAGGTTTGCGGCACATTTGTGCCGTACGCCGCCTAGGGCCAACGTAGCACCGCCCCTTTCGGCGGCTGCGGCTTTTCATCGCCAACGTTTGCGCCTTGCCCAGCCAGTAGTTTTGAGGCGCGATGGCTGCCGAATTCATTTATACGTGTTACAAACTCGCCCGCTTTTATCCCCCCGATCGGCAGGTGCTGGCCGACATTTCGCTCTCGTTCTATCCCGGCGCAAAGATCGGCGTCATCGGTTCGAACGGCAGCGGTAAATCGAGTCTGCTGCGCATCATGGCCGGCATCGACGATGGCTACTCGGGTGAGGCTCGCCTCACGCCGGGTTTTTCAGTTGGCCTCCTCGAACAAGAGCCCCAGCTCGACCCCGCCAAGGATGTGCTCGGCAACGTCATGGACGGCGTTGCGCCCATCCGTGATCTGCTCACCCGCTACGAAGAAGTGACAGCAATGTGGGGCGACCCCGATGCCGACTTCGACAAAGTGGGTGCATTGCAAGCCGAACTCGAAGCCAAGATTCAGGCGGCAGACGCATGGAGTCTTGAGCGCAATGTGGAAATTGCAATGGATGCGTTGCGCTGCCCGCCCAACGACGCCGACGTGACAAAGCTTTCCGGCGGTGAGCGCCGCCGTGTCGCGCTGTGTCGCCTGTTGTTGTCACGCCCCGACTTGTTGCTCCTAGACGAACCCACTAACCACCTGGATGCAGAGAGCGTCGACTGGCTCGAGCGATTCCTGAAGGAATACCCGGGCACGGTGGTGGCGATTACCCACGACCGCTACTTCCTTGACAACGTGGCCAAGTGGATCTTGGAGCTCGATCGTGGCCGCGGTATTCCGTTCGAGGGCAACTACTCAAGTTGGTTGGAACAGAAGCAGGAGCGTCTGGGTCGCGAAGAGAAGGCCAACGAAGCGCGCAAGCGCACGTTGCAGCGCGAACTTGAGTGGGTGCGCATGGCGCCAAAGGCGCGCCAATCGAAGGGCAAGGCTCGACTTGCGGCATACGAGAAGTTGCACGCCGAGGCACTTGCTGCGGATCGCGGCCCCGACACGTTGGAGATTGCCATTCCTGCTGGGCCGCGTCTCGGCGACACGGTGATCGAAGTGAAGAACTTAAGCAAGGGCTACGGCGATCGTCTGCTAATCGAGGATCTGTCGTTCTCACTTCCGCCTGCCGGCATCGTGGGCATCATTGGGCCGAACGGCGCCGGCAAGACAACGCTGTTCCGGATGCTTACTGGCCAAGAGGCTCCCGACTCGGGCACGATCACCGTGGGCGACACCGTGCAGATGAGCTACGTCGACCAGAGCCGCGACACGCTCAACAATGACGCCACCGTCTACGAAGAGATCACGGGTGGCGCAGACACGATCAAGGCAGGAGGCCGAGAGATTCACGGCCGTGCCTATGTTGCGAGTTTTAACTTCAAGGGCAGCGACCAACAAAAGCGCGTCGGCGACCTCTCGGGCGGCGAACGCAACCGGGTACATCTCGCCAAACTGCTCAAAAACTCGGGCAACGTACTGCTGCTGGACGAACCCACCAACGACCTCGACGTCGACACTCTGCGCGCACTCGAAACCGGCCTTGAGTCATTCCCGGGCTGCGCGGTAGTGATCAGCCACGACCGGTGGTTCCTTGACCGCATTGCCACACACGTGCTGGCATTCGAGGGCGACAGCCAAGTGCGCTGGTTCGAGGGCAACTTCAGCGATTACGAATCGTGGCGCAAGAAGGAACTTGGTATCGCCGCAGACCAGCCACATCGCATTAAGTACAAGCCGCTAGCTAGGTAAATGTCATGAACACCGCACTTCGCGTCATCCGCATCGTGTGTGTGGTGATCTTCGTTTCCGGAATTGCCGGCATGATCATCTCGTCGATCAATGGCAACAACGTGGGCCTTGTCACGACGATTGGCCTCGTTACCGCAGTGGCGGCAATAGTTCTACTGACCGCCTCTACGGTAGGCGCACGACGCCGACTTGACGTCTTCGACGATGCGCTTGCCGAACAGATTGAGAGACAGATTGTCGAGTTATCGCGCGACGGCGCAGACGAGAACCGTCTTCGTCGACTAATCGCCGACTCGATAGATCTTGGGCGTCGCGCAACGTGAACGATGCTGAATTCGCGCATTACCTCGCTGAGGAAACCGGCAAGCGCCTAATTGCGGTACGCGAGCGCCTCTATCACGACGGCGCACACGAATGGTTCGCCAAGGACGTAGGCGACGCCGCAGCGCAGAACTTCATCGACGAGGCGCTTGCGGAACATCGACCGCATGACGCCGTGTTGTCCGAGGAGGCCGCCGACGATCCGGCACGACTGGCAGCCGATCGCGTGTGGATCATCGACCCACTTGACGGCACGCAGGAATACAGCGAATACGGTCGCCACGACTGGGCCGTGCACGTCGCATTGTGGGAGCGCCACGACGAAGCCGGCCAGCCGAGCAACGAGGGCTCCCTTACCGCGGGAGCCGTTGCACTCCCTGCCGTCGGACTCACGTTGTCGACGCTGCAGCCACCCACGACTCCCGTCATTCGTGAGGGCAAACCGCGCCTCGTCGTATCGCGATCTCGCGCAACGATGGATGCCATCCGCGTTGCAGAACAACTCGACTGCGACGTCGTGCGTTTGGGTTCGGCGGGCGCCAAAGCAATGGCCGTTGTCTTGGGCGAAGTGGATATCTATGTCCACTCGGGCGGGCAACACCAATGGGACTCCGCAGCGCCGGTTGCTGTTGCGCGTGCCGCAGGAATGCATACCAGCCGTGTCGATGGCTCACCACTTGTGTACAACCGTCGTGACACATGGCTTCCCGATCTTGTCGTCTGCCAGCAACATCTGGCTCGACCAGTCCTCGAAGCGCTGAACGGAGGCAGACTGAAGGGGTGACCCCCCTCCAGATTCCCGCCGACTGCCAGTGGGCAGCGTTCGACCACCACGGCCAATGGGTACTTGAACGCGACCACATGGCGTGGCAGCAGGTGGCCAACGACCTCCGTGCGGATGCCCGTCGCGAAGTGCCCGTTCTCACCACGCCGTCGCGCTTGGTTCCGCTCGCTCGCCTGATAACCGTCGTCTGGTTTCTCGGCAAAGCCATTTTGCCGTGGATGATTGCGAAGCGTCTCAAGCGCTACGCGACGCCCGAGGCATCCCGCGCGAGTATCTCGCGGCGCATGCGTCTTGCAATCGAGCGACTCGGTTCCACCTACATCAAACTCGCCCAAATCATTTCGAGCGGTGAGGGGTTGTTCCCGGTGGAGTTGGTCGACGAATTCAAGAAGTGTCGCGACCAGGTTCCACCAATCCCCTTCGAGGACGTACGCGACGTTGTAGAGGCCGAACTGGGGACACGACTCGAAGACACGTTTGCGTCCTTCGATCGCGCGCCACTTGCTGCGGCCTCAATTGCCCAAGTACATGTCGCAACGTTGAAGTCGGGCGAACACGTGGTCGTCAAGGTGCAGCGCCCAATAGTTTCAAAGCTGGTTCGCAAAGACTTACGCGTCATGGCGTGGCTTGCACCGCACCTGGTGGGTCGCATCAAAGTCTCGGCACTGGCTAACCCGCCCGCACTCGTCGAGCTCTTCGCCGAGACCATCGTTGAGGAACTCGACTTCCGCATTGAAGCCAGCAACATGATCGACGTTGCCACGATGTTGCGCGACCTGGGACAGGACGGCTACATCGTGCCGCGCCCGCACCCCACGCTCGTCACGCGCCGCGTACTCGTCATGCAACGGCTCGGTGGCTTCAAGTTCGACGACGTGTCAGGCATGAAGGGTGCCGGCATCGACACCGAGTCGGTAATTCGCACCGGCATGGTTGCCTTCATGGAGGGTGCGCTTATCCATGGCATCTTCCACGGCGACTTACACGGAGGCAATCTCTTTGTGCAAGAAGACGGCACCACCGCGTTGCTCGACTTCGGCATTGTTGGGCGCCTCACCGGCGCACGACGCATGGCGTTCTTGCGCCTCATGCTGAATGCCACCACCAACAACGTGACCGGTCAGATCGAGGCGCTACGCGACCTCGGCGCACTGCCGGATGACACCGATATTCAGGCCGTGATTGCCGACCTCAACCTCGGCGGCCCAGTCATTGACCCCACTTCGCTGTCGGGTGAGGAGCTCGTCAAGGAAGTGCAGCGCGTGGTGAAGGCACTCCTCGGTTACGGCGCGCGAATGCCCAAAGAACTCATGCTGTACGTGAAGAACATGGTGTTCCTCGACGGCGCGATTGCCAAGTTGGCGCCCGACCTCGACCTGCTTGCCGAGGTGGCCAACATCTCCATGCTCTTCGCCCAGCGCCACGGCGAGCGACTGGGTCGCGAACTCGGCATCGATCACACCTCGGTGGAGATCAACCTCGACAGCGTGAAAGCCAGTCTTGGCGTCGATGCATCGACGAACTCGATGACGTATCGGGATCTGCAGAAGCGGCGCCAATTGATTCAAAAGCGCATGCGCGAACACGTCGGGAAGTGATCTACATTTTCCAGGCGTGAGCGGCATAGTCATCAATTCAAGGCATCGCGCATGCGCTTGATGGTGGCCACCTGCAGCGTGTCCTACGAAGGGCGACTCAACGCGTCGTTACCCATCGCCACGCGCCTGATCATGGTCAAGGCCGATGGCTGTATTGCCATTCATGCCGACGGTGGCGCCTACAAGCCGCTCAACTGGATGAATGCGCCAAACACACTGAGCGAAGCCAACGATCGCTGGGTCATCACTAACCCCAAGGGAGAGACACTCACTATTCATTTGCACGAAGTCTTTAGCGACTCAACACACGTACTCGGTGACGACCCTGGTCTGTCGAAAGATGGCGTCGAGGCGCACCTGCAGGAAATCCTCGCTGCGCTGCCCGCCGAAATCGAGCCAGGACTCACACTGGTGCGCCGCGAGTACCCCACTGCGGTGGGGCCAGTCGATTTGCTGTGCAGGGACGATACGGGACGCACTGTCGCCGTTGAGATCAAGCGACGCGGGGAAATCGACGGCGTCGAACAGCTCTGCCGCTACATCGAAGTACTGCGCGCCGATTCTTCGCTGGGTGATATCCGCGGCATTTTCGTCGCGCAATCCATCAAGCCGCAAGCGCGCGTGCTCGCCGAAAGTCGCGGTCTCGGCTGGCGCGAGGTTGACTACGACCTCCTACGCGGACAACGACCCGACGAACTCACACTGTTCTCGCTCTTCGACGAGAACGTTTAGTAACGAATTGCGGTCAGTCTTTTGGCCACGGCCATGAGCCGTCGCGACCATCGATGCCCGCGTTCTTGCGTGCCTTCGCCATCATCTCTTCGACAATTGGGCCGAGTCGCGTGGGGTCTTCGACGGGTTCGTGGGTCGGGCCGCGATGCCAACCTTCGGCAACTGCCAGGATCTGACCGCTTGCCTCGAATACGCGACCGGTGATGCCCTTCGACTCGGTAGAGGCAAGCCAGGTAACGATCGGCGCGATCCACTTCGGCGAACGCGACTCTCGCTCCTCTTCGGTCTCCGGCGCGGGGCCAAGATTTTCTGTCATGCGGGTCAGCGCCACTGGTGCAACGGCATTGACCGTGACGCCAAAGCGAGAGAGTTCAAGCGCCGCAATCGTCGTCAACGACGCGATGCCCGCCTTGGCCGCTCCGTAGTTGGTCTGCCCCACGTTGCCGTAGATACCGGACACCGACGACGTGTTAATAATGCGCGCATCTACCTCGTGACCGGCCTTGCTGCGATCGCGCCAATATGCGGCGGCGAAGCGAGACGGCGCAAAGGTGCCCTTGAGGTGCACCTTGATCACGGCATCCCACTCCTCTTCGGACATGTTCACCATCATGCGGTCGCGCAAGATACCCGCGTTGTTCACCACCACATGCAAATCACCAAATGTCTCAATGGCGGTGTTGATCAATCGCTCTGCGCCATCCCACGTGGAGATGTCGTCACCGTTGGCGACCGCCTTGCCGCCCATCGCTTCAATCTCATTGACCACCTGCTGGGCCGGAGAAATGTCGCCTCCCACGCCATCAACACCCGCACCGAGGTCGTTGACCACGACATGAGCGCCATGTCGCGCCAAACTCAGCGCGTGTTCGCGACCGATACCTCGGCCGGATCCGGTGACTACTGCAACACGTCCTTCACATAAGCGAGCCATATCGCGCAACTCTAGTCTGAGACGCATGTCCAGCGACCGAGAATGCGCGCAATGACCACGCACGATGCTGTCGTCGTGGGGGCAGGTCCCGCCGGAATTGCCGCAGCCCTGATGCTCAAGCGCGCCGGGCGCGACGTCGTGGTGATCGATAAGGCCACGTTTCCGCGCGACAAGTGCTGCGGCGATGGACTCACCACTGGCGCACTACGCATGTTGGACGAGCTTGGATTCGATCCCGCCACCGTGCCGAGCTGGACACCATGCACCGATGTGCGCCTCCGCTCGCCACGCGGCCGCGAGACGCGACTCTCGCTCCCAACTGCCGAACATGGCACGTTTGCGGCGATTGCGCCACGCAGTGAGTTAGACCGCGCGCTTGTCCAGCTCGCCGTCAACTCGGGGATACCCGTGCATGAGGGCCACGCCTTCACACACATCGAGGAGAACGGCGCGTCGTGCGTCGTGCATGCCGAAGGCCTCGAACCGCTGCACACGCAATTCGTTATCGCAGCCGACGGCATGTGGTCGCCGGTGCGCAAATCGCTCGGCAAGTCGGAGTCGGGCTATCTCGGTGAGTGGCACGCCTTTCGCCAGTACGCGCGCAACGTCACAGGCCCTGCAGCGAATCGCCTCTACGTGTGGTTCGACGAGGACTTGTTGCCGGGATACGCCTGGTCGTTCCCGCTCGCTGGCAACCGCGCCAACGTGGGGTTCGGCATTCTCCGTGGTGGCGAATTGTCAGTGCAGGACATGAAGTCACTATGGCCCGACATCCTTGCGCGCCCCCATGTGCGCGAGGCGCTCGGCAACGACGCTGAAATGGAAGACCGCCACACCGCCTGGCCCATTCCTGCGCGCGTTACGACAGCGACGTTGTCGACGGGCCGAGTGTTGTTCGTGGGCGACGCAGCGTGTGTGACCGACGCGCTTACCGGAGAAGGAATCGGGCAGGCGCTCCTGTCGGGGCAACTTGCCGCGCGTGCGATCGTCACCTGTGGCGTCCGCGATTCGCACGTTGCGCGCGACACCTATGAACACCTGATGCGTTCGCACTTCTTTGCCGATCACCGCATGTCGGTGATACTCGGAGCAATTCTTCGCTCGCCGTTAGGTGCGCGAGGTGCGTTGCGCCTTGCCAACATCAATGACTGGACTCGTCGCAACTTTGTGCGGTGGATGTTTGAAGACGAACCGCGTGCCGCAGCGTTTACGCCAAAGCGGTGGCACCGCGGGTTCCTGAAGCGCGATGGCGCATTTCGCACCCGGCGCGACACGAGCGCCGCGCGATAAGGGGCGCAGGGGTACCGTTGAGGCCCATGCGCACCAAACTCACCGACCTGCTTGATATCGAGTTCCCCGTCATGCTGGCCGGAATGGGCGGGGTGTCGTATCACCGTCTCGTCGCGGCAGTGTCGGAGGCGGGCGGTATCGGCACGCTTGGGGCCTCGACGATGCGCGAGGGCGAACTCGCCACCGAGATTGAAGGTGTCAAGGCACTTACCGACAAGCCCTTCGGCGTCGACCTCCTCACCGCGCTTCCCGGTTCACTCGAGCGCGATGTTGCGCTCGTCATTTCGGGCGGAGCACGTGTGTTTGTGGCCGGCCTCGGCGTGCCCCGCGACGTTATTGATCATCTTCATCGCAATGGCGTCATCGTTGGCTCAATGTGCGGCAAGGTGCGACACGCAATCGCTGCGGTAGAAAGCGGCTGCGATTTTGTAGTTGCCCAGGGCACCGAGGCCGGTGGTCACACGGGCACGGTTGCGACGATGGCACTCGTCCCCCAGGTCGTCGACGCCGTGGGCGACCGCGTGGTCGTCGTTGCTGCAGGCGGTATTTTCGACGGTCGTGGCTTAGCCGCCGCGCGCATGCTCGGCGCCGATGGCGTGTGGGTGGGTACACGCTTTATCGCCACTCCTCAGGCGCGCGCAGTTGCCGGGTACAAGGAAGCGTTAATCGCCGCAAGCGAGGACGGCACCGTGGTGTCACGCAGTTACACCGGAAAGACATGCCGCGTGTTGCGCAACGACTGGACAAACGAGTGGGACGCTCATCCCGAACGACTCAAGCCATTCCCCCAACAAGCAATCGAGTCGATGCAACAAGGTGCAAACCATCTTGGCGAAGATGAGAACACCGTCGCGGATGTGAAGCGAGAATTCATGCCTGCAGGCCAAGGCGTCGGCGCGATTCACGACCTCATCGACGCAGGCGACTTGGTACGCCAGTTTGTCGCCGAAGCGCACGACGCGCTTCGCACGCTCGACTAACGCGAGTCGGCTACTGCGAAAGCCGCACGAACGAGACGATTGGCGCGCTCGTCACCCATCAACTCGCCACTCATTCGATTCATCACATAACTGAACGCGAGTTCCCGAGTGGGATCAGCGAAACTGACCGATCCACCTGCGCCAGGATGCCCGAAACTGCCCGGCCGGTCGTAGGGCACCGCTCCGCACGGCGCCATAAACCCCATCGAGAAACTCGTGGGAAACACGAGAATCGCGTCGCGCTCACCAGGGGGCGTGGCGTTCGTCGCAGCCACCTCGCGGACTTCGGTAGACAGCAACCGCACTCGCCCATCCGCGCCATCGATTGGCGACAACGTTGCCGCATACATCGCCGCGAGTGACCGCGCATTGCTGATGCCATTTGCGGCAGGGATCTCTGCGGCATGAATGTCGCGCCGATTGAAGGCACCCTTCACCGCAAGAGCACCGTTGACCGTCAACGCACGATTCAGCGCCGTGTCGTGAATTCCTGGGTTCGGTCGCGGAGTACTCGCACGCGGAGGCGACTCGGGCCGCTCCCAGCCTTGGTTGATCGGCGACACGCGTGCCTCGAGCCGCTCGGGCAACCCAATGTAAATCTCTCCTCCAATTGGCCCGGCGATCTCTTCCTGCACGAAACTCCCAACCGAGCGACCGTCAACTCGGCGCACTAATTCACCCGCCAACCACCCAAAGGTGATCGCGTGATAGCCGTGCGTCGAATCGGGTTCGAACAGCGGTGCGGTGCGCGAAAGCTTGCCCGTCATCACCTCCCAATCGAGCAAGTCTTCGAATGACACGGTCTCGTCCGTGGTGTAGAGGCCCGCACGATGACTGAGGAGTTGACCAACCGTTATGGACTCTTTGTTCCCGCTTGCAAACTCGGGCCAAAAATGATGCACCAGCTCGTCGTACGACAAGAGCCCACGCTCGACACACATGGCCACAGCCAGTGCCACCACGCCCTTCGTGGTGCTGAAGGTCAGTTGCAGCGTGTCGGGCAAATACTCGCGCGTGGCCGCATTGTCGAAATACCCGCCCACGACATCGACGACCAATTCGCCGCGGTGATACACCGCCACGCCGGCACCAATGTCGTCACGCGAGCGCAGATTTTGCACGAATGCGTCACGAACAGGCTCCCAACCTGCAGCGACGCGGCCGACAATCGGCACTTCGCCCGATGTCGACACAGCGCGATCAGAGTTCGTCGATCAACGAACGCAACAATTCCACCTGCTGGAGCGCGTTCGGACCAATCGGATTGACCTGGAGAACCGTAACGCCCGCTTCCTTATACGCCGCGAGTCGATCCCTCACGAAGCCACGCGAGCCCACAAGATGGGAATTCAAGAGCCACTCGTGCGGCACCATCTTCGCCGCCTCATCCTTCTTGCCGTCTAGGTAGAGATCCTGAATCTCGACGGCCTCCTGTTCGAAGCCGTAGGCCTTGCAAATGTCGTTGTAGAAATTCTTCCCTCGCGCACCCATGCCACCCACATAGAGCGCTGTCGACGGCCGAGCGAAGTCGAGCACTTTTTGCTGGTCATCGCCAACGAGTGAGTCATCAATGGCCAACATGCCACCGGCCTGAATGTCGAGCGCACCGAGTGCTGGGTTGCGCTTGGCCAGCCCCCTATTCAGAGCATCACCCCACACCGACATCATCTTTTCTGGCCACACAAAAATGGGCATCCAGCCGTCGGCAATTTCGCCAGTGGACTCCACGCTCTTGTCTTTCACCGACGCCCACCAAATGGGAATCTCTTTGCGTACGGGATGATTGATCAACTTCAATGGCTTGCCCAAGCCAAGACCCTGTCCCGCCGGCAGTGGCACATCGACCGTCTTGCCATGAAACTCCAGTGGCTTTTCGCGCTTCCACACTTCGCGACACACTTCGATGTATTCGCGCGTACGTTGCATGGGCTTGTCGTACGGCATGCCGTGAAATCCTTCGATGACTTGCGCACCAGAGGCGCCAAGACCAAGCACGAAACGCCCACCACTCACGTAGTCGCATCCCGCAGCGCTCATCGCCATCAACGCCGGAGTACGCGAGTACACGTTGACGATTCCCGTGCCGATCTGCACGGTCTTGGTTACGGCCGCGAGATAACCAATCTGCGAGAACGCGTCAAACGAATACGCCTCGGCCACCCACACCATGTCGAGGCCGACTTTTTCGAGCTCCGCTACCTGTTGCGCAGACGCCGGGAAGTCCCCGACGTAGTTGATCATCATCGCCAGCTTCATGTGCGTTCCCTTCTCATGGGCGGTGGCGCCCGCCACGACTCTAGAAGCCAACGACAATGAGTCTTGGATCCGAGGTCAGTTGACCTGGCGCTCCTTGCCCTGCCAATACGGCGCGCGGAGATCCTTCTTGAGAATCTTGCCGCTCGGGTTCCGCGGAAGCGCATCGATCCAATCGACTGACTTCGGCGTCTTGAACCCTGCGAGGCGTTCACGGGCAAAGGAGAGGATTTCGTCCTCGGTCACCGCCACGTCGGGCTTGCGCACGACGAGCGCCTTGGGCACCTCACCCCACTTCTCATCGGGCACGCCGATGACTGCGACGTCGGCAATGGCTGGGTGCCCCATGAGTGCGTTCTCCACCTCTGCGGGGTACACGTTTTCGCCGCCGGAGACAATCATGTCCTTGACGCGGTCATAGATATAGACGTATCCCTCGGCGTCTAAGTAGGCGGCGTCTCCCGTGCGGAACCAGCCCTCGGGGGTGATCGACTTGGCTGTCTCCTCGGGCATATTCCAGTAGCCCTTCATGATCTGCGGGCCCTTTACCCAGATCTCGCCCACTTCGCCAACTGGCATGTCCTTGCCCGTGTCGGCATCAACAACACGCAACTGCATGCCCGGCACAATCTTGCCGCACGAGCGCAATAGTCCCTTTTTTGGTCCCGTGAGGTCGTGCTCCTCGGGCATGAGGATCGTGGTCGCGCCCGTTGTTTCGGTGAGTCCATAGATCTGCATGAAGTTGGTCTTGAATGCTTTCAACGACCCGGCCAACACGTCTTCAGAAATGGGCGACGCGCCATACGCAATCAGTTCGATGCTGGAGAAGTCGGCCTTGTCCAGATCCGGCACCATCAGCATGAACTGCAACAACACCGGCACGACGAATGCATGCGTGATGCGATGCTTGCCGAACATCTGGATCATTTCGACCGGGTTGATGTCACGCACGATGACCGTGGTGGCGCCCATTGTGTGACCTGCCGTTGCCCAACCGCCCCCACCAATGTGGAAGAGCGGCATTGCTGCCATGTTCACGGTGTGATCGGTGAAACCCCACACTTCTTGGGCGAACGGGATCAGGGCGAAGAAGTTGTTGTTGGTGAGCATCACGCCCTTGGGACGACCGGTGGTGCCACTCGAATACAGCTGGAAGGCGACGTCGTCTGGCGCAACGGAGACGCCAGGGTCAGAGGCACTTCCCGACGCGATGAAATCCTCGTAACTCGGATACCGCTCGTGACCACCGATCACCACGATCGTCTTTGCCGTCGTTAGCTGGTCGGCGATCGCCTCGAGGATGGGAACGAACTCGGGACCAACGACAAGCACCTTTGCTTGTGCATCGTTGACGATGTAGAGGACCTCGGGTGCAGCAAGACGCCAGTTGACGTCCACGCTCACTGCATTCAACAATCCGCATCCGTAGAACACTTCGAAGTGTTCGATGCCGTTCTTGTCGAGAAACGCGACGCGATCCTGACTGCCGACGCCTACTGCCTTCAGAGCCTGTGCCATCTGACACGAGCGTTGATACAACTCGCTCCACGACTGTTGCCGTTCGCCCAGGATTAGCGCGGTCTTCGAGCCCAGTGCGGGCCCGTGCGTGCGGACAATGCCACCGATGGTGTTAATCGAGTTTCCCATGGGCAAAACCTATCTACCCCCACGCCACCGAACCAAAGCCGGCTCGAAAATTGGGGGTGGTCCCATCGATACCCCACCGACGCGTCGGGTACAGCACCGGTCGGCTGTAATGGGTGCTACCGATGCGCACCGAGAATCTGCCCTCCACCGACGACGTGACGATTGCGCTACACGACTATGCCCCCTCGTCGACGGCAACACCCGTGCTCCTAGCGCACGCCACGGGCTTTCATGGGCGCTGTTTCGACCCTGTCGTCCAACATCTCGGTGACGCCGCGCATTGCATGAGCCTCGACTTCCGAGGTTACGGCGATGCAACCCTGCCTAGCGATTGGTCGGTTCGCTGGCCGGCCTACGGCGACGACGCACTGGTCGCCGCGCGATTTGCGGCTCAGCGCATGCCCGCGGTCGCCGCCGGACACTCGATGGGTGCGGCTGCGCTCGTCATGGCGGCCCTGCGCGAGCCACAACTCTTTGCTGCACTCATCTTGTATGAGCCCATCATCTTTCCGGCCGAGTATCGACTCCACGACGGGCCGAATCCCCTCGCCGAAGGCGCACGACGTCGACGCACCACATTCACAACGCGCCAAGACGCACTCACCAACTACTCGGCCAAGCCGCCGCTCAATGTCTTCCACCCCGACGCGCTGCGCGCCTATGTCGAGTATGGATTTCGCGACGATGGCCACGGCAGCGTCACACTCAAATGCCTCCCCGAACACGAAGCGCGCACGTATGAGGCCGGAGCGATCCACGAAACATGGGAACAACTCGGCAACTTGTCGATGCCGGTGTGGATGGTCTCGGGTGAGGCCAGCACCATTCCGCCGGCGTCGCTCGTGCGGCCCATCGCCGCCGAGATTGCGCGGTCACCATCGACGCGTTGCACCTTGGTCGAATGGAGCGACCTCGGACATTTCGGTCCGATGCAAGACCCTGCGCGCTTTGCCGCGCTCATCGCCGACGTGGTCCGCGAGGTGGCATGAGCGCCTTTACTGTCCCGGACACACTGTCTCCTTCGCGGGTGAGCAGTTTTCAAGACTGCCCGCTGCAGTTTCGATTTTCCGCAATTCAGGGATTGCCTCAACCTCCGGGTATCCACGCAGTAAAGGGCAACGTCGTACACCGTGCACTCGAGTTGCTGTTGTCGCACGATCCCGAGCACCGCGACCGCGAACTCGCTCACGACTCTCTCACTCAAGCGCGCAACGAGTTCGCGCCCACCTACGACTTCACTGGGCTGCAGTTGTCGGACAAAGCAGCAGAGACGTTTTGGCGTGACTGCTCCTCGCTTATCGATGGCTACCTGCGCATGGAAGACCCTCAAACCATTCGTGCAGCCGAACTCGAACTATGGGTGGAAGCCCCGCTCGGACCAATTCGGGTGCGCGGGTACGTTGACCGCTTGGAGCAGCAGGACGACGGAAGCCTGGTCATCACCGACTACAAAACAGGTAAAGCGCCTCGCGAAACTGACATCGATGCACGCATGCGCCAACTTGAAATGTATGCGTACATGATCCGCGCGATGCGCGGCGAACTCCCCGCGAAAATGCAGTTGCTCTACGTGAAAGATGGCGTACGACTCGTACGCGAACCTACCGAGCAGGCAATGCGTTTCGTCGTGACGCGCATCACCGCACTGCATGCCGCAATCGAACGCGCCTGCACGACTGGCGGTTTTCCTCCGCGCACGAGCGGCCTATGCAACTTTTGCAACTTCAAACCCTGGTGTCCCGCCTTCGGCGGCGATCCTGACCGTGCGGCCGACGAAGCGCCGCTCCGATACCCTCGTCCGGCCAGCTCATGAACTCCAACAATCGCATTCCCTTTGCCGTCTTCGATGATCGTGTCGACGCGATTCTCGAGCCATGGCGAAATAAGAAGTTCGTGGTGGTCATCTTCACCATCGCGAGTGCGGTCGGTGACTTTGGGTTGCTCTGGCACCTCATCGGCTTCCTCCGTGCGATTGGCTCGACCGAGCGCCTGCAGCACGCGCTTGCCTTTTCGTTGCTCATTGGCATCGAGAGCCTGCTGTTGAATCAGGGCATCAAGCGACTCTTTCGCCGCACGCGCCCCACGGAGCGCGGCGACGAACGATTCGCACTGCGCAAGCCCCGCACCTCGAGCTTTCCGAGTGGGCACTCGTCGTCGGCGTTCTTCTCTGCTCTCGTACTCACGACCATGACCCCGTGGCCTTGGTGGATCCTTTTCTATGTCTTCGCTGTCACCATCGCCATAAGCCGCGTTGGCGTGCGTATTCACCACGCCAGCGACGTCATCGGTGGTGCTATCGCCGGAACCGTAATGGGCGTTGTTGGCGCGCTCGTGATGACCAATTGGGTGTTGTAGTCCCGACTCCGGGAATATTGGCTGCCCATCGGCGGTTCGTAATGCCATGCCCCGCGACTTTGCCCTCACCTACGACTACCGCTGTCCCTACGGCCGCATCGTGCACGACCATGTCGTCGCGGGGTTGCGCGCGGGTGCCGACTGGAACGTGACGTTCACACCGTTCTGCCTGGGACAGACCCACGTCGAAGAGGGGCAACCGGATGTGTGGGATCGACCCGCCTCGGACACCGGACTTCTTGCGCTCCAGGCGTCAGTTGCTGTGCGCGACACGCAACCGAGCGTCTTCGTCGATGCGCATCACGCGCTCTACGAGTATCGCCATAACGCTGCGGGCAACTTGCGTGACCGCACATTGCTCGGCAATCTGCTCGGCGGCCATGGCGTAGATGTCGAGGCCATGTGGAATGAGGTTGACTCAGGTCGGCCGCTCGCCACCATCAAAGGCGAACACACGGGCTACGCACGCACCCACTACGTGTGGGGTGTGCCTGTCTTCATTGTCGGCGCAAAGGCCGTCTTTGTTCGGTTACTGGACCGTCCCAATGGCGACGCGTCGCTCGCAGTTTCCACAATTGAGCGCATCCTCGACAATGTGGAATGGGACATCCTGAACGAGTTCAAGCACACATCGGTGCCGCGTTAGCGCGCTTAAGCGGTTGGCGACAGATTCTCGCCGGCAGTCAACAACAACCGCAGGTCAAGCAAAAGATCGGCAACCTCGTCAGTGGAGACGAGTTCACGGTTCAACATTTCCGCAAGCGCCTTGTCGATGACGACGAGCGCTTCCGCAACCACCGTGGTTTCGCGGCTGGCATCACGTACTGGCGTCATCACTCTTCTCCCGTCTCGTCAATCCCTATGACAGTGAACCTACCCCAAGCCGGCGGTCAATACCCGACACTGTGCGTAACATCACACGCATGATTCTCAGGGGGAAATCGGTCGTTGTGACCGGCGCGGCGGGGGGCATTGGCCACGCACTTACCGAGCGTTTTCATGCCGAAGGCGCTCGAGTCGTGGCCGCCGACCTGGAGTCGCCTGCCCTGCACGACCTTGTCCGCTCGCTCAATGACCGCCGTCCCGATTCCGCGATGGCTGCCCCCGGCGATCTCGGCACCGAATCATCCAACGCCGAACTTGTTCGCTGCGCTCGCGAGGCTTTCGGCGACATCGACCTCTTCTTCGCCAACGCGGGTATCGCGGCGGGCGCCGATCTCGACACGTCAGAAGACACATGGGAGCGGGCTTTTGCCATCAACGTGCATGCACATCGCTGGGCCGCCAAGTACCTCCTGCCCGACTGGCTCGCACGCGGCAGCGGATACTTTTGCAGCACCGCATCGGCGGCCGGACTGCTGTCGCAAATTGGGTCAGCGCCGTACACCCTGACGAAACACGCCGCACTCGCCTTTGCTGAGTGGATGTCTATTACCTACGGCAGTCGCGGAATCGCGGTGAGTTGTTTGTGTCCTCAGGGTGTCAACACGCCGATGTTGAACGCCGCTGACGATTTCGGTGGCGGTGCCAATGTGGTGCGCGCGGCGGGCACGGTGCTGGAGCCGCACGCAGTAGCCGATGCCGTTGTTGATGCCATTGAACGCGAAACTTTCCTGATTCTGCCGCATCCCGAAGTTACGCAGTATGTGCAGGCGAAAGCTGCTGATCGCGACCGCTGGATCAGCGGCATGCGCAAGTTGCAGCGTCGCGTATACGGCGTGTGACGTTGCGTCGCTAGAACGAACCCGCCAGCGACGACAACTCGCGCCACTCATGTAACGGCAACGTTGCGAGGTCGCCAGCCAACACCTGCACGCTCACATGCGACGCGCCAGCATCGAAATGCTGACGGAGCCGCGTCGCAATCGTGTCCAGCGTGCCCCACACACAGATCGCGTCCACCAACTTGTCGCTGGGTTGACCGTTCGCACCCTTGATGTCGTCTTCGGTGAAGCCAAGGCGTAATAAGTTGTTTGTGTAGTTGGGCGCACGCAGGTAGGTCGACATGAACTTTCGACCCAACTCGCGCGCCTCATCGGCGTTTGTCGAAAGGATCACCGCTTGCTCCGGCGCCAAGATTGCGCTTGGCCCGAGCACGTCACGCGCTATTGCGGTGTGTTCGGGCGTTGTGAAATAGGGATGCGCACCATCAGCACGATCCACCGAGAGCTGCAACATCTTTGGTCCGAGTGCGGCCAGCACGCGACGGGGACGAACGGCAGGCGCCGCGGCAGCGAACATTGCCTTATCCATCGTGTCGAGGTAATCGACCATCGTCGAATACGGCTTGTCATACGACGACTTGTGGAGCGCCTTGGCCATGTGGGCATGGCTCGCACCGATGCCAAGTAAGAAGCGGTCGCCAAATGCCTCGGTCAAGGTCTTGTGACCCGCCTGCATCGTCACTGCGGTGCGTGCATACATTGAGGCAATACCTGTGGCGACAACAATGCGCTTCGTTGCCGACAACAACAATGCCGCGTGGGCGAAGGGCTCACGACCCACTGCTTCGGGAATCCACACCGCACCAAAACCCAACTCCTCAAGTTCGGCTACCGCCTCCTGAGCCTGAGCCATCGGCGCAGCATCCAGCGTCCATGTCCAGATGCCAAGTCGTCCCAAGGGTGCAGGTTCGCGCAAGTCGTTTGTCATGACATTCGACCTTACTGCTCGCGTACACATGGCAACTGATCCATGCACCTACACACCGTCACCCGAATTGCCCTCACCGCCCTTGTACTCGCGATAGTCACAGCAGCGTGCGCCGCCACCTCTTCACGTGGCGCGTTTGTCCACGACGTGATCGACGGCGACACATTGATCATTGTCATCAATCACCGTCGCGAACATGTTCGACTCCTCGGCATCGACACGCCGGAGACCAAACACCCCACGAAGCCCATCGAATGTTTCGGCCCCGAGGCCGCCACGTACCTCGACTCACTGCTGCCGACCGGCACGCCGGTTGTGGCCGTACGCGATGTTGAGGCGCGGGATCATTTTGGTCGACTCCTCCTGCACCTCTTCCTGCCATCATCCACAGGGCGCGGGGAAATTCACGTCAACGCTGCACTCGTGCACGGCGGCTTCGCGCGCCTGCTATCGATTCCGCCTAATCACGCGTTCGCCGATGCACTCGGTGCCGCACTTGTTGAGGCACGCACGGCGCGTCGCGGACTGTGGGGTGCATGTACTCAGTAGCCTTCACACCATGGGCTCGCCCTCCCTCAACGTCCGACTCGGACATCCCGACGACACCCGACTTGTCATCATCAGTTGCGACGATTTGGGTGCATTCCAGTCAGCCAACGAGGGCGTGTACCAGGCGCTCCATGACGGCGTCGCCACATGTGCGTCGCTCATGGTGCCCGCACCCTGGGCACGACATGCCGTTATGCACTACCGCGGCGAAGACATCGGCGTGCACCTCACACTGAACAGCGAACACGAGATGTACCGATGGGGTCCACTCACACATTCCCCCTCGCTGCTCTCGGGCGAGGGCGGATTTCCTCGATCGATCGACGACTTGTGGGAGCACGCAGACACAGCCGAAGTGCTACGCGAATGCCGCGCGCAAATCGCACGGGCAATCGAGTGGGGCATCGACGTAACGCATCTCGCCCCGCACCTCACCGCAATCACGCTGCGGCCCGAGTTTTTCGACGTGTACCTCGAGCTTGCCGTTGAGTTCCGCCTACCGATCCGTCTGCCCTCCACCATTAGCGAAAAGCAAGCAGGTTTTCCCTTCCGGCAGTTGGCGCTCGAGGAAGGCGTGGTGTTCCCCGATCATTTCGATCACGACTGGCGAGGAGGCAGCCGCGATCGCGTCTTGCGTGCGCTCTCGTCACTCCAGCCCGGCGTCACCGAGATTCATGTGCAACCCTGTGTCGACACGCCAGAAATTCGTGCGCTCGGCGCGGCGGCAGAGGGATGGATCGACGATTACGCGCTCGTCGTGCACGACGCTGAGCTACGCACAGCGCTGCGCGACAGCGGCGCAACCCTGATTGGGTATCGCCAGCTCAGGGACGTGATGCGAGCCGGCTGATTACGCGTTGCGCTTCACCGCTCCACAACTGTTCACAAATCACCCCGCTGTGGCCTGTGGCCTTCAACTTGCCCACCATGTACGCCGTCGTGGGATCGAGGGCCGCATCCGCGGCCGCGCACACAAATACCGCCGCCGCGTCGTCGGGCCCATCAATGCGCTCATCGGCTTTGCCAAACACCACGCGATATTGCACTGAGGTTGCCGACGGCGTGTGTGCAGGTGCAGCATGCACGACTGCCTTCTTCACAGGCGCCTTTTTTGCGGGTGCCTTTTTTGCAGGCGCTTTCTTCACAGTGGCCACGGCGCGAGGCTAACCCGCGACGACGATGCCGC
This sequence comes from Ilumatobacteraceae bacterium, assembly GCA_044237775.1. GTDB lineage: Bacteria > Actinomycetota > Acidimicrobiia > Acidimicrobiales > Ilumatobacteraceae > UBA3006. The sequence continues at coordinate 151,399 of JBIIEO010000002.1, read as the reverse complement.
TGAAGAAATCGTCCTCGTATCCATTTGACTTGGGTACCTCAACGAGGGAACGTGCGCGAATCCAATCCTCAAACGGATACGTCTCTGCTAACTCCTCATCGGACAACCCAAACCAAAACTGCTCCTTCGGGTCGATCTGTGTGCGATGGCTGAGTAGTGCCTGTGTGCGTGCCCAGACGTAGTCACGCACCGGAATGCGCGTGGTAATTGCGCCGTCGAGATCGGGGCGCTCGAACCACGACTCATCAAACGGCGACGTTCCGCGCAGTTCGAGCATCCGGTTATGAATTGCCGACAATCGCATACGCGACCAAGCTGAGTAATACAACTTCGATGGCTGCCATGGCTCGCCGAGTCCGGGATACCACGCGGCATCACCCGCACGATCAAATGCGGCGACACTGATTTCATGCACTCGCACATGGTCGGGATGCGGATAGCCGCGCTGATCCTCGTTGTAGGTCAACACCACCTGTGGGCGTTCGGCGCGCAGAATCGCCACTAATCGACCCACCGCTTCATCGAATTCCGCACGGTGAAAGCACCGCGGATCGTTGTTGGCCGGGCTATCCAACATGCCTGAGTCTCGATACCCCAGCATTTCCACACGATCGAATCCGATCACCGCGGCCGAATCTGCCAATTCACCCGGACGCAATGCGGCAAGCACACGACGTTCGCCCTCGGTATCGAGACCATGAAACGGCTGCCCCGGCTCGCGCAACGCAGGGTTTTGTAGATCGCCTTCTTCGCCTCCCGTGCAACACACCAGTACCGTGCGCACGCCCGCTGCCGCATACTTGGCCATCGTTGACGCACCCTTGGAGGCCTCGTCGTCGGGATGCGCGTGAACGGTCACGATGCATGGCACAGAGGCTGATTGCACGGCGAGCAGGATACTGCTCTATCACGTATTCTTCGGGCGTGGTGCGACGACACACTTCATTCCTCGCAGCGGCAATCGCCTTGGTCGTCACGGCATGTTCGACCGATGGTCGGGAAATGTCGCCGCCTTCGCCCGACCAAACCCAATCGATCGCGCTTCCCTCGGTTGCTCCCGCCCTCGACACCTTCGACATCACCAGTGCGGGCGTGGTGGACGGACGGCTCGACAATCGGCACACCTGTTCTGGCTCCTCCACGTCGCCGCCGATCACATTTCTCGGTGTAGCAACCGACATCGTGACGCTCGGCATCGTGATGGCCGATGAACAGGGCGCGGCCATATGGGCGATGGCCAACATTGCCCCCACCGACGTCCAGATAGCCGAGAGCACCGTGCCTGCAGGAGCGATTCAAGCGGTCAACCCGGATGGCGTGCTCGGCTATACGGCGCCGTGCCCACCGGCGGGCGAAAGCCGCAATTACCGACTCATGGGCTACGCCCTGCCACAACAGGTGGAACTACCCGACGGTGTCGACGCCACGACGCTTGTCGAACTGCTCGAGTCCGCCGCGCTAGACGTTGCCGTCATCGACGTCGTCGTCACCGGTTCCTGACCACGCCACCCGAGTCGACCGCCCCCGACACACCCGCTCGTTTTCCGGTACCCGAAGATGGTCGGGGTACTGCTCGCGCCCTGCCAAGATGGGCGTATTGACCGTTCTCTCGACCTCCTGCCGATCGGTGTCTTCACGACATCGCCAGACGGCCGCCTGACCGAGGCCAACGACGCGTTCCGCACGCTCGTTCTGGGCGGCGGCCCCATCACCATGGGTGCCGCACCATGGGCCAACGCGCAACCCACCGAGCGCGCCGCAGCCGAGTTGACCTGGCAGCGCAGCAGAGATGAAGGGACTCCATTTACCTGCGAGTTCCGCGTCTGGCGACCGGATGGCGAGGCGATGTGGATTCAGGTGGCAACGCAGGCCGTTACCGACGCCACTGGCGCCGTCACAGGTTTCGTTGGCACCGCCCTCGACGTCACCGAAGCGGTTGCTCGACGCACACTGAGTGAACGGCTCGTCGGATTACTCGACTCGTCAACAGATGCGGTACTCGTATTCGACCCACGCGGCGAGCTGTTGTTCTGCAACGACGGCGCACGTGCACTTGTTGGCGTCGATGAGCGTTCGACTGCACATGATGCAACGACACAACTGTTTATTCGAGCAATTCTCGATCAAGTGCCGCGCGAAATCACGTCTTCGACAACATCAAATCGCTGGGATGGCGAGATCGGTTTCCGCAGCCCTGACGGCATTATGCGCACGATGTCTATTGCGCTCCAGATGGTGCGCGCCAAAGACGGCACTATCCAGCATTTTTCAGCAATCGCCCGCGACATCACCGATGCGAAGCAGATGCAAGACGAACTCACCCGCCAGGCGACTCACGACGCGCTCACTGGCCTACCGAACCGCGTGCTCTTTCTGCGTAAGTTGGCCGAGGCGCTCGAGCGAAGCCGCACTCTCAAGCGTGGTGTCGCCGTGTTGTTCGTCGACCTCGACAAACTGAAAGACGTCAACGACAACATTGGCCACGGGGTCGGCGACCAACTCCTCAACACCATCGCCAAGCGACTGGTGGCCGCGACTCGACCGTCAGACCTCGTCGCACGAATTGGCGGCGACGAGTTCGTCGTGCTGTGCGACGGACTCTCCGACGAACACATCGCCATGGATGTCGCGGAACGCGTGCGGCAAGCGATGACCGGCCAGGTGATCATTCAGGGCATTGAAATCTTTACGAGCGCCAGCGTGGGAATCGCACTCGCCACCGACTCGTTGCTCGAGGAAGAGTCCCCGGCAGACGCGGCCGTGACACTGCTACGCAATGCCGATACCGCGATGTATCGGGCGAAGCAACGTGGGCGTGGGCGTAGCGAGTTGTATAGCGACGAGATGCGCCAGCATGCCAAGGAACGTGCTGCCCTATCGGCCGAACTCGAACGAGCTTTGGCGCTCGACGAGATGTTCGTCGTGTACCAACCGGTTGTGTCGGCACAAACGTCGCGAGTCGCGGGTGTCGAGGTGCTACTGCGTTGGCGTCACCGCACGCGCGGCGTGTTAACACCACCTGCATTCTTGGATCTTGCCGATGAGTCGGGCATCATCGGCCCTATCGGCGACTGGGTTATTCGGCGCGCATGTGCCGACGCGAGAACGTGGATCGATCAGGGAATCGTCGAGCGCACATTCCACGTGCACGCGAACGTGTCGGTACGACAGTTGGGTGACTCAACATTTGTCGAACGACTGATGGGGGCAATCAACGAATCGGGCCTTGACGCAATGAACGTCGTGCTCGAAGTCACCGAAAAAGTGATGTTGAGCGACAATCCCACGGTGACGCGGACGTTGTCGGCATTGAAGCGACTCGGGGTCAAGCTCGCTATCGACGACTTTGGCACGGGGTATTCGAGCCTCGCCCGCTTGCGCGAGTTCCCCGCAGATTTCCTCAAGCTGGACGGCACGCTCGTGCGTGACATCGGCACGCAGGCCAGCGACGATCCCATCGTGCGATCGATCATTCAGTTAGCTCATTCACTGAACATGTCGGTGATTGCCGAATGGGTGACGACCGATGATCACACGCATCGACTCCGCATTTTGGGTTGCGACTTTCTTCAAGGCAACCGCATCGGCGAGCCGGTGCTGGCAGACGAGTTCGGGTCGCGCACCCGACAGCAGCAATCGCGCTAATCGGTCGCGATTTGCGGTCGCGGGCCCGTGCCGGCGAAAAATGCAAGCAACGCCGACGAGCCTTCGCCTAATCGCAACACCGAGTTGCCTTGCACCGTGTCGCCGTAGACGGGCAGCGGGAACGATGTCATACGGCCGCCGGCGGCAGGACGCATCGTGGTAGCGAAATCGATGAGATCAAGAGCGGGGTCCACCGACACCGCGGCAAGGCCATTGGTCATCACCGTTCCGGCACGGAACGGGTTGTCGCTCACACCACTCACCGCAGAAGTTGCCAACGCCTGAACGAACAACCGTTGCCGCCCGGTTCGACCGATGTCTGCAGTGCCATCAAGACTCCACTCATTGTCCACCTTCTGCTCGAAGTGACGACTCCGCGCGTAAGCAAGAGCCTTTACACCGTCGAGCGTGGAGCACCCCTGACGCATGAAAAGACCGGTGTGGCGGTCGCGAGACGGATGATCTACGCAGATCTCCACTCCCCCGACTGCATCCACAATGTTCTTGAAGCCTTGAAAGTTGACCTCGACATAATGGTGCACGGGTATCCCCAACGCACCCTGCACGGTGCGCACGAGCACGTCGGGCCCCAGTTGATAGGCCGTGTTGATGCGCTGTTCTTTACTCCCGCTGCCGATTGCTACCCACAGGTCGCGCGGGAGGGAAATCAGCGACACCGTGCCGCTCTTCTTCACGTAGTGCATCACCATCAAGGTGTCCCCACGCTCGCCGCCAATGTCCGAGGCGCTACCGACGTTGCCAAAATCGGGATCACTCGGGTCTGCACCCACACGCGAGTCTGAACCGACAAAGAGGTAATTGACGAAGTCGGGGTGCGCGGGGTCGAGTGCATCAAGCACCACATCTTTTCGATCGACGTCGTCGATTGCGCCTCGCACGTTGCGCACCAGTCCGGCCGCTCCCGCAAATCCCACCGCCAGGGCGATGAGCGCAATCGTCGCAACAAGCACACCCGCCCTGGAGCGGTTGTTTCGACTTTTTTGCGCCTCGGTCACCGAGTCGAAAGTAGTCGCTATTTACGACGAAGATGGATCACGTCGCCAACCGCAATGCGATGCGTCACCGCACACGCATCCAACACCACGAGGCGACCATCGCTGTCCACATCGGTCGCGCGACCCTCAATGGTGGCGTCGCCAACGAGCTGTACGCGCACTTCTCGACCAATTGTCGACAGCGCTTCCACGTATTCACGATGCAACAAATCCGGAGACAACGATTCCAGACGATCGATTTCCGTGAGCATGCTCACAAGCACATCAAGCGGTGCGATGCCGTCGTCATAGGCTGCCTTGCGCAAACACGTTGCTTCCTCGGGCGCCCATGCGACGTTGAGCCCAATTCCCACGATGACAAAGTCGTCGCCACCTTGAGCAAGAATGCCCGCGATCTTGCGTTCATCGACAAGCAAGTCATTCGGCCACTTCATGTCGACATGCGCGCCAAACCCCGTACATGTCGCGCGCGCCGCGAGTCCCACCATGTGCGTGAAGTCATGCACCGGCCGGCTGGGAGCCCGACTAGGTCGAAAGAGGATGGAGGTCAGCAGGTTTGCCCCTGGCGCGGCATCCCACCGTCGATCGAGTCGACCACGGCCCTGGGACTGAAAATCAGCCACCAACACGCTGTGATGTGGGGCACCCTCGCCTGCCGCGATGACCATATCGGCGTTGGTGCTGCCGGTTTCAGCGACGTGGCGGACATGCCAGCCAGTGGGCCACGCGCGCGGCCCGAGCGATTGGTTGGCATCGGCATCGGTCATTCGGTCAAGATAGTCACCCGTGCTCACGAAAATACTCATCGCCAATCGTGGCGAAATCGCCGTCCGCGTCATCCGCACCGCCCGTGAAATGGGCATCGCGACGGTTGCGGTGTATTCCGAACTCGATCGCAACGCACTGCACGTGCGATTGGCCGACGAGGCCTACGCACTTGGCGGACAGACCGCCGCAGAGAGTTACCTCAATACCGAAGCAATCCTCGACGCTATTCGCAAATCGGGCGCCGACGGAGTTCATCCGGGTTACGGGTTCTTCAGTGAAAACGCCGACTTTGCCCGTGCCATCACCGACATGGGCGTTGCGTTTATCGGCCCACCGCCAGAAGCGATTGTGGAAATGGGTGACAAGGTGTCCTCACGCAAGGCCGCGCTACGCGGTGGAGCGCCAATCGTGCCGGGCACAACCGAATTCGTTACGAGCGCCAACGAGATCACTGAGTTCGGTAACACGCACGGGTGGCCAGTAGCAATCAAGGCCGCATTCGGCGGTGGTGGCCGCGGCATGAAGGTGGTTCACGCCGCAGCCGACGTGCAGGAAGCGATGGACTCTGCGCAGCGCGAATCGAAGGCGTTCTTTGGACGCGACGAGATTTACGTCGAGCGCTACCTCACGTGGCCACGCCATATTGAAGTGCAGCTCGTCGGCGACAAACAGGGCAACGTTGTGTGGGTGTCCACGCGCGACTGCTCGGCACAACGTCGCCACCAAAAACTGATCGAAGAGGCCCCAGCCCCCGCACTGCCGAAGGGCGTAGAAGAGGCAATGGGTGAAGCGGCGGTGAAGGCCGCCAAGGCAGTCGGCTACTACAACGCCGGCACTGTCGAATTCATCTTCCAAGACGGCGACTTCTTCTTCCTTGAGATGAACACGCGACTCCAAGTCGAGCACCCCGTCACCGAAGTGATCACAGGAATCGATCTCGTGGAATGGCAGATCCGCGTGGCCTCTGGCGAGTCGTTGCCGATGACGCAAAAGGAAGTGCTCGCCAGGCGCAATGGACATGGCATCGAAGTGCGTATCAACGCCGAGAATCCGAGTGGCGGCAAGTTTCTTCCTTCTCCCGGAACGATCACCAAGTTGACAACGCCCGACGGCTTTGGCACTCGCTTCGACGGTGGGTATGAAGCAGGAGACACCGTCAGCCAGTACTACGACAACCTCGTTGGCAAGTTGATCGTTTGGGGTAAGGATCGTGAAACCGCAATCGCCCGCACGATCCGCGCACTCGACGAAATGGTGGTGGAGGGTGTGCACACCACCATCCCCGCCGACCTCGCGATCCTCCGTCATCCCGACTTCGCCGGGGTCACGCACTCCACGAAGTGGGTGGAAGAGACGCTCGACCTTTCTGGGCTCGTGTCACACGCCGGTTCCCCAGACGCACCCGAAGATGACCTCGTTGCCCGACAGACGACCGTCGAAGTCAATGGCAAACGCTTCGACGTCAAGATGTGGGTCCCCGAAACAGTCGGTGCGGTTGCCAAGAAGGCGAAGAAGCCAACCCGTGCCGCCGGCGCGGCGGCGGGTGGCGGTGGCAGTGGCGAGGTATCGGCCCCCATGCAGGGCACCATCGTCAAGGTCAATGTCGAAGTAGGTGCGACCGTGGCGATTGGTGATCCGATCGTCGTACTCGAGGCGATGAAGATGGAGAACCAAATCACTGCGGAAAAGGCAGGCAAGGTCTCCAAGGTCAATGTTGCGGCTGGCGACACCGTTGGCGCCGGCGACGTACTCGCTGTTATCGAATAACGCGCTCATCGCGGCCGTATTCGCTCGGCGCACTAGTTTGTTCGCGTGACTCACGACCCTGATCTCGGCCAACCGGAGGCCAGCGAGTCGGGTTCGGGGTTGGCCGGCGAGCGGGCCCGCCGCTTGGGACGCATTGATCAGTTGCGTCGCGAGGGCCAGAACCCGTATCCATATCGATTCGACCGCACACACACCCTCGGCCAGATTCGCCAGGCACACGAAACGCTCGAACCCGGCACCGAAACCGACATTGCGGTGGTTGTTGCGGGCCGCGTGATGCTCAAGCGCGATCAGGGCAAGTTGATCTTCATCACCTTGCGCGACCGCTCCGGCGACATTCAGCTGTTCGTGTCGAAGTCCGTCGTCGGCGACGAAGCATTCGACGAAATCAACGAACTCGACCTCGGCGACTGGGTGGGTGTCGCTGGCCTTGTGATGACTACACGCAAGGGCGAACTGTCAATCAAGGTGTCGTCGGTGACGCTGCTGTCCAAGTCGGTACGACCGCTTCCCGACAAGTGGCACGGCCTCCAAGATGTCGACACGCGCTATCGACAGCGTTACGCCGACCTGATCATCAACGAAGAGGCACGGCGCACGTTCGAGGTTCGCCATGCCACGATCGCCAGCTTCCGCCGAACACTGCAGGCACAGGACTTCATCGAGGTCGAAACGCCTGTGCTGCATGTCGAGGCCGGAGGCGCACACGCGCGCCCCTTTGTCACACACCACAACGCACTCGACATGACGCTCTACCTTCGTATCGCGCTCGAATTACACCTCAAGCGCTTGATCGTCGGTGGCATGGAGCGCGTCTACGAAATCGGCCGCGTGTTCCGCAACGAAGGTATCTCCACACGCCACAACCCCGAATTCACGATGATGGAGTCGTACCAAGCATTCGGCGACTACACCGACGTCATGGCGCTGACCGAGCTGCTCATTACCAACGCAGCCAAAGATGCACTCGGCACCAGCGTGGTGCGCATCGGTGACGAAGAGTTCGACCTCGACCAGTCGTGGCCGCGCCTGCGCATGATCGATCTCGCCAGCGAGGCTGCTGGCGAAACCGTGCACCCGAGCCAACCGGTCAACGACGTGCGACGGGTGGCTGCCAAGCACGGCGTGACAGTCGATCAGCACTGGGGCTCGGGCAAGATCATTGAGGAAATCTTCGCCGAACTAGTGGAGCCAACCCTGAAGCGACCAACGTTCGTTACGGGACACCCCGTCGAGATTTCCCCCCTCGCCCGCGTCGATCAGCATGATCCATTTCTCACCGAGCGATTCGAGCTCTTCGTCGGCACGCGCGAACTCGCCAACGGCTACAGCGAATTAAATGATCCCATCGAACAGCGCGCACGCTTCGAGGAAGAACAAAAGATGAAGGAAGCTGGCGACCTTGGGGCCGGAACGGTTGACGAGGACTACTTGCGCGCACTTGAGTTTGGTATGCCGCCGACGGCAGGGCTCGGCATCGGTATCGATCGCCTCGTCATGCTCCTCAGCGGCGCGGGCTCGATCAAAGACGTCATTCTCTTCCCCACTCTGCGACCGGAGGCACAATCATGAGCAACCCAGCATGGGGTGTTGGTCACTCCACCGTTGCCCACGACGGCACCGTTCTGGATACGTATTTCCGGCGCCTCGGACTCGGCGATCACGTGCCAAGCGAGGTCGTCGCTGACAATGAATCGCGTGTCGACGAGCGCCGTGGCGTCAGCGTCGTGCCCGTCTCGCTGGTCGTTGACTGCAATGCTGCACCTGCCTCCGCAGCCGACGTCTATCTGCGCCTGCACCTGCTGTCGCACCGCCTGGCACAGCCACGCACGCTCAACCTTGAGGGCGCTTTCGGCCTGCTCGCCAATGTGGCATGGACATCCATCGGCCCTATCGCCCTCGACCAACTCGACGACGTGCGATACGACCGCATGAAGCGTGGTGACCACCTGGTCGTCCACGGCGTCGACAAGTTTCCGCGCATGACCGATTACGTGGTGCCGCAAGGCGTGCGCATCGCCGACGCCAGCCGCGTGCGACTTGGTGCACACTTGGCGTCGGGCACGACAGTGATGCACGAGGGGTTCTGCAATTTCAACGCGGGCACGCTCGGCGCGTCGATGGTCGAGGGTCGCATTTCTGCTGGTGTCGTGGTCGGTGACGGCTCCGACATCGGCGGCGGCGCTTCCATCATGGGTACCTTGTCGGGCGGAGGCAAAGAAGTCATTTCTGTTGGCGAACGATGCTTGCTCGGCGCAAACAGCGGACTCGGCATCAGCCTTGGCGACGAGTGCATTATCGAAGCCGGCCTCTACGTCACAGCGGGCACGGTCGTCACGTTGCCCGATGGCGCCACCATGAAGGCGCGGGATCTCTCCGGCGTGAACGGTATGTTGTTCCGTCGCAACAGCCGCACAGGCGCCGTCGAGGCAGTACAACGCAAGGGCACGTGGGGCGGCCTCAACGCCGCACTCCACAAGAACTAACGATGACGTTCGACGACTTCGCCGCACTCGTGCGCGCACGGCGCACGCAACTCGTTATGGACGTCGAGCGCCCTGTCGCGCAATTGATAATCGAAGACCTCTGCACGCTCACAACCTGGGCGCCAAATCATCAGATGACCTGGCCGTGGTTGTTCGCGGTGTTCACGGGTGAATCGCGACGCGGTCTTGGTGAGGTTGCCGCGGCCGCAATGGCCGCGCGCGGTGATGCCGAAATGAAGGTAAACAAGACCAAGACCAAATACCTCCGTGCGCCCGCTGTGATCGTTATCGGCACCGCCGTTGGTGAATCCGCACTCCAGACCGAAGAGAACCGTGACGCGGTCTCCGCGGGAGTGCAGAACATGCTGCTCGGGGCCACCGCACTTGGCCTGGCCTCGTTCTGGTCGAGTTGCCCCAAAGGCGCCAACGATGTGGTTGCCGCGCACTGCGGCTTTCCCGCCGATACGCACGTCACCGCAATGGTCTATGTGGGTTGGCCCGCCCGCGAGACGCCCGAGGGCCAGCGGCCACCCGCGGCGGTTCGCTGGTTCGACTGACTCAGCCGGGTCGGTACACGCCGAACACGTCGCGCAGGGCGTCACTCACTTCGCCCAGCGTTGCGTTCGCGCGCAGCGCCGCCTTCATTGGGATCAACACATTGCCGTCGCCGCGGGCGACACTGCGCAACTCTTCGAGCGCAGCCGTCACGGTGCCCAAATCGCGATTGGCCTTGTACGCCGCAAGACGCTCCACTTGGTTTCGCTCGAGCACGGGGTCGATCGGAAACACCTTCGGCTCGGGTTCGTCTTCTTCGGTGAACTTATTGACGCCCACCACCACGCGCGAGTGATCATCGATCGACTTCGTATACGAGTACGCGGCTTCCTCGATCTCGTCCATCTGAAAGCCGGCTTCGATGGCCTGGACCGCACCACCCATCTCGTCGATGCGTGCGATGTATTCCCACGCCAATCGCTCCACCTCGTCGGTCAGGCTCTCCACGAAATACGAGCCGGCAAGCGGATCCGGCGTGTCGGTGATGCCACTTTCGTATCCAATAACTTGCTGCGTGCGCAGCGCAATGCGCGCGGCTTCCTCGGTCGGCAGGCTGAGCGCCTCGTCGTATCCGTTGGTGTGCAAACTCTGTGTGCCACCCATGACGGCGGCCAAGCTCTGCACCGCAACGCGCACCACGTTGTTCAACGGCTGCTGCGCGGTAAGCGTTGAACCGCCAGTCTGTGTGTGGAAGCGCATCAACGTGCTCGACTCTTTCTTTGCACCGAAACGCTCGGTCATGATGCGATGCCACATGCGCCTCGACGCGCGGAACTTGGCAACTTCCTCGAAGAAGTTGTTATGGCCATTCCAGAAGAAGCTCAGACGCGGCGCAAAGTCGTCAACATCAAGACCGGCGTCTACCGCCGCCTGCACGTAGGCGATTGCGTTCGCCAAGGTGAAAGCCAGCTCTTGCACCGCGGTGCTGCCCGCCTCGCGAATGTGATAACCGGAGATCGAGATCGTGTTCCACTTCGGCACATGCTGCGAGCAGTACTCAAAGATGTTGGTGATCACCCGCATCGATGGCTTCGGCGGATACACGTAGGTGCCGCGCGCGATGTATTCCTTCAGCAGGTCGTTTTGAATCGTGCCGCTGATGGCCGTGCTCGGCACCCCACGCTCTTCGGCGACTAGCTCGTACATCAACAACAGAATTGCCGCAGTCGAGTTGATCGTCATCGACGTCGTCACCTTGTCGAGTGGCAAATCGGCGAGCAACGTGCGCATGTCGTCAAGCGAATCGATCGCCACGCCCACCTTGCCTACCTCGCCAGCAGCACGCGCGTGATCGCTGTCAAAACCCATTTGTGTGGGCAGGTCGAAGGCACAGCTCAGGCCCGTCTGACCCGCAGCCAGCAGAAATTTGAAGCGCTGGTTGGTGTCGGCGGCAGTGCCGAATCCCGCGTACTGACGCATCGTCCACAGTCGGTCCCGGTGCATGGTCGGATAAATGCCACGCGTGTACGGGGGCTTGCCTGGTACACCCAAGCGCATAGCCGGGTCCCACGAGCCCAGAGATTCGGCGGTGTAGAGGGGGGCAACGGGGATGCCTGAATCGGTAGTGCGATCCGAGGACTGTTGGGGGTCTGCCATTTACTCAACACTAGAAGATTCACCGATTCGGCCACCGGGTCGCTCAATTAGCATCCGCTGCATGGAAACGCCGATGCTCGATTCGGGCAATCTCGCGGACATCGCCACGCTCGAGCGCATTCAGCAGCGCGTGCTGTGGCTTGCAGTTCGTATGGTCGACCATGCGAACCGCGAACGCGCCGCGCAACCGGCTCCAGGTGGACGCGATGCCGAGTTCGCCGTGAAGGTCGGCGGTCACATGGCTTCGAGCGCTTCGATGATCGGCATCATGACCTCGCTGTGGTTCGGTCACTTGAACGGCGACGACAAAGTTGCCGTCAAGCCGCACGCCTCCCCCGTGTTTCATGCAATCAAGTACCTCACGGGTGAACTCGACCGTTCGTATCTCACTACGTTGCGTCAACTCGGTGGCCTGCAGTCGTATCCCAGCCGCACGAAGGACCCCGACGTTGCCGACTTCTCCACTGGATCCGTTGGTCTTGGCGCTGTCGCGCCGCTATTTGCAGCGATGGTGCGTCGGTACGTGGATGCACATTTTGCGCCGCGTCCACAAGCACGGTTCATTGCGCTCGTCGGCGACGCCGAACTCGACGAAGGCAACATCTGGGAGGCGATTGCTGATCCGTCACTGCAGGGACTTGGCAACGTGATGTGGATCGTCGATGCCAATCGCCAGAGTCTCGACCGCGTGGTGCCAGGCATGAAGATCAAGAAACTCGCCGAGTTCTTTCATGGAGCAGGATGGCACGTCGTCGAGGCGAAGTACGGCAAACGTCTGCAGGCGGCGTTTGCGATGCCGGGTGGCGAGGCGTTACGCGACTTCATCGACGACATGTCGAACGAGCGCTATCAAAGTCTTTTTGCGCTGCAGGGTGCGGACTTGCGCGCATCATTTCTCGAGGATGCACCAGATGCCGTCGCGACCTTCATGGCGCAATTCAGCGACGAGGAAGTGGCGCCACTCGTGCAGAACCTCGGCGGACACGATCTCGCATTACTGCTCGAGTCGTATCGCCAGTGCGACTTGGTCACCGACCGTCCGAGCGTGGTATTTGCCTACACCATTAAGGGATGGGGTCTGCCCATTGCCGGCGACCCACTCAACCACGCCGCACTGCTCACCGGACATCAGATCGACGAGTTCCGTGCGCGACTCGGGCTGACCCTCGGCACCGAATTCGATCGGTTTGCTGACGACACGCCCGAGGGGCGGGTATGTAACGCCGTGGGAAGCGACATCAATAACGTCGAGCCGCCGCAACGCCCGATGCTACCCGTGCCCACAGAAGTGGGCGTCGTGGCCCAGACCAAGCCGGTGTCCACACAGGAGGTCTTCGGCCGCCTGCTCACCGGGCTTGGGCAGATCACCGGTGTCGCCGAGCGTCTGGTGACCACTTCTCCGGACGTCAGCGTGAGCACCAATCTTGGCGGCTGGATCAACAAGTTTGGTGTCTTTACACCCGAGGTTCAACCGGACTTTCTCGGCGACGACCGACTGCTGCGATGGAAAGAAGGCCCCGAGGGCCGCCACGTGGAGCTGGGCATTTCGGAAATGAACCTGTTCCTCACGCTGCACGCCTTCGGACTCGCGCACGAGTTGCACGGTGAGCATCTCCTACCCATTGGCACGGTGTACGACCCATTCGTCTGCCGCGGTCTGGATGCACTCATCTATGCGCTCTACAACGGCGCACGATTTGTCGTCGTGGGGACGCCATCAGGAATCACGTTGGCACCAGAGGGCGGCGCGCACCAGAGCACGGTGACGGCATCACTTGGCATGGAGTTGCCGAACCTCACATACGCCGAGCCGTGTTACGCCCGCACACTGGACTGGATGCTGTGCGACGCGCTCGCTCGACTGGGTGACCGCGACGGCGACAGCACGTATTTGCGCCTCTCGACGCGACCGGTTGATCAGCGACCATTCGATGCCGTACTTGCCAAACGCGGTATCGACGCGTTACGCGCAGATGTGTTGCGTGGTGGCTACCGCCTTGTTGAACCAGAGGACGCGCCCGACTTGGTGATCGCCGCAACCGGTGCCGTTGTGCCCGAAGCAGTAGCGGCAGCGCAGATGCTGACCGACGAAGGCGTGCACGCGACCGTGCTCGATCTCACGTCTCCCGATCGGCTGTATCGACAGTGGCGTATGGGCTTGCGCGATGCTGCGCGCAGTGCCGATGCGGCACCTGCGCCGCACCACCTGGACGCGCTCATCACTCCCACCGAACGACGACTCCCCATCCTCACCGTGCATGACTCGGCCAGCCACACCATGGCGTGGCTGGGTTCGGTGCATGGGGCGCGCGTGGTGCCCGTCGGGGTTGACGACTTCGGCCAATCCGGCACGATCGCCGACCTCTATGGGGTCTTCGACCTGCTGCCCGAACAGCTGGTCAATGCGGCGCTGCTTGCCCTGCGCTGACCACCACTGCCCCCAGTAGGCGTGACTAGCCTGCACCGTATGGCCATCACCGAGCACCGCACCCCGATGATTGACGGCGTCGAACTGACTCCAAAGGAAGTTGTCGGCGCCAAGCCGCCCACATTCGACACGGTCGAAGAGGAGCGTCGTCACCGCAAGATCGCCCTTGCTGCCGCGCTACGCATCTTTGGTCGACTCGGGTTTGGCGAGGGTGTTGCAGGACACATCACCGCTCGCGACCCCGAGTTCACCGATCATTTCTGGGTGAACCCATTCGGCAAGAGTTTCCGCCACATGAAGACGAGTGACTTGCTGCTCGTCAATCATCACGGCGATGTCGTCTACGGCAATCAGCCCGTCAACCGCGCCGCCTTCGTGCTGCACGCTGCAATCCACAAGGCCCGCCCCGATGTCATCGGTGCCGCGCACGCGCACTCGGTACATGGCAAGGCGTGGGCATCGCTCGGGCGCCCGCTCGACCCCATTACCCAAGATTCCTGCATCTTCTACGACGACCACATGGTGATCACCGAACAAGGTGGCGCGGTGGTGTTCGAAGTTGCCGCAGGTGAAGAATTCGCCAGCAAGTTCACCCATGGCAAGGCGGCGATTCACCAAAACCACGGACTGTTCACCGTTGGCAACACGGTCGAAGCCGCTGCGTATTGGTTCATCACGATGGAGCGTTCGTGCCAAGCACAGTTGTTGGCCGAGGCGGCGGGCACGCCGAAGTTGATTCCTCACGACATGGCCGACTACACCCAACGCCTCACCGGGTTCCCCGATGCTGGGTGGTTCCAGTTTCAGCCGCTGTTCCAGGAGATCTGCGCGTCCGATCCCGAACTCTTCGAGTGAGTTCGCCGCACGACCCGCTCCGCGGCCTGCCGCCGGAGCCATTCTTCATTCTCTCGGCGTCTGCCCAATACCTCGGCGCAGTCATCGCCTTCCAACTCTTCGACGAAGTTGCGCCGGCCAGCGTGGCGTGGTTGCGCGTGATTGGTGCCGCACTGGTGTTGATCCTGATCTCCTTGCCGCGGCTCTTGCGACAAGGCCGATGGAGTCGCGAGGAAATCGTGGCCGCAGCGATCTTTGGCACCGCGGTGGCGTTGATGAATTTGACCTTTTACCTCGCCATCGATCGACTGGACATGGGCAAGGGCGTGGCGATCGAGTTCATCGGACCCATCTGCGTTGCCGCCATCACCACTCGTACACGCCGCAACACACTTGCTCTCGGGTGTGCCTCGATCGGTGTCCTCGTGTTATCAGGAATCGAACTCGGCAATGAGCCACTCGGCCTTCTCTACATCTTCCTCGCCTCGGCATGCTGGGCCACCTACATCGTGGTTGGCGCCAAGGTCGCGCGGCTCGATCGCGGCGTTGCGGGTCTTGGCATCGGTCTTGCCATCGGCGCAGTTGTCATCGCGCCCTTCGGCGCGCCGCAGAGCGGACCCGCGTGGTCGTCATGGACCATTCTTGGTCTGTGCGTTCTCGTTGGCATCTTGTCGAATGCAATCGGATACGGCATCGAACAATCAGTGTTGCGAGCAATTCCTGTGCGGCGTTTCTCTGTGCTGCTTGCACTACTGCCAGTCACTGCCGTGGTGTTCGGATTCATTTTTCTCGACCAGACGCCGTCGTGGATCGATCTTGTCGGCATCGCCCTCGTGCTCGTTGGCGTTGTCGTGCAGCAGCGTGACGTGATCGTGACGGCCGCAGAATCCACCTGACGCGCTCGAAGCACCCCATAGAAGTAGACTGGTACCAAGCGGGCGAGGAGACCTCCCACCATGCGCGTACCCGCACTCAAAATTGCCGCAGCCCTCATCGTTATTGGGTTGCTCAGCCCGGCAACTGCGCCAGCCAGCGCTGATGCCGGCCTCCTGCCTGGTGGCGTGGTCGTCTACGGACGCGGCAACGGCCATGGTCGAGGACTCAGCCAGTACGGGGCGTTGGGCTGGGCCACGTCCTACGGCTGGTCGTGGGATCAGATTCTGTCCTTTTATTACGGCGGCAACACACTCGGCCCACTCGCCGACCCCGAGCAAGAAATGACCACGCACTTGTCGCTGCTCGACAATCAACAGACCGCAGTTGTCGCCGACGCCAGCAACGCGCTGTTTCTCCAAGATCCAACACCCGGCCGTGCGTGGACATCGCTTGTCGCTCGCGAGGTAAGCGAGCGCGTCTATCGCGTGTGGGGGTCGATGGAACGCAAGTGCCCGTCGGGTGACCCCGGCGCCGAAGGGTTCACCCTGATTGCCGACGTACCAAATGTGGCATCGTTCACCACCACCACCGGCATGGACCCTGCTTCGCCAGGCAACTTGGCCATCGGGTTGTGCGAACCGCGCAGTAACGGCCGCAACAAAGTTCGCTACTACCGCGGAGAAGTGCGCGCCGTGAATAACGCGCGCGGGCAGAACCGCACGATCAATGCCGTGCGCTTAGAGAGCTACCTGCGGGGTGTCGTGCCCCGAGAAGTGCCCGCATCGTGGGGAACGGAAGCCGGCGGAGCAGGGATGCAGGCATTACGCGCACAAGCCGTCGCCGCGCGATCGTATGCGGCATCGGAAAACCGCTACGCGGGACTCGCCCGCACCTGCGACACCGAATCGTGTCAGGTGTACGGCGGCACGATGGTGCGCGAGTCGATCAATACAACACCCACAATGCTCGAACATCCGCTCACCGACCAGGCGATTGCCGAGACTGCGGGTGTGGCCGTGTTAAAGAACGGAGCACCGGTGCGCACCGAGTTTTCTGCCACCAATGGCGGCCGCACCGCCGGCGGCGTATTCCCTGTGCTCGCCGACGCAGGCGATACCGCCACCGATCCCATCAATTCGCTATACGTGTGGACACGCATTTTGTCGGCACAAAATCTTCAAGCCAAGTATCCGCAGATCGGCACACTCGTATCGGTGAAGACCACCCACGATGGTCAAGGTGGCGAATGGAACGGGTACACCACGCAGGTCACCATCGTCGGCACCGCCACCAGCGTGACGGTGAGCGGCTGGTCATTCCGCGGAACCTTCGACTTACCCGCGCCCTGGTTTGGTGTCACGGAAATTGGCGGCGCTCCCTTCGACGCTGCTCCGGTGGGCTCGATCCTGTTCATGGGCGACTCTGTAGGAGAAAGCATCACTAGCGAGTTCGGGGCCGTTGTCGCTCCCGCGTATCCGCGCGTCAACTTCCAGGCCAAGTCGAACCGTTGCATGGTAGGTGCCGGCTGCATCGCCGCCGCCGGTGTGCTCCCCGACGCCATCTCGATCGTCAACTCGCTGCCGCCCGACCAATACCCCAATGTCGTGGTGGTACAACTGGGCTACAACGATGATCCCACCACGTTTGGGTCGGATGTCGACACCGTGGTGAATGCGCTCAACGCCCGCGGCGTGCAACGCATCGTATTCGTCAACCTTTCAACGCGCAGGACAACCGTGAACTACACATTGTCGAATCAGATCTTGGCGGCTGCTGCGGCCCGCTACCCCAACGTGTCGGTGCTCGACTGGAATGCGGCTTCTGCGGCGCCTACCCAGAGCCGCTGGTTCCGCGATGGCGTGCACCTCACGTCAACGGGTCGGGCCGAATTCAGTCTCTTCCTACGCCGTCAGCTGGATGAACTCCGCACGCAAGGCCTCATCACCGTGGGGTCTGCGGTGGCCGTACCGCTCGGCGCGCCGATCTCGGTGGGTAACCGCGGCGAGAACGTCAAGCGCCTCCAAAACGCCTTGAACGCGTTCCTCCAGCAGCCAAAGAAGAAGCGCATCCGTGTGGATGGCGTGGCAGGCAAGACCACCGTTGCGGCAATCACTGCCGCCGAGGCCGCGCTCGGCTTACCTGTTGACGGTGTCGCCGACGAGGCGCTCCTCGTTGCGATTGGTGTCGATCCCGCGGCCTTCGTGTTGAAAAACGGCACGCGACACGCCACGGTCGCTACCGCGCAAACGGCGCTCGCCCGGGTGCTCAAGGTGAAGGTGCGCGCCGACGGCGTCTACGGGCCCGCAACCAGCGTGCTCGTGCGGCGATTCCAAAAGTCGGTGGGCCTCAAGGCCAACGGCAATCTGAATCGACCGACGTGGTTAGCGCTGCTCAACGCTTCAGCGACGCGCTGAACCGTGCTTCCCACGCTTCGGTAGACACCATCGCGGGGTATGCGGCGCGATACTCGCCCTTCAAGCGTTTGTAATTACGCGCGATTGCCAGTACCGCAGCGGATGTCTCGCGCAGGAGTGCAAAGAACCGCTTGTTGTCGCGCTCGACGACGTAGCCCTCGTCGAGGCGGTCGTGGCGATACAGCACACGATTGCGCAACGTCGCTACACCCACCGCCCGCGCATCAATAGGTGCCACGCCGTATCCGCCAAGGCGCAACCGCGACGGTACGAGTGCGCCACCGAGAGTGATCAGCGCAAAGACAAAGCCAAATACGCGCAACACCTTGTGTCGCGGGCGTCGCGGCGCAATCGCGGCCAGTTCGGGAGCGAGCGGACCCGGCTTTTCCTCGGCGCACACGCGCAGCTCGTCGTGGAGCGTGCTGTGGTCGATAGTCATCCACGCCTTGGGCCCCTCGAGGAAGGCGTAGAGCCCCTTGAGCATGTACTCCGTGGAGGCATACCGCATCGAAAACAAGTTGCGGAATCCGAACGAGGCAAAACGATAGGCCAGGTTCCACCATTTGTGTTGGTCGAACACCAGCGTGTCGATCATCGCCAGGTTGCGCGCCTCGTAGTACAGCGACGATGGATTGTTCTTGAGTCCGAAATCGGCGTGCCAAACAATGACGCCATTCAATGTGACTGAATGCTTGCCGGTATGCATCAAGCCGAAGGCCACATCATCGCCACGCACGAATACGGGAAGCGGATTGTCTGGCGTAATGGTGATCGGAAACGCCGTGTACCACCAGGCGGTGTAGTCAAAGGGAATCTCCGGCGCGTCGGCTATCGCCAGCGCGCGATCCCGCAAGTCATCCTCGCGGCCGATCGCCTGCAGCGGATAAATCGAGCGAAAGCTGTATTCACTTCCCGCCTCAAATTGCATCCACGGCCGCTCCTCACTCAACATCGCGCCGTGCACACACAGTTTCGGGTTCGATGCATAGGAAAACAGGGCGACGGTGCGAATGAGCGCCTCGGGCTCGAGTGTGATGTCGTCGTCCATGAACAACACATGCGTCGCCCAACCCTGCTTGCGCAACTCGATGAGCCCGCGGGCGAAGCCACCCGCACCACCCAAGTTGCCGTTTTCGATCACCTGTAGCGGTGACCCGGTCGGCACATCAAAGGTCACGTTGCGCGCGTTGTCGACCACCAACACACGGACGCGATCGCGGAGCGAGTCGGTCGCGGCGATCAGGTTCACCACATTGGCAACAGTGGTCGTCACATACTGTTGGCGGTTAAACGTCGTGATCGACAGCGATAGACGAACATTGCGCATGGCTTCGTCGTTGGTGACCCAGTCCCCGCCGGTCATACAGACCTCGCCCTCGTGGGCGACCACGCGCACGAAGTAACTGCCGTCGCGTGATGCCTGCAAGTCGGGCAACGACAACGCAATGGAGGTTGGCGAGCCGTCGCCGCGCGGCAGGCTGGCTGATGCCACCACCGTCTCGGTCGTGCCCGTCACGGCCACCACCTCGGCGACGCCCACACCAGAGGCCCGCACCCGCACGCTGAGGTCGTTGACCTGGGTCAGGCGACGCCACCGTCCTGCGGCGAACACGCCAAAGGAGGTGTCGAACGTAACCGACGCATGCGGGCCAAGCACAATGCCGTCATCGACGACCCGCGTGTTGCCGTGCAGCCGTGCATAGAGCGCGGGCTCCGATGTCGTTGGGTGAGGCAGCGTTAAACGCTGAAGGAGATATGCGCCCATCAGCCGAGCGGATCCACCGAGAATGTTGGCAACGGCGAGCCGTCGGCAATAGCCGCCAGCATGCGTCCCGCCGTGTCAAGCGCCTCGTGAATCGTGACGTCCATGTCGAGATAACGATAGGTGCCGAGCCTTCCCATGAACGTGACGTTGGGCGTCGAATTGGCCTCATGGACGTACTGCTGGAGCTGTTCCTTTTCCTTCACAAGACGAATTGGGTAATACGGCACATCGTCCTCACCGCACAGCCGCGAATACTCGTGATACGTCACGGTGCGCTCGTGCGACTCCCACGGCGCAAAGTGTTTGTGCTCGGTGATGCGGGTGAACGGCACCTGCTCATCGCAGTAATTCATGACGGGACATCCCTGGAAGTCGCCGTCGTGCTCGCGCTCCTCGAAATCCAAGGTGCGGTAGCCGAGGCGGCCGTGTTGATGACCGAAGTACGCGTCGATTGGCCCTGTCCACACCACATGGTCGTACGCACCAGCCTGCGCTCGATCAAACGCTGTCGACAGGCGCACCTCGATGCGCTCGTGATCGAGTATCGCCTCCACGATCGGTGTGTACCCGTCGCGCGGGATGGCCTGCCACGGATGATTGAAGTACGAGTCCTCATACGTGAAGCGCACCGGCAGTCGAGCAAGAATGCTCGCCGGCAACTCGCGCGGTTCTACCCCCCACTGTTTCTTTGTGTAGCCGTAGAAGAAGGCCTCATATAGTTCGCGGCCGACAAACTTGAGGGCCTGGTCCTCGAACGACACCGGCTCGGCGATGCTTGCGTCGCTCTTGTCGGCGAGCAGGCGCTTAGCGCCATCGGGCGAGAGCGTCTCACCAAAGAATTGGTTGATCGTCAGCAGGTTGACGGGCAGTGAATAGACCCGGCCGGCCGACGTGGCCTTGACTCGGTGGTTGTACGGCACCATGTCGCCAAATCGGTTGATGTAGTCCCACACGTGGCGATGCTGCGTGTGGAAAATGTGTGGCCCATAGGTGTGCACCATCACGCCGGCGTCGTGGCGGGCCGTGTGGCAATTGCCCGCCACGTGGTCGCGCACGTCAAAGACAGAGCAACGGTGTCCGGCATCGGCCAGTTCGCGCGCGACCGTCGCACCTGAGAATCCGGCGCCAACGATGGCAAACGACCGCGACACCACGCCCAAATACTAGAAGGCGGGCATCCCTCGAGGCGGTCGCTGCGTACTGGGGCTTAGTGCGCCAGCCAGGGCGCGCACAGCCCGTCGAGATCACGTACCTCGATGCGGTCACGATTTGCATACGTGACTGCATTATTCGGATCGACACGCAATTTAAAGACGCGGAACGACATTTCAGTGGTGTCCACCGACAAGATGCGGCCGGACAGCGATTCGCCGAGCCCGAGCAGCAACTTGATTGTCTCCAACGCCTGAATCGAACCGACAATGCCAGGTAGCACGCCGAGCACTCCTGCTTCGGCACACGATGGCGCGAGTTCAGCCGGCGGTGGTTCGGGCACCATGTCGCGATAGGTCGGCCCATTCTTTGGGTCGAACACCGTGACCATTCCCTCAAAACGGAAGATCGAACCGTGCACCACCGGAATGCCGAGCTTGACGCTTGCGTCATTGAGCAGATAGCGGCTCGGGAAGTTGTCTGCGCCATCGACAATCACGTCATAGCCCGCGATGATGTCCATGATGTTGCTGGCATCCAGACGGGTGTCGTAGGTGACAACGTTGACGTCGGGGTTGAGCATTGTCAGCGTCTTCTTTGCCGAGTCGACCTTGCGGTCCCCGATGCGATCGATGTTGTGCAAAATCTGTCGCTGAAGGTTTGACGCATCGACTTCATCCATGTCGACGACACCGATCGTGCCCACACCCGCTGCGGCAAGATACAACGCCGCCGGCGAACCCAGACCGCCCGCACCAAGCATGAGTACTTTACTGGCGAGCAACTTGACTTGTCCTTCGACGCCGACTTCCGGCAACAACAGGTGACGCTGGTAGCGATTCCGCTGTTCCGCACTCAGCAGAGCAGGGGTCTTCCACGCGCGTCCCTCGTCCTTCCACTTTCCAAAGCCACCCGCCATCGATGCCACGTCGCGGTAGCCCAGTTCAGCGAGCGTCTTTGCAGCAAACGCGCTTCGCACACCGCCGGCGCAATACACAACGACTGGCGCGTCGTGGTCAACGATGCGCGTCTCTACTTGCGCCTCAAGATGACCGCGCGGAATATGGATGACTCCCGGCAGGGCACCCTGCTCAAATTCGTCGGGCTCGCGCACATCGAGCACCACCACGCCGCCGGCATCAATACGACGCGCAGCCTCTGCGGTATCGATCTCGATAATCTGCGACTTGGCCTGAGCCAAGAGGTCTCGAAATGTGGCCATGGAATACGTCCTCCGGCTCAATACCCTACCGGTTTAGTCATATTTTGGCACGGTCGAGCCTGCGGGACTGCGCGTGTCAGGCGTCGATCAGGCGCGGCAACACCTCGACGATGTCGCCGCCAATCACCGCATCGGCGTAACGATCCATCGCCGTCGGTTCCCCATTCACGATGACAATACGACTCCCCGCGGCTTTCGCCCGCGGCACCATATTGGCCACGGGATACACCGCGAGCGACGAACCTACGGCAAGCAGTACATCGCACGCGTCGCTTGCGTTCATCGCTTGTTCGATGACTTCGGGCACGAGTGACTGCCCAAAACTGATCGTGTCGCTCTTCAGGATCCCGCCGCAGATGTGACAACTCGGGTCGGGATCGCCAACCGTCACCCGCTCGAGCGTCTCGAGCATCGGGCGACGATCGTTACATGACCAGCACCGCGACCAGTGCAACGTGCCGTGCACTTCGACCACGAGCGCAGGATCACTGCCCGCCGCCTGGTGAAGACCGTCGACATTTTGGGTAACGAGCGCACCGAGATTTCCGCGTCGTTCGAGCGCGACAAGAGCACGATGTGCCTCATTCGGTGCTGCGTGAAACGCAGGTGACTCGAGTCGGCTTTGCCATGCGAGGCGGCGCACTTCAGGATCGTTGATGTAGTGCTCGATATTCGACATCTTTTCGGCCTTCGGATTGAGTGTCCACAATCCCTGCGGTCCGCGAAAGTCAGGAATGCCTGATCGCGTGGAGATGCCCGCGCCTGTGAGCACGACAACACGTCGTGCTTCGCGGATCATGCTCGCGGCAGTACCAAAAATTGCGTCGGTACTCATCGACCGACACTGCCCAGCCAGGGAACAAAGTTGTCCATGAACGCCCACGACGTGCGATGCACGGCAGAAGGTCCGTATCCCTGGAGCGCAGCACGATGTTTGGCACAGGGGTACCCCTTGTTCGACTCGAAACTCCACATGGGAAAGTCGAGTGCCCACTCGCGCATCATGCGGTCGCGTGACACTTTTGCCAGTACCGACGCCACCGCAACGCTCATGCACGACGCATCGGCCTTCACTTCGGTTACGACACGGCCCACGTGTGGGGAGACAAAGTCCCACGTGCCGTCGATCACCGCCGCGGCACTCGTCAGTGGCAGGCCGAGCGCTTCACACGCGCGTCGAGCGGCAAGGCGTTGCGCGTCGTTCATGCCCAACGCATCGCACTCCGCGTGCGAGGCCATACCAAACGACCACGCCCGGCACGCCTCAGCGAGCGGCGCAAAGAGTGCTTCGCGTTTCTTCTCGCTAATTGCCTTGGAGTCACGCACCGCGGCAAGCACGCCGTCTGCACACGATGCCTCGATATCGCGGCACTCAAGTACGGCGGCGCCCACGACCAATGGACCCGCCCATGCGCCTTTGCCGACCTCGTCGAATCCCACCACGAAGGAGGCGCCAGCATCAATCAGCGCTCGCTCGCGTTCGACGGTCGGCGATGTCACGCGTGAAATCCGGTGAGCAACGCCTCGCCCGCCTGTTGCGCCGTGCGAAATGTGGGATCGGTCAGACCCGCATCCAGCACGAGCCCCTCATCACCGTCTACTTCCCACAACACGGCGGGCTTCTCACCGTGCCAACGCAGGCCAAACGACACCGTCCGCGTCGCATCGGCGACGATGCGTCGGCAGTCGAGCGCGGCGCCCAGCCACAGGCGTGGGATCCCCCAGCCCAACATCGACACCGTGCCGTCACGGCGCGGCGTCACCAATTGTTCATCCAGCCACGCCGACACGCGAATGCCATCGGGTGCCGCATTCGACGGCGCCTGCGCGGGCGCAAGGCGCGCACGACTCGACGCCACATCGCCAGCAGCGCGCCGCTCGCCGATCGAAACAAAGATGCATTGCGCCACGAACAATGCACGCTCGACATCCCATGGAGTTGCCGACGACGATCGGTGGTCGCGCAGCAGCGCCTCGGTTACGCGCGCAAGGTCGTCGACCAAATCGTCACGGGTGGCCCACGACTCCACGCGCTCGCCCATCCGCACCAACTCGCCAAGAGCCATCACCGTGGCAACATCGTCGCCAGCCAGGTCGGCACCCCACGACGCTGGTGCACGTCCGCTCAACACCAGTAGGTCGGAACGAAGTCGATTAATCCGCGGTGCAAGCGACTTGTCGGGCACCACCGCGTAGCCGGCGCGCTCGACAGCGGCGAGCCACGTACGTTGCATGTCGTCAGCGGAGGCAATCGACGCCCAGTCGACATGTGACGGACGAACACCCATCGGCAGAGCCACGCGCAACGTGGCACCGTGGGCAATCGGAAACACAACACTGCCGACCGGGAGCTCAATTCCTTGAGGGCCGAGCGGACTCGGCGTTCGCACGCACAACACGTCGCCACGAGTGAGCGCCACGGCAACCGGAAGCGGCGAATCGTTCGTGAACTCGCTCACCACCATGCCGCCGTAATCCGCCACCGCATACACACGCTGCACCACATCGCCCGAAGGAATGCGTACACGCGTGTCGATGACGGGCACACCGGCACGGCGCTGTTGGCGCACCGTGGTCTCACGACGCGGATCGTGCCAGCGATCGTCAGCGGCCACATACCAGTCGAGTGCGACAGAGCCGTCGTCAGGCTCAATGCGCCCCCGCTCATCCACCACGGCTGTCCACGCACCGCCCCGCACACCAATGAGATGACGCTCCCGGCGCACGGACGCACTAAGCGACACCGACGTAACGACGCCACTCACTCGAACTCCCCCTTGGAAGAACGGCGCATCAGCTCGAGCAAGGCATCCATCGCCGAGGCCGATCCGTCACACACGGCTGCAACACGCTCGGCGATCGGCATCTCGACACCGTGCTGACGAGCGAGGGCCACGACAAGCGACGACGAATGCACGCCCTCGGCGACCATGTTCATCGAGGATTCGATGTCACTGATGTGTTCGCCCTTGCCTAGCCGAACGCCCACCTGTGTGTTGCGGCTCTGCATCGAGGCACACGTTGCCACGAGGTCGCCCAACCCTGCCAACCCGGCAAACGTCTCGGCTCGAGCACCGAGCGCCACGCCGAGGCGGGTCATTTCCGCAAGGCCGCGTGTGATCACCGTGGCCTTCGCATTGTCACCAAACCCAAACCCCTGGGCGATCCCCGCTCCGATAGCAATCACGTTCTTCACGACGCCGGCGATTTCACAACCCACGACATCGGGATTGGTATAAAGGCGAAAGGTGGGGCGACCAAAAATTTCTACCAACGTGCGCGCGACAGCCAGATCGTCACACGCCACCACACTTGCCGCGGGCTGACCCGCAAGGATCTCACGCGCAAGGTTGGGCCCACTGAGCACCGCCACCGGGTGTCCTGGAAAGCACTCCCTCGCGACCTCGCTCATTCGCCGCAGCGTTGCCCGTTCCAGCCCCTTTGAAAGGCTCACCACCGGCACCCCAGGTTCGATCACCAACGCCACACGGCGCGCCACTTCGCGAAACCCACTCGAAGGCACCGCCATGGCCACAACATGCGCGCCCGTTACCACCGCGGCGAGGTCATCAGAGGCCTCGAGCCCCTCGGGCAAGACGTGCTGACCCAGATAGCCCGCATTCGTATGGCGCTGCGTAATCTCTCCGGCAACATCAGCTCGGCGCGCCCATAGCCGCGTCTCGTGACGCTCAGCTGTCAACGCAGCAACGGTCGTTCCCCATGAACCCGCGCCAACAACACTCACGCGGTGACTCATGGTGGCCAAGGTTAGGTCGTCCGAACGAGCCGTAGGCTACGCCGATGCCCGATGATCGCGTAGCGACACGTCGCGGAGCGATCGTCATTCCGGTGAAGGCCTTCGACAAGGCAAAAGAACGACTTGCCGGCGCACTGTCGAACGCCGAGCGCAGCGCACTTGCGCAACGCACTGCAACGCGCGTCGTCGAGGTAGCCAAAACGCTTCCCCAGTTTGATGAGGTGGTCGTCGTGTGCGACGACCACGAGACCGCGCAATGGGCACACCAGTTGGGCGTCACTGCGCTCGTCTCATCACAACCAGGCCTGAACGCAGCGGTGACCCATGCAGTTGCCTATACCCGCACCACCCACGACTGGGTGGCAGTGTGCCACGCCGACATTGCCGACCCGAGTGGCCTCACTACGCTCGCACCGCCGCCCCGCCAGAGCATTGTCCTCGTGCCCGACCGCCACGGCCTCGGCACCAACGTGCTGGCGCTCAACACGAGTGATGACTTCACGTTTCACTACGGCCCCACCAGCTGTGCCGATCACACAGCGGAAGCCGCGCGGCGCGGACTTGCCATCACGCACCTGCGTGATGCCGGCCTCGCGCTCGACCTCGACACTCCGGACGACGTCGCGCTCTACAACACTCCGCGATAACCGAACTCACTCAACGCAGCACGCGCTGAGGGGAGCCTTTCGGTCCACACAACACAACGGGCCCCGTCACCGGAGCCCGTCAAGCACTGAGGGGAGCCTTTCGGCTCCCCTCAGCAACAGTTTTCCGAACCGATGGTTATTCGGTTAAGGCCGTACTACTTCTTCTTTGCGGCCTTCTTGCGGCGCTTAGCAGGAGCCTTCTTGGTCGCCTTCTTGGCGGCCTTCTTCGTGCTCTTCTTGGTGGCCTTCTTTGCTGCCTTACGCTTTGCAGGGGCCTTCTTAGCGGCCGACTTGCGCTTCTTTGCTGCCATTGTTTTTCTCCTTATTGAGGTATTGCTTACTTACGGTTTGGGTTAAGTTCAGCCTTCAGCGTGCTGCTGGCGGTGAACTTCATTGCTAAAGAGGCAGGTACCTGGACCGGTGCACCCGTTTGCGGGTTACGGCCAGTACGAGCCTTACGCTTCGAGGTGCTGAACGAACCGAAGCCCGGCCATGCAACCTTGTCGCCTTTCTTTGCGGAGGACACGACCAGTTCAAAGAATGCTCCGATGGTGCGTTCGGCATCTGCCTTCGACACCCCGGCGCTCTGTGCAACTGCGTCTACGAGCTCTGCTTTTGTCATTGTCTTACCTAGCTTTCTCGGAATCGGTTAACTGTCGGGCACCATCTGAACCGTTGGGAGCACAAATTGCAAGCATTTCCGCATTTTCGGAGCACGTTCGACACCACGCTCGCGACTCACCACGCCGATGCCGACACACCATCGCGCATCGTTGAGCGCTCACCAGTTGTCACCACGTCCACCTCCTGCCCCACCACAACACACCGTGCTCGCCCGTTTGTGTGAATCCTGGAAAGCCATACAGGTATTGGGTCTCCGGGAGTTCGCCGAATAGGAGACGGTGGTGGGTTGTCCTGTGGATAACAGCACCATTGGTGCATCGCCGACACGCGTTCGGCGATCGCGCGCGGGATCACGCGCGATCGCCGAACGGCGGTTTCCCACCTCCCAAAAAAATTTCGAAAAAAATCCAAAAAAAGTGCCGATGTGGCTATCAAAACGTGAATTCTTGGAAAATCTGCCACATCCCCGTCTGGTCAGGCATTTGGTGGTGAGCGCACCACCGACCATCCACCACCCACACGAGCACACCATCCAAACTGGCAAATGTTGCACGCTGAACACGTTCACTTCGACACGGTGACACAGTCTTCTGTCTCCGATCCGCTCACCGCGACAACGCGCGTCGTCCTCGATACATCGGTTCTCGTCGCAGATCCATCCTGTTTGTATGGCTTTCCAGGATGCGATGTAGTGGTACCGCTCACCGTTGTCGAGGAACTCGATGGTTTGAAGACGCGCATGGACGACGTAGGGCGCTCTGCACGCACAGCACTGCGCACGCTCGAAGACTTGCGCCGCCAAGCGGGCGGCTCACTTGCACATCCACTGTGCGTGCACGACGGGCCAACTGGCGGGACCGTCCAGATTGAGGTCAATGGCATCCAGCGCCACCTGCTCGTGGAGCACGGCCTCGACCCCGAAATCCCCGACAATCGCATCATCGGCGCAGCCCTCGGCCAGGCACATCAAGCCCCCACCACCATCGTCTCCAACGACGCTGCGCTGCGGATTAAGGCCGCACATCTCGGCCTGGAAGCCGCAGAGCATCAACCCGTGGGCCGGGGGCAGTCCAGCAGACCAATGGGCTGGATGGCGATCGACACCTCGGTCGACGTCATTGACACGCTGTACCGCAGTGGGGGAATTGAGGCGACGTCACTCACCGGTGCGGAATCCCTCACCGAAAACAATTTCGCCGTCGTGCGCAGCGGTTCGCAATCGGCGCTCACCCGCCGCCGGGATGGTGAGCTGCAGCTACTCCAGCAGTCCTCGCCCGAGGCATGGGGATTGCGCGCGCGAAGCAAGGAGCAGCGCTTCGCGCTCGAACTGCTCGTCGATCCCGACATCACGGTGATTGCGCTCGATGGGCGCGCGGGTACGGGAAAAACGGTGATGGCCATCGCCGCTGGGCTCGAACAAGTAGTTGAGCAGCGACGCTACGAACGTCTCGCCGTGTATCGCCCGCTCGTGCCCGTCGGGCGGGCGGACGTGGGCTTCTTGCCCGGCGACCTTGGCGAAAAACTTGATCCGTGGATGTCTGCAATCCACGACGCCATCGTGGCGCTCACCGACCAGCGCTCTAGTCGTGATGCACGTGGACTGATCGACGAACTCACCGCCCGCGGCCAATTAACGCTCGAGTCGGTGACCTTCCTGCGCGGCCGCTCGCTACAACAACAATTTGTCGTTGTCGACGAGGCCCAGAATCTCGAGCCGACCACCCTGAAGACGATCCTTACCCGCATTGGCGAGGGCACCAAGGTCGTGTTCACTGGCGACACCAGCCAGATCGACGCCCCCTATATGGGTGAGTCGAACAATGCGCTCGCCGTGCTCATCCACGCATTTGCCGGCCAGCAGTGCTTCGGGCACGTCACGCTGGCCGCCTGCGAGCGCAGCGAGGTGGCCAGCCTGGCCGCCGAGCTCCTCTAGCGAGACCCGCATCCCCATGACCCATGCCGAGTTGACATTTAACACTAAATGACTTAGTCTTAAATACATGACCGATCTACACGTCACCCCCGACACGCTGAGTGCACCCTCCGTTCCGTTGTCGTCGCTGATCGACTGGACGCAGTTCGCCAACTGCAAGGGCAAGACCAAATTGTTTTTTGCGCCAAAGGCCGAACGCCCACAGGCCCGTGAGCGCCGTGAAGCCAAGGCCCGCTCCTTGTGCAATGCATGCATCGTGCAAGAGACGTGTCGCGAGTTTGCCCGCCAACACCATGAGTACGGCTTGTGGGGTGGCGAGAACGAAGAAGAGCGCCATCTCGCCGGCTACACGATTGCCGCACCGATTGGCGTGCGTTCGCGACTCGCAAAGTCAGCCTGACGTTTTCTCCCCAGTGGCATCGGGGCAGTTGCGCAATGCGCGATTGTCCCGATGCCACTCCCCTTTCCTGACACACTTATTGCATGGCATCGACCGCAGCGAACGTGATAACCGACCCGGGTGAATTCGTCACCCGTTTCATCGAAAACATCGAGCAGAGTCACTTCACTGCGGCAATGGACATGGTGGCCGACGACTGCGAATACGACAACGTGCCGATCACCAAGGTCTTCGGCAAAGACGCCATCGTCGCCATACTCTCCGATTTCTTGGCCGCCGCCTCAAAAGTTGAATGGCTCGTCCATCATCAAGTCAGCAGTGGCGACATGCACCACGGCGTCGTCATGAACGAGCGCACCGATCGCTTCGAAATCGACGGACGCTGGGTCGAGCTCGACATCGCAGGTCTATTCGTCATCAGCGAGGGCAAGATCGCTCTGTGGCGTGATTACTTCGACAAGGAAGCCTTCACCAAGGCCCTTTCGGCAAAGTGAACGCGGGTGCGCCCGGCCCAGCCGCGCACGCACACCCCCGCCGTACCGTCCCCGCCATGAACGCCCTGCGGTTTGCCATCTTCGACACGGAGACCACGGGTTTTTCGCCCGGGCATGTGCTCCAAGTTGCCGTTGTCATTGCTCGCGGCGATGGCACGATAGAGGACTCCTGGTCCACCTACGTCGCACGCCGATTCTGGCGACCGGGGCGCCTCGGGGCATACCACGTGCATGGCATCACCCGCCGTGCACTGCGCGGAGGTATCTCTATGCGTGAGGCTCTCGACGCGTTCGAACAGCGGTGCGCCGGCGCGATCCCCGTCGCGCATAATGCGGCCTTCGACCTCACGTTTCTCCGCGCAGAAGCAACACGACTCAACCGCCCGCTGCACATCGACCCCGTGCTCTGTTCGCTCACCCTGTCGCGATCACTCGATCCGAAGCGAACGCGAAGCCACAAACTGGTCGATCTCGCTCGGCACTACGGCGTCACCCAACTGCCGACCCATGACGCACTCGACGACTCGCACACGACTGCGGCCGTGCTCACGCGCCTGCTGCGCGAAGCCCGTATCGATAGCGTCGACGCCCTTGCGCCCTATCGGGTGTAGCGAGCCAGAATCCGACTCGCGGTCGCTGCACGCGCCCCACGCGCAACATCGCCAGATAACACCTCTATCGAACGGCCACCACGCACCAGGAGCCGGCCCAGCCAGTCTGCGCTCGACACGGCCAAAGTGACATCACTGCTTCCATCGTCATGAAGCACCCGCTCGACAACGGGATATGGCTCCACCAGCCAACGCGCGTCAGGACCAACGCGCAGGGTGACGCGATCAACGGCATCGGCAAACCATTCCTTAGCGACGGCGTCCTCGCGGGGCGGTGCGACTACACCCGTCTCCCGCAAGGCCTCAATGCGATCAATGCGAAACTCGCGCACGTCACCCGAACGCTCGTCATCGGCGGACACATACCAATGACCAAGTCGATCGAAGATCTTTCGCGGCACGATCCTGCGCGTCGTGCGCGAACCGGTAGATGGTGTGAAATAGTCGATTTCTATCTGCGTCGTACTTTCAAGGGCGCGACGTATTCCGTCGAGATGTGCCACCGCAGGCACCTCTACCGCGATCGACCCCGCGGCTTCGGGGAGCAACGGGTGCAACTTATTCAGCGCAGATGCCAGCGGACCCGGCTCGTCGGTGACGCTCAACGCAGCACGACCCATCGTGACCACGGCAAACAACTCGGCGGTATTCAACCGCAACGGCTGATGGAAGAGGGATGGCACCTCCGCCACCACCATGTCCTCATCCACAAAGACGTCAATGAGCGAATCGGGCGAATACGGCGGTACACCACACAGCGACGCCAACATGATGTCTTCGACGACCTCATCCACCGTGAGGTCGAATTCTCGGGCAACGTCTTCCAGCCTGACGCGCTTGCGCTTCACCAGCCACGGAATAATCACCAGGAGCTTGGCTACGCGATCGGCAGCGCCACGAGGCCCACGCTTCTTCTTTGCAGCCATCAGCCTGCACGCTCCAGATCGGCTAGCCACTCCATCACGTGCGCCCGCACATGTGCAGGTTCGAGCACCTCGGCACGATCCACCATCGCCAAGAGCCAGGAGCGAAACGCAGGAACATTGCGACACGGCACCGCAAACTCCATCCCGCCGTCATCGAGCGTGCGCACGATCGCCGACTCGCCCAACTCGCCCGCCACGCGAGAGGCAAGCAACGCGTCAACGCGTACGAGCGCAATGTCGCTCTCGCCGTCGCCCTCGGCCAGCATTTCCCGCTCGGTGGGGACCGCCCGCGACGGATCGAAGTCGGCGGGCAACGTGAAGTCGGCGGGCTCCGATGCAACAATCCCGCCCTCGACTCGGTCGACTCGAAACACGCGCTTGTCGCCGCGCAGTTGGTCGAATCCGATCAGGTACCAGATGCCGTTGCGCGCGAGTAGCCCATAAGGCTGCACCACACGATTATCGGCGTTGTACCGGAACGTCAGTGTCCGCCGCTCCAACACGCCGTGAGCTAGTGCAGCAAGATTGTCGTCGCCCAGCGGGAGATGCACGCTGGTGGCGGGAACGTCGAGCGCTCGCTCGCCGCCCAACTTCCATAGCGCACCTTCACCAAACGCCGCGCCTAAACGCACCGTCGCCACTGCTACTTGGAGCGCCTCAAGTTCCTCAGCGGTGAGACCCAAGTCGCCGAGTTCAAAATTCCGCCGATCAACCGTGTAGGCGCCCTCGCCCGCTTCATCGCCGCCGAGTGTGACCATTTCGATTGGCACGCCAAGTTTGCGCAACTCACCCTTGTCGCGCTCGAATGCGGCGCGGGCGGCGGAGTCGCCATCTGGGTATTGTCCTGCCAGCTGGTGACGGATGCGCTTCAAGGTAAGAGGCTGATTGCTTGCCACGAGCAGCGCCAGCAGATTGAGCATCCGCTCTGCTTGACTCCGCTTGATCTCCACCGCCGACAGGCTAGAGCGTCATCGATGCTGGCGGTACCACTGCAAAAGCCGCGTTGTGGATGCGTCGTGCGACGCCACGACATCCGTTGGCCCGAGGTCCTCAATGACGCTGTTCGCCAGATGCTTACCGAGCTCCACGCCCCACTGATCGAAACTGTTGATGTCGAGCAACACGCCATAAGCAAACACCGCATGTTCGTACAGAGCGATCGATGCCCCAAGCGTGCTTGGTGATAGCGACGACACCAATATCGTCGTTGACGGCCTATTGCCCGGTGCGACACGATGAGGAGCGGCAGCAGCGTCGACACCCGACCGTCGCACGGCCGCTTCGTCGCGCCCAAACGCCAATGCCTCAGCCTGGGCAAACATGTTGGCTATTAACTCATCGTGACGTGCGGCATTGCGCGCCGAGGTGTGCGCAACACCGATGAAGTCGACGGGCACGACCGTGGTGCCTTGGTGCACGAGCTGCATGAACGCATGCTGCGCATTCGTCCCAACGCCACCCCACACGATCGGTGCGGTATCGACCGTCACAGAACCGCCATCTCGACGCACTGACTTGCCATTGCTTTCCATTTCAAGCTGCTGGATGTAGTCGACGAAACCCGCCAATGCGTCTTGGTACACGAGCATCGCGCGCGTGGGTCGACCAAGCAGTGCTCGATTCCACAGATTGATCAGCGCCAATAGGAGCGGTGCGTTCCGGCGCGGCTCAGCTGAACGAAAGTGCGCATCCATCGCGTTCATGCCGTCAAGGAACTCGTCAATTACTTCGGGACCAAACGCAATTGCATTCGCGAGATTCATCGACGAGGAAATCGAGTATCGGCCACCCACCCACTTCCAGGATGCGAAGGTACAACGCGCAACAAGCGCGGTTGCCGCAACGCGCGAGGGCTGCGCCGTGACGACGACACTATGGGTCGCCACCGACTCGCTCCCCAGTGCAGCGGCAAGCCAGGCCTGCACGTCGCGACAGTTCGCCACCGTCTCAGCGGTGGAAAACGACTTCGAACACATGACGACGAGTGTGCGTGCCGGATCGAGAGCGTCCAGTGTTGCCTCGAGCGACACGGGATCGACATTGGAAACGAACCGACACTCGAGATCGGGCTTGCGCGAGGCGGACCACGCCGCATAGGCAAGCGCAGGACCCAAGTCGCTTCCCCCAATACCAATGTTGAGCACATGAGTAAACGGTCGACCATCTGCCGCATGCGTGATTCCGCTACGCACGTCACGGGCGAAGGCAGCGAGGCGTTTACGTTCAGCGTGAACCGCGGCTACAACATCGCTCCCATCAACCATGACGCGCTCGGTGGCACGCGCGCGCAGCGCCGTGTGGAGCGCAGGTTGCGCCTCGGTGAGATTGATGATGCCGCCCGCAAACATGGCGTCACGGGCATCGGCCACACCTGCCTCGTCGGCGTACGTAAGCAACGCTTCCAATACGTCTGGTGTCACGTGTTGCTTCGAGAAGTCCACAACCATCGCGCCATTGGGCAGTGTGATGTCGACGCTCATGGCCTCGGCACGGTGGGCGTCGGCCTGAAACAACTCCGCAATCGTCGGCAATGATGCGACATCAGTACGTGCGACAAGCCGTTTCCACGACGATGACGTGGTGGGATCCACGCGCTAGAGGCTACCGCCGCACCCTCCTGCGCCGATTCACTGCGCAGTAGCGTGGTGCGCCGTGACCGATACTCAACGTGATGACACCCGAATTGGTGCATTACTTGCATTCAGTGCCTACATGTTTTGGGGCATGGTCACCGTGTATTGGAAGGCACTCGATGAATTCGACCCGTTTGAGCTCATCGGTTGGCGCATCACCACGAGTGTCGTCGTGCTTGTCGCCATCCTGCTTTTTAAGCGTCGATTCACCCTTCTACTTGGTGCGCTTCGCAATCGCACGTTGCTGTTTCGCACCTGCGCTGCAAGCGTGCTGCTCACCGTCAACTGGACCATGTTCGTATGGGCGGTGGTCAACGAACACGTCGTCGAGACAGCACTTGGCTATTTCATCTCGCCCATCCTGACAACAGTCCTGGGCGTCGTACGACTCCGCGAGCGTCTCAGCGTGCTCCAACGCACGGCCATCACCTTCGCCGGCATCGGTCTCCTGATCCTCACCATTGCGTATGGGCGCATCCCGTGGATTGCGCTGTCGATCGCCGTGTCGTGGAGCCTGTATGGCTATCTCAAGAAGCTGGTGCCGCTCGGCGCGCTCGAGAGCCTTGCTGCCGAAACGATGGTGTTGGCTGTTCCTGCAGCACTCTTTCTTGCGTGGGGCTGGAACGCAGAGACCAGCATTGCCACGAACGCCACCACCTTCGAGTGGGTACTCGTGGCGCTCACTGGCACCGTGACGGCAATTCCGCTTCTCCTCTTCGGCGCCGCATCACTGCGCACACCATTGTCGATTCTTGGGCCGATGCAATACCTCGTGCCGACGATCTACTTTCTGCTCGGCTGGGCGGTGTACGACGAGGCGGTGTCGGCAGCCAAGCTCGTCGGCTTTGGTGCAATCTGGGTCTGCCTCGTTTTGGTGATCGTCGATCTGTTCACCACGCAGCGGCGCACCGCACCAGCGCTTACTTGAGCAACGTACCGAGCGCGAACCGCTCGATCGTTTCTGCAACGGCACGCGTGCGGGCATTGTCTTCCATGATGGCGGCGTGACGAGCGAGTCCAGTCACGAGCACCAGCACCAGATCGGCGAGCACGTCTTCGGACACGCCGCCCACAACCTCGCCTGAGGCAATCGCCTCGCGGGCGAGCGCCTTATAGAACGCCGCCGCACGATTGCGATGTGGCTGCACCGCCTTCAAGACTTCGGGATGCCGTTGCGCATCCGAGGTGACGCCCACCACGAATCCCGCCAGACTGGCGTTCGACTCGGTGATGGTGACGAGCGCACGCATGCATGCAGCAAGCTTGTTGACGAATCCCTTTTCCTTGGCCGCTGCCTTTTCCATTGCCGAAAACAGGACGTCCTGCACCTCGGCGTACACCGCCGAATACATCTCAACTTTTGAGGGGAAGTAGTGGTAGATCGCCCCCGTGGTGATGCCCACCGCATCAGCAATCGCTCGATTAGTCGTGCCTTCGTAGCCGAGGGTGGCAAACGACTTGCGTGCCTCTTCCATCAAGCGCTCGCGCGTCTCGACCGCACTGGAGGCCAGCGGCCGTCCGAGACGTTTCGGTTCGTCGCCTGACACCATCGTCCCAGCCTAATTGACCAAGTGATTACTAGAGAAGGCCACGAAGGAGTGCCGCCATTGCCAATGGTTGGTCACCTTGCACGCTGTGCCCAGCGCCGTCTACCACGTGCACGATCGCATCGGGGCGACGGCGACGCAACTCGGCAACATCGTCGTCATCCACCACAGGCGACACACCACCGCGCACCAACACGAGTCGACATGCAAGCGCATCGATTACCGACCACCAATCCCGCGCACTCGACGACACCTCGTGATTGCCCTCACGCGCCTTGCGTCGGTCGTATCGCCACTCCCAGCTGCCGTCCTCAAGTTGCCGCGCGTTGTGCAGAATGCCGCGTCGCAAACTGGACACACTGCGCGTGGGATTGTGCTCAATCGTGCGCTGCAACAGATCATCGAAACTCGCAAAGGCTTGTGGTCCGTTGATGAAGTCAGTGACCGCCTTTACCTTTGTCGGTGTTACCCCAGGCGTGATGTCAACAAGAACAAGTGTCTCGACGAGCGCAGGGTGTCGGAGCGCCAGCGCAAGGCTCGTGAGTCCGCCG
The DNA here is from genome assembly GCA_044237775.1 of Ilumatobacteraceae bacterium. Lineage (GTDB taxonomy): Bacteria > Actinomycetota > Acidimicrobiia > Acidimicrobiales > Ilumatobacteraceae > UBA3006. The sequence goes on along the minus strand of JBIIEO010000002.1, from coordinate 114,752 downwards.
AGTGACATACCCACCACGAGTCGCGTCGAAGGAGCAAGTGCGCCAATGACCGTCGCCACATCGTCGGCCATCGACTCAACGTCGTACTGCCCGTCGTCACGCCATGAGGAATGGCCGTGACCCGGAAGATCTATGGCAAGTAACGGCACGCCGAGCGCAAGGGCGACGGTGTCCCAGGTGTGCGCATTTTGTCCACCGCCATGCAACAACACGGCGCTAGGTTCACCCACCCCCCACCGCAATGCGCTCATCGTGCGTCCGTCTGCCAACGTCACCGACTCGCGCAACACCGTTGGCTGCGGTTCAACCGACAGGTCGAACTCGGCAACGTTTTCGTGGAAGAGCCCAAACTCGTCGTAATGCACGCGCGTCATCAACCACTCACCGTCGAGGTAGTCGTCTGTTTCGGTACGGTCGTGGGCGTCACCGTTGTCGAAGGCGCAATCGTGGTCGGCGGCACGCTCGTGGTCGTTGTGTAGTTGGGGTCCGGACGGTCGAACGGGGGCGGCGGCGCGCCATAGTCCTCGGGCTCCTTGATGCCATCGAAGACATACACGCGGTCGCCATAAGCCACGAGGGCAGGAAAATACCGCGCTACCGACATCGGAATACGCACGCACCCATGCGAGGCCGGCTCAAGCGGCACGAGGATTGCCCCATGCACGGCAATGCCGTAGTTGAAGTACACGGGGTTGTACATCGTGCCCAATTTCGACTCGCGCATCCCTTGTTTGCGGTTATAGAAGTAGAAGATGCCGGGCGGCGTCACGGCGTCGCCGCAAATACCCATCTTGATCTGCTTGCCCGTGGTATTACCTTCCTCGCCCGGGTCGATGGTTACCTCTTCGCACCACTGCTCATTGGACCCGCTCGAGATATGGGTCACCAACATCACTTCGGGACCCTTGAACACGATCATCACCTGTTCGGGCAGGTAGATCTCGACATGTGACGGCGAGTCGGCCTGCCGCCGTGGCGTGATCTGCACGCTCGACTGCATGATCACCCAGGTCGATGGCGTCACCTCACCCGTCGCACGCTTGCGGGGCGTTTGCATCACCAACTTCTCGAACGCCCACACGGCTTGCTTGGTGGCCTGACCAAAGATGCCGTCTACTGGACCCGGATCGAATTTCAGTGCGGCAAGTCGCTCCTGCACGCGGCGCACGTCGTCGCCCTTCATTCCTTCTTTAAGCGTGCGGTCGATTGGAACGAGCACGACGGGGGCCACAGTCGTCTCAACAAGCGCGGTGGTCTCGACGACGCCATTGACTGACTCGTCCGTCGAATCGCCGCGCACAACTGCAACAGCAACAACAGTCAGCAACACCGCAATCGACAACAATGCCGGTCGCCACCGGTCATACATGCTCATGTTGACACCGGGCGCAACGCGTTGAGTTCCTTCCTCAACGACCATGCTTCTTTCAGAATTTTGACGATGACGGCCGGCGAACTGAGTGTCGAGACGCCACGCGTGCGCGGGAAATAGTCCACACCGAACTGCACCACGTTCAGGCCGCGCTTACGAGCGCCCACCATGAGCTCGGCGTCGATGAAGGAGCCTTCGCTGTGCAACGTCACTGCGTCGAGTGCACTGCGTCGTACCAATTTGAACGCAAAGTTGACGTCGCGGAAGCGGCACCCAAACAACGCGCGGACCAATAAGTTGTAAAAAAATGAATAGACAACGCGAACGTATCCTTCGCCCGTGCGATCGAGTCGATACGCAGCGACAATGTCGGCCTCGTATTGGTGCATCAACCGCAAGGCCTTATGCACCTCGCGCATATCGAACGGCAGGTCGGCGTCGGTGTACAACACCACGTCGCCCGTTGCGGCGGCAAATCCTGACTTAATCGACCCGCCAAGTTTGCGATTCACCGGGTGGTGCACCACGCGCACGCGGCGATCTGATGCAGCAGCCGCGTCGGCAAGCTGCGGTGTGGCATCGGTACTCGCGTCGTCGACGACGATCATCTCGTAGTCCCCTACCACGCCGCCGGCCACCAGCTCATCGCCCAATTCGCGCGCCGCGTTCAAGGCTCGGTGGAGGTATTCCTCCTCGTTCCACATCGGGAAGAACACCGAGAATCGTTCGAATCGTGGTGTCGACATGACGCCGTCAGGCTAACTGCGGAGCCACCTCTTGTACCCTGCAGGGCGTGACAGTGACGACATCGAAACACACGTCCCTGCGCCAGCCGTGGGCCGCAATCACTGTCGTGACGTGGCTCGGCATCACCGCCGCACTTGCGGCTGTTGCCATCGCCAGCCGCAACGTGGGCAAGCCGACCTGGTGGCTAGGCACCGCGAGTGACCCCACCTTTGTCGCGCTGTGGTTCCTGCCTTTCTGCGCCCCGATCGCCGCCATCATCGCCGCCGTTCGCTACGCGCGATGGGCCACCTTCGTCGGGATCGGTGCATCACTCGCGATCGCCGCCATCGCGGTCGTCGATATTGAAGCGACCCCTGGTGTCGCGTTGATGGAAATCATCATCGCGGGATGTGCCATGGCTACGGCCATCGTGTCGCTCGCCGGGCGGCCGCGCCCCTAGTTCGTCGCGAACCCGCGCAGTACCTCGGTACCGTACAGACATGCCCGAAACCGACTCTGCAGCCTCTGCCGCCAAAGTGTTGTCCGCCCTTCCCGTGGGCGAGCGCGTTGGCATCGCGTTTTCGGGTGGGCTCGACACGTCGGCAGCCGTTGCGTGGATGCGCAAGAAAGGTGCAGTGCCGTACGCCTACACCGCCGATCTCGGCCAGCCCGACGAAACCGACCTTGCCTCGATCCCCGATCGCGCCAAACAATACGGCGCAGAGTTGGCTCGACTCATCGACTGCCGCACCGAACTCGTGCACGAGGGACTCGTCGCATTGCAGTGCGGTGCGTTCCATATTTCCACCGCTGGCAAGACGTACTTCAATACCACCCCACTCGGCCGTGCTGTCACCGGCACGCTTCTCGTGCGCGCAATGAAGGAAGACGGCGTCGACGTATGGGGTGACGGCAGCACCTACAAAGGCAACGACATCGAACGCTTCTACCGCTACGGACTCCTCGCCAACCCAAGCTTGCGTATCTACAAGCCGTGGCTTGACGCCGCATTCGTGCGCGAGATGGGTGGTCGCGCCGAGATGAGTGCGTTTCTCACGTCTCAAAACCTCCCCTACCGCGACTCTGCAGAAAAGGCGTACTCCACTGACGCCAACATCTGGGGTGCGACGCATGAAGCGAAAGCGCTCGAAGAACTCTCCGCGAGCATGCATCTTGTGAAGCCGATCATGGGCGTCGCCCATTGGGATCAGTCGGTGACCGTTGCGCCCGAAGACGTCACCGTCTCCTTCCGTGAGGGCTGGCCTTTGGCGATCAACGGTCGCGAGTTCGCCTCGCAGGTCGACCTCGTACTTGAGGCCAACACCATCGGCGGTCGCCATGGCCTCGGCATGAGTGACCAAATTGAAAATCGCATCATCGAGGCCAAGTCGCGCGGCATCTATGAATCGCCCGGACTCGCGCTGCTGCACATCGCCTACGAACGTCTGCTCACGGCGATCCATAACGAGAACACGCTGGAGAACTATCGGCAGATGGGTCGCCGCCTTGGACGACTCCTCTACGAGGGCCGCTGGTTCGATCCGCAATCTTTGATGCTTCGCGAACCGCTCATGCGCTGGGTCGGTTCGCTCGTCACCGGTGACGTCACGCTGCAGTTGCGCCGCGGCGACGACTACACCATTCTCCACACCGCGGGCCCACACCTCACGTACGCGCCCGAGCGGCTGAGCATGGAGCGCGTCGAAGATGCGGCCTTCGGTCCGGCCGATCGCATCGGGCAGCTCACCATGCGCAATCTCGACATTCAGGACACCCGCGCAAAGATCGATGAATACCGCTCTGCTGGCACACTTGGCAGCGGCGGACTGCTCGAACTCGAGTAGCGCTACTTCGCGAGTTCGGCCACGAGCGCGGCCACGAGCGCGGCCCGCTCAGCCATCGACGACACCATCACGTGCTCGCTTTCGGCATGCGCGCCACCGCCGCATGCACCGAGACCATCCAGCGTCGGCACACCGATCGCGGCAGTGAAATTGCCGTCCGATCCGCCGCCCACCGCAACGCCGGCGAGTGACGCAATTCCCACACTCGGCGCCACGCGCTGGGCGAGGGCAAACAACGATGCCGACGCGCTCTCGTGCATTGGCGGACGATTGATAGAACCCGACACCGAGATGGTCGAGCCCACAACGGTCGGCACAAGCGATGCCATTGCCGCTTCGACGCGCACCTTTTCCTCTGGCACATTCACCCGTGTGTCGACAATGATCTGCGCCTGCGCGGGCACCACGTTTTCCGTCGTGCCGGCAGTCGCCACCGTTGGGGTCACCGTGGTGCCCAACTCCGGCCGACCGAACGTGGCAATCCTTTGCACTTGTGCGGCGAGTTCGACGAGTGCGTTCACACCCTTTTCCGGCTCCAGACCCGCGTGCGACGCGCGCCCCGCGATATCGACGCGAAAGGTGCCCACGCCCTTGCGCGCTGTTTTCACCGCACCGCCGTCGGCTGCTGGCTCCAATACCAACACGGCGCCCGCTGCACGTGCGCGTTCCTCAATCAGTTCGCGCGACGAATACGAACCCACCTCTTCGTCGCAGGTAATCAGGATCTCCACATGCGACAGATCATCGAGTTCGCTTAACCCGTAAATTGCCTGCACGATGCCCGCCTTCATGTCGAACACACCGGGCCCTCGCAAGACGTCGCCATCCACCGAAAACGAACGGCTTGCTACGGTGCCTTTCGGAAACACCGTGTCGTGATGACCCACGACTAACACCTTCGGCGAAGAGCCTCCTCGCCAATGCACGTTCGGTCCACGCTCGGTCTGCAACACCTCCGGCGCCGACCCAAGATGTTTCGTCATCAACGCAGCAAGAAATGCTGCACTGCGATCCAGATCATCGAGTGACAGCGAGGGCGATTCCACGTCGACGAACTGACCGATGTCGACAACCATTGCCGACACGCGTGCCTCTAGGCGCGCACGCAACTCTGGTCCCGACGTCACCCCTTCAGTGTGCCCGGGATGAGACTCGAACTCATACGACCATTGCTGATCAGGGGGGTTTAAGCCCCCCGCGTCTACCATTCCGCCACCCGGGCGCGGTGGGTGTCAGGCTACGCGTGGTGCGTGGTCGAGCGGTACGTCACCGGTGAGCAGGTCGGCCATCTCGGCCATCGCCCACAGCCCAGTACGCACCTGATCGGCTTCGGGGGCAACGAGCCGATTGACGACGACGACGCCCTCGATCATGTCGGCGATCACGGCGACGAACGGACGGTGACGCACGACGACGGCCACGACACCGCCATGCTCGTGGCGCCGCACGGTGCGATCGACCCCGACAATGCGGGGTGGGCTACGGAAGGAGGGGGCGATGAGTCCATATCGCTGCGCCTCGGCAGCAATGAGCCGCGCGGCCGCAGCAAACAACATGGTTGACCCCGACTCCATGGCGAAAGGATCCCACACCGGTGTGACAGAGTGACGGGCGATGACGACGGCCGACGTACTCAACCCCATGCAGCAGGCCGTGGTGGACGCACTCGCCAAGGAGGCCACCTGGGAGCCGCTGCCCCGCGACATCGTGGAGTCGCTCCGCCAACGGCTGCACGACGGCGTGGCCGAAATTGCTGAGCACCTCACCCCCGACAATGCACTGTGGGTGAGCAAGCACAAGCTCACTACCGTGCACGGTTGCGAGGCCAACCACCTCGCAGGCCTTGATGGCTTTTCATGGACGCTGGCCAACGTGCGCGGCACTGTGTTGCACAAGGCCGTCGAACTCGGCGCCAACTGGCGTGGCGTTATCGTGCCCGCCGACGTAGTGGATGCCGCACTCGACCACTTGGCAGAAGACGAGCGCGAGAGCGCAGGCCCATTCATCTATGGACTACCGGCCAGCGACCGTGCGCAACTACGCAGCAACGCAATCGATCTCTACACCAAGTTTGACGAATGCTTTCCGCCGCTCAAGGCGGCCTGGCGTCCCGTCATCGAAAGCGGCGCGCGCTACGAAATGTTCGAACGCCGCATCAACCTGAGCACCAAGACCGACCTCACGCTCGGCGCAGTGGGCAACAAGGTCGTCATTGACATCAAGTCGGGTGGCATTCAACCCTCTCACCGCGAGGAGCTGCGCTTCTATGCGCTCGTCGAAGCAATGCGCTCGGGCTACGCGCCACGCAAGCTGGCTACCTATTCCCTACTCACCGCGCGTATCGACGTGGAAGACGTCACCGAGGGCGTGCTCGAGGCTGCGCTACGTAAGACAGTCGATGGCATTCGCAAGATGTTCGAGCTCCAACGCCTCAAGCGCGATCCGGTACTGACGCCGTCGCATGTGTGCACGTGGTGTCCACTACTCGACTCGTGTGCAACGGGCGAGAAGTTTCTTGCGCAACGCGACGATCCCGACGCGTTCGAGCCTTAGTTCATCAACGCAACGGGCACGCCGAGTCCGGCCGCCTGGCGAAACGTTGCGATCTGTCGACCCTCCTGCACCGCGGGCTTCGGCGGCGACAACACGTCGGGGCCGAGGTAGTGCGCCACTGCATCAAGCGAGCGCACCGTGAGTACGAACCCCCACAACGTTGCAGGACCAGGGGGTACCTGTGGCGAAGTCACGATCTCGATCACCACGTCGCCCACGCGATGAAACGCCTGTTGCACCGACGCTCCGGCGTCACGCACGCGCTTCCGTGGTGCTCCTGTGAAATGCGCAAACGCGTCAGACGTGCGCATCAGGTCAGGGGTCATCACCACTACGTGATCGACGCCCACGACATCGAGCGTGAAATCACCATCTAAATGGTGCCGTGTTGTCAACGGCTCAGCGCACCGTGTCGGGATGCCGTCGATATCTGTGACACCAATTGCATCAAACGCCCAACCATGCACACCCGGTGCACGCGAGTGATCCATGCGCAACACCAACGACACCACGTCACAGGTGCCGTCACCGGCGAAGGGCAGTCCACTGCGAGCCCACGGCTCGTCTGCTCCACCAAGATCTAATTCGACGAGGCGCACGAGCGTGCCCGCGTCAGAGTGATTGGTCAGCCGCGCCCCATGTTGGGACGCTTGCCGTGATTGGCCTTCGAACGGCGCAGCTTGGCCTTCTTCTTCTTGGTCTTCTTCGACATAGGTACGACACGCTATCCGTTGCTAGCCGCGTCTCCATCGGGCTCGGCTATCGGCATACGGCACCCCGCTCGCATTGGTCGTTGCACATACATACGACACGCCGGCGGCCGAGGTGCCCCGCGCCCCAACAGGTGTGCACCACGCACCCGGATACACCGCCTGCAGCCGCGTCGCCTCGGGCGTCGTCGTGGAGCTCGACGGAGTGTCTGGCGTCGACACAGGCAGCGCCGGCCACGCGGCCACGCGCTGGCCTTGGCACGATCGAGTCAACACATTGCGAATGCGACCGTGTTCGCTTGCATCCATCGACAGGCGCCAACGCGCCTTGATCGCCACCCAATCAGCGAGGTACCCGCACACGACGGCCTTGCGGGGCGGCAACCAGTTGGATGGATCCTTGTCGCTCTTGCTGCGATTCGATGAAGCGCTCACCGCCACGAGCGAACGAGTATCAGACGTGTCGTTGGCAAATGCCGTGCGCATGGCCGCAGACCATGCCCACGCACCCGAGTCCCATGCCTCTTTCAAGGCCACCACGTGATCGATGTCGACCGCGCTGCGATCGCTGAGGCGCATCCCGTCATATCTCGACACCCAGTCGCCCGCGTAGACGAAGCAGTCAATGGGATCCACCTGCGCCAACGTCACGCTGTCACGCTTCAACACCTGTTCACGAGCCGAGCAGCCGTCGCCATCGATGTCCAACCAATGCGGAAACAACTCGCGGTCATACCCCGCACTACGTTCAGACGCAATCGGAATAGTTGCCAACACGTCGAGTGCTCGCACGGATTGCGCAGCGACGGCCACATGTGGCACAGGTGCAATCGCAATAGTCATCACAAGTGCTGTCTGCAGGGCTCCCTGCACCGCAATGCGCCAACCCACGGCGTCACCCTAACGATTGACGATGACGCTAGGCAGTGACTGCATCGTCGGTAACTGACGACCAGGTCTCGCCTTCATCCAACTCGATGAAGATGCACTCACCCGGACACACCTCGGCAGCCTGAATGACCGCGGCAAAGTGTTTGGGGTCAACGCGGGCCAGGCTGCCCGCGCTACCCGGATCATTCAGTACGTCGCCATTCTGCACCACGTAGGCGATGCCATCTTCAAGCTGGGTGAATACGTCGTGGCAATGATCGACACACAGGCCGTCGCCTGTGCAGAGGTCTTGGTCAATCCACACGCGCACGACTCGGCACGCTACCGATCAATCGGCTCAGGTGACGAGTAGAGCGAACACAATGAGCGCCATAAGCGCCAAATTGCGCACCACCGTCCACCACGAAATGGGTGTGGGCCGCCGCGAGCCAAAACACGCACACGGTGGACGGTTACCTCGACGCAGGTTGCCGATGATCACCGCCGTAAAGGCCACCAGCAACGCAAGGGCGGCGATGCGCATCATTCCTGCCACGCCACCAAGAATGAGCGAGGCGCCAAGCAACGTTTCCAACCATGGCAACGGTCGCGCAAACGAGGGCGGCACGCCGAGTGCAGCGGCCTCGACTTCCCACCTCGGCTTGTCCTGCACCTTCTGCATGCCGGCATAGACAAACACCGCACCCACGATCGCCGCGCTCCACCACCCGGCAGAGAAACTGGGATCAGAGGCAGTGAGTGCGATCAACGGGTGACGCCGCCGACCTTGCCCGTGAAGAAGGTCATCGCATCGCTCGGGTCGCTAGCGGCCTCAAGAGCGGCCACCCGGCCAAGCACAAAGACGTGGTCGCCTGCAGGGGTGACCGATTCAATCGAGCAGTCGATCCATGCCACCGATCCACCGAGAATGGGCATGCCACCGGGCGACAACGTGTACTCGATCCCGTCGAACTTGGAATCAGTACCACTTGCGGGCTCCTTGGCAAAACGCCAACACAATTCCTCTTGGTCGATGCCGAGCACCGATGCACAAAACTTGCCGCTCTGGGCGATCATCGGCCACGAACGCGATGAGGTGCCCGGAAAGAATCCCACGAGTGGCGGGTTAAGCGACACCGAGACGAATGAACCAATGGTGATTCCCACCGGTACGCCCTCCGCAGACACCCCAGACACGACGACCACACCGGTAGGCAAATGTCCGAGTACGCGGCGGAAATGGGCGGGATCAGTTGCGGCGTGTTCGTCAGACATCGTCTCGATCCTACTCGGGTACTGTTTGGCGATGCCCGAATCGATTGTGTCGCGAGCGGTCAATGCCAATGCAATCGACTTCACATTCCTCGAATGCGGTGATCGCGATGCACCACTCGCACTGTGCTTGCACGGGTTCCCCGACTCGGCTCATACCTGGCGACACCTGCTGCCCACGCTCGCCGATGCAGGTTTTCATGCAGTGGCGCCGTTCATGCGCGGCTATGCGCCAACCTCGATCCCGCACAACGGTGCATATCAGACCGCCGCGCTCGGCGGCGACGCCAACGCGTTGCACGACGCACTCGGCGGCGATGATCGCGCGGTGATCATCGGCCACGACTGGGGCGCGCCGGCGACATACGCAGCGGCGGTACTCGCCCCCCATCGCTGGCGCAAGGTGGTTGGCATGTCGGTACCGCCATGGGGAGCAATGGGACGCGCCTTTGTGGGCAACCTCGATCAGCTGCATCGCAGTTGGTACATGTTCTTCTTCCAGCATCCACTGTCCGACCTCGTCGTTGGCGCCAACGATCTCGCCTTCGTCGACTGGCTATGGAAACACTGGTCACCAACACTGCAGTCGGACACTGACATGCGCAACGCCAAGCAATGTCTGAGCGATCCCGCACATCTGCAGGCCGCGCTTGGCTACTACCGCGCGGTGTTTGGCTCTGGACACCGCGACCCGGCTCTCGCCGACGATCAAGCACGCGTCGATGGCGAGCAGCCATCGCAGCCACTCCTCTATCTACACGGCGTCGACGACGGGTGCATCGGCATCGACGTTGCGCGCGATGCCGCAGCGCATGCGCCAAGCAATGCCGCGGTGCGCGAAGTACAACACGCGGCGCACTTCCTGCAGCTCGAGCAGCCCGAGATCGTTAACACACTCATCGTCGACTTCGTTCGCTAGGGCAACGTCAGCCGATCATCGCACTCGGCGAGCAGTCCCTCTCGCACCAAGTCGTCGATCAAACGTGTCGCCCGAGTGGCGTCGGCCTCCAGGCCCATGAGCCGGGCAGCGGACGCTCGATCCACCGTCTGGGCTACCACAGCCTTCATCAAACGCCCGCGCGCTTGACGATCCGAACCGTCGAAGCGACCCTGTGGTTTGCTCGTATGAAATGACTGTGGCGCAGGATCCGCACCGCCCGCATACAACCATGCACACGTCTCGGCCACAGGGCAGGCGTCGCAGCGCGGGGATCGCGCGGTACACACTGTGGCTCCGAGATCCATGAGCAATTGATTCCATTCCCACGATCGCGTCGCTGGCACAACCGCGTCGGCAATTTCCTGAGCCTCGCGGCGAGGCAACGGCCGGTTGAGCTGTCGCGAAAACACCCGCGACACATTGGTATCCACCACGCCAATCGGTTGTGCATCGGCAAATGCGAGCACAGCACGTGCTGTGTACTCGCCTATTCCGGGCAACGCGAGCAACGCCGCGCGATCGCCAGGCACTAGGCCGTCATGTCGCTCGACAATGGCGAGCGCCGCTGCGTGCAGGTTTCGGCAGCGTCGCGGAAACCCCAGCCCCTGCCACAACGTCAGTAAGTCGCCGAGCGATGCGGATGCACACGCGCGCGGATCGGGATACCGATCAATGAATTCCCGGTATTTGGGTATCACACGATCCACCTGCGTTTGTTGCAGCATCACCTCGCTCACCAGCACCTGCCAGCGGTCGGTGGTGGCGCGCCATGGCAGGTCGCGGACATGCTCGCCACCCCATCGCAGGACGGGGTCGACGAGGGCGACTAGTCCTTCCAGACGTCCTGACCGTCGTATGGCCGCATCCGTGCGGGAAGCGCTGCGCGCTTCCACACCATCACGCGACGCTTGAAGTAACACACTTCCTTGCCGTCCTGGTTGAATCCCTTGGTCTCGACCGTGACAATGCCACGGTCGGGCTTCGACTGCGACTCCTGCACAGCAAGCACGCGCGTCTCGGCATGGATCGTGTCGCCATGGAATGTGGGGAACTTGTGTTGCAAGGTCTCCACTTCGAGATTGGCAATGGCGGCGCCACTCACATCAGGAACACTCATGCCGAGCACCAACGAATACACGAGATTGCCGACGACGACATTGCGACCCTGCACGCTATTGGCGGCGAACCAGTCGTTGGTATGCAACGGATGATGGTTCATGGTGATCATGCAAAACAGATGATCGTCGGCTTCGGTGATGGTCTTACCCGGCCAATGGCGGTAAACATCGCCGACAACAAAATCCTCGAGGCATCGCCCGAACGGTCGCTCGTGAACGGTCATGGCCTAGGACGCTACTCGTTGTCGTCATCTCCGGCTGAATAGACGCCCTTGAAGTCGGGTAACGGAAACTGACCCGTGCGATCGCGCGGTGCATAGTGCTCAAGGAATTCAAACTTGCTCGACGGATGCTCGGTCGCATCGATTGCCACACGTCGCCACGTTTGCAGTTTCGCCCTGCGCTCGATGGCAAAGGGCCCGACGCGCAAAGACAGATATGAAATCGCACCAAGAAGAATGGGGAGCCAATACTGCGCAATTCGATACGACAACACGCCAAGCGTCGCACCGCTGCGCGTGGCGCCAAAACCCACCAAAGTCGGAATAAAAATACTCTCGACAATGCCGAGTCCGCCCGGCGTAATTGGCACCACCGCCATGATGTTGGCCAAACCAAATGCAATGATGAGCGCGTCCGGCGGCATTGTCTCGCCGAATGCGCTGAGAAATACCCACAGTGAGGCCGCATCCAACAACCAGTTGATGCTGGCCCACACGAGTACGCGGACAAGCAACTTGCGATCGGCGGCCAACCCCTGCAATCGGGAGCCAAGGTGCTTCAGCACGTCGGCTGCGCGATCTTCGTCGAAACGAAACCTGCCGGCCAACCAGCGCAGCGCCCGTTCGGCCCGGCCCTGGCCGTCGATAATGCCGACGATCAGTGCGGCCGCCACCACCATCACGATGATGCCCACAATCGCCGCCGTGCCATACGCCGCATTGACGCCTTGACCGGGAATAGAGGCAATGAGCCCCACCCACAGGATGAGGTTAAGTACCACGGCCGACCCAAGCCCCGCCGTAGCGAGCGCAAATCCGGCGTCTGGCCCTTCCACCCCCGACAAACGCAACAGGCGATACCCAAGCGCGCTGGAGGCGGCACTGCCCCCAGGGAGGATGTTGCCCACACTTTTCGTACTCAGCTGAATGCGGAACAGCCGCCAGATGGATACGCCGTGATCACCCGGGCCCATTGCCGCGCGGGTCAACAACGAATAACTGAACAGCGCAAGCAACTGCAGCGCCAGGCCAACAACCAACAACGCGGGCTCTACTTGGGACAGTTCGGTCACTGCCTTGCGGAAGCCCGGGATCAGCGGGATGACGAAGAAGTAGACAACAAGACCGAACACCACCCACTTCAGGGTTACGAAAAGCGACCGGAAGCCGCCGTTTGTCGCCACCACTCGATGCTAGACACCAAACCGTCCTTCGGTTGGGCCCCTCGAAGCGGCGATTACTAGCGTTGGGACAATGAGCACCACGCCCGACCTCGCCCGCGCCGCCGACGTCATTGAACTCGCACGCAATGTGGTGGGTAAGGGCGTGCGCCACCTCGCCGCCTCGGGAGGGCCGGACGTGCATCAAGTACTCGCCTACGACCTCGCCCATGCATCGGCAGCGGTAGAGACTGCGCGTTCGCTCCTCGACTACGGCGCAAAGGGCGACACCGAGGCGCGGCTCACATGTGCCTTCGTTGCCGACATGCTCCACGAAGTCATCACTCGGCTCATCGGCCGCGAATTGCAATGGGGACTCTCCTCCAACCCACTTCTCGATGCTGCTGATTTCATGGCCACTTACCGCGACCCCGAGTTTCTCGCCTCACTCGCGGAGACCCCCGGCCCTCGCCATCTCGATGCGGAATTCGAAATGGTGCAAGACACGTTCCGCAGTTATGCAACGAAGGAAATCGCCCCGCGCGCCGAACATGTGCACCGACACAACGCCGACGTGCCCGAGGAGATCATTGCAGGGCTGGCTGAACTTGGCGCCTTTGGGTTATCGGTCCCATCCGAATACGGCGGCTTCAGTGAAGGCGGCGACGGCGAATACATGGCGAACTGCATCGCCACCGAGGAACTGTCCCGCGCCTCGCTTGGCATCGGCGGATCGCTCATCACCCGGCCGGAAATTCTCACGCGCGCATTGGTCCGCGGCGGCACCGAGGAGCAAAAGCAAACGTGGTTGCCCAAGTTGGCCACCACCGAAGTGCTCGCCGCCGTTGCCGTCACCGAGCCCGACTACGGCAGCGATGTGGCGTCAATCAAGACCACCGCAGTGCGCGGCACAAATGAGGCCGGAGTCGATGGTTGGATCATTAATGGCGTCAAGACCTGGTGCACATTCGGCGCGCGTGCCAACGCACTGATGTTGCTCGCTCGCACCGATCCCGACCGCGCCAAGGCACACCGTGGCCTGAGTGTGTTCATCGTGCCCAAGCCCATTGGCGACGCACACGGCTTCGAGTTCAGCCAACCGGGCGGCGGCAAGATGGAAGGGCGGCCAATTGACACGATCGGCTATCGCGGCATGCACTCGTACGAAATTGCCCTCGACGGCTGGTGGGTACCCGCCGACCATCTCATTGGCGAAGAGTCTGGTCTCGGCAAGGGCTTCTACTTCCAAATGGAAGGGTTCGAAAACGGCCGACTGCAGACCGCGGCGCGGGCCGTGGGTGTGATGCAGGCCGCATACGAAGCTGCACTCGACTACGCCAACAACCGCAAGGTCTTTGGCAACAACATCGCCGAGTATCAACTCACCCGCGCCAAGCTCGGCCGCATGGCCACCATCGTGCAGGCCTCACGACAGTTCAGTTACGCCGTGGCCAAGATGATGGGCAAGGGCGAAGGCGCGATGGAGGCCAGCATGGTCAAGGCCTACGTGTGTAAGGCAGCCGAATGGGTGACGCGTGAAGCAATGCAGATCCACGGCGGCTACGGCTACGCCGAGGAGTACGCCGTCAGCCGACTGTTCGTGGACGCTCGCGTGCTGTCAATCTTCGAGGGCGCTGACGAAACGCTGTGCCTGAAGGTCATCGCCCGCCGGCTTGTCGAAGAAGCGAGTGCTGCCTAACTCACACCCACTGCATGAGTTCGTGCAGTGAGTGCACACGCTCGCAGTCGAGGTGCGCACGATCGTCATACGGATCTAGTAGCACGCCGTGAATACCGGCATTGAGTGCCGCGCCAACATCATTGACGAACGAGTCGCCCACATAGGCCACCCGTGAACGATCGATACCCTTCGCATCGAGCACCGCAAATGCGTCCGCAAAGATGCCAGGATCGGGCTTCGACACACCGATGAGATGTGAGTCGGTGACGATGAGCACCGGCACACCAGCGCCCGCCCCCACCTGCAAGATGCACTGATTGGCAAGCGTTGCCTCGATCTGCCCACTCGCGTTCGACACCACGCCAATCGGCACGCCGTGCAGATGCAGTCTCCACAATGCGGCAGTGGACTCCATCAGCGGATAGCGCCACAACATTGGCGAATACACGTCGCGCAGGCGTACTACCGCCTCGTGCATCTGCGCGTCGTTAATGCCCGCAGCCCGGGCCACTCCCGTGCGATACGTGTCCCAACTAAACGTGTCGATGGAACCCGCCGCGGTGGCTAATGCGTGGTCGTCGAGCGCCGCCATGCCAGCGTAATGAGCCCGCACTATCGAGGCCACCGAACCGTCGCCGCCATGTCGATCCACCACCGCACCAACCGTCGTTGGGTCGGGCACGACGAAGATGCCGCCCGCATCGAACAGCACTGCGTCGAAGCGTGCCGACACGAACTACTGCTTAGGCGATCGAGTGCGTCCGGCGCGTTCGCCGCGCGAGATGAACTTCAGCGCCATCTTGCGACTCGCTTCGTCGATCATCTCATTGCCGAACATCACGGCGCCTTTACCCTCAACCTCTGTGGCTGCTTTGTAGGCGTCGATGATTTCCCATGCCTTATCGAACTGCTCCTGCGTCGGTGAGAACACCTCATTGAGCACGGTCACCTGATCAGGGTGCAGTGCCCACTTTCCGTCGAAGCCCAGTGTGCGTGCGCGCATGGAATAGTTGCGCAGCCCTTCGGTGTCACGAATGTGCAGGAATGGACCGTCGATGACCTGCAGTCCGTTCGCGCGGCCGGCCATGAGAATCTTGTTGAACACGTAATGGAAATGGTCCCCTGGGTATTCATCGATCGGCACTCCACCAGTGAGCACCGGCATTTCCATGCTCGCGGCAAAGTCGGCCGGACCGAAGATGATGGTTTCGAGTCGTGGACTCGCCGCACAGATTTCTTCAACGTTGATCAAGCCGCGGGCAGTTTCGATTTGCGCCTCGATACCAATATGCCCAGCGGGCAAACCGTTGGCGATTTCCACCTGGCGCAGCAACATGTCGGTAGCCACGACTTGGGCGGCCGACTCCACCTTCGGCAACATGATCTCATCGAGGCGCTCGCCGGCGCCGCCTACAACTTCGATGATGTCGTAGGCCGTCCACTTAGTGCTCCAGTCGTTGACGCGCACGCACAACACCTTGTCGCCCCAGTCGTTGCCCTTGATCGCCGCTGCCACTTTCGCGCGCGACGCTTCCTTCTCCTTCGGCGCGACGGCGTCTTCGAGATCGAGGAACACCATGTCGGCGGGCATCGACGGCCCCTTGCCCATCATCTTTTCGGACGAACCGGGAATCGACAGACAGGAACGACGGGGCAGGTTGCGAGAGCGTGCAGACATGATCGACAGACTACAAGCCGCTTGCCACCAACATTTCGGGGCACGGCTCACACTCGGGCACCAACTGCGCACTATCGGCCGCGACAACGCCGAACGGTCCGACCACGGTGTCGAATTTCGACAACGCAACGACCGCCACGCGTTCGCCCGCGCTTCGTCGCTTCATCTCTGCCCACAGATCACGCGGCAACACCGTGCCCCGCCGCACCACCACCACCGCGTGCTCGATCTCACGTACATCGTCCTCGGCAACCATTACCTCGGTGAGACCATCACTTGTGCCACATCCCAGCGCCTCCACAACGACGGCGTGGTCATCAGCCCGTGCGAGAAAATCGATCACATACGACTCGGTGGGATCATCGGCGTAGTCGTCCATCACCGCACGCACGTGCACAGCCGGGTCGAGCGAGGTAAGCATGTGCGCCCCCAGCCACCACAGGGGTGCACACGTAGGGTGCTTGTCCACTAGACGACGCACGATCAGTACGAGGGCCTGCGGATCGGTCGCCATGGCGCCAAGCGCCCATGCCGATTCGTGAACCAGGTCACGCGCGTCCGCGCCCCGCGCACCCGCCACATGCCGCAGGTACTCCATGGGGTGCATGATGAAAACGCTACTGCGGAGTTGCTACGGTCTTTGCCCGTGGCACTTGCTCCTTCCCCCGACCTGGTCTTCACTCCACTCGTCGGTGATGCCCGCCCGTTGCACGAGTGGACCACCACGTTTCATCTTGCGTCGATCGTGATTGACCCGTTTACCAACGAGAGCGCATGGATTCTCGACACCGCTACGCGTATTCTGCGCCACTTCTCCGGTGCCGCGACGCGTGTCAATTTCATCGTCACGGCAACCGCCGCCGAGGCCAAGCAGTTTCTCGGACCGCTCGCCAACGAGTTCCTCACCTTTGTCGACCCCGAGCGTGCAATCGTCAAGCAATTGGGACTGCAGTCCCTTCCTGCATTCGTCTTTGTTCGCGGTGACGCTTCCGTGCCCGCCGCGGCAGAAGGCTGGAACCCTGCCGAATGGCGTGCGGTGGCCCAACACATTGCCGAAACCGTGCAGTGGTCTGCGCCGCACATTCCGATGGCCGGCGATCCGGGCGTCTTTGCGGGTTCACCCGCGCTCGCCTCCTGAAGCAACCGAAACGTAGCCTTGGGGCATGGCTACCCCCCAACCTGCACCGTTTTCCTACACCGAACTGCTTCCACTCGGTGACGACACCACCGAGTATCGACTGCTCTCCACCGAAGGCGTCTCCACGTTCACCACGCCGGAGGGAACCTTCCTCAAAGTGGATCCCGCTGCAATCACGTTGCTCACCGAACATGCGATGCGTGACATTGCCCACCTGCTGCGCCCAGGACATTTACAGCAGTTGGCCAACATCCTGAAGGATCCCGAGGCCAGCTCCAACGACCGCTTCGTCGCGCTCGACCTTCTGAAGAACGCGAGTATTGCCGCTGGTGGTGTGTTGCCCATGTGCCAAGACACAGGTACCGCAATCATCAAGGCCAAAAAAGGTCAGTTCGTGTTCACCGGTGGTGGCGACGAAGAGGCAATGTCGCGCGGGATCTACAACACGTACCAAACGAGCAACCTGCGCTACAGCCAACTGGCGCCGCTCACCATGTATGAAGAGGTGAACACCAATACCAACCTCCCCGCCGAAATCAAGGTGCAGGCCGTCGACGGCGACGAGTACAAGTTCCTGTTTATTGCTAAGGGCGGCGGCTCGGCCAACAAGAGCTATTTGTTTCAGGAGACCAAGGCACTCCTTAACGAGAAAGCGTTGCTGCCCTGGTTGTTCGACAAGATGAAGACGCTCGGCACTGCAGCCTGCCCGCCCTATCACCTCGCCGTCGTTATTGGCGGCACGTCTGCAGAACACGCCGTCGAAACTGTCAAGTTGGCCAGCACGCGCTACTTGGACTCGCTACCAACCGAAGGGTCGCGCCTCGGCCACGCTTTCCGCGACATTGACCTCGAGGCCAAGGTGCTAAAGCTCAGCCAGCAGACAGGTATCGGTGCACAATTCGGTGGCAAATACTTCTGCCACGACGTGCGCGTGATTCGTCTTCCACGCCACGGCGCCAGTTGTCCTGTGGCCATGGCCGTTTCGTGCAGTGCCGATCGCCAGGCACTCGGCAAGATCAATGCGAAGGGCATCTTCCTCGAGCAACTCGAGACCGATCCCGCGCGCTTTCTGCCCGAGATCACCGAAGACGATCTCGCCGCCGACGTTGTGGCAATCGACCTCAACCGACCCATGTCCGAAATTCGCGACACGCTCTCCAAGTATCCAGTCAAGACACGCGTCATGCTCTCGGGTCCAATGGTCGTGGCGCGCGACATTGCGCACGCCAAGATTCGCGAACGCCTTGAGGCCGGCGACGGCCTACCGCAGTACATGAAAGATCACTGTGTGTATTACGCAGGTCCGGCAAAGACGCCCGAAGGCTATGCGTCGGGTTCGTTTGGTCCTACCACCGCAGGGCGCATGGACGCCTACGTGGGCGAGTTTCAGGCAGCAGGCGGCAGCTTCGTGATGTTGGCCAAAGGCAATCGTTCACGCCAGGTGACCGAGGCCTGCAAAACCTATGGCGGTTTCTACCTCGGTTCTATTGGCGGGCCAGCTGCCCGACTCGCACTCGACTGCATCACCAAGGTCGAGGTGCTCGAGTATGCCGAACTCGGCATGGAAGCGGTATGGAAGATCGAGGTGCAGGACTTCCCCGCATTCATCGTGGTCGACGACAAGGGCAACGACTTCTTCGACATGGTCAATGCCACCCCGGGCGTGCCACTTCAGATCAAGTAGTTCCGACTACAGCAGCGATCGCACCGCGTCGCGCGTCGCAGCAATTTCATCCGGCGTTGCTCCAAACTCAACAGCGGCAAAATCGGTGACGCCAATGTCGGCCAACGCCGCAATGCGTGCCGATACTTCAGCGGCTGTCCCGACGATAGCGATGTCGGCCGGGCCGGCGGCACCTTCGTGGTCGAGCATGGCGCGGTAACTCGGCAGCTGTCCATACACCGCAAATATCTCTGCAGCGCGGGCACGTGCTCCCGTCACGTCGGCGGTCACGCACACGGGTAGCGCCGCAATCACGCGCGGGCTCGGGCGACCCAGGCGACTCGCCGCTTCAGTGATCGTGGGAATGGTCAGGGTACGCAACGTCTCCGGTCCGGTACACCAGGTCAGCGTGCCGTCGGTCTTCGCAGCGGCAAGCGTAAGCATTTGCGGGCCGAGTGCAGCAACCACCACACCACTGCGCGACGCGTTCGGAATCGAGATTCCTGCGTGTGCGGTGAGCGTCTCTCCCGCAAATGACACCTTGCCCTCTTCGATGAGCGGCATCAGGATCGACAGGTATTCGCGCATGTGACGAAGTGGCTTGTCGAATGACATGCCCATCATGTCCTCAATCACCACTTTGTGACTGAGCCCAATACCCAAACACAGACGACCACCAACGATTGCGTTCGTTGTCGTGGCCTGCTGGGCCAACATCATCGGGTGTCGCGGATACGTGGGTACGACACTGGTGCCCAACTCGATGCGCGGCACCTCACGGCCAATCACTGCAAGCGTGGTAAGCGCATCGGGGCCAAAAATCTGCGGCATCCAATACGAGGCAAAACCATCACGCTCGGCCTGGCGCGCCTCGGCGACAAGGCCGTCAATTGAGTTGTCGCGCGTGGAGGTGAAGATTCCGAGTTTCATGGGCATCGGCACAACGTAGTCCGATCCCGTCGGGCGTCACGGTACCGACGTCGACGATTCGGGCTCTGGCGTCGCAACCGTGGTATCCACTACGGCTTCCGTCGGCACCGTTGTCTCAACGGGGATGATCTCATCGTCGTCAAGCACTTCCGAATCATCGGTGAAACGCGAATCAAGACATTTGCCATTGTTGCGATCTGGAGCAAACTCGAGTGCGCGCGCTACAGCAGTGGCCAATACCGCACGGCCGTCGGCCGTGAGATGCACCCGATCATTTGAAATCACCCCTGGCGTCTCGGCGATCTTCTCCCAATCCAACACGGTCACGTTGTCGTAATCGTCCTTCATTTGCACCACAACGTTGTTGACTTCGCGTTGCGTCTCGCGGAACATCGCGGTGGTAAGCAACACAATCGGCGTCGGCCAGACAATTTCGACAATGTCGCGAAGGCGTGTTTCATAGTTCATCTCGTTGCCGTCGTAGTTGGTGCCGAGAAACACGACAATGGCATCCCACCCCTCGCCCTGGCGCGAGCGCAATACCTTCTGACCAAAGTCCACAAACCTGCCCGCCTCGGCCTCCACCGCCACCTGCCAGCCCAGTTTCGTGAGCGTGTCACACATCTCGTTGCCGTAGCGGCGAGAGGTACTGGCGAAGATGGAGTCGCCCACTAGCAGCACGCGCGACCCCTCAACCTGCTGGCCAATCATCTCGCCAAGCAGCTCGGGAAAGTCAACGACGACACCCTCGGGCAACGTGATCAGACTGTTGAAGTCGCCACCCGGAATTCGCCCCACTCCATCGACATAGCCGTCGTTACCCGTGAGCGCATCCAGCACGCCACAGGAGGACAACCCCATGGACGCAACGGCGGCAAGCGCCACCAACCGAAACTTCACTCGGCTACTTCTTCTGCTCACGTAATTCGTCACGAATTGAGGCCAGCAACTCGTTCGTGGTCTCAGCCGGCTGAGACTTGCGGAAGCGAGAATACGCCTTCACCACAAAAAACAACACGAATGCCACAAGAACAAAATTGACGAGAGCGGTCAGCATCGCACCGAATGGAATAAAACTGCCGTTCAGCGTGACTCCCACATCATTGAAGTTGGGCTGCGAGCCACCGAACATCGCGCCAATCAATCCGCCGAGCACACCTGGATTGCCCTGACCGTCTCCGGCAAATGCGTCGATCACCGTCTTAAACGTTGCGCCCATAACAAAGGCGACGGCCAAATCGACCACACTGCCGCGGTTGACGAATGCCTTGAACTCGTCAACGAGAGACTGCCACCTCGACTGTTTTTCCACGAGCAACGAAACTACTTGAGTGCTCGTGCGTTATGCGGTCGGGTTCTCCGGGGTGTCCAGATCACTGAACTGGTCAATATCCCGCAGGGTCGGGAACTTCTTCCACCACACACCCACAACACCAAGCGTCAGAATGCCGCCGCTGATCACCGTGGCCGGGAGGCCGATGCCCTGCGACAAAGCCCCTTGCTTAAATGCGCCAAGTTCGTTCGTGGCGCCGATAAAGACATTCTCCACAGCCGACACACGACCTCGCTTCGAGTCGGGAGTAACCAACGGCGTGATCGAGGAGCGAATGAACACACTCACCATGTCCGCGCCACTGATGAGCACCACCATTGCAAATGCCACGAGATACGAGTTGGTCCATCCAAGGACGATCGTGCCAAGCCCGAATAGCCCTACTGAGAGCAAAAGCCACTTGCCAACATGACGGCGTAACGGCGCGATGGCAAGAAACGCCGCAGTACCCGCCGACCCAATTCCCACCGCGGCGCGCAACCACCCATAGGCCACATCACCCACTCCCAGCTGCTTCTCGGCAATCGCAGGCAACAACGCAACTGCGCCGCCAAACAAGACCGCAAACAAGTCGAGTGAAATTGCAGCCAACAAGACCGGAGTTCGACGGATGAAGAACAGGCCCTCCATGGCCGTGCGAACACTTGGCCGTTCAGTTACCTGTGGCTGTTCCACCTTGGGCAGCGACACGCGCAGAATGCCGACAATGCCAACCAGAATGAACGCTGATGTCGCGCCATACGACATTGCCGGATGAATGCTGTAAAGCAGTCCTGCAAGCGCCGGACCCACGATCATCGCTCCCGTAAACACGGCCGACGAGATGGCAATGACCTGCGGCAATCCTCCAGGTGGGGCCACCATTGGATAGATCGATCGAATAGCCGGCGAAAGAAACGCCCGTGAGGTGCCAAAGAGGAAGGCAATCAGAAAGAATGGCCATACCGCTGTCGGCTCACTCAGTGCATACACCGTCAACGCCGTCGTGCACACGAGCTCGCCCCCGAGCGCCACGGCCGACACCACCTTGCGGTTGAATCGATCGGCGACGCTGCCAGACAGCAACACAAACAACGCGACAGGGGCGAACTCGGCAAGACCCAGCCAGCCAATGTCGATCTCGCGACCCGTGATATCGAAGATGTGCTTGCCCAGTGTTGCCGCTTGCAGCATCAAGCCCATGTAGAACGCGAGACTCGCCAAGAGCACGCGCCGCGCGGGCGTCGAGCGCATCACATCGGACGCAGTAACTTTCAGGGGCGGCGAAGTCTCAGACACCACCGCGTCACACTACTCAGCACCACGCACGCCACTATCGAACGGGGGAACGATGGGTTCACTGGCTGACGACACGCAATGGCTCGATGCAACCGATCAGGCTGCTCTCGTTCGCAATGGCAAAGCCACACCGCTCGAGTTACTCGATGCGTCCATTGAACGTGCCGAACGCCTCAACCCGCAACTGAATGCCCTCACCTGGACGTGGTTCGATCAGGCGCGACACGCCGCCGCTTCCCTACCCGACTCTGGCCAACCATTCCGCGGTGTGCCATTTATTCTCAAAGACCTACACGCCGCGATGACCGGCACGCGGCTCTCTAACGGCAATAAAGCGCTCAAGGCTGCCGCATATACCTGTGACCACAACACCACGCTCGTGCAGCGCTACATCGACGCAGGACTCCTTATATACGGACGTGGCAACAGCCCCGAGTTTGGTGCCACGCCCACCACCGAGCCCGAAGCCTGGGGCCCCACCCTCAACCCGTGGGACGTAACCCGCACGGCTGGCGGCTCAAGCGGAGGCAGTGCCGCCGCGGTTGCCGCCGGCATCGTGCCTGCCGCACACGCCAGCGATGGGGGTGGCTCCATTCGCGTTCCCGCAGCTTGCTGCGGACTCGTCGGTTTAAAGGTGAGCCAAGGCCGCATCTCGGCCGCGCCATCCCGCGATGAAACCAACCTCGGTGTTGAACACGTCGTTACTCGCACGGTGCGAGACTGCGCAGCGTTGCTCGACGCAACTCATGGCCCCGGTGTCGGCGACCGTGTCATTGCACCCGCCCCCACGCGCCCATACCTCCAAGATGTAGGCGCAGACCCCGGACGCCTGCGCATTGGCTTCCTCACCACGCGCGCCGACGGTGCACCCGTGCATCACGACTGCATTGCCGCCGTCCATCACACCATGAGCGTGCTCGAGTCGCTTGGCCACGCAATCGAAACCTCTTCGCCCGCAGCACTCAGCGACGCAAGGGCTGGCACACGCTTTCTCGCATTGTGGAGCACCAACATGTCGGTTGCCATCAACACCGTGCAACGACAACTCGACCGACCGGTCAACCAAGACGACTTTGAAATGATGAACTGGAAAATGGCCGACTACGCCAAGGCAATGACCGCCACCGATTACGCCCAAGCAATTCAGGACACCGCCGTCCATCGCCGCGCGATTGCACAGTGGTGGGCAGATGGCTTCGACATCCTCGTGACTCCGACCCTTTCGCAACTACCACTGCCAATCGGCTCATTCGCCAATGATCCGCAGTCCCCTCTGGCACCCATGCGTACTGCCGGAGAATTCCTTGGCTTCACCCAACCGTTCAACGTCAGTGGTCAACCCGCCATTTCCCTGCCACTCCATCGCACCAGCGAGGGACTACCCATTGGCGTACAACTCGTTGCTGCATACGGACGCGATGACCTGCTCATTCGCATTGCTGCCCAACTGGAACATGCAATGCCGTGGTCAAATTACCGTCCCAACATCTAGACCACCAGAATCGGTTATTACGATTGGCGTATGGGAACTGTGATCGATGTTGCCGCCCTACAACGGCAACGTCACGAGCGACTCTCATCAACGATGCGGGCCATGAACGTCTCGGCGGTTTTGACTTCTGACCCCATCAACATCTTGTATGCGACAGGGTCGAGGAACATGACGGTGTTTGGAATGATGGGTCCATCGCGCTTCCTGTTGCACTGTGTTGACGGTCCCACGATCCTGTTCGAGTTCAACCTCGGAGAACACTTGGCTGCGGGAATCCCCACCATCACCGAGATTCGTACTTCGACGGGAATCACTGCAGTGAGTTCACCATATTTTCAACAGAACGGCGAAAAATTCGCTGATGAAATTGTTGGGATTCTGGGTGAAGTGCAGGGGCGGGGAAACTTGACGCTTGCAGTCGAGTCTGTTGATTTTCACTTCACTGATGCACTTCGAAAACGAACGGTGGCGCTCTCCGATGCCACCTCCGTATTCCAACAGGCTCGAATGATCAAACAGCCACTCGAGATCGATGTGATGCGTTATGCCATCGCGGAAGTCGAGCTCGCCACCGCAGAACTTGTTTCAGCGATTAGGCCAGGTGCAACTGAGAACCAAGTATGGGCAGAGTTTCATCGGGGACTCATCGCACGAAATGGCGAGTACGTCTCGACGCGGCTTTTTCAGAGTGGAGTGCGAACATTCCCCTACTTCCACGAATCCTCAGATGCTGTGATGCAAGCAGGGGACCTCGTTTGTCTGGACACTGACGCTCTCGGCGTCATGAACTACGCCGTTGATTTCTCTCGAACCTTTATTTGCGGTGACGTTGAAGCCACCGAGACTCAGCGAACGCTGTACGGGATCGCCCTCGAACAACTCGAACACAACGCGGCAAATCTTGCCTCTGGGCGCAGTTTCGAGGACTTCGCCCGAAGTGCCTTCGAGGTACCCGAGCGATACCGCGAATACGGTTACTACGTACTGGCTCATGGAATCGGAATGTGTGGCGAATACCCCAACGTGCCCCGCGTAGCGTCAGATGGCACCTACGATTTCCTTGGCGAGATCCAGCAAAACATGGTGTTATGCATAGAAAGTTACGTTGGTGATCCACAATCGCACCAAGGTGTCAAACTCGAAGATCAATACCTCGTCCACGCTGATTCAGTAGAGCGCCTCACAGGCTTTCCTCTCGAATCACGGCTCACTGCTGTTGAGCGAACAAGTGCAGTCATGAGCAACTCGACTCACTGACTCAACCTGATCAATCAATTGGCACTCCCAACGGGATTTGAACCCGTGCCGCCACCTTGAGAGGGTGGTGTCCTAGGCCACTAGACGATGGGAGCCTGAGAAGCGATCAATCTATCGTTTGAAAATTCGGGCGAGAATCCCCGGGCCCTTCGGCTCATCCGCGTGCCCCTGGCAACGATCAGAAGGGGCGATACCGGCGAGCACCTGTTCGACATGTGCGCCACAGCCGGACCACGAGGCCTTGCCACATTTCTTACAGGTCACTTGCCTACACATGGTTGGGGAGCAAGGAATCGAACCCTGAATAACAGAACCAGAATCTGCTGTGTTGCCAGTTACACCACTCCCCAGAGCGGTGCAGCAAGGATACCAAGCCGACGAATTGACTGACACCGAGCGCTAACGCGAGAGGCGGTCAAGGGCCCGAAAGCCGATCACCTGCGCGAGGGCGATGCCTGCGGCTTCCTTGGCGTGGAGCCGTGAATTCTCGCTGCCCGATATCACCGAAGATGGCGTGGCCGACACATAGGTCTCGAGGCCGAAGTCTTGCGCGATCATGCGCGAGCGCGACGCGTGGTAGGCGTCGGTGACGATCATGATGCGATCCATGTCGCGCACACTGAGTAGCGCAAACACGCCCTCAATCGATTCGTAGGTGGAGGAGCCAACGGTTTCCTGGAGGATTGCCGACTCGGGAACGCCGGCCTCTTGCAGATAGTTAGCCGAGGCTTCGGCCTCGGTAAAGCGATCGCCGGGTTGGTTGCCGCCGGTCGTCACGACAATGTCGGCAACACCGTCGCGCCACAAAGTGAGGACATGATCGAGCCGCGCTTGGAGTTGTGGCGAGGGGCGCCCGTCATATTGCGCGACACCCATTACGACGATTGCATCAACCGGTCGGGACTGATCATTAGTTCCCACTCGCCACACCTGCACAACGGTTATGGCGAAGTACGCGATGGCAACGACTGACGAGATGACGATGAGGCGAATTGCCCGTTTCATACCGACGCGAGTGCGAGACGAATGCGGCGCACGGTTTCGTCGCGGCCCAACAGTTCAATCGATTCAAACAAAGGCGGACCGACCGCACGGCCGGTGACGGCAACACGCACGGGTGCCTGCACCTTGCCGAGTTTCACCCCTCGCGACTCCCCCGCCTGCTCGACAACGGTCTTGATGGCCTCGGAATGCCATGCACATGACCCGAATGCCTCAACGATGTCGGTCATGGCGCTCACTGCCCACTCGGCACCAAATGCCTTGGCAAAAGCGGCGTCATCACGTGGAGCGTCGTCGAGGAAGAGAAAGTCGACCATAGGAACGACCTCGGCCATGGTTGACACGCGAGTTTGCACGAGTGGTGCCATCGCGCGAAAGGTATCGAGATTGAAGTTGGCATGCCGCCACGGCACATCGCTACTCGTCAGCAACGGATGGGATGCGGCGAGGAAGTCCTCAAGTGACATCTTGCGGATGTATTCGCCATTGAATGCGAGCAGCTTCTTGATGTCGAAGAATGCGGGCGAATGGTTCACGTCTTCCAGTGCAAACTGGTCGACGATCGTCGACCAGTCCACGATCTCGGTGTCCCCCGTCGGCGCCCAGCCAAGCGTCATCAAATAGTTGACCATCGCATCGGCGAGAATGCCTTCGCTGCGATATTGCTCAACAGCCACCTTGTCCCTGCGCTTGGAAAGCTTCTTGCGCTGCTCATTGACGAGCACCGGCACATGGGCCCATATGGGCACTGTCGCGCCGAGCGCTTCGAACAGCATCTGCTGCTTCGGTGTGTTGGGCAGGTGCTCTTCTGCGCGGATCACATTGGTGATCTTCATGAGCATGTCGTCGACGACATTGGCAATGAGGAACACCGGCGTGCCGTTGCCGCGCAGGAGCACGAAGTCCTCGATTGTGGTGTTGTCGAACGCCACTTCGCCGCGCACGACGTCGTTGACCACGGTGGTGCCTGCGGGCACGCGGAAACGCAACACGTGTCCAGGACCTGGACCAAGCCTGCGATCCCGCGAGTAGCCGTCATAGCCCGTACCGCCGCGCTCCTTGGCACGCTCCTGAATCTGTTCAGACGTGAGATCGCAATAGTAGGCATGTCCAGCGGCGAACAGACGCTGAGCCGCAGCCACGTGCTCGGCGGCATTGGCCGACTGAAAGTACGGTCCTTCAAAGTGCGGGTCGTCGGATTGAATGCCCAGCCATGCCAGCGCGTCGATGATGCCGTCGGTCCACTCAGGCTTGTTGCGCGACTCGTCAGTGTCTTCAATTCGAAGAACAAAGGTGCCGCCGTGCTTGAGGGCAAGCAACCAGTTGTAAAGCGCCGTGCGTGCGCCGCCCACATGGAAGTACCCGGTAGGAGACGGCGCGAAGCGGTAACGCGGCGAAGTCATGACGCCACGAGGCTACCTCGGTAGCGCGGGGCACACAGGAGAAGGGATATGGTGCACACGTGTCGAACACCACGCAACTCAACGTCTACGGCGAACCTCTTGCATCGTGTTGTACCTCGCCAATGACAGGCTTCTATCGCACTGGGCTCTGCGAAACGGGCGGTGACGACCACGGCGTGCACACCGTGTGCGCAATCGTCACCGACGAGTTTCTCGAGTTCTCCAAACGAGCGGGCAACGACTTATCAACGCCGATGCCGCACTACGGGTTTCCCGGCCTGCGCGCGGGCGACAAGTGGTGTTTATGTGCGCCGCGCTGGCAGGAAGCGCTCGAGGCGGGCATGGCGCCGCGCGTCAATCTGGCCGCAACGCATATCCGCTCGCTGGAATTCGTGTCGCTTGCCGACTTGGAGCAATACGCGGATTAGGCGCCAGTGAGTGCACGCCACGAGCCGGGCATCGACGATTCCAGTTGCTCAGGCGTCATTGAAAGCGTGGTTTCCGGCACCATGTCGGCGAGATCGCGCGCATCGGTGTAGCCGTGCAACACACTGCCGCAACCGACAAATGCCTCACGTCGCCGCACCACGAGATCTGCCGACGGCGACTCGAGCGTCCAGCCCCACAACGTGAGGGCAAAACGAATGTCGTGCATCACCGGCGCGCGTCCGTAGCGAGAGGCGCGCCGCAGTGCAATGGCCACCGTGCCGCGCACCGCGTCGTCGAGCAGCTCGCCCTGCTGCAGGCGGATCTGATCCTGCACGAGCCGAGCAAGAGTTAATGCATAGCCCTGGTCGGGGCCTTGAAAACCGAGGCGCTCGCCGTGGGGTTGACGGCCCTCAATCTCGCCGGGTCGGCCCGCCATCCACCGCGCGGGCACATGCTTGGGCGATTCGTATGCGCGGGGCCGCGCAATGGGGTTGACCGGAGTGTGCTTGGGGGCTGCCATACGTAGGGCGAGCCTACTTCGCGTGCAGCAACCCGAACACCAACGACTCTTCGAGCGCGCGCCACGACGCCTCGATGATGTTGGCCGACACGCCGATCGTGGTCCACGCCTGACGACCGTCCGAAGCATCCAACAGCACGCGGGTCACTGCACCCGTCGCTGACGATGAATCCAAGATGCGCACCTTGTAGTCGGTCAGATGCACGCGCTCGAGGGCCGGATAATGCGCCATCAGCGCGGCGCGCAGCGCCTTGTCGATGGCGTTTACAGGTCCGTTGCCTTCTGCGGTAGACACCTCGCGCTTTTCCCCCACCCACACCTTGACCGTGGCCTCGGTGTTGAACTCTCCTGAGGCCAGTTCGTCGGTAATTACTCGCATCGACTCCACCTCAAAGAACGACTGCTTCCAGCCCGTCGCACGACGCATCAACAACTCGAGCGATGCGTCTGCGGCCTCAAAGTGATAGCCCTCGTGTTCGAGGCGCTTCAGGTCGTCGATCACCTGATTCACGGCTGGGCCATCCATCGACAGGCCAAGCTCCTCGGCTTTCATCGTCACAGTGGCGCGACCTGCCATTTCGGATACCAAGAAGCGCGTGCCATTGCCCACGAGCTCCGGTGACACGTGCTCGTACGCATCCTTGGCACGTGCGATTGCCGAAACGTGCAGTCCGGCCTTGTGCGCGAACGCCGATGCGCCCACATAGGGAGCCTGCGGATTGAGTGGTCGATTGAGTACCTCGGCGACGTGGTTGCTCACCTCGGTGAGGCGCGCAAGACGTCCATCGGGCAAGCAGACATAGCCCATCTTCAGCTGCAAGTTCGGAATCACCGTGGTGAGGTTGGTGTTACCCGTGCGCTCGCCGAGGCCATTCAACGTTCCTTGCACGTGACGCGCACCGCCCTCTACAGCTGCGAGCGAATTCGCAACAGCACAACCTGTGTCATCGTGGCAGTGAATACCAATCGTCGCATCGTTGCCAATGTGCGCTTTCACTGCAGCAACAATCGCTCCCACTTCGCTCGGCAGCGACCCGCCGTTGGTGTCACACAACACCAAGTGTGTAGCGCCATTAACGATGGCAGCCTCGAGTACGCGCAACGAGAACTCGGGGTTTGCCTTATAGCCGTCGAAGAAGTGCTCCATGTCGACAAGCACGCGACGGCCATGTGAACCGAGATACTTCACCGAATCCGCGACCATCGCCACGCCCTCGTCGAGCGTCGTTTGCAATGCCTGTACAACGTGGTAATCCCACGCCTTCGCCACGATGCACACCGCGGACGTTTCGGCTTCAATCAAATTGCGCAACGTTGCATCGTCGTCCACCTTTCCAAGTGGACGTCGCGTTGAGCCGAATGCCACAAGCGTGGATGCTGACAACGAGAGCTCAGTGCGCGCGCGGGCGAAGAACTCAATGTCTTTGGGGTTGGCACCCGGCCAGCCACCTTCAATGAAGTGCACGCCGAGATAATCGAGTTGCTCGGCAATGCGCAGTTTGTCCTCCACCGTTGCCGACACGCCTTCCACCTGCATGCCGTCGCGCAACGTGGTGTCGAACACCTCCACCAACTCGGTCGCTTGCTTCGTTGTCGTCATGTCACTCTCTTCTCGGTTTCGGGGGAACAAAAAAGCCGCCCGGTTGGGCGGCTTCGGCGTACGTCGAATGACGCACGCCTACGAAATAATGATGATCGCGATCTGGGGAAACCCTGCTCCTGCGGTGTGCCTCACCCCTCCAGTCTGACGGGCGGCGAGCCGCCTCACAACACCGGCGAGCCAAACCTGTGGATAACGGGGGGATAACTGGGGACTAGACCTATCCGACTGTGGAAATGTCACCAAACCGTCACGGAGCATGGGCCCCCTAATAGGACCCAAATGCCAACGTTGTGGGTTACTTGGCCAGTTCACACCAGTCGGCGTAGCGCGGGTCTTGGCCCCGCACGGCCTTGGCGTAGGTCGTCGCGATCGCTTTGGTCATCGGGCCGGGGCACGGCACGGCACGATCATCAACCGAGCTGACGGAACCCACCTCTGCGGCAGTGCCACAGACGAAGATCTCGTCGGCGATGTACAGATCGCTGCGCGCGATGTTGTCCACACGAATGTCAAAACCCAGATCTTTTGCAATGCGCGTCACGCTGTTCTGCGTGATGCCTTCGAGCGCGCCAGCCGAAAGGGGCGGTGTCAGAATGACGCCGTTGCGCACGCAGAAGATGTTTTCGCCCGTGCACTCCGCGACGAGTCCATTGGGTGCAAGCATGATCGCCTCGTCATAGCCGGCTTTCAACGCCTCCACCTTGGCGAGCGACGAGTTGACGTAGTTGCCTACGGTCTTCGCTGCAGGCGGCATCGTGTTGTGATCGTGGCGCGTCCAGGACGAGATCTTCATCCGCACGCCCTTTTCCACGGCGTCATCGCCCAGATACGCACCCCACGGCCAACACGCAATCGCGATATCCACCTTGCATGGCAGCGTGTTCAAACCCATCTCGCCGTAGCCGTAGTACGCAATCGGCCGCACGTAACACGACGGCAAGCCGGTGGAAGTAACAGTGTCCTTTGTCGCCTGCACGATTTCTTCCACCGAATACGGCATGTCCATGCCGAGAATGTGGGCGGAGTTGTACAGACGCTTGATGTGGTCGGTGAGGCGGAAAATCGCTGGGCCCTTATCGGTTTCGTACGCACGAATACCCTCGAACACGCCAGTGCCGTAGTGCAGGGTGTGGGTGAGCACGTGCACCTGGGCCTTGTCCCAGTCGACGAGCGACCCGTTCATCCAAATTTTCGGCGTAGTGGTAATTGGCATCGTGTTCCCCCTCGTGTCAAAACTATCGCTTGGCGCCGGCTCGAACTCGTGCCGCTATGACATCACCGATTTCGCTCGTTGACCCCACCACCGGTTCGGCGCACGCACTCCGCACTGCAGCCGCAGCCTGGTGTTCACCAAGGAACTCGAGCATGTGCGCAGCCGACAAGATCGCCGCAACAGGGTTGGCCTTACCCGTCCCCACGATGTCGGGAGCCGAACCATGCACGGGCTCAAACATGGAGGGACCCGTGCGGGCCGGGTTGAGGTTGGCCGACGATGCGAGACCAATGCCGCCGCTCACTGCTCCGGCAAGGTCGGTGAGGATGTCGCCGAACAAGTTGTCGGTAACGATCACGTCGTAACGATGCGGATCCTGCACGAAATAGATACAGGCGGCATCGATGTGGTTATAGGCAGTCGACACGTGCGGATACTCGGCGGCGACGCGATCGAAGGTGCGCTGCCACAAGTCGCCGGCGAAGGTGAGCACATTGGTCTTGTGAACCAACGTGACGTGCTTGCGTGGGCGCGAGACTGCCAACTCGAATGCGTACCGCACGCAACGTTCCACACCATGTGCAGTGTTCACGCTGCCCTGCGTGGCTACTTCGAATGGCGTGCCCTTGCGCAACACTCCTCCCTCGCCGGCATAGGAACCCTCGGTGTTTTCCCGAATGACGATGAACTCGTGTGGTGTGGTGTGGCCAGGCGCGGTCCCGGCATAGGGACGCTGATTGATATAGAGGTCAAGTTCGAAACGCATCTTCAGTAGCAGACCGCGCTCGATAATGCCCGGCGGCACCTCGGGCGTACCGACAGCACCAACGAAGATCGCATCAAAGGCGCGCAGCGCATTCAAGGTCGTGTCAGACAACACTTCGCCGTCACGCAGGTAACGATGGCCACCAAGATCGAATGACTGCGTATCGAGCGACACGCCCGCGGCGTCGAGCACCTTCAATGCCTCGGCGATGACTTCGGGACCAATTCCGTCGCCGCCCACGACGGCGACGCGATGCGAGCGGGATGACGACGTCTTCGACATAGGCCATCCATCGTAGGGAGAATTCAGCGCAGATAGCCTTTGGCGCATGGCCAAACATCAGCTCTCCCAGGCTGCGCACGATCGCCTCGCGGCAGAACTTGCCGACCTCACCTCGCGTGGTCGCATCGAAGTGGCCGACAAGATCGAAAAGGCTCGACTGCTTGGCGACCTCAAGGAAAACGGTGACTACCATGCCGCCAAGGATGAGCAAGGTCACATGGAGGGCCGCATTCGCCAGATCGAGTCGATCCTCGACGACGCCGAGATCGTGCCCAAAGCCGCAGATGGCGTGGTCGGGCTTGGGTCGGTGGTCACGATCGTGTACGACGGGGATAGCGACGACGATGCAGAGCGGTACCTCATCGGCCACGTGGAAGAACAGCCGGCATCTGCAGATATCAGCGTGATGAGTCCCGCCTCGCCACTCGGCGCTGCGCTACTCGGCTCGACGGCCGGCGACACCGTCACCTACGAGGCGCCAAACGGCAAGCTCAAGGTCAAGGTGCTCGGCGCCTCAGCCCAGTAAGCCATGGCATTGCCCCCGGGTCGACTCATCGACCTCCCCGCTCGCGGCCAGACGTTCGTGCGCGAACTGGACGGCCCAACCGGTGCACCAACGTTGCTCCTGCTTCACGGTTGGACAGCAACCGCCGACCTCAATTGGTTCACCGCCTTCGACGCGCTTGCCGAACATTTCCGCATCGTTGCGCTTGATCATCGCGGTCACGGTCGCGGTATTCGCCCGCGTGGTTCATTTCGCCTCGAGGACTGCGCCGACGATGCAGCCGCGCTTGCCGATGTGCTTGGCATTCATACGTTCATTCCCGTCGGCTATTCCATGGGCGGCACGATCGCCCAATTGATGTGGCGTCGTCATGAGTCGCGCGTGCGTGGACTCGTGTTGTGTTCCACCGCAGGGCATTTCACTTCATCGCGCGAGGAGCGACTCGGTTTCCTCGGCCTTGGTGGACTCGCCGCCCTTGCCCGCCTCACGCCTGCTCAGGCTCGCGACTGGCTCACCGAACAGATCTATCTCCAACGCAAAGGCGACGGCATTGAACCCTGGGCCATTCAACAGATGTCGGAACACGATTGGCGGCGCATCATCGAGGCTGGCACCGCAATCGGCAACTTCAACTCACTCGAGTGGCTTCCTGCGCTCGACGTTCCCACTTCGGTGATCGTGACGTTGCAAGACACCGTGGTGCCGGTTGAACGACAGCAACGACTCCTCGAAGTGATTCCGCAAGCACAGGCGTATCACGTCGACGCAGGACACAGCGCTATCTACGCAGCGCACGAACTGTACGTGCCAACGCTCGTGGAAGCGTGCCTCGACGTGCACCAACGCTCCCTCGCCGTCTAACGCACTACAGCGACTCGAGGTCGAGACCGACGTCGAGCACGACAGTCGAATGCGTGAGTGCACCAACCGATACGAATCGCACACCAGTTGCACCCACGTCGCGGGCGTTGTTCAATGTCAGCCCACCGCTCGCCTCGCAGATCACCGGCTTGCCTGTTGCTGCTTCGTGGGCAGCGGCAACCGCCACCGCTTCGCGCAACATTTTGGGGTCCATATTGTCAAGCAACACAAGGTCGGCACCCGCGGCTAGTGCGGTGCGCAATTGCTCGATCGTGTCCACCTCGATCTCGAGTGCAATGGTGGGGTTTCGCTCGCGCACCTTGCGAAACGCCGCATCCACACCGCCGGCGGCGACGATGTGATTGTCCTTAATCAGGGCAGCGTCGCCGAGCGACATGCGGTGATTGATGCCCCCGCCACAACGCACCGCATACTTTTGCAGCGCGCGCAAACCCGGAATCGTCTTGCGTGTGTCGCGCACATCGGCACCCGTGCCGGCAAGCGCCTCTACCCACTTGCCCGTTGCCGTAGCCACGCCGCTCAGGTGACACAACAGGTTGAGAGCCGTGCGTTCAGCAGTGAGCAACGCTCGCGTGGGGCCGGCCACGGTCAGCACCACATCGCCCGGCGCCACGCGCGCACCATCGCTGCGCTCAATGCGTGTCTCAACTGAGCCGGCGACCAATTCAATGGCAGCTATCGCCACTGGTACGCCGGCGATTATTCCCGCACCTCGGCTGGCAAACACGGCGCGACTGCGATGATCGGCGGCCACGGTTGCCTCGGTCGTGACATCGCCGTCGTCAACCAAGTCTTCAAGAAGTGCACGCTGCACAACAGAGACGACATCGTCGATCGATAGCCCCGCATCACGCAACATCGCCGAAGTGCTCGGACTGATCGAGTGCGTCACTCGGGCACTCCATCGAGCATGAGCTGACCATCGCGCAACGACACATCCACGTGCATGCGCCAGCGCTCACTCGGCGAAGTGACATCGGTGCGTCGGTGGCAACCTCTGCTTTCGGTGCGCGCCTGCGCTGCGGCCGACACGGCGAGCGCAATCGTGGCGATATTAGTGGCCTCAAAGTTTCGTCGTGTGGGAGCAACCGACGTATCGGCCTTGTCGACTATCGCGCTGAGTGCGTCGAGTGCTGTGGCTAGTCCATCGGGAGTCCGCAACACACCAACGTGCTTGCTCATGGTCGTACGCACCTGAGCACGCAACGCGTCGTCGAGCAACGCTGCCGAACGACCATCATCATCAATCGAGCGCGGCGCACCTGGCAGCTGCCAAGCCAAATTGCGGCCAACACGCGTGCCCACCACCAGGCTCTCGGTAAGTGAGTTGGAGGCCAATCGATTCGCGCCGTGCACGCCGGTGTAGGCCACCTCGCCTACCGCAAACAAACCCTCAACGGCGGTGGTGCCATCCATGTTCGACACGATGCCGCCGCACGTGTAGTGCGCCGCTGGAGCAACAGGAATGAGATCGCGTGTTGGTTCGATGCCCGCCGCGCGGCATGACTGCGTGATAAACGGAAAGCGTTCCTCGAATCGCTCACCGATGGCACGTGCATCCAGATATACGTGATCATCGACACCGCTAACTGCTTGGGCCATACGCGCACTGATAGCCAGGGCCACCACGTCGCGTGGAGCCAAATCCTCTTGCGGGTGCACGCCGCGCATGATGCGCTCACCGGCGGCGTCCAACAACACTGCGCCTTCGCCGCGCACCGCCTCGCTAATGAGCGGCTGTTGACCGGTTGCATCCACGCCACGCCATAACACCGTGGGGTGAAACTGCACGAACTCCACATCACGCAGCGCCAGTCCTGCACGAATCGCGAGCGCGTGACCATCACCAGTCACTGCTGGTGGGTTTGATGTGCTTGCAAACGCCTGACCGTATCCACCCGTGGCTATCACCACTGCGCGAGCATGCACCAC
The DNA here is from genome assembly GCA_044237775.1 of Ilumatobacteraceae bacterium. Taxonomy (GTDB): domain Bacteria; phylum Actinomycetota; class Acidimicrobiia; order Acidimicrobiales; family Ilumatobacteraceae; genus UBA3006. The sequence goes on along the minus strand of JBIIEO010000002.1, from coordinate 78,979 downwards.
GCCCACGCTGGCCACCGTGCCATCACGATGCAACATGGCGATGCGCACGCCCGCCACTTTGCGACGACCCTCGGCCATGACGAGGTCGAGCGCAAATGCGTGGTCGAGCACTTCGACGCCAGCATTGATCGCGTTGACGTCGAGCGTTCGTTGAATCTCGGCACCCGACTGATCGCCGCCCGAGTGCACAATGCGCGAATGCGAGTGGCCACCTTCGCGCGTCAGTGCGTGCGATCCGTCTACAGCAGGGTCAAAAGCAGCGCCTAGCGACTCGAGATAGGCAATCGCCGTTGGTGCATCACGCACGAGTGACGCCACCGCATGCTCGTCACACAGGCCGGCACCTGCGTCCACCGTGTCTCGTACGTGTTCGGCAAAGGTGTCTGCGGGGTCGAGCACGGCGGCCAAGCCACCCTGCGCCCATGCAGTGCTGCCGGCATCAAGGGTGTCCTTCGTAACAATGAGTACCTTGCGCACGGGGCGCGCCGCGAGCGCAGCCGCCAATCCTGCTGCGCCAGAACCAAGTACCACTACGTCGACCTCACGAGTCCAGGTCGACTCGGGCGCGTGCAACTGCGCGGGAATGGCCACTGCTCGACGCAATGTCGACACGTGCAACTACTCCTTGGTGCGCGAAGGGGTGCCGATGGCGATCATGCGTTCCACCGACAGGCGAGCCTTGTCCGCAATGTCGCGTGGCACCGTCACCTCATCCACCCCGTCACGCAACGAGCGCAACAGCTTCTCGGGTGTGATCATCTTCATGTACTTACACACCGCAGCGCGATTCACTGGCTGGAAGATCGTCAGCGGATTGGCCTTCGTGAGCTGATGCAACATGCCTGTTTCGGTTGCCACCAAAACCTTCTTCGCCTTGGTTTGCTCCGCTGCCGCCACCATCCCCGAAGTGGAGAGAATCTTGGTGCGCTCCTTGGGAACAACGCCCGTTTCGGCCAAATACATCGCCGATGTCGCACACCCGCATTCAGGGTGAATATACAACTCGGCCTCGGGTTCAGATTCGACAATCGCACGTAGGTCGGTAGAGGTGATGCCGGCGTGCACATGGCACTCGCCCATCCAAATGTGCATGTTGTCGCGACCCGTCTCGCGCTGCACGTGCGCGCCAAGAAACTGATCGGGGCAGAACAACACTTCGGTGTCTCGCGGGATCGAGTTCACCACGTCCACCGCATTCGACGACGTGCAACAGATATCGGTTTCGGCCTTTACCGCTGCAGTTGTGTTGACGTAACTCACCACGACAGCACCGGGGTGCTCGGCCTTCCACGCACGTAACTGATCGGCATCGATGGTGTCGGCGAGCGAACAGCCGGCAGCCGCATCAGGAATGAGCACCGTTTTGTCGTAACTAAGAATCTTGGCGGTCTCGGCCATGAAGTGCACGCCGCAGAACACGATGGTGGAGGCGTCTGCCTTGGCGGCTATCCGCGAGAGCGCGAGCGAGTCGCCGACGTGATCGGCAATGTCTTGGATCTCGGGCACCTGATAGTTGTGCGCGAGGATCACCGCGTCACGCTCGCGAGCGAGCCGTCGAATCTCGTCGGCCCATGCGGACTCGGGGCCGAAGTCGCCTCCCGCGTGATTCACGTCATCAAGTTATCGGGGGCTCGCATGCACCGGAGGATCGAACCACAAATGCGCAACGGCATCGGCCAGACTCCCCCGAGCGGAACCCGCGTCGGTGACGATGTCATCGGGCGCGTCGGCAAACCGCAATACCGATGCCACCCCTTCATCACACACCACGACGACGAGCCGCACACGGCGTCGCTCGGGATGTTCGCTCGGCGGGGTGCCGTCGTGGTCACCCAGCGGCGCGGCCCATCCCGTTGTCAATACAACGGCGGCATCGAATGCACGCACCACGGCGTTCGTAGGTGCCTCGAGCAACTCATACACGTCGCCATGTTCGGCCAGAAAGGTGATGCGCAGCGCACCGTCGTCATCGCGACGCGCGGCATCAAGGTCGACGATGCTGACCCCGTAGAGACGTGCTTTCTTGTGTGCAAACCCGTCGAGCGACGCGTGCAAACTGCGTTCGACGCACGTGGCCAGGACCATGGGGATGTCTCGGGGATCTGCAAAATCGTGGGTGTTGTAATCGGTCATACGCCCATGTGTGCCAATTGGGAAGCGGTCGGCTGGGCAACTCGTAGGCGAACACGGTTGAATAGAAGCCGTGCAATCGACTTCTTCGACTCCCCTCACCCTCCCGCAAAAGGTGTGGGATCGCCATGTGGTGCACGCGTCACCCGGCGAACCCGACCTGCTGTACATCGATCTTCACCTCGTTCATGAAGTAACGAGTCCGCAAGCCTTCGATGGTCTGCGCATCAATAGCCGCACGGTGCGCCGCCCCGACCTTACGGTGGCAACCGAAGACCACAACGTGCCCACTGCTGACATTCATCTGCCGGTGGCCGATCCCATTTCGTCTAAGCAATTGCAAGTAATGCGTGCAAACGCAAAAGAATTTGGCATCACGCTCTACGAGATGGGCAATGACCACCAGGGCATCGTGCACGTCATCGGCCCCGAGCAAGGTCGCACGCTTCCCGGCATGACGATCGTGTGTGGCGACAGCCATACCGCCACACACGGTGCCTTCGGCGCGCTCGCCTTCGGCATTGGCACGAGCGAAGTGGAGCACGTGCTCGCCACGCAAACGCTCCCTCAGGTTCGACCAAAGTGGATGAGCGTCACCGTCGACGGCACACTCGCACCAGGCGTCACCGCCAAAGACATCATCCTTGCCATTATCGGCAAGATCGGCACGGGTGGCGGCATCGGTCACGTCATCGAATACCGCGGCTCGGCAATCCGTGCATTGTCGATGGAAGGGCGCATGACGATCTGCAACATGTCGATTGAGGCGGGTGCCAAGGCGGGGCTCGTCGCACCCGACGACACCACGTTTGCCTATCTCAAGGGTCGCGAGTTCGCGCCAAAGGGTGCCGCCTGGGATGAGGCCGTGGCATATTGGCGCACGCTGGCCACCGACGACGGCGCGGTGTTCGACAAAGAAGTGTTTATCGACGCCAACACGCTCGTACCGCATGTGACATGGGGAACCAATCCCGCCCAAGTAATTAGCATCGACGGTCGCGTTCCCGCGCCGACCGATTTCGCCGACACAACAACACGCGACACCGTCACCCGCGCACTCGACTACATGGGGCTCGAGGCCGGCACCGCAATTCGTGACATCGCAGTCGACACCGTATTCATCGGTTCCTGCACCAACAGCCGCATCGAAGATCTCCGCGCCGCCGCGAGCGTGGTCAAGGGACGCCACGTGGCGGTCAAGCGCGCGATGGTCGTGCCCGGCAGTCATCAAGTAAAGAAACAGGCCGAAGCCGAAGGACTCGATCGCATCTTCGTCGAAGCTGGTCTCGATTGGCGCGAGCCGGGTTGCTCGATGTGCCTCGCGATGAACCCCGACAAACTCGCCCCTGGCGAGCGAGCCGCCAGCACGAGCAACCGCAACTTCGAAGGCCGCCAAGGCCGCGGCGGTCGCACGCACCTTGTGTCGCCGGAAGTCGCCGCCGCGACGGCGGTTGCCGGCCACTTCGCCACCCCTGGAGACCTGACATGAAAAAAGTGAGCGTGATCACCGGCCGCGGCGTGCCGCTGCGCCGTTCCGACGTAGACACTGACCAAATCATTCCAGCCGAATGGTTGAAGCGGGTTGAGCGCACCGGGTTCGAAATGGGACTCTTCTCCACCTGGCGAGACGACCGCGACTTTGTCCTCAACGACGAGCGCTATGCGGGCGCATCGATTCTCGTGGCCGGCCCCAGCTTCGGCGTGGGTTCGTCGCGCGAGCACGCGGTGTGGGCAATTCAGCAAGGTGGCTTTGATGCGGTGATTGCGCCGTCGTTTTCCGACATCTTCCGCAACAACTGCACGAAGAATGGCCTAGTTCCCGTCACGTTGAGCGACACCGCAGTCGCCCGCATCTGGGAAGCTATCGAGGCAGACCCAACATGTGAAATCACGATCGACATGCACCGCCTGACCGTCGAGATGCCCTCGGCCAACTTCACCGAGACGTTCCCCATGGATTCCTCCACACAGGAGCGGTTCATCAACGGGCTGGACGACATTGGCATTACGTTGGCCAAGGCTGATGCGATTAGCACCTTCGAGGCCACGCGTCCCGCGTGGCTTGCTACGCGCTAGTTCGTTTCGACGAACGACATCAGATTCGCTAATCGCGGGTCGTTCGAAAACACTTCGATAGGTGCCTGTGGCTCGAGGCGCAACCCACGCTGAATAATCCGGCACGTCGTGTGTTGGTTGTATTCCGCCAACGTCACCGCCCATCCGTCGCGACCCGCGCGCGCCGTACGGCCCGAGCGGTGCAAGTACGTCTTGACGTCAAGGGGTGGAACGTAGTGAATGACCGCAGCAACGTCATCGATGTCAATACCGCGAGCTGCCACGTCGGTGGCAACGAGAATCGACAATTCGTTCTTCTCGAACTTTGCCAGCGCGCGCTCGCGCGCGCTCTGCGGCATATCGCCGTGCAGCGCAGAAGCCTTGGCCCCCAGCTTCTGTAACGCCTCGGCAACCTTGTCGCAGCTGCGCTTCGTGTCGCAGAACACCACCGTCTGGCCCACTGCTGTGGCGATCGAGTTGATCACACGGTCTTTGTCCATGTGGTGCACCGCAAGAAACAGGTGGCGCATCGTGCCCACCGTGTCGGTTGGCGAATCGATGGAAACCTCTTTCGGTGTGCGCATGTAGCGCTTCACCAGGTTGGCCACTTGTCCATCGAGCGTGGCGGAAAACAGCATCGTCTGGTGCTCGCCGGTGACGTGTCGGAGAATCCATTCCACCTGCGGCATGAACCCTTCGTCAGCCATCCGGTCTGCTTCGTCGATGGCCACGACTTGAATCGCGCTTAAGTCACACTCCGACGACTTCATCAAGTCGATCAATCGCAGGGGCGTAGCGACAACAATTTCTGCGCCACGTTCGAGTTGGGTGACCTGCTTGGCGCGGTCGGCGCCGCCGTACACCGCAAGCACGTTGACGCCGCAGTGCTTGGCGATTGGGCCCATCACTTCAGACACCTGCAGGGCGAGTTCACGAGTGGGCACGAGCACAAGGCCGTGTGGCTTGCCGGGCGCCGCCGGGGCGTCGATGCGGGCGATCATCGGGATACCGAAGGCGAGCGTCTTGCCCGAGCCGGTGCGCGCCCTGCCGCAGACATCGTCGCCGGCGAGCGCCACGGGAATCGCTTCGGTTTGAATGGCAAAGGGGCCAGCAAAGCCGCTTGCAGCAAGCCCTTCGTCAATCTTTGCCGGCACTCCGAGGTCGGCAAAACCAGTAGGCGCGGTCACTCGGGGGGCATCTGAAGGAATATTCACTGGCGTCCTCACGTTACCAACCCATCGAGCGCTGCCGAGCCGATCGTCACAAATAGTAGACGTCACCCCCTCCACTCTGTATGGTCGAGCCTCGTTGTCAACTGCAAGGGGGTGCTCATGCCTGATCAATTCACGAACGACTTCGTTCACTCGTTTCTCGAGAATCGCCACACAAGCATCGAACCCTCGTATACCGGACGCAAAGGCATCGCTTACGACTGGCAGCAGTTACTGATTCCCGACGAGGCAGTCATCGAAGCCTCGCTCGAAATCATGCTTAACTCCGACAACGCAGGCGAGAAGTCCTCGCCGATCGCGTCGGCGTGAGCGCGACGAACACCACGCAATCCACTCATCCCCAGCGCGTGCTGGTGTTGGGCTGTGGTTCCGTGTCCCAGTGCACCATTCCGTTGCTTGTTCGTGATCTGAACATTGATCCAAAAACCATTCGCATCGTCGACTTCCGCGACAACCGCTCGCGCGTGGCCGACATGCTTGCGCTTGGCGTGACCTACGAACAGGACCGTGTCACCCGCGACAACCTGGACGCATTTCTCTCTGCCCGCGTCGGCGCTGGTGACGTGTTGCTCGACCTCGCGTGGAACATCGACTGCCCCACCATTCTCGAGTGGTGTCGCGATCACGGCGTGCGCTACCTCAACACGTCGGTCGAACTGTGGGATCCCTACGACGACATGGCGGCGCAACACCCCACCGATCGCACGCTCTACGTGCGCCACCAATCCATTCGCAAGATGATTGAACGATGGGGCCGCAACGATGGCCCGTCGGCCGTCGTTGAACACGGCGCTAACCCGGGCATGGTGAGCCACCTCGTCAAGCAGAGCCTCACCGACATCACTAACGCGCTGCTACGCGACGGCAAGGCAGGCTCGCGTGCGCAGGCGCTCGAGTCCGCTCTCGATGGCCAACGATTCAATGAACTCGCGCAGCTCACCGGCACAAAGGTGATCCACATCGCCGAACGCGATACCCAAATCACCAACAAACCGAAGGAGACCAACGAGTTCTGCAATACATGGTCAGTAGAAGGGTTCTACGAGGAGGGCCTCGCGCCCGCCGAAATGGGTTGGGGCACGCACGAAAAATGGATGCCTACCAATGCACATGCCCACCATGACGACGGCCCACGCAACCAGATCTGCCTCGCCCAACCCGGCATGGAGACGTGGGTGCGCACCTGGGTGCCCACGGGCGACAGCTTGGGCATGGTCATTCGCCACGGCGAGTCCTACACGATGTGCAAGCACCTCACGGTGAAAAATGCCGACGGCACCGACGCCTACCGCCCCACCGTGCACTACGCATATCACCCGTCCGACGTGGCCATCAACAGCGTGCTCGAACTGCGCATGCGCAACTGGGAGATGCAACCGCGCGAACGCATTCTCAACGACGAAATTATCGACGGCCGCGACGAACTCGGCGTGCTACTCATGGGCCACGACTACAACGCATGGTGGACCGGCTCGGTGTTGTCGATTCACGAGGCGCGCCAGAAACTTCCCGGTCAAAGCGCCACCACGTTGCAGGTGGCCGGGTCGGTGGTGGCCGCCGTGCAGTGGCTGCTCGACTGCCCCAACGAGGGCGTCTGCGTCCCCGACGATCTGCCGTGGAAGAAGCTGCTCGACGCCACGCGCCCCTACGTGGGCGCGATCTGGTCGCAGCCGGTGGACTGGACGCCGCTGAAGAACCGAGTACAGCTGTTCCCCGGGTTCGGTAACGACCTGAGCCGCCTCGACACTGCGGACCCCTGGCAGTTCGCCAATTTTCTTACACCCACGCCGCGATAGCGATTGGCGAAAGCCGAGGTAGTGTTGGGGGCGTGACGAACTCAACCGTCCTTCTACTTATTTAGCGGCGTCAGCCCCATACCTGCTGCCGCCGAAACCCTCTGAGCCACCGGGCCAGGGGGTTTTTTGTTGCCCCGAACTCACTACCGAAGGAACACCGAAATGCCTCCACAAAACGTGACACCGAAGCGAATGCCGTTCGACAAGTACACGCCATTCATTCCGATCGTCCTCCACGACCGCACCTGGCCAAACACGATGATCGCCAAGGCGCCCCAGTGGTGCTCCGTCGACCTGCGCGACGGCAACCAGGCGCTCATCGACCCCATGGACCCCGAGCGCAAACTGCGCATGTTCAACACCCTCGTAAAAATGGGTTTCAAGGAAATCGAGGTCGGGTTTCCGTCAGCCAGCCAGCCCGACTTCGACTTCGTCCGCCTGCTCATCGAGCAAGACCTGATTCCCGACGACGTCACGATTCAGGTGCTCGTGCAGTGTCGCGAGGACTTGTTGCGTCGCACCTACGAATGCTTGCAAGGCGCGCCACGGGCAATCGTCCACTTTTACAATTCGACGAATCCGCTGCAGCGACGCGTGGTGTTCGGCTTAGAGAAAGCCGGCATTGTTGACATCGCCGTAAAGGCAGCAACGCTGTGCAAGCAGTTGGAGCCGATGCTCGAGGGCACGGAAGTTCGATATGAGTACTCGCCGGAGAGCTTTACGCTCACCGAGCCTGAGTTCGCCATCGAAATCTGCTCCGCCGTGATGGACGTCATCCAACCGACGCGCGACAACAAGTTGATCCTCAACCTGCCAGCCACCGTCGAGTGTTACTCGCCCAACGTGTATGGCGATGTCATCGAATGGTTCATTCGCAATGTGCCGCGTCGCGACACCGTGACGATCTCGCTGCATCCACACAACGACCGTGGCTGTGCGGTGGCCGCCGCGGAGTTCGGCGTCATGGCGGGAGCCGACCGCGTTGAGGGCACGCTGTTTGGTAACGGCGAGCGCACTGGCAACGTTGATGTTGTGACGTTGGCGATGAACCTGTTCGCCAACGGGGTTGATCCACGGCTCGACATTTCCGACATCGACGCATTGCGACGCGACGCCGAGTACTGCAACCGTCTGCCGGTTCCCGAGCGACACCCCTATGTGGGCGATCTCGTCTACACGGCGTTCTCTGGTAGCCACCAGGACGCGATTAAGAAGGGCTTCGAGGCGCTGCCCGCCGATTACGCGCAGTGGGGTGTGCCGTACTTACCAATCGACCCCAAACATGTGGGGCGCACCTACGAATCGGTTGTGCGCGTCAACAGCCAGTCGGGCAAGGGCGGCGTCGCCTACGTCATGAAGACGGAACATGGCTTCGACTTGCCGCGACGACTGCAGATCGAGTTCTCGCAGAGTATCCAACACATCACCGAGGATTTGGGAACGGAGATCTCGCCAGCGGTGATGTGGGAGACCTTCGAGCGCGAGTATCTACCGGCGATTCCCCGCTACAACCTCGTCAGCCACGAGCTCAAAAGCGCATCGATTACGGGCCACACCGAGATCACCGCGCATATCGACATCGACGGCACGCGACGCACCTTCGTTGGTTCGGGCAACGGCCCCATCGATGCATTTGTTCGCGCGATCCGCGATGAGTTCGGCGGCGCGGTCGATGTACGCGACTACACCGAGCATGCCCTCGGCCAAGGTTCGCAAGCCACAGCGGTTGCCTACGTGGAAACCGCCGATGCGGCGGGCAATACCAGGTGGGGCGTGGGCATCGACCCCAACACCATCACTGCGTCATTGCGCGCGGTGTTGAGCGGGTTCGAGCGCCAGACCACTGCCCGACGAGCCCACTAGAGACACGAGTAACGTCGTCATGATGCGAATCGTCGTCGACTTCGACGCGTGCGCAGCCACGGGCGGCTGCGTCCACCAGGCACCTGAGGTGTTTTCTTTGGGTGACGACGGCATGTTGCGAATTCTCCAGGAATCACCCGACGAATCGTTGCGTGTAGCCGTGCTGCGCGCCGAAGAACTGTGCCCCACTGGGGCGATCACCGTTGCGGACTAACCGCGTGGGTTTCGCCGACAAACTCGCGACAGCGTGGGACACCACCGATTCAATGCTGTGCGTCGGGCTCGACCCCGATCCCACACGCATTCCCGCGCACCTTGGCATGGGGTTCGAGTCGGTGCAGCGCTTCTGCATCGACATCGTTGACGCCGTTGCCGATGTCGTGTGCGCAATCAAACCGCAAATCGCCTATTTCTCCGCTATTGGTGCGGAAAGTGTCCTCGAAGTCGTATGCGAACACATCCGGCTCCGCCACCCGCACCTTGTGTTGATTCTGGACGCCAAGCGCGGCGACATTGGCGACACGGCCAGCCTGTACGCCCGCGAAGCCTTCGAGCGCTACGGCGCGGACGCCGTCACTGTTAACCCCTACCTCGGCACCGACTCACTCGCGCCATTTCTCACTACACCCGGCAAGGGCACCATCGTGTTGTGTCGTACCTCGAATCCGGGCAGTGGCGAATTTCAGTCGCAACTCATCGACGGTGAGCCGCTGTTCGAACGAGTTGCGCGTACGGCGGCCACCACCTGGAGCGAAATGGGCGACTGCGCCCTCGTGGTGGGCGCCACCTACCCCAACGAACTTGCACGCGTGCGCTCGATCGTCGGCGACATGCCCATTCTCGTTCCCGGTGTAGGCGCGCAGGGTGGCGACGTGGAGGCGGTCGTTAAAGCCGGACGCACGCGCAACGGCCGCGGACTCATTATCAACTCATCACGTGCAGTGTTGTACGCCGATGACAGTCACGAATTCGCGCACGGCGCCCGCGCCGTGGCAATCGCCACGCGCGATGCGATTCGGGCTGCCAACTCGTAGCCTTCCCGCCATGCCCCACCCGTTCTTGTCTGAAGCGTGGATTGCCGAGGCCCGCAAGGTGCGCGAAAAGTATGAGGGCCGCGCACCCAAGGTGCCGTTTGTTGTGCGCATGAACCAAGTGGTCACGAAGGTGCCCTTCGGCGACGGCACCATCCACAGCCATCTTGATACGTCAAGTGGCGAAATCGTCATGGATCTGGGTCACCTCGAGAACCCCGATCTCGTCGTGACGACCGACTACGAGACTGCCCGCACGATCTTCATCGGCCAGGACCCGCAGGCCGGCATGCAGGCCTTCCTCTCAGGCAAGGTCAAGGTGCAAGGCGATATGACCAAGATGATGCTGATGCAAACCACACAGCAACCTGACGACGAACTCGCCAAGCAGATCGCCGCAGAAATTCAGGCAATCACCGCGTAGCGGGTGCCCGTATGCCGCGGGCCATAACGATTGCAGCAAGTCCGACGACCACGCCGATCGACAACCCGATGCTGTAGCTGGTTTGGTTGCCGTAGCCAACCGTGCTTTCGTGAATGGCAATCATCGTCGCGGCGCCGAAAACGCCGGCCATTTGCACGACGAGTTGCTGCATCGCGCTCGCAACACCGACGTCAGACACATCCACCGACGAGGTAAGCAGTGCAGTCAACGACGGCGAGGCCATGGCGAGCGACACGCCGGTGAGCGCAAGACCAATGATCACCAGTGTGTCCATGCCGGGGTCAGTGACAGCCATCAACGCCGTCATACCCACCACGGTCGATACCGCACCGATGATGCCGCTGCGTCGCACGCCAATTGCGGCGGTGATCCTGCCCGCGAACGGCGCGACAAGGGAAAACGCCAGGGGCCTCGCCACGATGAGCCAACTCACGCGTTGCGCCGAATATCCGAGTCCGTCCTGCAGCATCTGGGGCACGAGCAGAAAACTGCCCATGTAGGCGAAGTTGATCAATCCTTGGGTGAGTACGGGGAACACGATGTTGCGTGTGCGCAGCCACCGCACGGGCATCAGCGGATCGGTCACGCGTAGTTCAATGAAATAGAAGCCGACAAAGGCAATCAGGCTTGCGATCGCCATGGTGACGATCCACGGACTCACCCATCCCCACGTGCTGCCGCGATTGATCACGAGCAAAAACAGAACAGAGCCAACACCGAGTGTCACCGATCCCGCCACATCGAAACGCACGTCGTCCTGTCGTTCGGTCTCGTCGAGCAGCCGCGTGGAGATCAGTGCCGCCACAATGCACAACAGCGCCTGTACGACGAAGATCAATCGCCAACCAAACACCACGACAAGCGGCGCGCCAGCAACGACGCCAATCACCGGTGCGAATGCGTTGACAAAGCTCCAGTACCCGAGCGGCCGCACGCGCTCCTGCGGGGCAAAGAGTCGATTGATATACGCCATTGCTGCTGGTCCGGTCGCCGCGCCGAATCCCGCCGACAACGTACGAAAGACGATCAAACTCACTGCATCCCAGGCGAAGGCGCCAACCAACGAGAAGATTCCCGACAGCAGGAGCCCGTAGACAAACACACGCTTGTGCCCCCACAAGTCACCGGCTTTGCCGAACGCGGGGCCGAGCACGCCAAACGACAACAGCGGCCCCGTCACTGTCCAACTCACGACCGCCACCGACGTGTCGAAGTAGCGGGCAATCTGCGGCAGCGAGATAACGAGGATCGTGGTCGCCACCGTCACGGCAAACACGCTCACGAGCAGCACCGCGAGTGTCAGTTTGCGATGGGTCATACCCATCACACCCTCCGCTGACACGTTCTAAGGGAAGACGAGGTCGACGGTCGAGCCGCGCGCCACGAGGTCACCGTTGGCAACCTCTTGCCCAACGATCAGCGCCTTCTGCAAACGATTTTGCTTGCGACCTGTCACCTCGCCGATCACAAAACCCGCCTCTTGCAGTCGAGGTTCAACAATCGAATAGTTGTTGCCGATGATGTTGGGTAACTCCACAAGATCGGGGCCAAGCGAAATCGAAAAGGCAATTCCCGAATCACGCGCCACCTTCTCGCCCGGAGGCGGAGACTGCGCGCCAATTAAACCCTCGGCGGCAGCGTTGCTGTTGCTCGGTGGCGTTTCGAGGAGGTCGAGGCGCAAGGGGTCGAGCAACTCCTTGGCCTGGTCGAGTGTCAGACCAATGATTGATGGCACTTCGCGCAACGCGGGGCCGGTGGAGATCAACAGTTGAATCGACGTGCCCTTCAGGACCTCGTCGCCGGGCTTCAACCCCGTCTGCTCAGGCACCACCCACGAGATCGCCTTGCCCGATTCGATCTCTTCGCTCTCGGCCTGAGTTTGCGTCACAACAAGACCGCGCGATTCGAGCAGTGTGGTCGCCTCGCCGGCATCCATGCCACTCACGTCGGGCAATTGGGCAAGCGTTTCACCCTCCGAAACGATGAGCACCAATGTTTCTCCCTCGCGCAACATCACGCCTACGGCCGGGTCGGTGGCCAACACGGTGCCCGCTGGAGCGGAATCACTGCGCTCTGCGCGAAAGACCACTTCCCAATCAAACGGGGTCACCAAATTGAGAGCCTCACTCTCGAGCAGCCCGACCACGTTGGGCACCTCGTGCGACTGCTTGACGAACAACCGAAATCCCACAAACCCCACAATGAGCGCAACGACAACGCCTGTCGCAATCCACAAACGTTTATGGCGACGCACCTCAGACACTGGCGCAACAACAATTGGCTCGGCGGAGTCAGCAATCACCAAACGCGAACCTGTTACGTCGCGCACCACCGCCTGGGTCTCGTCCAACTCAGCAGGAATCTCGGGCCGCAGCAGGTCGGCGGTACGTTCGGCCTCGCGCTGCTCGATGACTTCCTCGAACGACGCCGGCGCAAGTGACTCAATGGGTTCAGGTAACGGCATTTTGCCGGCAATAGAAGCAAGCGCCTGTCCAAACTCCAGTGCACTAAACCGTTCCTCGGCCTCGGGCCTCCCAGCTCGTTCAAGTAACGGTGCGATCGGTCCCAACTCGGCAGAGACGGGGAGCAACTTGCCCACGCGTGCGGCCAGTGTGATGCCTGCGGTTTCACCCAAGAACGGCACTACACCAGTGATCAGCTCCAGCACCGTTGTGGCAAGCGAATACACATCGGAGCGCTCTGATGGATCACTTCCTGTTGCCACCTCAGGCGCCGCGTATCCCGCCTGCTCGTTACTCATCAACTCCACCTTGGCCACACGCTTGATACCAAGGCCGGCGAGGCGCACGCGATTGTCTTCACCAAGGAAAAGGTTCGCCGGACGCACATCGCCGTGCACCCACCCATTGCCGTGCAAATAGTGCAACGCGCGGCACACGTCGAGTCCCACAACGAGTGCTTGGGATGGTGTCAGACGCCTTCCGCGGTCGAGTAACTCTCGTAACGAGCCTCCTGGAAAGTATTCAAGGATCGTGAAGGCATAGGACTCCCCATCCACCTCCTCGACACCCCAGTCATCGATCGGCGCGAGAGCCGAGTGCGAAAGTGCTGCCAGACGCTGGGTCTGCGTGCGAAACACTTCTAACGCATCAGGGATGGTGACGACGCCAGCGTCGAGATCGAGGAGCGACGACGCCCCCGACACGCGCACCACCATACGAGTGTCGAGTCGGATGTCGGTGGCGTCGAACACCGTCGACGAACCAGAGCCGCCACTGCGCGCTTCATCTAATCGATACCGGTTCGCGAGGAGCGTGCCGATCAAGGCAGAAGGATCAGCCATCTCGTCACTAAAACTAGTCGCCACATACCGGCCTCCGACTGTCGCGAACACGATCAAATCGGCGAGAATAGACAGGTGACAACGAAACCTCGCCGGGCCTTCGACAAGAAACTCTTTCTCGCGAGTATCGGCATGGCACTCGGTTTGACGATCATCATCTTTGGTTTCCGTACCGGCCTAACCGGACGTGAAGCGTCCAATCTCCCCGACGCAATCGAAGGCATCTCGCCAGCAGACGATGCACGGGTATTACGTCAGTCCCAAGTGATTGTCGACTTCGTCGACGGGTACATAGCGCGACTCATCATTGACGACATCGAACTGCCCACCACGCGTCTCGATGAATTAGTGACGACCGGTACCCAGCCACCACCAGGCGCCCAAGTCGACCTCCCGCCAACCGCGATCTTCGATCCCGGCAACTACACCATTAGTTTCCTTCCGCAACCAGGCGCACCAATTGAGCAGTTCAGCCAGGGCGAGCACACGGCGAAGGTGATCTATTGGCCCATCGACCAAGACGAAAGTCGAGCCAGGGCCTATTCATGGACCTTCATCACCGACTAAGGTGACCACTACCCACACGGGAGAGCGTCGACGCACCGCCAGTGCGCCGGCCGCCGAAGGAGCAACCACCCCGGAACCTCTCAGGCGCAAAGGACCGTGCGGGTGAATAACGCTGGAAAGTGACGGCGACTGCCACGGCAGGCGCAGCCCACCGAAGGGGAAAGGGACATTGTCCCGAAGCTCTCAGGTGCCCATGACAGCGGGGGTGCACATTCTGCACGAACCGACTCAGCGAGGGCGCACCATGACGACTGACCACTTCACCGCACGACACATCGGCATCGACGATGCGGCGCAACAACACATGCTCAGCGTCATTGGCGCAGCAAGTCTGAAGGAACTCATCGCGCAGGCAGTTCCCTCGAGCATTCTGATGCGCGATGGACTCGACCTCAACCCGCAGTACGGCACGTTTAGTGAGTCGTCAGTAACCGAACACTTGCGTGCGATCGCGTCGCGCAACGTGGTGCGCACGTCGCTCATCGGTCAGGGCTATTACGGCACTCACACGCCGCGAGTTATCGCGCGAAACGTGCTCGAGAATCCCGCCTGGTACACCGCGTATACGCCGTACCAACCGGAAATCAGTCAGGGTCGACTCGAGGCGCTCCTCAACTTTCAGACCATGGTTGCCGAAATCGTTGCCCTCGACATCGCGAATGCATCGATGCTGGACGAGTCCACCGCCGCAGCCGAGGCCATGACCATGGCGCACCGCCTTGCCAAGAGCGACTCCAACATCTTCGTCGTCGACGCCGATACACATCCGCAGACGCTCGCCGTGCTGGCCACCCGCGCCGAGCCACTCGGCATCACGCTTGACATTCGGCCACTCGCCGACATGACTAACGCCGACGGCTACGGCGTGTTGCTTTCAACGCCTGCATCCAGCGGCGCGATTCCCGACCTAGCGGTGGTGCGGGCGATAGTCGAACACGTCCACGCCGCCGGAGGCATCGCCGTTGCCATCACCGATCTCCTTGCCTGCTGCCTCATCACCCCTCCCGGTGAACTCGGCGTTGACATCGCAGTCGGCTCGGCGCAACGCTTCGGTGTACCAATGGCATTCGGCGGACCACACGCGGCGTTTCTTGCCACTCGCGAGTCGCATGCGCGTTCACTACCCGGTCGACTCGTCGGCGTATCTACCGACACCGCCGGACGCCCGTCGCTGCGCCTCGCACTACAGACCCGCGAGCAACACATCCGCCGCGAAAAGGCCACCTCAAACATCTGCACCGCCCAAGCGTTGCTGGCCAACATCGCCGGCTTCTACGCGGCTTGGCACGGCCCCGAAGGGCTCACCAACATCGCCGAACGCATTGCCCACCTCACGTCGCATGCAGTGGCGGGTCTACGCGCCGGTGGCGTTGCCATCGTCAATGATTCGTGGTTCGACACGGTGACGGTGGACGTTGCAGACGCCGAGGCCGTGCATGCCGCTGCACTCACCCACAACGTGCTACTCCGACGCGTGTCAGCTACGCGCGTTGGCTTCAGCCTGGACGAGACTTCAACATTCGAAACCGTGTCCACGTTGTGGGCAATCTTCGGTGTCGATGCAGCAGATGCTCGAGGTATCGCCCCGGGATTTACTGCACGCCGCTCCAGCGAGTTTCTTACCCAGTCGACATTCCACCGCTATCGCACCGAGCATGAGATGCTGCGCTATCTGCGCCGACTCGCCGACAAAGACCTGGCGCTCGACCGCACCATGATTCCGCTCGGTTCCTGCACCATGAAGTTGAACGCGACTGTCGAGATGGAGCCGATCTCGTGGCCTGAATTCGCCAACATCCACCCCTACGCCCCCGAGTCCGACACGGCGGGCTATCTGCAACTGATCCGCGAACTCGAAGACATGCTCGTGAAGATCACCGGATACGACGCCGTAAGCCTGCAACCCAACGCAGGTAGCCAAGGCGAGTTCGCGGGGTTGCTGGCTATTCGTGCCTATCACCGCAGCAGGGGCGACGATCAACGCATCATCTGTCTCATTCCCTCGAGTGCACACGGCACTAATGCCGCAAGCGCCACGATGGCGGGACTGCAAGTCGTCGTGGTGGCCTGCGACGAGCACGGCAACGTCGACATGGGCGATCTCACCGCCAAGTGCGGGCAAGCTGGCGATCGCCTGGCCGCGCTGATGATTACCTATCCCTCAACGCACGGCGTCTTCGAGTCTGCAGTGACCGACATGTGCGCCCTCGTGCACAACCATGGCGGACAGGTGTATGTGGATGGTGCCAACCTCAACGCACTTGTCGGCATTGCACAACCCGGCAAGTTCGGCGCAGACGTGAGCCACCTCAACTTGCACAAAACCTTCTGCATTCCACACGGTGGCGGCGGCCCCGGCGTCGGTCCGGTTGCAGTGCGCGCACACCTCGCCGAGTTCCTCCCGTCGCACCCACTCCACCTGGGCACGGTCGGTCCAGTCTCGGGCGCACCGTACGGCTCGGCGGGCATCCTGCCCATCTCGTGGGTGTACATCGCCCTCATGGGCGGTGAGGGGCTTCGGAGCGCAACCGAACTCGCGATCCTGTCGGCTAACTACATCGCCATTCGACTCAACGAGCACTTCCCTGTGTTGTACTCAGGCAACAAGGATCGCGTGGCCCACGAATGCATCCTCGACATTCGCCCCATCACCAAACACACCGGCGTTTCTGTCGACGACATCGCCAAGCGTCTTATGGACCACGGCTTTCACGCGCCGACGATGAGTTTCCCCGTGGCCGGCACGCTGATGGTTGAGCCCACCGAGAGTGAGACGTTGCAGGAAGTCGACCGCTTCTGCGACGCAATGATTGCGATCAAGAGCGAGATCGACCGCGTGGCATCGGGCGAGTGGAGTGCTGAAGACAGCCCACTACGTCACGCACCGCACACGGTCGAAGACGTTGTTGGTGAGTGGACGCGCACGTACCCACGCGAACTGGGGCTCTACCCCAGCCTCGCCACGCGTACGCGCTTGTACTTCCCGCCAGTATCACGCATCGATTCGGCCTACGGCGATCGCCACCTGGTGTGCTCGTGCGAGCCGCTCGAAAACTACGCGCGCGAAGTGGTGACGAACGGCGGCTGAACGACTCGGCCGTCGATCAACGTGCCGCGTACGTCGATCGACACTGCAGCACCCACCTCAAGCCCCGGCTCAAGGAAGGCAAGGGCGATACCGCATTCCAACACAGGCGAGAAATTGCCGCTCGACACCACACCGACGCGTCGGCCATCAATCAGCACGTCGCACCCGTCACGAGGAGGGCGCCGCGAGTTGCACAGGATGCCCCGCAATTCGCGCGTGACTCCCGCCGCACGTTCGGCAACCAGTGCGTCTTTGCCGCGAAACGTTGGTTTGTCCCATGCCACCACCCAACCGAGCGAGGCCTGCGGCGGCGTGATACCCGCGCCCAACTCATGGCCATGGAGCGGCAAGCCCGCTTCGAGGCGCAGCGTGTCGCGCGCCCCGAGCCCAGCGGGCGTGATGCCTGTGGCAACGATTGCTTCCCACACGCGCGCAGCGTGCTCGACCGGCACCGCCACTTCAAGGCCGGGCTCCCCCGTGTACCCGGTGCCCGCCGCCACGCACGTCACGCCGTCGAGTTCGAGTTCGATCACACGAAAGCGCCCCACCGCTGCAAGTGCGGGCGAGTAGTTCGCCAGCAATTCCTTCGCACGAGGCCCCTGCACGGCAAACACCGCGCGTGACGCCGTCACATCAACACCGCCGATTGCCGCCACCACGTTGTCGGTGTTCGACGCATTCGGCATCACGTCGAAACGCTCCTCACTCACCCACCACACGATGATGTCATCGAGCACCGAGCCGTCGTCGCCCAATAAATGCGTGTACTGCGCACGACCGGGTGCAATCTTGTCGAGATCATTGGTGAAGGCGCGCTGCAACTGTTCCTTTGCAGATGACCCCACGACGCGCACCGTGCCGAGGTGCGACACGTCGAAGATCACCGCATCGCGTCGACACGCCACGTGTTCGGCAACGGTGCCTCCCGCATAGGACAACGGCATTTCCCATCCGCCAAACGGCACCATCTTGGCGCCCAGCGCCCGATGCAATGCATCGAGTGGGCCACGCCTCGTGTCAGCCACCGATCAGTGCGCGATAGCCAGCGGCATCCAACAGCGCATCCAGCGCTGCCGCATCGAAACCGGTGACCTCGCAGATCCAACCCTCACCGTACGGATCCTTGTTCAACAAATCAGGGCTCGACTCGAGCGCACCGTTTACCGCAGAAATAGCGCCACCAACCGGCGCATAGATTTCGCTCACGCTCTTCGTGCTTTCGATTTCACCAAACGATTGACCGCTGGTCACTGCGGCGCCAAGCTTGGGCAGATCGACAAAGACGATGTCGCCCAACGCATCCTGTGCGTGATCGGTGATGCCTATTCGAGCGACACCACCCTCAATGCGCACCCATTCGTGGTCTGTGGAGTACTTCAACGAGTCAGGAATGTTCACGTCCGAAACCCTATCTCACGGCCCTTTACGGCAACGAGTGGTAGGCCGCCGCATCGAGCACCGCCTCCAATGTTTCGTCATACGACATCTGACACTCAATCAACCACCCCATTCCAAATGGGTCATCGGCAATCAGTGCCGCATCATGCGCAAGCACCTCATTCACTAACACCACCGTGCCACTGATTGGCGCTACCAATGCACGACGTGCGCCATCATGCACCGCCCAACCAAGTGGCTCGCCCTGATGGATCGACTCCCCGACTTTCGGCAACACCACTACATCAATTGGCCCGCCGAAACGGCTCGTCACCCCGATGCGCGCCGACTCGCCCACCACCAACACCCAGAGGTGCTCGGTTGAATAGCGAAGATTGGCGGGTAGTTCCACCGGCCAAGATTAGGGCTGGGAAACAAGCTGCTCGGTTGAGCGCCGACGCATTGCCAGGAAGGCGCCAATCAGGACCAGCGCGGCAATCCCCACAGCCACCGGCAGAACCGGGAAGTCACCTGTGCCAGGAGCGTCTACGACCACGATCGCGACATTCAGCACACGCAACTCCCCATCGGCCGACACACCGGTCATCTGCACGGTGTGCTCGCCCAGTCTGACGCCTGCAGGCACGGCAACCGAAACCTCAGTCTGAATACGTAGTTGAGACTTTGCCAAAACCCCGCAATTACGCGGAAAGCCGATAGTCGTGTCAGTCGAGCGTGCCGCTGTCCAGCAAGCGCTGGAATCCCTCGGCAGGCACCACGGGAATGCCGAGTTCGGCGGCTTTGGTCACCTTCGATGCACCAGGTGCCTCGCCCACGACAACGCAGAACGTCTTTGCGCTCACCGAACCGGGTGACTTGCCACCTCGGTCCTTGATTGCAGCTTCAGCTTCTTCTCTACTGAATCCGGGCACGGTGCCGGTGACGACGACTGCCTTACCGGCAAGTGTCTGCGGCAGTTCGCTGATGGTGATGTTGCCAAACGCCACGCCGCCGCGACGCAGTTTGTCGATGATCGCGCGATGTTCCTTCGCCGCAAACCATGCGGTGATGGAATTGGCAATAACTTCACCCACACCGTCCACGGCACTCAATTCATCCGATGTTGCATCGGCGATGCGATCGAGCGAACCAAACGTACGTGCCAACGACTCGGAGGCCGCTGGGCCGAGATGTTTGATACCGAGCGCGGTAAGGAGTTTTGGTAACGGGCGATTTTTTGAGTCGTCGATTGCGCGTAGCAAGTTGGTGGCGCTCATCTCAGCAAACCCCTCCACCTGCAGTAGTTGTTCCATCGTGAGAAAATAGAGATCGCCTACGTCGTGCACAAGACCGAGATCGGAAAGTGCGAAAACAGTCTTCTCACCGAGACCTTCGATGTCCATGCCGCCGCGAGACGCGAAATAGATGATGCGTTGATCACGCTGATACGGGCACTGCGGCTCGACGCAGCGTGTGTCGGCTTCACCTTCTTCCTGCACGAGCGTGGACTTCAGGTCGCACGGACACTGCTTCGGAAACTGCCAAGGCTTCAAACCCTTGGGTCGCAAGGTGAGTACGGGGCCCACAACCTCAGGAATCACGTCGCCGGCCTTGCGTACGATCACCGTGTCGCCGGGGCGTACATCTTTCAGCGTCACCTGCTCGCGGTTGTGCAGTGTGGCCATGCCCACCGTGGAGCCAGCCACTACTACGGGCTCGAGCACCGCAAACGGCGTGGCGCGACCGGTGCGGCCGATCGAGACCTGGATGTCCTTGAGGATCGTGTTGCGTTCTTCCGGGGCGAATTTAAAGGCAATTGCCCAGCGTGGAGCGCGCGAGGTGACGCCCAACGTCTCGCGCTGCGCGAGATCGTCGACCTTGACCACTACACCGTCGATTTCATAACCCAGGTTGTGGCGATCGGCCTCCCACCGATTGCAGTAGGCGACTACTTCTTCCAGCGAGTTGAACACCGTGGCCTCGGGGTTGACAGGAAAGCCCAGATCGCGCAGGTACGCCAGCGTCTCGTGGTGGCTGGTAGATGCGGGGACATCAACAGTCTCCCCCAATTGATACGCCCAAAATGCCAACTGGCGGGTGGCAGTGATGGCGGGGTCCTTTTGGCGCAGGCTGCCTGCGCCGGCGTTCCGTGGGTTGGCGGGCACCGACTCAGGCTTCTTGCCAGCGCGCACACGCACGTCGTTCTCCGCCTCCTTGTCTGCCTTGAGGCGCTCGAAGGCGGCAATTGGCATATAGACCTCGCCGCGCACCTCCAAGACGGCGGGCACCTTGCCGCCCTTCGGTGCAGTGAGATGTTTCGGTAGCACGGTAATCGTGCGCACATTTTCGGTCACGTCCTCGCCGACCTTGCCGTCGCCTCGGGTGGCGGCCTGCACCAGTAGGCCATTTTCGTAACGAATGCTCATTGCCAGGCCATCGATCTTGAGTTCGCAGGCATAACGCACCGACTTGCCACCCACACCCTTGGCCACGCGCTCACCCCACTGCGCAAGTTCGTTGCGATCCATGGCATTGTCGAGGCTCATCATCGCCACGCGGTGGGTTACCGGTGCAAACGTGGTGACAGCTGGTGCCCCCACCCGTTGCGTGGGGGAATCGAGTGTCACGAGTTCTGGATATGTGGTTTCAAGCGTGATGAGTTCGCGCTTTAACTCGTCATATTCGGCATCCGAAATTTCTGGTGCATCATGGGCGTAGTAGCGATCATCGTGTCGCGTAATCGCCTCACGCAACCACGTCGCCCGATCGGCAACCTGCTTTGATGCGCGCTTAGACACGAAGAGAACGCTACTGAACCGAGGATGCGTCCTAGGCTCATTTCGTGTCGAATTGGTTGATGACGGTAAACGTTTGGATAGTTCGTGTGTTGTGGATTGTTGCCGCGCTCCTGCCCAACGCCTTCAATGCGGTTGGCAACTCGACGAGTGATCGTGTTGCAGATGTTGTGACCGTGCAAACCTGGGTCATCTGGTCGATTGTTGCGCTTGCAACATGGGTACTCCATCCCGTGTCACTCACCACAATTCGTATCTTTGCTCCACTTGTCGTGGTACGCCTCGCCATCGGTGTACCTCTCGGCGACTTTGCCCCACTCGGAATCATCGCCATAGTCGCTGCTGCCGGAGCCATGCTCTTCACGTTTTCGGCCGAGTACGGCCACCGTCACGTGCAAGCCGCTGCATACGGCGCAGAGGTTCGTCATCTTTTGCGCGTCCCCACACCGCTCGTTGCCCCCACCCTGCTCGGTTGGCTGTTCATCGCGGCCACGCTCGGTGCCGCCCCCCTACTCCTCGCTACCCAAAATTGGCCTATCGGCATTCCGCTTGCTGTGGTCGCCCTTCTCGCTCTTTGGCGACTTGTCCCGCGACTACATCGCCTGGCCCGCCGCTGGTTTGTGCACGTGCCAGCAGGTTGGGTTGTTCACGACGACGTAATTCTGCAAGAAAACTTGTTGCTGAAAAAACACACGATCACCTCGTTGGATCGTGCACTCGCTGGCAGCGAGGCACTCGATCTCACTGGTCTCACCCGTGGCGTTCCACTCGAAGCGCAATTGCGCGACATGATTGATGTGCGCCTCACCCCTTTGGCTGCTCGACTCAACAAAACCGATGACGCATTGCACGCCCGAGCACTCCTGATCGCACCAAGCCGACCGCTCGACGTGCTGCACTCGACGCTGCCCGCCTGACGGGCTCACGGTGATCTAGCCTCGCGGGAACAGCACCAACCGGAGGGACAACCGTGTCAACGGCGACACAACAACACCACTCCGCCCTCGAGGCCGCGGAACTCCGCGTGCGCGAAGCGGGCGCCTGGCTCAAACTTGAAGAGGGGCTGATCGACACGATCGTTTCTCCCCGTCGCATCATCGAGGTTTCGATCCCGTTCCGACGAGATGACGGCAGTCGCGACCTGCTGCACGGCTGGCGCGTGCATCACAACACCACGCGCGGTCCGGCAAAGGGCGGCATTCGCTACCACCACGAGGTTGATCGCGACGAAGTGGTGGCACTTGCCATCGGCATGTCACTGAAGACCGCGATCGCAAATCTCCCATTGGGAGGTGCAAAGGGCGGCGTGTGTTTCGACCCGAAGCAGTATTCGGCTGCCGAGATCGAGCGAATCACGCGGCGATATGTCTCCGAAATCTCCTCCTTCCTCGGCCCCGACCGTGACGTGCCTGCCCCTGATGTCGGCACCAACGCGCAGGTCATGGCGTGGATCATGGATCAATACTCCACCGGCGCCGGCCACGCTGTGCCCGGTGTCGTCACCGGCAAACCCGTCGAGCTCGGTGGCTCGCTTGGTCGCGAGTCGGCCACGGGGCGCGGCGTGGTGGAGGCCGCAGCGTTGATGCTCGCCAAACAGGGCAAGGACCTCGCGGGCCAACGCGTCGCGATCCAGGGCTATGGACAGGTGGGCATGTGGGCGGCACGTCTGGCAGCCGCGCGCGGAGCAATGATCGTCGGTCTCGCAGATGTCAGCGGCACGATTCACCATGCCGGCGGT
The DNA here is from genome assembly GCA_044237775.1 of Ilumatobacteraceae bacterium. Taxonomy (GTDB): domain Bacteria; phylum Actinomycetota; class Acidimicrobiia; order Acidimicrobiales; family Ilumatobacteraceae; genus UBA3006. Next base: position 55,558 of record JBIIEO010000002.1, on the reverse strand, counting down.
CTCGATCTGGACGCCATCGACGCGTCGCTACGCGCCGGCGCCAAAGGACTGTGCGCTACCGGAATCGGTGACGTGGTTGCACGCGGCACCGACGGGGCGCGTGCGGTATTCGGACTTGACTGCGACGTGCTCATGCCGTGTGCCCTCGGCGACGCCGTACGCGAACACGAGGCGGTCGTCATTACCGCACCGCTCATCGTCGAGGGTGCAAATGGTCCGCTGACCCCGACGGCCGATTTGATTCTTGCCGACAAGGGCACGGTGGTGATCCCCGACGTCTATGCGAACGCAGGGGGCGTGACGTGTTCATACCTCGAGCAGTGTCAGAACTTTGCCCACCTTGCCTGGGATGAAGATGAGGTGAACGCCCGAGTCATCGATCTCATGCGCAACGCCTTCGAGCGGTTCCATGCGTTCGCCACGGAGAGCAAGTTGCCGTTTCGATTGGCTGCAACCGTGCTCGGTGTCAAGACGATCGCCGACGCACATCGCCTGCGCGGACTGCACCCGTAACGCGAAAGGGCGGGGTGCATTGCGCACCCCGCCCAATTCGTGTACTGAATGTGGCTTAGTTGCCGCCCTCGAGGAGTTCCACCTCGATCGGTGCATACCCTTCGCCGCTTACGTCAATGCCCAGGTCGCCCAACAAGATCAGCGCCTCAGCGACGATGTCGTTGGTGTATGCCTCGGCGTCCGGAGCAGCGGTCAACACCGTCGATCCCTCGAGGTTCTTGGCCTCAAGCGACAATTGCACGGTGCGGTCCCACGCCTCGGCGTTGATGAAGCCTGCGCCTTCAGCGGCCGGCCAAATCAACTTGTTGACTTCGTTCATCTGCCACAGCTGGTGGCTGTTGCCGAGCTTCGATCCCTTCGACACGACGATGTCGCGGCAGGTCTCGACGTTGTCACGGCAGAACGCCCAACCCTGGAGCGAAGCGGCAACGAACTTGACGGCGGTCGAGCGATAGCCCTCGTCGTTCAAGCGTGAACCGTCGGCCCAGATGGCGTCCTGCAACATGCCAACGCCCTCTTCTTCATACGAGATGACGTTGAAGTCCTCGGGCTGATACAGCTCGCCCGTATCCGGGTTGACGGCCTCGAGCACCTGTGCGTACTCGTTGTAGGTCATTGCCTCTGCAGCATCGATGTCGCCGGCGAGCAAGCCCGCCATGTCGAACTGCTGCTGCACCAACTCGACGTCGGTCGCAGGATCGAGACCAGCCTTGGTGAGGCCAGCGAAGATCTCGAACTCGTTGCCGAAGCCCCAGTTACCAATCTTCTTACCCTTGAAGTCGGCGATCGACGTGATGCCGGCATCAGCGAACGACACCTGCAAGGTGCCCGAGCGCTGGAACACCTGGGCGATGTTCACGATGTTGGCACCGGCCTCGCGACTCGCGAGCGCCTTCGACACCCACGAGATCGCAAAGTCAACGTCACCGTTGGCCAACTGCGTCTGCGGCACGATGTCAACGCCGCCTTCGACGATTTCGACATCCAAGCACTGGTCCTCATAGAAGCCCTGATCTTGCGCGGCGAAGTAGCCGGCGAACTGAGCCTGGACGAACCACTGCAACTGCAACTTGACCGGCGTGAGCTCGGTGCACTCGGTGCTAGCCGTGGTTTCTTCCGTAGATTCGTCAGTCGATTCCTCGGCACTGTCATCGCTTGAGCCGCCGCATGCGCCGGCAATCAAGGACAACGCCGCCAGGCTCGCGACTGCGAACTTGATGCGTGATTTCCTCATTGGTTGTGTTCTCCCCCGGGGTCGAGACCCCTGTTTAGTGGTTTTCCTTACTGGTATTCGTTCCACCGCCACCCTTACTGGTGGCGTTTTCCAGGACTACGGAAATGACGTAGAACCCTAGACCAAGCATGCAGGCGCCGAGCACGTAGGCCCAGGCGGTTGCATTGCGCGAATTGGCGATGTTTGAGGTGATGCGGCTGCCGAGCCCGTTTTGTGAGCCGCCAAAATACTCGGATACGAATGCGGTGATAACTGAAGCCGGTGCGGCGATCTTGAGCGCAGTGAACAGATACGGCCGCGCATTAGGCACCCGCACCTTGCGCAAGATCTCAAACTCCGAGGCCGCATACGAGCGCATGATTTCGACGTGAGTACTACGCACCTGCGTGAGTCCCTTAGCAACGTTGACTAACACGATGAAGTAGACGACCAGCGTGACCATGATGCGACGCGGTGTTTCGCTGGTAATTGAGTACATGTTGTTGAGTACCGCGACGAGCACAAAGATCGGAATTGCGTTTAGTGCAATTGCAAGCGGCGTGACGACTTCGCCGAGAAATCGGTATCGACTCAGCACAAAGCTCATCGCGACACCAAGCACGGTGCCGGCGATCAGTCCAACGAGGGCGTTCATACCCGATACCGATGCTGCCTCCCACACGCGCCCCGCGTTGTCGACAAATTCGCCAAAGATCTTCGACGGCGCCGCCAGGAAGTACGGCTTCAACGCAAACACCCACACCAGCCCCTCCCACAAGGCAAGAAACGCAATGCCAAACACCAGGGGTGGTGCAATGCGGCGAAGGCGTTCGGTCACGATCAGCGATCCTCTACCCCGCGCACGGCGCCTGCATTGGCGTGGTCGGCGTGCGTGCCGCGTAGCCCCTCACGCACGGCGGTAATGCCGTGGAAGAAATCGTCGGCATTACGTGTGTCTTCGGTGCGCTCGCCACTCAAATTCACATCAATCAGCTTGGTGATACGCCCCGGGCGCGGCGACATGACCACCACGCGGTTCGACAAATACACAGCTTCTGGAATCGAGTGCGTCACGAACACCACCGTCGTTTTGGTTTCAGCACAGATGCGCAGCAACTCGCCCTGCATGTACTCACGCGTCATTTCGTCCAGTGCGCCGAATGGTTCGTCCATCAGCAACAACTGCGGATGTGCAGCAAGTGCGCGGGCGATGGCGATGCGCTGTTGCATGCCGCCCGACAACTGCCACGGGTAAAGATCGGCGAACTCGGGCAACTTGACCAACTCGAGCATCTCGCGGGCACGTTCGGCACGCTTGGCCTTGTCCCAGCCCTTCAACTCGAGGGGCAATTCGATGTTCTTGGCCACCGTGCGCCAATCAAACAATCCCGATTGTTGAAACGCCATGCCGTAGTCCTGCTCCAAGCGCGACTGACTTGCAGACTTACCATTCACGGCAATGTCGCCCGAGGTGGGTTCGAGCAGGTTGGCGATAAGTCGCAGCAGCGTTGACTTGCCGCAACCGGACGGGCCGATCAGCGACACAAACTCGCCGCGTTCCACGCGCAGGTCGACCCCCACGAGCGCCTCAACACGCTTGGGTGTGCCGTCATTGAAAATCTTGCTCACGCCGCTGACCAGCACTGCGGGGGCTTGATCGGTCATGCTGTGATCTCCTTCGGTCGATTGCGCATCAACAGCACATCCATTGCCGCCACCAACCCAGCCATCGCCAAGCCAAGCGCAGCGGCGCCAAACACCGCAGTGAAGACCTTTGCCGGGTCGGCGGTCGCCTCACGGGCGTACTCAATGATGAGGCGACCAATGCCGCCCTTTAATCCTGTTGAAATCTCAGCCACGACAACACCAATCACCGCGCCCGTGGCGCCCAACTTAAATGCCGGCACCATGAACGGCACCGCAGCCGGAAAGCGCAGGCATACCAATGTCTGGCGCCACGAGGCTGCGTAACTCTGCATCAACTCAAGTGCCGCGGTCGGCGCACTCGACAGTCCGCGCAGCGTGCCTACCGAGACGGGAAAGAATGCGAGAAACGCACCGAGCACGGAGGCCGACAGCCAGCGCGGCCACGTGAACGGACCAATCTCAAGCTTGCCGCCCCACGCCACGACAAGTGGTGCGAGCGCGATCAGCGGGACGGTCTGCGACAACACGAGATACGGCAACAGTCCGCGTTCGACAATGCGGAAGCGCGCCATCACGATGGCAAGTCCGACGCCGATCGAGCCGCCGAGCACGAACCCCACGAGGGACAGGCGGAACGAATACCACGCACCTGACAACACGACCTCCCAAATCTTGGTGTCACTACCTCGCAACTCGGGCTTGCCGTATCGACTCAACATCGACCACACGTGCGGCATGGCCGTGTCGTTGGCACGCGGCAGGATCGCCACACCAAACACCTTGCCGCCATCGTCCGGCCCGACCCACTTGTAGAACTCCCATAACGCGGCAACGCCAGCGAGCGCGACGACAAACATTGCCGTGCGATATGCCGTGCGTCGGAGTGTCATTGGGTACGGCTCATTCCTTGGCTTTGCCCAATTCGGCGATAGCTGGCAAAATCTTCTCGCCATACGCGTTCAGCGTTTCGTCCTTGCCGTCATGCTGCAAATAAATGGCGAACTGATCGACACCCAGTTCCTTCAACTCGGTAAGTCGACGAATGTGCTCGTCGACGCCACCCAGGATGCAGAAGCGATCCACGATGTCATCCGGTACGAAATCAGTGTGCGAGTTGCCCGCACGACCGTGATCGTTGTAGTCGTAGCCCTTACGACCCTTGATGTAGTCGGTGAGCGCCTTCGGCACGGGCGCGTCGGAGCCGTAGCGCTCGACGATGTCAGCCACGTGGTTGCCCACCATGCCACCGAACCAACGGCACTGATCTCGCATGTGCGCCATGTCCTCACCCACATACGCGGGGCCGGCAACGCAGATCTTCACGCTCTTCGGGTCGCGGCCGGCGGCGGCTGCCGCGTCACGCACGGCCTTGATCGTCCACTCGGCAATCGACGGGTCAGCCAACTGCAAAATGAATCCGTCGCCCACCTCGCCGGTGAGCGCGAGCGCCTTGGGGCCATATGCCGCAACCCACACCTCGCACTGGCTCTTCGTCGCCCACGGAAAGCGAATCGTCGAGCCGTTGTAGTCCACCGCACGACCGTTGGCGAGTTCACGAATCACATGAATGCTGTCGCGCAATGTGGCAAGCGTGGTGGGCTTGCCGTTAGTAACACGCACCGCGGAGTCGCCACGGCCGATACCGCAAATTGTGCGATTGCCGTACATCTCGTTCAACGTGGCATACGTACTGGCCGTCACCGTCCAGTCACGCGTGGCGGGGTTAGTAACCATCGGCCCCACCACAACGTTGCGCGTCTCGGCGAGAATCTGGCTGTAAATGACGTAGGGCTCTTGCCACAAGATGTGACTGTCGAAGGTCCATACATGGGAGAACCCAAACATGTCGGCCTTCTTTGCCAGGTCAACCACGCGCGCCGATGGCGGCGTTGTCTGTAACACCACACCGATGTCCATGTTCCCCTCCCCCCGTCTGCTCGTCGCTCTAGCGATTCGTCGGGAACCCGAGGTTGACCGACGACGTGCGCGGGTCTGGCCATCGTGAGGTGACGACCTTGCCGCGCGTGTAGAAGTTGACACCCTCAGGCCCGTACATGTGCTGGTCGCCGAACAACGACGCCTTCCAACCACCAAACGAGTAGTAACTCACGGGAACAGGAATCGGCACGTTGATGCCCACCATGCCCACGTTCACTTCGTATTGGAACTGGCGCGCTACGCCGCCATCACGGGTGAAGATTGCCGTTCCATTGCCGAACTGATTGGCATTGATCGCAGCCAGACCATCTTCGTATCCCTTCACGCGCATCACCGTCAGCACTGGCCCGAAGATCTCTTCGTCGTAACACTTCATGCCGGGCTTGACGTTGTCGATGAGGCTCGGGTTGAGGAAGTAACCGGGCTCGCTGGCCTTGTCTGTGCCATCGACCACCACGGTTGCGCCTTCCGACGATGCACTGCTCACGTAGCCGGCAACCTTGTCGCGGTGCTCTTTGCTGATGAGCGGTCCCATCTCGGCAGCAGGATCGGTGCCCGGACCTACTTTCACGTTCGGGATGCGATCCTTAATTTTCGACACCAACGCGTCAGCGATCGAGTCGGAGGCAAGTACGACGGACACCGCCATGCATCGCTCGCCCGACGAACCATACGCCGCACTCACCGCCGCATCAGCGGCCATGTCGAGGTCGGCATCAGGCAACACCAGCATGTGATTCTTCGCCCCACCGAGTGCCTGCACACGCTTGCCATTTTTGGTGCCCGTCTCGTACACGTATCGTGCGATCGGCGTGGAACCCACAAATGACACCGCAGCAATGTCTTGGTGCTCCAGCAAACGGTCAACCGCCACTTTGTCACCGTGCACAATGTTGAATACGCCGTCGGGTAGCCCCGCCTGACGCAGCAAGTCGGCAATGAACATCGACGACGACGGGTCTTTTTCACTCGGCTTCAACACGAACGTATTGCCGCACATGATTGCATTCGCAAACATCCACATCGGCACCATCGCCGGGAAGTTGAACGGCGTAATTCCGGCTACGACTCCAAGTGGCTGACGAATCGAATACACGTCGACACCTGCGGAGGCCTGCTCGCTGTATCCACCCTTCAACAATGCGGGAATACCGCAAGCGAACTCAATGTTTTCAATGCCGCGAGCAATTTCGCCGAGCGCATCCGACGGCACCTTGCCGTGCTCGAGCGTCAACACTGAAGCAAGTTCCTTGCGGTTGGCGTCCAACAATTCACGAAGGCGAAACATGATCTCCGCCTTCTTCGACATGTTGGTTGCCCGCCAGGCCGGGAATACTTCCTTCGCCACAGCGATGACGCGGTCGACTTCCTCTACAGAAGCGAGATCGACCTCGCCTTGCTGCTCTCCTGTTGCAGGGTTGAAGATCTTGCCGGTACGACCGGATGTACCGGGAACAACCTTGTTGTTTATCCAATGGCTGACGCGCTGCATGATGTGATACTCCTTAGTTGAGGTACTGGCAGAGTCCACGCTTGATGAACTTGCCGTGGCCCTTGCGGCCCTTGTAGGTGTCGTTTTCGATAATCACTTCGCCACGTGACAGCACGGTGTCGACCTTGCCGTCCACCTTGAAACCCTCCCATGAAGAGTGATCCATGTTCATATGGTGTTTGTCGTTGATGCCGATGGTCGTCTTGCCATTTGGGTCCCACACCAAAATGTCGGCATCTGACCCCGGCGCGATGATGCCCTTCTGCGGATACATGCCGAACATGCGCGCCGGTGTGGTGCAACACGTTTCGACCCATCGTTCGAGCGACAACTGTCCCTGCACGACGCCTTGATAGATCAATTCCATACGGTGTTCGACGCCGCCCATGCCGTTGGGGATCTTGGCGAAGTTGCCGATGCCGAGTTCCTTCTGGTCCTTAAAGCAGAACGGGCAATGGTCGGTCGATACCACCGCCAGCTCGTTCATGCGCAGGCCCTTCCACAGGTCGGAATGGTGCGCGTGCGTGTCGTGCTTGCTGCGAATCGGCGGCGAGCACACGTACTTGGCGCCCTCGAATCCCGGCTGGGCGAGGTGGTCTTCCAACGTCATATAGAGGTACTGCGGGCACGTCTCAGCGAACACGTTGAGCCCCTCGTTTCGGGCCTCGGCCACTGCCTCAAGCGCCTCGGATGCCGACATATGCACGATGTACAGCGGCACATTGCCCGCCACCTTCGATAACACGATCGCGCGGTTCGTGGCTTCACCTTCCAGCAAACTCGGGCGGCTGATGCTGTGATACTTCGGGTCAGTCTCCCCACGAGCGATGTGTTGCTGCACGAGCACGTCGATGGCAATGCCGTTCTCGGCGTGCATCATGATCGTCGCGCCGTTCTCGCTTGCCGTCTGCATCGCGCGCAGAATCTGGCCGTCGTCCGAGTAAAAAACGCCCGGATACGCCATGAACAACTTGAACGAGGTGACGCCCTCGTGCTCCACGAGATACGTCATGTCCTTCAACGACTGCTCGTCGACGCCGCCGACGATCTGGTGAAACGCGTAGTCAACGGCACAATTGCCCGCAGCCTTGCGATGCCACTCGGCGAGACCCTCGTGCACGTTCTCGCCATAACGCTGAAGCGCCATGTCGACGATTGTGGTGACACCTCCCCAGGCCGCACCGATCGTGCCGGTCTCGAAGGTGTCGCTCGCCGAAGTGCCGCCGAACGGCAGCTCCATATGCGTGTGCACGTCGATGCCACCCGGCACCACGTACTTGCCCTTCGCGTCAATGACCCGGTCGGCGGCGACGTTGAGCGCCTCTGCCTGACCGCGGTTCAACAGTGCGGTAATGGTTTCGCCTTCAATAAGGACGTCAACCTCGTGTCGTCCTGTTGGGCTGATTACCGTGCCGTTCTTGATGAGTGTGCGTGCCATGAGTTACCCCTCCTCAGTTCGTGATTCAGCGTTGTACTAATTCGTCGTATGCATCCGGTCGGCGGTCGCGATAGAACGCCCAGCGATCACGCACCATACGGATCTTGTCCAAATCAAGTTCGCGCACAATTAGCTCGGGCTTGTGCGGGTCACCCTGCTCGCCGACAAACTTGCCTTCGGGATCCACGAAGTAGCTCTGACCATAGAAATCGTCGTCGCCGTACTCCGATTCAATGCCAACGCGGTTAATGGCACCGACGTAATACATGTTGGCCACCGCCGCTGCAGGCTGCTCGATGCGCCAGATGTATTCCGACAACCCGCGACTTGTTGCCGACGGGTTGAAAACAATCTCTGCGCCGTTCAAGCCAAGTGCACGCCACCCCTCAGGGAAGTGACGGTCGTAGCAGATGTACACGCCGACTTTGCCCACCGCAGTGTCGAACACGGGATACCCGTCGGTGCCGGGCGTGAAATAGAACTTCTCCCAGAATCCCTTCACCTGCGGAATGTGCTGCTTGCGATACTTGCCGAGATAGCGGCCATCTGCGTCGATGACAGCAGCGGTGTTGTAATACAAACCCGGCTGCACAATTTCATACATTGGCAATACGAGCACCATGCCAAGTTCCTTCGCCACCGATTGAAATCGCTTCGTCGTTGGACCATCAGGGATCGCTTCGGTGTAGTCGTAATACTTCGGGTCTTGTACCTGACAGAAGTACGGCCCGTAGAACAATTCCTGAAAGCACATCACCTGCGCACCTTGCTTTGCGGCCTCACGCGCCGCGGCCTCGTGCTTATCGATCATCGACTCTTTGTCGCCCGTCCAATCGGTCTGCAACAACGCCGCTTTGACCACTCGACTCATCTCGGTTCCCCCGTTCGTTTGGTGTGACCGAGGCTACTTGCGGATCCCCTCGCGGGAAAAGGGCGCAATCACGATCCGACGATCAGTCCCAGCAGCACACCCGCGCCAATGAGCCAGGCGCTGTTCAGGCGGGTGAAAAGCAGTAACGCCCCCGCGCCAATAAGCGCCGCACCCGTAAAAAAGTCAGTTACCGACGACTCGACGAGCCGGACGGCGACCACGGCCATGAGGGCTATCGATCCCGTCGCCACCCCATCGAGGACGTGACGAAATGCCTCGTGCCGCTCCACTACACGAACAACCGATCCGACAACGAACGCAAACACAAACGATGGTGCAAAGATGCCGATGGTGGCAGCGAGTGCTCCACCAATGCCATCAATCTGCCAACCCACAAAAGTGGCGGTAGTAAACACCGGACCCGGCGTCACCTGGCCAATGGCAACCGCGTCGAGCAACTGTTGGCCCGTGATCCATCCACGATCTTGCACAAGTTGCGAATCTAGGAACGCCAGCAACACATAGCCGCTACCAAAGATGAGCGAACCAATCTCGGCAAATAGTGCGAGGATGCGCCAAAAGCCAGGCACCATGGTCGCCGCGACGATGCCGACAAGCGCAGGAAATGCGGTGCGGCGTGCACTGCCTGCCGATCGAGCCACCAACATTGCAACACCCGATGCGAGCAGGGTGAATACTTCATGCAAACCAAGGGCGTTCAACCCAATTGCTCCCGCAGCAATGACCGCGACAAGCGGCGAGCCAAGGATCATCGTGCGTAGGCGCACAAGCGCGACCACCACGATCGCCGCCACCACGGGAAAGACCCCATACCGCAGATTGTCGACGACGGGACGAGCGCCATATTCAACATACGCGTACGCGAGTGCACCGACGATGAGCACGGCCGGTGCAATGAATGCAGTGCCCGCGACGAGGAGGCCTTTCACACCCCCGCGGCGGTGACCGATCGCCATTGCCAACTCGGTCGAGTTTGGCCCCGGAATCAACGCAGTTGCACCGACAAGCGTGGTGAACTCCCGGTCATCTACCCACCCGCGGCGCCGCACCACATGATCATGCATCAGGGCAACGTGCGCCGCAGGACCGCCCACGCCGATCGTCCCCAAAAAAATGAAGAGACGAAACAGTTCGCTTAGTGATCGTCGCCCAACACCCACACGGCACCTTCCGCAGTGTCGCGCACCTCAATGTTCATCGCAACGAGGTGGTCGCGAATGAGGTCGGACAGATCGAATCGCTTGTCGGCTCGCACGCGCGCACGCAAGTCGAGCAATACCGTCATCAGCGGGGCAACAACCTCGCGCGGGTCACGCAGGCCAACTTGGGCCACTTGTGCCAGTTTGGCAATCATGCCCCGCAGCACACCGCGGGCGTAGTCGGTGTCATCGCTCTGCAGTGTGTCGATCGACCAGGCAACGATGGCGTCGTCAAGTTCGAGCGCCGCACGGGCTGCGGCATCGGCATCGCCACGTTCAACGGCTGCGTGAAACGATTCGCTTAATCGGTCGGTAGCCGAACGCAACGAAACAGACACCACGCTGTCATAAGCAGTCGTTGACTCCGCCACCGCGTTCACGGAGTGGCGTGGTGCGGCACCCGACGATGGGTTGCGTAGTCGATCCAGCGCAATGGTCTCGCCAGTTGCCACTTCCGTCGACACGTCGCGCAACCGCAGTGTGACAACACCCTTGCCCATGACACGTGCGCTCTCGGCGTCGAGGTCAATCACCAGCGCAGTGTGTTCGTCTACACCTAATACATACACGTCATCGGGAAGTTCGGCCTCGAGCATCGCCAAGCGCCGCTCACCCATGTAACAGAAGCGCGTGTCGTGATGACCACCCTCCTGGTTGTTGTAGTGCGGAATGACGACGGCATTAATGCCAATTCCAGACAGCACGTCAAGGCCCGTCAACCAACGCGGATCCTCGCCCACCTTGTATATCTCGTACACGGGCAGCGTGTAGCGCCCGAGGGTAAGTGCCGCTGCGGAAGCGAACGTGACGATGCCACCACCGCGAAGTTTGGCGCGAATCAACTCGGCAAGCTGCGTTCCTTCCCACTGACGCAACGCATACGTGGGTGAGCCAGGCCCCGCAAATACATACTGCGCATCCGAAACCGATTGCATACCACGTTCAGTGGCCAGTGCATCAGCGCCAATAATGCGCGTCATGCCGGCGACATCGAGGTTCATATTGATCGAGGTGCGAAAGTACTCCGTGGCCTTATCGGCTAACTCGGCAGCGTTTTCCTGAAACCCATAGGGCGTGTCAAGCAACACCGCATGCGCCGACTTTGGCAATCGCGCGGCCAATGCACGATGCGTGGTGACCATGGTCGGGGCAGTCTCGCCCGAACCCATGATGGTGAGAATGCGTGGAAGTGTCATGTAAAGAATCCGTCGATCGTCGCCTCGTGCACCACACCTGCGAAGCGCTCGGGAAACTGCGCGTGCAGGTCGTGATCGGCGGGGCTGAACCATTCAACACGCGATTGGGGCAACAACCGCGCCGCGCGCTCAACTGCCTCGCGCTTCGTATCGGCAAACACGCCGCGCGGGCCCTCTGCCGGCACCAGCATGACGGGAACCGCGATGTGTTCGTAGAGGGCAGATGGGCGGTGTTCCCACAGGCCGCGCAGAATCGACATATGACGCTCGAAGCGCAGCCACGGACGAATGGTGCCATCAGGCAAATGCTCCATGTTGGCCATCGCACCCTCGATACCCGACTCCGGCCAGTCGGGGTGTGCGCTGCACAAATACTGCCGCATCGCCTCGGCAGGTGTGCCCTCAAGACGCGGTGGCTGCAACGCAACAGCGCAGGACTCCCATTCGGAAAAATGTTCGCGCAATTCGAGGAAACCTCCGTCGACGGCAATCACACCGCGTATGAGTGCAGGCTGACGATGCGCGAGTTCGACCACCACGTTGCCGCCCCACGATTGGCCCGCGACCACGGGTCGCTCGATGCCGTTGCTCTGCAAAACCAGAATCAACGCGGCGAGGTCACTCGCTACCGTCGCCATGTCGTAGCCGTCGTCCGGCTTATCGCTCAGCCCGTGCCCGCGTTGATCGACCGCAATGACGCGATGTCCACGATCGGCGAGCGCCTCAGCGGCACCACGCCACAGCAACGCGTTTGATGCCAGCCCATGCACGAGTACGAGTGGCGGCAGGCTGGCGCCACCGTCCCACTCCACCACCCGGACGCGCAGCCCATCGGGAAGCGCAATGAGTCGACTATTCAGTTCGTCATGCATGTGCTGAGCGCACCCTATGCCAGCCCGTCGTAGGCTCTGCACTCGTGCGACCAAACGTGCTGCTCATCACGCTGGACCAATTTCGCGCCGACTGCCTCTCGATCGCCGGCCATCCCCTTGTGCGAACGCCGAACCTCGATCGTCTGGCTCGTGCAGGTGTCCGCTTGACGCGCCACTACAGCCAGTGCGCGCCATGTTCGCCAGGCCGCGCAAGTTTGTATACAGGGATGTACCAAATGAATCATCGTGTGGTGGCCAACGGCACGCCACTCGACCGACGGTTCGACAATGTGGCGCTGTTGGCGCGGCGCGCCGGCTATACCCCCGTGCTGTTCGGCTACACCGATCAGTCGGCCGATCCGCGCGACGTGGACGGGCCCGATGACTGGAGACTCACTTCATTCGAAGGCATCTTGCCTGGCTTCGACTGCGAACTGTTCATTCCAGAGCCGCACGAGGAGTGGATTACGTATCTGCGCGAGCACGGATTCGACGTGCCAATGAACGCACAAGCAGCCTTGACCTCCGAGCCCATGAGACCCGCTGAATTTGGGCTCTCGGCATTCCTCACCGATCGCTTTCTCGGATGGCTCAATCGGCAACATGCGCCGTGGTTTGCGCATGCCAGTTATCTCCGGCCCCATCCGCCATACGCCGCAGCCGGCAAATGGTCCTCCGCATACGACCCCGATGATGTCGAGTTGCCTATTCCCCCTGCCGACGACCGACATCCGTTTCACGACTTTGCCCTGCAGCTGTCCGCTGCGCAAGCACCCACCGATGAAGGTGAGATGCGTCGCTTACGTGCCCAGTATTACGGCATGATCGGCGATGTAGACGAACAACTCGGCCGCATCTTTGACACACTCGTTGCGCGTGGCGAGTGGGACAACACGTTGATCATTGTGACCGCTGACCACGGCGAACAACTCGGCGATCACGGGCTCAAAGAAAAGCTCGGCTACTTCGAGCAGAGTTATCACATCCTCGGCCTTGTTCGCGATCCTCGACTCGCCAATCGCGCGGGCACCGCCGTGGATGCATTCACCGAAAACGTCGACATCGTGCCGACCATCGCTGAGGCGATCGGCGAACCCGTCCCTGCGCAATGCGACGGCCTGCCGCTTACCCCGTTACTGCGTGGCGAGCAGCCGCCCCAGTGGCGTGCTCATGCAACGTATGAATATGACTGGCGCCACCATTTCATCCGCATGGGTAATCGCGAGTGGCCATGGGACCGATCGCTCGAGCGCCAGAACCTTGCGGTGCTCCGCTACGACCACGCCGCCTATGTGCATTTTGGCGATGGCTCGTGGCTGGCATTTGATCTCACGGCAGACCCCACGTGGCGAACAAGCGTCACGGACCCGACACGCGTCCTCCCCATGGCCCACGACATGCTCACCTGGCGCTCGCGCCACCTCAATCGTGAACTCACCGGCATGCTCAATGAACAAGGTGGCATTGGCCGTTGGCCCGTCGACATAACGTGGCGATAGTCGCCAACAGGACACGACACATAGTCGTTACCCTGAGATAACTTTTTCCGGCGGTGAAATCGCCGAACCCCTATCCCCCACATCGCTAAAGAGGTCTCCATGCTCGCCCGCCTTGCGCGCTTCAGTGCCCGTCGTCGTCGTCTCATGGTGTTTGGCATCTGGATTCCGCTGCTCATCGGTCTCGGTGTTGCTTCAGCAACGCTTGGTTCGGATTTCGCTACCGAGTTTGATATTCCCGACAGCGAAACCAGTGATGTGCAGGCGCTGCTTGAGGCTGCTAGCCCGCAACGAGCAGGGTTCACAGGCGAAATCGTGTTTCGCGCAGACAACGGCGTCACTGATCCAGCAGTGCAGGAAGCGATGAACACACTCTTCGAGCGTGTCGATGCACTCGAAGAGGTGTCGCTCACCAGCCCGTACGACGCACCCACGCAGATCAGCCAGTCGGGCACGATTGCGTTTGCTGCGCTTGACATCGCAATCACCACACAAGGTGAAGCACTCGCCATCTCCGAAGAGATCCAGCACCTCGACGACGACATCAACGTGCCTGGGTTGCAGATCGAATATGGCGGCAATGTGTTTGCCGAGTTCGAATTGCCGGCTAGTGAGGCGTACGGTCTGCTCGCCGCGATGATCATCTTGGTTCTTGCATTTGGCTCCATCCTGGCGATGGGTCTGCCCATCGGTACAGCGCTGATTGGCCTCGGCGTCGGCGCCTCGCTGGTGACCGTTGCGAGCAACGTGTTGCCAATGCCCGACTTCACCACGTCGCTTGTAGCCATGATTGGCCTCGGCGTCGGAATCGACTATGCGCTATTCATCGTCACGCGATTCAAAGAGGGACTCGACGGCGGGTTCGACGTCGAAGACGCCATCGTCGAGGCAGTGGACACCTCTGGCCGAGCAGTGATCTTCGCCGGAATCACCGTCATTATTTCGCTACTCGGCCTCTTTGTCATGGGGCTTGCGTTTGCCCGCGGGCTCGCCATGGGCGCGATTATCGGCGTGCTGCTCATGATGATCGCCTCGATCTCGCTGCTCCCTGCGTTGCTCGCAATGGTGGGCCGCAAGATCAATCGCACGTCACGTGCTGCTCTCATTTCGATGTTGTCATTCGTCGTGATCGCATTCTTCTCGGTTGCTGACGAATCGCTGCCGATTTTCCTCACCGCAGTCGGAGTCGCTGTGGCGATCATGATGGTGAGCTTTGCCGTGCCCGCACTGCGCACGCCGCTGCCCGAACGCACGGTGAAACCGAAGGAAACCACGTTCTGGTATCGCTGGAGTCGCTTTATTCAGCGCCGCCCGTGGCCGGCAGCAATCGGGGCCACCGCGCTGTTGCTCGTGCTCGCCGCACCGCTGCTCTCCATTCGACTCGGCTTTGGCGACAATGGCAACGCCCCCAAGCACACCACCGTGCGCAAGGCCTACGACATGCTCGCCGAGGGCTTCGGCCCCGGCTTCAATGGCCCGCTTTACATCACTGTGCAGGGTGACACTGCATCTAACCCTGAGGCCCTGCAAGGATTCGCCGAGTCACTTACCGCACTCGACGCAGTTGTTGTTGCGCAGGGCGTTCCGCTCACCGACGATCTCGCTCTCGTCATTGCCTATCCCACCACCGCCCCACAAGATGCGGCCACGACGCAACTCGTTAATGACCTTCGCGACGATGTCATTCCTTCGCTTGGCGTTGATGCAATGGTGGGTGGATTCACCGCAGGTGGCGTGGACTTTGCCAACGTCATCGGTGGTCGCATGCCGTATCTCTTCATTGGCGTGCTATCGCTGTCGTTCCTGCTGTTGCTTGCGGTGTTCCGCAGTCTGCTTGTGCCGCTGAAGGCCGTGATTCTCAACTTGCTCGGCATCGGTGCCGCCTACGGCGTGATCGTGGCCATCTTCCAATGGGGTTGGGGTATGGAATTGATCGGAGTCGATAAGGCAGGTCCTATCGAAACGTGGGCACCAATGATGCTGTTTGCGATCGTCTTCGGATTGTCGATGGACTATGAGGTATTTCTCCTTTCACGCATCAAAGAGGAATACGACAACACGCGGAGCAATGCAACCGCCGTTGCCGACGGCCTCACCGCCACTGCGCGTGTCATCACGGCCGCGGCCTTGATCATGGTCTGTGTGTTTGCTGCCTTCGTTCTCGGTTACGACCGGCAGCTCAAGTTGTTTGGACTCGGACTCGCCACTGCAGTAGCAATTGACGCCACCATCATCCGCATGGTGTTAGTGCCGGCAACGATGGAACTTCTCGGCGATCGCAATTGGTGGATGCCGAAGTGGCTGGAGCGCATTGTGCCCCGGATTGACGTGGAAGGTCACCACCACACGCCGCCGAATCAGAACGCGTAGCTAGAAGCGCACCATGCAGCGGCGCGGGCCGCGTACTTGGCCGCCCGCCCATGTGACATCATCAGGATTGACGAGTGAGAACTCGGGAATCCTCTCGAGCCATGTCTGGATTGCGACGCGCAATTCAAGCCGTGCCAGGTTGCTTCCCGCGCATCGGTGGATGCCCGAACCAAAGGCCACATGTCGGTTGTGTTCGCGATCGAGAATGACCTGATCAGGATGTTCGAACTGGCGCGGGTCACGGTTCGCTGCGGGGAATGCCATCAACACACGATCGCCCGCCTTCATTGGACATCCCTGAAACTCGATGTCTCGGTCGACGATGCGCGCCATTGTGACGGGCGCATAAACGCGCAGCAGTTCTTCAATGGCTGTCGGCCACAAGTCGGGGTTATCGCGCAGCTGTTTGCGATGCTCGGGGTGCTGGGCCATGTGCCACATTGAGGACCCAATCGCCGACCACGTGGTATCTACACCCGCCACCAACATGAGGTTGCACACGCCCAAGATGTACGAGTCAGGCACCGGTTTGCCATCCACTTCGGCCTTCGTGAGGTCGCTAATGAAATCGCCGGGGCGAGGGTTCTTGCGTCGATCGGCGAGTTGCGCCACAAAGTACTCAATGATCTTGAGCGAGCTCTTCGCACGAATCTCAGGATCTGTCATGCCCTGCTCGAGCACACCGCGCACCCACGAGGTGAACTCCTCCTCCATCTCCAACGGCACGCCAAGCATCGTGGCGATCACTCGTACCGGAATATGTTGGGCGTAGTCGCCGGCGGCATCGGCCGTGCCCTTGTCGATGATCTCGTCGATCAGCGCGTTACACAACGCCTTTGTCACCGGCTCGTACTTCGCAACCGACTGCGGCGAAAAAATCGGCAGCACCAAACGGCGATGCCAGTGATGATCGGGTGGATCGGAGGTGATCGGCGGCGCAGCAACATTGCTGTACGGGCCTTCCTGACGACCGGGCGCAGGCGGTACGACGAGGATTTCCCGTGAGGTGAATATCTCATACTCCTGAGCGATGGCCACAACGTCTGCATAACGCGTCGGCAACCATGAGCCACCCATCTGCTCGGTGTGGGCAATTGGACACTTTGACTCGCGGATGACGTCGTACTTCGCGAACGGCTCACGAACGAAGCCCGGATCCATGATGTTGTAGTTGGTGAGGAGCTCCTCAACCAGGCTGTTTGTCTCTGTCACGTGTCCCCCCGTCGTGATGTTTGACAGATAGCGCTATTCAGTGATCACAATGGCCCGTTCAGGGCAATTCCCCATTGCTCGACGTGCCTTTGCCTCAAGCTCCACCGGCAAGTCGCCCTCAATGAGCACCACTGCGTTACCGATCTCGTCGCTGCCAAAAATCTCTGGTGCGGCAATCGCACACATCTGATGCCCATGACATGAATCGTTGATGACGGAAACCTTCATGCCCTCAGGTTACCCACTGGTATGTCCGTGTCTCGTATTGCCCCGCACGTCCGAATCTGCCGCCGTGGTTGGCGATGACGTGGAGAACTTTTTGCACGTGGGTGCGGCAAGCACCGCCGTAGGACCACGCGAAATCTCCCCATGACGCTGTCGTCATCTGGGCGAAATCATCGCCACGCTCCGTTGAGGCACGGTTTCAGCACAAAAGTAAGTGTGAACTGGAGGCCGATTAGCACTGGCGCAAACGATTTGGGAAGCGACCTGCGTATTCTGTTACTCACAGCTAAGAGAGGACACTCATGACCATCAAACGACTCGCCATTGCTCCGCTCGCAGTCATGGCGCTCACCCTCGCGGCGTGCGGCGGCTCGAGCGATCAGGAATCAATGGATGACATGTCCGGGGAAATGACCGATGAAACGACACTCCTTGACGACGGACTTGAGGAAACCACGTCTGCGGTAACCGTAGAAGACGCGAGGGCCTACAACAGCCCAACGGATGCGGCAAACGGCGCCATTTACATGACCCTCACGAGCGCAATTGATGATGCTGTGCTTTACGCCGATGTCGACATCAGCATTGCCGCAATGGCCGAAGTACAAGAATCGATCGTGAATGACGATGGCTCGACAGGTATGCAGATGGTGGAGCGCATCGAGTTGCCGGCAGGGCAGGCAGTCGCCTTCGAACCGGGCGGCTATCACATCATGTTGATAGGCCTCATCGCCCCGCTCGAGGTAGGCCAGATCGTGACGGTGACGTTGACGCTCGAATCAGGTGAACTCGTCATCGTCGATGCCGAAGTGCGCGAAGACTCGATGTAGACACCGCATCGTGGGTTGCCTCGTGTGTATCAGGAGATTGCCCAGCATGCTGGCAGAGAGTATCGGTACCTTCGAAAAGTAGTCGGAGGTGAATTCGTCGACACCCTCTCCCCCGTCATCGAGATGGACGTGGGTGGAGATACCGATGCGAGGAACCTCGCTGAACTTGTTTCGTCAGGCTCCTAAACGGCGGTCTACTACCAACCGAAACGTCAAATTGATGCGCGGTCCCACCAGTGTTTTGGTTTTGGCGATCTGATGCACCCAACAATGCTGCGATAACCCCGACATCACCACCACTGACCCATGCTCCAACTCGGTCTTAATCGTGATCCCCGACTCACGGTGGCGCAAGTCAAAGCGCCGAGTTGCGCCGAGACTCACTGAGGCAATCACTGGTTCGACGCCGTTCTCCGGCTCGTCGTCTGCATGCCAACCAACACCATCAGTGCCGTCGCGATACAGATTCACCAGCACTGCATTAAAACGAGCCGATGCAATCTCCTCGCATTGCGCACGTAGTTCATTGAGCAATGGCGTGAACGGCAACGGCTGTCGCGTGAGACCCGAGTAGGTGTAGGGCACGTCATCCAGCGCATGCCAGGTGGAAAGGCGCGGTTCTCGATGCTTGGCGCCAAACACCACGAGGTCATGCGACTCCCACGGGTTCTTGGCGAGCAATTCCTCGAATACCCCAAATGCTCGGTCGGCAGAAAGTGCATCCTCGTGGAGCACTGCGCTGCCATCAAATGGCAGCAGCTCACGCGGCTCGACGAACAGTTTGGCCATACGTGTCAGAGATACGTGCGGATCATTGCCGCCACCAAGTGGTGCGCGGCTGACGCATCGTCCACACCCGCAAGCATCGAGAAGAACCCATGCAAGGTGCCGTTGAATCGCACGACCGACGCGGACACGCCATTGGCCACCAATCGCTTGCCATACTGCTCGCCGTCGTCGCGTAACGGGTCGAATTCCGATGTCACAATGACTGCCGGCGGCACTCGCTTCAATACGTCGTCTGTTGCCAGAATTGGCGACGCCAGCACATTCGCAGCGTCCCGTTCGTCGCGCAGGTAGTGGTCAATGAACCATTTCATCATCACCTTGGTCAGTGTCGGACCTTCAGCGTTCTCGTCCATCGTCGGCAATGTCATCGACATGTCAACAGTCGGATAGATCAGCACCTGATACTTGAGCGGCACAACACCCTGCTGCGCAACGACCGCAGCCAAGTTGGCTCCTGCCGAGTCACCTGCCACGGCCAACCTCGAATCGTCAACGCCCAGGTCGCCCGCGTGTTCATGCGCCCATCGCGTGGATGCAAGTGCATCGTCGACAGCTGCGGGAAACTTGTTCTCTGGGGCCAGCCGATAGTCCACCGACAGCACGGCATGCCCAGAGTGGTTTGCCATGGTGCGACAAATGTGATCATGTGTCTCGAGATCGCCCACCACCCATCCGCCACCGTGGAAATACACAATGAGCCCGATCGACGTACTCGGTGACGGTCGATACAGCCGCGACGGCACGCCGCCAGCAATCACATCACGCACCTCGTGCACTGGAATGTCCATTGGCACGCGTGCCGCGCGAAACACCTCGCGTGCCTCACTCGGCGACAGTTCGTTGAGCGGCTGCACTCTTACGGCAGCCATGAAGTCAGCAACGGCTTGCGACTGGGGGTGCAACAGCATTGGTCTCAGACTAAACGCAAAAGGGGGGTGTGACCTTTCGGTCACACCCCCCTTGCACTACTTAGGATGCGTGTTACTTAGAGGCTTTCGATATCCACGAATGGTGGAATCAATACCTGATCAATGACGTGAATCACGCCATTGGTCGCAGCGATGTCTGCGGTGGTCACGTTGGCCTCGTTGACCGTTACGCCATCAGAGGTAATCAACGTGGTGACGCTCGAGCCCTCAAGCGTCACGGTGTCGCCGTCCGTCAAGTCGCTCGAGTACACGGCACCATCCACCACGTGATACAGCAAGATTGCCGTCAGCGACTCGAGGTTCTCCGGGAGGAGCAACTTGTCGAGCAAACCGGCGGGCAACGCAGCAAATGCATCGTCGCTTGGTGCGAAGACGGTGAACGGACCCTCGCCCTGGAGCGTGGTCACAAGGTCGGCGGCCTCGAGGGCTGCCACCAACGTGGAGAAGCCTTCCGTGGTGGACGCAATGGTCACGATGTCATCGGTTGCGGTGGAGACGGTGGTCTCGGTCTCGATGACCTCCACCTCGCCACCACCATCGCTCGAGGAATCGCTACCACCACAGGCGGCCAGGACGATCGTCGAAGCGGCAAGCGCCGCAAACAGTTTCTTCTTCATGCATGCTCCTTTGTCGGGGTAAGAAGTCGAGCCGTTTGGCCCTTGCCTACAAACTAGGCGGTGAGAGGCAGAGAAATTGTGACGTGCGTCTACAAAACCCCGTCGGGAATACCGCCGTCGCCAAAAAACTCGCGCATTTCAGCCCGCAGGACATCCGTCATCCACACATCGATCGCCGTCATCGCCATGATTTTGGCCCCGTCCAGAATGGCCCGCGTGGCCTCCTCGGTGACGGCGTAGTCGGCGAATTCTGGTGTGTGGAGTGATACCCCCTGGGGCGCCACAGAGATCATTGGGTGAATCGAGGGCACCAGATAACTCACATTGCCCATGTCGGTAGATGCGCCACCGAAGCCTGACTGACGTTCGGTGGTAAGCATGCGCCCGAACTGCGCGGAGTTCGCTACGTATGCGCCGAGCAACGGCACGTTGTCAACCACATCGGCGAAGGGATTCTTCACCCACTCCAGTTCGCAGTGGCATCCCGTGGCATGTCCGGCGGCCTCCAAACACGCCGACACGCGTGCCTTGAGCGGCTGCAGCGTTTCGATCGTGTTGGAGCGCACGTACCAATCCATCTCCGACTCCCACGGCACGATGTTTGGCTTCTCGCCAGCCTTGAGAAAGACGCCGTGCACGCGCTCAGTCGGCATGATGTGCTGACGCAGTGCAGCGATATTCATGTAGCCAAGTACCGCGGCATCGAGGGCATTCTTTCCCAAGTGCGGCGACATTGACGCGTGGGCAGCTTCACCCACGTAGCGCGCGAGTACATGCTGCACAGCGATCGCATTCATTCGCGCAGTGTCGGCATCCGACGGGTGCACCATCATCGCCGCATCAACACCGTCGAAAGCACCCTTACGCGCCATCTCGATCTTGCCGCCACCACCCTCTTCGGCAGGTGTACCCATCAATCGCAATCGACCGCCCGCTTCTTCGGCCAGGCCTGCGAGCGCAAGCCCTGCACCCATGCCCGCCGCCGCGATGATGTTGTGCCCGCATGCGTGGCCAATACCCGGTAGCGCGTCGAATTCGCACAACACCGCCACAGTTGCACCCTCGCTACCCACCGCTACGTCGAATGCGGTGTCTAAGTCGAAAGCATGTCGCGTGACTGGCAAGCCATTGTCTGCCACCATCTGCGTGAGCACTTCGTGCGCATGGAACTCAACGAAATTTTCTTCGGGGTGCGCGTGAATGTCGTGGCTGATCGACACCAAGTCATTCTTCAGCGCATCAATAGCGTCGCACGCTCGCTGCTTCAGTGACTCACGCAGCGCATCTGTTTTTGATCCAACCGTCATGGGCACAGGCTACCCATGTCGAATCACCTCAATAAGAACAACTCAATTAGTCAGCAGTGCCCATCGTGCGTCGATCTCTGGATTCAGAATCTCGGCAACTTGCTCGGTGGTCCAATACATCTCTTCGGGGATTTTGGTCAGCGATGCGGTTGGCGCAGGATAGATGCGCTCGCCAATCATGCGCGCTCGATCGTTGAATCGCCAGTTCACGATCGACCAACGCGACTCCACGTAGTACCCCTCAAGATCATCGGCCTCATGGCCATAAGCGCGTGCGGTGTCGCCGCGCATATAGATGTGGTACAGCGCTTCGGACATGAAGCCCTTGTCGGTGAGGTAGATCTCTTCATCCGTCAGCAACCGAACACTCGACCCTGCCGACGAGAGCGCGTTGTAGAACCACTTGACCGACGCAGCGTCTTCTAGTGCGTAGTACTTGCGCGGAGCGGCAAACACATAATCGGGTTGCTCAATCGTCAAACGTGGGTCGAAGATCTCCTGCCAGCGGCCACAGATTTCGAGACTCGCATGCTGCTTGTAGACCAACATCATGCGGCGCTGGTGTGGCGAGAGATCCTCAGCCAATTTGGCGTCGCAACCGCCTAAGAACTTCGTGACATCAAAACGCTGATCAGCGGAAAGTGCAGGTGCGATAGTCATAAACGCACCGTACGGCCAAGCGCTTGCTATGTCAAGCGGAGGTACTACTTCGCGCCCAAGGCACGGTAAAAGTCCTCGGGGGCAACCACGTCATCACGGTGCAACTCGGCGATCGAACCCTTGCCAAGAGCCAGCAGTGTCGAGTCGATGCCGCCGCGCAAAATGTCAAGCACGTTCTCTACACCGGCCTGACCGTTTGCCGCTAAACCCCACAAATAGGCGCGGCCAATCATCACTGCTCGCGCCCCGAGCGCCAATGCCTTGACCACGTCGCTGCCCCGCCGCACGCCGCCGTCCATCACAACTTCGATACGGTCGCCTACGGCATCCACAATCGCCGGCAACGCACGAATTGGCGCAGGCGTGCCATCCAGATTGTTGCCGCCGTGATTCGATACCGACAGCGCGGTCGCGCCAAGATCCACAACACGCCTCGCGTCGTCGACCCTGCTCACGCCCTTGACCATGAACGGGCCGTCCCATTGCTGTCGCAGCCACGCAATGTCGTCCCAGGATGGCGGCGGCGTTTGCATCCATTCGTAATACGCGCCGAAAAACGTGGGAGCGGCCTCGCCCGGCTTTGTCATGTTCGGTGCCGTGAGGTCGGGCAACTTGCCTGTGCGCGCAAACGACCACAGCCACTTGGGTTTGGCGATGACCTCGGGCGCCAACTTGATCGCCGCCGTGAGGTTGACCTTTTCCGGAATCCACGGGCTGCCCCAATCGCGCCCATTCGAAAACGACCAGTCGAGCGTCACGATGATGCCCTTGGCACCCGCCGCCCTCGCTCGTTCGATGCGGCGCACCAACGTGTCGCGATCACCACTCCAATACAGCTGAAAGAAGGTCTGACTATTTGCCGAGGCAACTTCCTCCACCGACTTGCTAGCAAACGAGCTCAGCCCCATCGCGACGCCGCGGTTGGCCGCCGCGCGTGCAACGGCCAACTCCCCGTCGGGGTGCACCGCCTGCACGCCAGTGGGCGAGATGATCACGGGCATTGACAAGGCCTGGCTCATCACCGTGGTGGACATGTCCCGCGTTGCGGACAAGCCCGCGATATGCGGGGCGAAGCCCAATTGGTCGAATGAGTCCAGGTTGTCGCGTGCCGAGAGCCCCTTTTCCGACCCCGCGATGAGGGCACCGTAGACCGATTTGGGCAGTCTCCGTGCGGCGCGGCGCTGCGCCACGGCAACGGTCTCAAACCATGGGTTGGCCATGGGCAAACTCTACCGAGGGGCGCCACGGCGGCCCTTTGAAAATTCATGGTTTCGAGATAATCCCCGCGCGGTGGGCCGACACTAGAGTTCGGCCAACGTGTTGAACTTCTTTTTCCCATCACGCGCCCACCTGCCACGGCTGACGCTGATCGCCTTCGTCGTTGCGCTTGCGATGGGCTTTGGCATGGAGTCTTCGGCGCAGGCATCTGCAGACTCCGATGAACGACCCGAGATCATCGTTGGTGCGGTGAACGACCAGTACCTCGACGAAAACGGCAAACGCGTGCGCGAACCCGTTCCCGGTGTTGAAGTCATCATCTCCACAGAGGCGGGTAGCGAAGTCGCGCGCGTCACCACCGACGACGCCGGCGCGTTTCGTGTTGAAGTACCAGACCCTGGCACGTATCAAGTGGCGATTAATGAGGAGTCGCTCCCTGAAGGCGTTGAAGTAGTCGACACCACGAAGACGCCTCGGCCCGTGACGGTGAACCCCGAATCGCAGGCGACCGCCGTGTTCTTTCTCGGCGCGACAACGACCACAACGGTCTCCCGCTTGGACCTGCTGCCGCAGAACCTCTTCAACGGCTTCAAACTTGCCGCGATCATCGCCATTTGCTCTATTGGCCTCGCGCTCATCTACGCCACGACCGGCCTTTCCAACTTCGCGCACGGGGAAATCGTCACGTTCGGTGCCTTTGCCGCCTGGGTGTTCAACGCACAGTTCGGCATGCATTTGATTCCGTCAGCAATTATCGCCATTGCACTTACCGCGGGATTCTCGGTGGCGTCGGAAAAAGGCGTGTGGAAACCCATGCGCCGACGACGTAGCTCGCTCACCTCGATGATGATCGTGTCGATCGGACTCGCTCTCGGCGTGCGCTACATCTACCAGTTCATCTTTGGCGCCCGTTACAAGAACTACTCCAACTACAGCAAGCAAAACGCATTCGACTTCGGGCCCTTCACCGTTACCCCTCGCGCGCTATGGGTGATTGGCATCTGCATTCTCCTGTCGGTCGGCACCAGCGCGTGGTTGCTCTACACCCGCCAGGGTCGGGCCATTCGCGCGGTCAGCGACAACCCATCGCTCGCCTCGTCTACCGGCATCAACTCCGACAGCGTGATTGCCTATGTGTGGCTCGTGGGTGGCGCGTTGGCGGCAATCGGCGGCGTGCTCTACGGACTCGAGATTGGTGTGCAGTGGGATATGGGCTTCCGCCTGCTGTTGCTGATGTTTGCGGCGGTCACGCTGGGCGGACTCGGTAACCCATTTGGGGCGATCTTGGGCAGCGTGGTCATTGGCATCTTCGTCGAACTGTGGGCGTGGGTGTTCCCCGCCGCGGTCGAACTGAAGACCATTGGCGCCATGCTCATTCTCATCGTGGTGCTCCTCGTGCGTCCACAAGGCCTACTCGGAACCGCGGAGCGTGCGGGATGAACTGGGCGCTCATCTTTTCGAACGCCACGTATGTGGCACTGTCGTCAAGCGCCGCCGCGTATGCCCTCATTGCAATCGGCCTCAACGTGCACATCGGCTACACGGGCTTGCTCAACTTCGGCCAGGCGGGCTTCGCCGCCGCCGGCGCGTACGGCATGGCAATCCCCATCGCCACGTTCGGGTGGCACTGGTCTGCCGCCATTGGAAGCGCGGTGTTCTTCGCCATCCTGCTCGCGCTGCTGCTTGGTGTGCCCACCCTGCGGCTCAAGTCGGACTATTTGGCAATCGTCACGATTGCCGCAGCAGAGATCATTCGTATCTCCATGATCAGCGTGCGCTTCACGTGGCTCACTGGCGGCACTGACGGCAAGAAGGGATTCTCGGCGTTTCTCGTGAACGCCAACCCGTTCGGCGACAACCGCTACTCATTCTTCGCGCAGTCGGTGAATGGCTATTCGCTCTTCATCACCATCATCGGCTGGACTCTGGTCGCCATCTTCGGCGTGCTTGTCTACTTCATGATGCGCGGACCGTGGGGCCGAGCACTTCGCGGTATTCGCGAGGATGAAATCGCCGTGCAGAGCCTCGGCAAGTCGACCACCGTGTTCAAGCTGCAGAGCCTCGTGCTTGGTGGCGTAATCGGCGCCTTCGGCGGCATCATCCTGGCAGCCGAAAAGCAGAGTGCCCAGCCCATGGAGTACGGCACCACGCTCACGTTCTTTGCCTTCACCATCGTGATTCTCGGTGGCCTCGCAACTGCACGCGGCCCCATCATTGGCGCAATCCTCTTCTGGTTCATTCTGCAATTCGTGGACAACGTGCTCGAGCAGGTCGCCCGCAACGACATCGCGCCGTCGTGGTTGATCAACTCGAACAACTTCGGCCAAGTGAAGTTCATCCTCGCCGGATTCGCACTCGCACTGCTTGTGATCTTCCGGCCGCAAGGCATTTACGGCAACAAGAGGGAGATGGCCTTTGACTCCCGTTAGCCGCGTTGTTTCCGAGGCCGTGCCCGGCGCGCCCAAGCAGGATCCAATCCTCGTCGTCGACGGCCTGCGTCGCGAATTTGGTGGACTCGTTGCGGTCGATATCGCCCACCTTGAAGTGCAGCGCGGCGCTATCACTGCACTGATTGGTCCGAACGGCGCCGGAAAGACCACCGCGTTCAACCTGATGTCGGGCTTCGACACCCCAACTGCGGGCTCCTCATCATTTGATGGCCACAACACAAGCGAAGTCTCGGGTCACCGTTTGGCACAGCTCGGCATGGTGCGCACCTTTCAGTTGACCCGCGTGCTTACCCGCCTCACCGTGCTCGAAAACATGATGCTTGGCGCAGTCAACCAAATCGGCGAAAAGCCCTGGACGAGCCCGTTCAAACCATTGTGGGCCAAGCAAGACGAGCAGATTCGTGAGCGGGCTGAAGAACTCCTCGTGCGCTTCAAGTTGGATCACGTAAAGAATGAATACGCCGGCAACATTTCGGGCGGCCAACGCAAGTTGCTGGAGATGGCTCGTGCACTCATGGTCGAACCAAAGTTGGTGATGTTGGACGAGCCGATGGCCGGTGTCAATCCGGCTCTCAAGCAGAGCCTGCTCGGGCACGTCAAAAACTTGCAAGCCGAGGGCATGACGGTGCTGTTCATTGAGCATGACATGGACATGGTCCACGAGATCGCCGACTGGGTGATGGTGATGGCCGAGGGTCGCCTCATCGCCGAGGGCACACCCGATCAAATTTCCAACAATCGTGCGGTCGTGGATGCGTATCTCGGCGAACACCAAGGCACGTCGTTCCTGGAGGACGCATGAGCACCCGGATCCTCGACGTCGAGAATCTTGTCGCGGGCTATATCCCCGAAGTCAACATCTTGAACGGCTGCAACGTGCACGTGGATGCCGGCGAGTTCGTCGGCATCATTGGCCCCAACGGCGCCGGCAAGTCCACGTTGCTCAAGGCGCTCCTCGGCATGTGCGGCGTGCGTGAAGGCACCGTACATCTCAACGGTGAGAACGTCACCGGCAAGAAGGCACACGAGCTCATTCCGCTCGGCGTGGGCTACGTGCCGCAGACCAACAACGTGTTCCCCAGCCTGACCGTGAAAGAAAACCTCGAGATGGGATGCTTTCTCAACCCGAAGGTGTTCACCCATCGCTTGGACGTGGTGATGGACATGTTTCCGAAACTCCGTGAGCGTGCATCGCAAAAGGCACGCGGCCTCTCTGGCGGTGAACGCCAAATGGTGGCTATGGGCCGGGCACTCATGCTCGAGCCATCGCTGCTTCTCCTTGACGAACCGTCTGCGGGTCTGTCGCCCGCGTTGCAGGATGAAGTGTTCCTGCAGTGTCGCCGCATCAACAAAACAGGTGTGGCGATCTTGATGGTGGAGCAAAACGCCCGCCGATGTTTGCAGGTTGCGGGGCGCGGCTACGTACTCGATCAGGGCAAGAACGCCTACACCGGCACCGGCCGCGAGTTGCTCAATGATCCAAACGTGATCGAGCTCTACCTCGGCAGCCTCAGCCGCGCCACGGGTGGCTGATTCAGTCCATCCGAATCCGTCGACACAAACGAAAAGGCCCCCGGGTTTCCCCGGGGGCCTTTGTCGTTACTTCAGTGAACTGGATCAGCCCAGCGAGTCGAAGAGTGCGCCCAGCGAGTTGCCGATGTTTCCATCGCAACCGTAGACCTTCTTGACCTTGGGGCCAATGCCCTTCTCCACCATCGAACGGAGAATCTTTGCAGACTCGTCGAAACCGATGATCATGATGGCGTCCGGATCGGCGGCCACGACTTCGTCTACTTCGGTGTCGAAGGAGGCTGCGGTCGGGTCGTAGATCTTCTTGATGACGACTTCACCGCCACCGGCGATGATGGTCTTCTCTGCGGCGTCGGACAAGCCGGTGCCGTAGGCGTCATTCAAGGCGAGGATCGCCACGGTCTGGTTGCCGTCCTGCAGCACCTTCTGACCAAGGACGTCGCCCTGGTAGATGTCCGGCGGAGCAGTACGGAAGTACAGGCCCTTGTCGGCGTAGTCGCTCAAAGCGGGCGACGTGTTGGCCGGCGAGAACAACACCACACCAGCGCTGGTGACCTTGTCGATCACGGTCAGCGTCACACCCGACGAAGCAGCACCGATGATCGCGTCTACGTTCTCCGCGAGGAGACGGTCGACGGTCTTCGAGGCCGTGTCAGTGGAGGTGTCACCCGAGTCGCCCTTGATGCCCTCAACAGGCTGACCAAGAACGCCACCGGCGGCGTTGATGTCGGCAATCGCCAGGTCGAAACCAGCGAATTCCGGTGGTCCGAGGAAGGCGAGGCTGCCGGTTTGCGGGAGGATGGTGCCAAGCTTCAGCACGCCATCACCCACGCGGCTTCCCTCTACCGGGACCTGCGGAACGTCAAGCTCTTCCGGGCCCTTCACGTCAATGAACGTGGTGGCCAGCGGGTCGAGACGGTTGTTGTCACCCATGGTGAGGAAGCCGTACGACGCCTCGAGGGGCTCGCCGTTTCCAGCAAAGGTGAGCGGACCGGAGATGCCGTCAAAGTCGGGGTCTCCACCGGCCTTGATGATCTCGACACACGACGCGAAATCGGTGCACTTCTCGCCGTCGCGAGTAATGCCGTTGATTTCGGAGGCGTATTCGATGCCATCAGACTGGGCCAATTCGGCGGCCAGCGCGATGATGGTGACCGCGTCGTACGTCTCAGCGGCGTACGAAAGGTCGGTCAACGTCGGGTCGATCGAGCACAAACGCTCGATGAACGCCGCATCGGCTCCACCCTTACCGAACGGAGTCGAACCAGAGAATCCGGCAAGGTCACCGTCGACAACGTCGCTGGTGGCCGAACCGCAAGTGCTGGTTTCCTCGGCAGTGGTTTCCTCGGTGACCGTTTCTTCGGTCACCGTCTCTTCGGTAGCGCTGTCGTCACCGCCGCAGGCTGCGCCTACGAGCGAGAGGACTGCCAACGCCGCCCCAACGCGAATTGCGCGGGAACGTTTTGTCATTTGTTATCTCCTTAGTAAGGATCCCAGGACGGTTTTCCCGGGATTGTTATAACCCTGCAAGCCTACGGGCGTACCGATTTCGCCACACCGTCGAAGTCCAATGAATACGGGCAATCATCGCCGCGTACCCTTGACGAGCCAAGGGCCCTGCCCCCTACCATTACTGGTCTTGGCCACACACCCGTCCCGCCCCGAACTCGTTGCCCTGATCCGGGAATTCGCCACGGTGCCGGGTGGTCTCCTGCCTGCGATGCATGCCGTGCAACACGCCGCCTCATATATCAGTCCCGAACTCATCCCCGATTTCGCCGATGCGTTCAACCGCACGGTTTCCGAGGTGCATGGCGTACTTACCTTCTATAAGGACTTCCGCACGACGCCACCTGCCGGCTCAATTGTGCAGATATGTCGTGCCGAGGCCTGCCAAGCGCGTGGTGGCCGCGAGGTGTGGAAGCGCGCCGAACACTTCGCCAACGGCAAGGCCGTACATCTTGAGGAAGTGTTCTGCCTTGGCATGTGCGCAACTGGACCAGCGATCGCAGTGGACGGTGTACCCATAGCGCCGGTGAAGGCCAAGCACGTTGAAACCATCATTGCCGATGCGATTGAAAAACGCATCGACACGCATCACACCGACACGCAGGGCTCGGGCATCACGGTGTATGTGCCGCGCGATGCAGCCGCACGTGCCGCAGGGGCCGACGAGGTTGCTGCACGATTTGCCGAGCACGATGGCGTGCGCGTCGTGCGTAATGGATCGTGGGGCATGTTGTGGCTCGAGCCAATGATCGAGGTGGAAACACCTGACGGTCGTGTGGCCTACGGCCCCGTGCGACCGAAAGACGTGAAAAGCCTGCTGAAGGCAGGTGTGCTCAAAGGCGCCGCGCACGATCTGCGTCTCGGCTACACAAAAGACCTGCCATGGATCAAGCGTCAACAGCGCGTCACGTTCCAGCGCGTCGGCCTCGTCGACCCGCGCTCAAGTGACGACTACGAGCGGCACCGCGGCATGTCGGGTTTGCGTCGTGCATTATCGATGACGCCGGCCGAAGTAGTTGCGGAAGTCACCGACTCGGGCCTCCGCGGTCGCGGTGGTGCTGCATTTCCCACCGGCATCAAGTGGAAGACCGTGCTCGATGCTCCGGGTACCACGAAGTACATCGTGTGTAACGCCGACGAAGGCGACAGCGGCACGTTCGCCGATCGCATGTTGATGGAGGGCGACCCATTCATGCTGATCGAAGGCATGATCATTGCGGGCTGGGCAGTGGGCGCACACGAGGGATACATCTATGTTCGCAGCGAGTACCCCGATGCAATTGACGCACTCAATGCCGCGGTGCGCGGAGCACGCGAGCGCGGCTGGCTTGGAGCCAACGTCTGTGGTTCGGCATTTGCGTTCGACATTCATGTGCGTGTTGGCGCGGGTGCATACATCTGCGGTGAAGAGACAGCGTTGTTGGAAAGCCTCGAAGGCAACCGCGGGGTCGTACGTGCCAAGCCTCCGCTGCCTGCACTCGTCGGTCTTTTTGGCAAGCCCACGATCGTCAACAATGTGCTCACACTGGGCACCGTGGCGGCCGTGCTACAAGATGGCGCCAAGGCCTATGCCGACCTCGGCGTAGGACGCAGTCGCGGCACCCAGGTATTTCAACTCGCTGGCAATCTTCAACACGGCGGCATCGTCGAGACCGCCTTCGGCGTCACGTTGCGCGAACTTGTTGAGGACCTCGGCGGCGGCACCCACTCGGGCCGTGCCGTTCGTGCCGTGCAAGTGGGTGGGCCGCTTGGGGCATACCTGCCGCCCGTCAAGTTCGACCTGCCCATTGACTACGAGACGTATGCAGCCAACGACGCACTCGTGGGACACGGAGGCGTTGTGGTGTTCGATGACACCGTCGACATGGCCGAGCAGGCCCAATTCGCCATGGAGTTCTGCGCAGCCGAAAGCTGCGGCAAATGTACGCCATGCCGCATCGGCAGTACCCGGGGCGTGGAATTGATAGACAAGATCAGGCGCGGCGTCGATCGCGATGCCAGTATTGAGGTGTTGGTCGACCTCTGCGAGGTCATGGCCGACGGGTCGTTGTGTGCGATGGGGGGCCTGACTCCGATGCCGGTACGCAGTGCACTCAATTTGTTCACGGAAGACTTCACGGGAGCCGCAACATGACGTTGATCGAGCGAGACCTGGGCACTCCGGCCCCGCGTGGTGCAACCCGTGACGGCGTTCAGCAGATGGTCGAAGTCACCATCGATGGTCAGACGATCAAGGTGCCCGAGGGCACCTCGGTCATGCGCGCCGCGGGCCTCATGGGCTGCGAGATTCCCAAGTTGTGCGCGACCGACAGCCTTGACCCGTTCGGCTCCTGTCGTATGTGCCTTGTAGAAATCGACGGCCGTAAGGGCACACCTGCTTCGTGCACCACGCCCGTTGCGCCCGGCATGTCGGTAACCACGCAGTCTGAAAAGTTAGAGCGACTCCGTCGCGGCGTGATGGAGCTCTACATCAGCGACCACCCGCTCGACTGCCTCACCTGCGCTGCCAACGGCGACTGCGAGCTGCAAGACATGGCCGGAGTCGTGGGCTTACGCGAAGTGCGCTACGGCTACGAGGGCGAAAACCATCTCAAGCTCGGGAAAGACACCTCGAATCCGTACTTTACGTTCGATTCCTCCAAGTGCATCGTGTGCTCGCGCTGCGTGCGTGCGTGCGAAGAGGTGCAAGGCACGTTTGCGCTCACGATCGAGGGACGCGGTTTCGGCTCTCGCGTTGCCGCCGGGTTCAAGGGCAACTTTTTCGACTCGCCGTGCGTGTCATGTGGCGCATGTGTGCAGGCGTGCCCAACCGCGACGCTCACCGAAAACACTGTCATCGAAATCGGCCAGCCGCGACGCACCGTGCTCACGACGTGCGCCTATTGCGGCGTTGGCTGCTCGTTCAAAGCAGAGATGCAGGGCGAACAAGTCGTACGCATGGTGCCGCACAAGGATGGCGGCGCCAACGAAGGCCATAGTTGTGTAAAGGGTCGTTTTGCGTGGGGCTATGCAAGCCACCCCGACCGCCAACTTGAGCCAATGGTGCGCGACTCCCTCGACCAGGAATGGCGCACGGTGTCGTGGGACGAAGCAATTGCCTTTGCCGCAGTCAAGCTCAAGGGCATCCAGTCTGCATATGGCGAGAACTCAATCGGCGGCATTACCTCGTCGCGTTGTACGAATGAAGAAGTGTTCGCGGTGCAGAAGATGGTGCGCGCAGCCTTCGGCAACAACAACGTCGACACGTGTGCGCGTGTGTGCCACTCACCCACTGGCTTCGGCTTGAAGAATGCATTCGGTACTTCGGCTGGCACCCAGGACTTCAAGTCTGTCGAATACGCCGATGTCATCCTCTTAATTGGCGCAAACCCCACCGACGCCCACCCCGTATTTGCTTCGCGCATGAAACGACGCCTACGGGCCGGCGCAAAGTTGATCATCGCCGACCCGCGAAAGATTGACCTCGTGCGCACGCCGCACATCGAGGCAGCGCACTTCCTGCAATTGCGACCGGGCACCAACGTCGCACTCATCAACTCCCTCGCCCATGTAGTTGTGACCGAGGGACTTGTCAACGAACAGTTCGTTGCCGAGCGCTGCGAGCCAGTTGACTACACCTTGTGGCGCGAGTTCGTCTCTCGCGCGGAAAACAGCCCTGAGGCGATGGAGCAACACACGGGCGTTCCGGCCGCCGATGTGCGCGCCGCCGCCCGCTTGTACGCCACAGGCGGCAACGCCGCCATTTATTACGGCCTTGGCGTCACTGAGCACAGCCAGGGTTCGACCATGGTGATGGGCATGGCCAATCTCGCTATGGCCACCGGCAACCTCGGCCGCGATGGCGTTGGTGTTAACCCGCTACGCGGACAGAACAACGTGCAGGGCTCCTGTGACATGGGCTCGTTCCCCCACGAATTGTCGGGCTACCGACACGTGAGCGACGATGCCACGCGCGAAATGTTCCAGGAACTGTGGGGTGCAACCATCAAGTCAGAGCCCGGCCTGCGCATCCCAAACATGTTGGATAGCGCAATTGACGGTCACTTCAAAGGCATCTTCGTACAGGGCGAAGACATCGCTCAATCCGACCCCAACACGCTGCACGTGCAAGCTGCGCTACGCAGCATGGAGTGCGTCATCGTGCAAGACCTCTTCATCAACGAGACGGCCAAGTTGGCCCACGTGTTCCTGCCCGGCACGTCGTTCCTCGAGAAAGACGGCACCTTCACCAACGCCGAGCGCCGCATCAACCGTGTGCGATCCGCAATGCGCCCGCAAACGGGTAAGCACGAGTGGGAAGTGGTGTGCGACCTGGCCAACGCACTCGGGCACCCGATGCGATGGAATTCGTCTGCAGAGATCATGGACGAGATCGCCCGCCTCACCCCCACGTTTGCCGGCGTGTCGTTCGACTACTTGGATGAAGTCGGCAGCGTGCAATGGCCGTGCAACGAACAAAATCCGAAGGGCACACCAATCATGCATAAGGAGCGCTTCGTGCGTGGCCTCGGCAAGTTCACGCCCACGCCGTACGTGCCGACCGAAGAACGCTCTAACCGCTCCTACCCGCTGCTCCTCACCACCGGTCGAATCCTCAGCCAGTACAACGTGGGCGCCCAGACCCGCCGCACCAAAAATATCGAGTGGCACCACGAGGACGTCCTCGAGATCCACCCGGCGGATGCCGAAGAGCGTGGCATTGCCACTGGCGAGGAGGTGACGATTGCGAGCCGCGTGGGCAGCACGGTGTTACACGCAAAGGTCACCGACCGCGTATCGCCCGGCGTCGTCTACACCACGTTCCACTACCCCGTGAGTGGAGCAAACGTGATCACCACAGAAAACAGTGATTGGGCAACCAACTGCCCCGAATACAAGGTGACTGCTGTTCAAGTGTCACCGGGTCGCACCGCGGCAACAGTTGAACTGGACCACCCTGAGCATCGACTCGGCGCACTTGTGCGCATGGCCAATCAGATTGCTCGTCAGTGGAAGGCCGACACAAACGCTGACGCCGTGGCCAACACCGCAGAACACATGATGAAGTTCTGGGAACCCGACATGCGCGGTGATCTCGCGCGTGCAGTGGAATCCGGTTCAGTAACGGTGAATGACACCGTGGTAGAGGCAGTCAAGCGCCTCACCGTGCACGCCTAATTCGAAGGCGCAGTTACTGCACCTGCTGCACGGTAAGAATCGTCGACGGCACAGCTGGTCGAGATGGATTGATCTGAGGATCTTGGTAAAGCGCGGTCATCGTGTTGTCGGCCGAGTACCACATCAACTGAATCTGGTCACCAGCCTGCACCTCTACCAAGAAGTTCCATGCTGCAACGAACCTGACCGTTGACCCCATCAACAAGCTTGTATTCGTATCCGGCAATTCCTCGGAAACGCCGCCTCGAATACGTCGCAACCAAATATCAACTTCCTGTTCCTTTGTCTTGTCCTTGCGCAGCTGAGTTGAGAACTGAATGTTGTACCACCCCGCATTGGCGAACGTAACTTTCGAGCTGTCAACGACGGACACACCGAACGAGCCCACCGTGGTGTTCAAACTCAGTGGCGCAGGATCCACACCATCAGACGTCTGCGAAGTGGTGTCGTAAAACGAACCGAAGTAACCCGGGATCGTTCCACCCGGAAGTCCCTGCGGACCCGTTGCACCCGTTGCACCTGTGTCACCCTTCGGCCCGGTCGCGCCGATTGGCCCAGCAGGACCGGTCGCGCCTTGCGGACCAATCGGCCCGCACGCACCTGCGGGGCCCTGCTCACCTTGCGGACCCTGCTCACCTTGCGGACCCTGCTCACCTTGCGGACCCTGCTCACCTTGCGGACCCGGCTCACCTTGCACTCCCGGCTCACCTTGCGGACCCTGTGTCCCTTGTTCACCTACCGGCCCTATCGGTCCGCACGCGCCGTCCAACCCGGCTTCACCTTGCGGTCCTTCGACGCCAACTGACGAAACTCCTGCTTCGTCGATGAGATCAATCACCGCATCGGGAAGCCACGACGTGTGCCCGAATGCAATCGATAGGGAAACCACACTCAACAGCAGTGTGAGCACCAGCGCGAGCACAACGACCGCGCGAGATACTCCCAAGCGACCCACGAGTCAATCCTATGAGTACGTTCAATGATCCACCAGTGGTATTGCGATTTACACAAGTACCTCTATGACAGACTGACGGCATGAGTACCGCACAGTCACGACTCCGTGCGGTCGAAATCGACGCCGCCCACCGTTTTCATTTGCGTGGCACCGCGATCATGACGTTTGTCATCTATTGGCTGATGGTGTTCACGTTTCAAGACTTTTTCCTCTTCAATCCCACCGCAGCGACCGACATCTTCCGCGAAATCACCTTATGGATCGCACTTGTTGGCTGGCTCGTTGCAGCCATCGGCTCGCCAATTGCGCTACTACTCGTCAGTCAGGGGTCGCTCCGAGCGCTGAATTTTCTTCCCTTCACTGCCTTGTTGTGGCCAGTGTCAGTAGTGCTCGCCCAGATCAGTGCATATGCGGAAACAGGCGAAAGTTACCTCGGCTACCTCTTCGACTATCCAGTCTTCGTGATCACCGATATCGCACTGCCCGCGTTTATTCTCGTGAAGTGGAGTCGGATGCGCGAGACCCTGGCAAGGGCCGAAATCGCAATGTCCTGAACGCAGGCCGTAATCGCGCGCTCGCCGCGCGCTCAAAGTGGGAGCAGTTGTCTACCACGCGTCCGGCGATCTCCTGGTTCGTCCGTTTGTTCGAACACGATCAATCTGCACACGGATCGGTGCTGGGCAGCGCAATCGCGCTACGACTCTTTCTCTTCGTCGTGCCTGCCAACGTCGCCCTCGTCGGTTTTTTCAACGTGGTGCAACTCGGCAACGCAATGGAGGAGCAACTCGAATCGTCGTATGCCACCGGCGAAGTGGCCAAAAGCCTCGACAATCTTTCGTGGTGGAATTACCTGTGGCTGTTCATTTCCGGAACTGCACTCATGCTCTGGGCGGGGCGGTCGCTGGCCAAGGTGTTGTCGGCATCCTCGGGTTCGGCGTGGTCGCTCAATGCACGTCAATCCAAGTTGACGATTACGTCAATCGTCACCCTCGGCCTCGTGCTCTTTCTCGGCGTGGCGGCCAGCAGTGCTTTCGGTCAGATCCGTGACTCGTCAGGACCAATCATCGCCACCGCGGGTGCATTCGGCATCGTGTTGTCAATTACCGCAGTGTGGTTCGTCGTACTCCTTACCCTGCCGCGCAACACATCTGACCCCGGGGCACTACTGCCCGGTGCCGTCTTCATGGGTGTCGCCTACAGCGCGCTGCAGTGGTTCATGCAGTTCTACTTGCCAGTGCAAATAGAGCGCGGCAGCGACACCATGGGCAACCTTGCCATCACAGTGGCCACACTCGGCAACTTCTTCTTCATTGGCCGCATCATGTCGGCAAGTTTCGTGCTGGGCGCGTTCGTCTACACCGAGCACGGAAGTCTGAGTCAACAGATCTTCAAATTGCCTGGGCTTCGCGCGATCCCGCGACGCTTCACTCGCGTCGGCGACTACTTCGACCTCTCAGGGTTCGACAACAGCGAAACCACTTTCGAACACATCGAGGTTGGCGAACACCGTCAATAACGCTTGGGCGTCGCCCTCGACGGTGACATCGCCGGAAGCCAACTCGTCGATAAATGTGGTGGTCTGGGCCATGACCTCAAGGAATCGCCGGCGCGTCGTGCGCACCGTCGCGGCAGCGGATGGCTCATGACGACCACGCACGGAATACAAGGTGCGATTCGAAAGCCCCAGCACCCACCGATGATCGGGCGTGTCGGCCAAGTCGTCAAACGTCCAATTGATGACGGCGTGCATACCAGCCACCTGTTCCGACATCACACGCACCGCGATGGTGTCGAACACTTGCTCGATGGTCATCGCCCTGATCATCACCCGCGCTCGCGCAACACCTCGTGTGAGTTTTGGTTTGCCCTGGCGAAGTTCCTGCGCGCCGGTGAGATATGCGTTACGAAATGTGGCCGACTCGGACTGGTAGCCCAACTGCTCGAGCGTGTCGGCCTGCAAGTCGCGTGCACGCTGGTTGGTTGGGTCGGCAAACACCACATGGTTCCCTAACTCGGCTGCCCATCGATAGTCACCGGCATCGAACGCCAGTTGGGCCACATCCAATAGGCGGTCTGCACCACCAAACGCTTCTACATACCTGCGGCCAGCCTCTGACGGTGACAAACGATTGAGGTTGGCCGGATTGGCGTCATACCAACTCAAATACCGCTGGTACACCGCCTTCACATTGTGTACGAGATCGCCGTAGAACCCACGGGTGTGTTCCTGATCCAGAAACTCCTCGGGCAGTCGCAGGTGCTCGGCAATTTCGAGTGGCGTCATGCCCTTGTTTGCACATCGCATCGTCTGGTCGTGCATCCATCGGTAGAGATCACGCTGCAGGGTGAGGAACTCGCGAATATCGGTGCGTCCCCACCGCGGCCAATTGTGCGAGGTGAAGAGCACCTCGGTGCGGTCGCCGAACAACTCCATCGCTTCGTTGATGTACTTCGACCAGTTGAGCGCATTACGCACCAACGCACCACGAATCGGCACCAGGTTGTGCATGGTGTGCGAGCAGTTCTCCGCCATACATAGCCAGCCGAAGTCGGGGAAGAAGAAGTTCATCTCCGCAGGCGCTTCGGTCTCTGGTGTCAACTGAAACACCACCCGCACACCATCCAGCACCATTTCCTGACCGGTGAACGTGATGTCATGCGTCGGTGCCAATAGCCCAGGAGGACTCACTGGTGTGGAGTTACCCAGACCACAGTCCACATGGCCCTGTGGGCCAGGTGGCAGCAGCGGGCCGAACTGATATACCGCGCGGCGCGCCATTACCGGGCCCGCGATGATGTTCTCGCCCACCGTCTCATGCATAAAGCCTTCGGGGGCGACGATCACGCATCGACCGCTCGTCACGTCGTCCTCGCTTGTCACGCCCAACACACCACCAAAGTGATCGACGTGCGAGTGCGTGTAAATCACCGCCGTCACCGGCCGTTCGCCCACATGCTGATTGACGAGATCGAGCGAGGCTCGGGCCGTAACTGCGCTCGTGAGCGGATCGATCACGACCCATCCAGTTGCGCCTGCGATAAACGTGACATTGGAAATGTCGTACCCGCGCACCTGCCACACGCTGGGCGCTACTTCAAACAAGCCATGATGCGCATTCAGCACTGCGTGTCTCCACAAATGGGGGTTCACCGTGTCGGGACTCTCGCGACCATCCCGCAAAAAGTCGTATGCGCTGGTACGGATCGCTGTGCGACCCTCCTCGTCGAGGATGTCGGGCTCGGTGCGCGCTGCAATGAATCCGCGGCGCACACGCTCGAGATCAGCCGGGTCGAATACTCGGCCTTTCTCGGACTCGTTTTGCGCTCGCGTAGAGGGAGAGGCGGGTTTCGATTTCGCCGGGTGAGTCACCCGAGCAGAATACCGAAACCCGCGAATAGCCGCATTCAGCCAATTACAAAGGTGTCCGACGTCCAGGTACCCATCGATGTTCCATTTGGTGCCAGTGCTGTCACTGCCACAACCCAAGTACCTGGACTCAAGGGCCGGAACTGCCGCCGAATCACCTGTGCTGGCGGTCGCACTGACACATACTTCGTTGTAGAGGTGCCCCCCACACGTGTTGTATTGACGAGATAGCGCGACACTTTTGCATTAACGCGAGAGCCTTGGACAGAGATCGCAAATGCGAACCCCGCGTTCTTGATTCCAATGTGTACCGAGCAGGCAAAGTCAAGGTTTGGCAGCTCGGTATCAACTGCTTGAAGTGTCGTCCTAACATTCGCCGCGAAGGTCACTGGCTTACAGCCGGGTCGCGAACTGTTGAGTACGACCGAAGGAGGAAGGCCCGTCACGGTCACCGACAACAGTACGGTCGCGCTCGCCTGCTTCGACCCGTCTGAGCCCGTGACAGTGAACATCGTTCGGGGAAACTCAGCTACCGACGTACCGCTCACCACACCAGTCGAGACGTTCAGTACCAGCCCTGTTGGCAACGCCGGCGTGATCACGAATGTGGGTGAGTGCCCAAAAATTGGTGATGAGAGTGGCGCGGTTGGTGTGATCGCCGTTCCCACCTTGCCCGTTACCGACTGCATGGCTGGCGACAAAACTGGGGAGGCGCCGATCTCGCCCACGACACCAAGTCCCAAGACGGCTGCCAGAACAACGAACACTCCGGTCAGGCGAATACGAAATTGTGAAACACTCATAGAGCGCTCTCCTTGAAAGCAGACAACAAATCGCATGAACATGCGGCTTGAAGGCCGCACTGAAATCTGCACCGTAATCTGACTTGTTCATGATCATGTCGAGTTGTCTCACGAGAGGACAATCATTCAACATGTTGTGATGAATGATCGTCCCTCACACGTTCATCAAAACCATCGACCACGATGTCGCTCTCATGGGACGTCGCTGGTGACGTGATCCGCCAGTATTGTCATGCCTACATGGAGATCCACAGAGCAGCGATTCTCGTCAACGAGCTCGCCCCAATTGAGAGTCAATTTCGACTCACGCTCCTCGTGCTGTGGTCCATGGCACTTGGTGGACTTATGGGGTTTGAGCGTGAACGACTTTCAAAGGCCTCGGGTGTACGCACACACATGCTCGTTGCCGCGTCGTCAACAATTGTCGTCTACGTGAGCGCCCATCTTGCCGAATCGGGCGGCGACCAAAGTCGCGGCATTCACGGCGTGATTACTGGTATTGGCTTTCTTGGTGCAGGAGCGATTATCCAATCGAAGCGGGGCGTCGTCACCGGCCTCACTACCGCAGCCACCATCTTCCACACCGCCGCCATTGGTATCGCAGTAGCCGTGGGCTATGGCATCGCGGCAACCGTGGGAACCATCCTCGCAATTGCCGTCCTTCTCGGTATCGGGAAGTTCTCACACAAATATGGCTACACAAAATCAACCAGCGACGAAAGCGATCACTAGCGTCCACGTTCCGGCGTACTCGGTTCAAGCGACCATGTCGCCACCCCATCACGCACCACTACGGGTTGTTGGGAGTAGGAGAGGTTCCGTCGCCCGCCCGAGCCACCGTCGACGCACAGCATTATCC
Organism: Ilumatobacteraceae bacterium; assembly: GCA_044237775.1. Classification (GTDB taxonomy): domain Bacteria; phylum Actinomycetota; class Acidimicrobiia; order Acidimicrobiales; family Ilumatobacteraceae; genus UBA3006. The sequence goes on along the minus strand of JBIIEO010000002.1, from coordinate 14,875 downwards.
CATCTGGCTGCATCACTGCAGCATCGACACCCGTGCACACAATCACCGCGGTGCCATTGGGAGAGATGCGTCGAACCACGTATGAAACAACTCCTGCGCCCGTAACGCTCACGGGTTGCCACGACAACGTTGTCGTTTTTGCTTGATGCACGACATTGACCGTCGGCGCAATCGATGGCACAAAGGTTGCACCGACAAATTGATTTGGAGTAGACGATGTCACTGCTGCAAAGACCGATTCAGTGACATGCATTGCTGGCACCCTCCAGGGTGCCAGCAATGCAACGACGCACACGGCAGCACTCGCTGCCCATGCAGATGACATCGTCTGCACTTATCCCCAGGTGATGTCGAGGCACTGACGTCCTGCTTGGCATGAACCAATCGGCTGATTGGCACTCTGCACAGCGTGGAACGTCAGCGTTATGTCCGCTGTACCGCCCTGCAATGAGTTCGCCGCAAGCAACGGCAACAAGTAGTCGATATTGAACTGAACGGTGTCGTTGGTGACAGCCGGAGTACCGCTCACCAGGATGTCCGACACCGTGGATCCCGAAACTACCGTCGTCGCCGAGCCGGCAGAATCCACAAATGAGGTGCCGTTAACGATGCTGGTTGTGCCATCGGCCAACACACGGAATTGCAAACCGTCGCCAAGACCCGTGAAGAGATTCGGCTTGCCACCGTTGATGAGCACGTCCACTGCTAGCCACGCCGCAGCCGTGCCGGTATACACCACGTTGTACGCGCATGGTGTTAAACCGCCTGAGCCACTGCCAAATTTCGCACTCGAATCCCCGGGCATGATCTGACCGACCGTGCAGGTGGTGCTTGCGCCGTCGGGGCCTACTTCGACTGTGCCCGCCACAAAAGTATTGGAGGCCGAAGTGTCGGAGTCGCTGAAGAGCGACAGCGTCGCTCCCAGCGTAAGGACTCCGACTGCGCCTATTGCTGCTAGCCCTCCACCAAACAAGGCGAGGGGTCGCTTGAGTGTTGCATTCATTGCACTGTCCTTTCGTTGGGGGTTCCCTCCCGTAGGAGAGGCTCTCTGTTGAGATTTCGAGCACTGCTACCAAGCGCAACCGCAATATGGGCCAAGAAAAAGGAAATGCCCATCAGTGTCATGAGTCCGAATCCCTGCGAAGCAACAAGCAGCCGACCCATGTACGGAAGTCGCATATCGACTCGACCGACAACGCGATCCAGTGACACCAATTCGGTGTCGGGTGACTCGTTCGCATCTCCCTTGGTCATGTAGAACGAGCGGCCAGAACTATTGACCAATTCCTCCACGATGCGATGGCTGATCAAAATAGATCCATCAGACACGGGTCGAAACGTGATGACATCACCAACCTCGAGATCACCTGCTGATGACCCGTGCATCATCGAGACGAGGACGGCATCTCCCGTTTCAAATTCGGGACTCATTGAGCCACTCCGCACAACGAATACCTCGCGCCCAAACACACTGGGGGTTCCCGTCTCCGAAATCCAGCCAGACACAATCAGCACACCGCGGAACACCAGGAATGCCAACAGTCCGATACCAATGACTACGCGAACCGAACGAAAGACAACATCAAGTGCAGTCGCGACCATGGCGTAAGTGAATGACTCACAGGGTTGAATAACTCGAAACGGCGGTACCGATTGAGTTGAAGATCGTCTCTCTGTCTGCAACACATAGCCAAACACCGACCCCTACGTAACTGAAGTCAGTTTGTCCCTGATTGGTAGCGTCATGGCATGCGCAGACTGCTCGCCACCATTTTCCTTGTCACCTTCGTCGTTCCGTCAGGTGTCGCCCATGCAAAGTCGGGAGCCAACTGCCCGCGAGCTGGCGCGACAAAGACAACCAAAGCGACCACCTTCGTTTGCACAAAGGTGGGCAAGAAGACCATCTGGCGTGCGGCGCCGAAGAAGCAGGTCACTGCATCGGTGAATCTCGATGCCCTAAAGGTGCCCCAAACCGTCGGGGCCGTGCGTCCCGGAGCCGGCAGCGCGAACGGCCCATGGGCAGTGCGCGCGGTACTTCGCACATCGGCCGACGGCGTCACCTTCTCTGGCAGTGAGACGATTATGGATCAGGCCGGCGTTCCCAACCTGTTGACCACTTCCAACGGGACTTTGTTCGCCTATTACCAAGACTGGGCAAACGGCAATGTAATGGGTGTTGCGATCAGGCGACCGGGTTCTACAACATGGGAGCGGTTTAAGTTGTCGATCTCAGGCATCAACACCGCGCCCGGCGGGGCAAACGGCGTTGACCCAAGTGCCGTCGAATTGAGCGATGGACGAATTCGGCTGTTTTGGATGCAGCGACTCGGTGGCGCCCGCATCTATTCGGCAACCTCGCAAGTCGGCGCCGCAAACGGCATCGTGTTCACCTACGACGGTGGATTCGCCTTCGAGTCGGCAACCGAGGTGTACGACCCAACCGTCGTGCAAACCACTGCCGGATGGGCGATGTGGGTAGATGTCGGTGGCACCACGGCGTATGCAACATCCACTAACGGTGTGAACTTCACGTCCCAACCGGCGAACTCCGCATTTCCCACTCCAGCAGTGTTTCCCTGGGGCGCGACCCGCGTTTCGGCAAGTGACATCCGGGTGATTGCTTCCGTGCGGGGACCAGGTGGAGCCGACGGTGTGCTCTTCCGCAGCACCGACGGCGGTGCATCGTTCTCTGAAATTGGTCGTGGGGCCATTCCGTCTACCGCTGGCGGAGACGCGGGTATCTCATACAACCCCGTGACTGGCATCTGGTACCAATTGATCAGCGAACGTATGTAGGGCACGACAATGGGAACCCCTGGTGAGCGAGCAAACTTTTTTCCTGCAATCGAAAAAAAGTATGGCAAGCCAGTGGAACACTGGCTCAAGCAACTCGCGAAGTTGAAGCAGGCAAAATACGACGACCAGATGTCATTCCTTCGCGATACGCATGGCTTCAGCCGCACCCATGCGAATGCCGTTGTTATGCAATTCCGCGGCTCCACCACGTCAAAACGGTTCGCAACTGTCGACGATTTCTTTGGTGCCCTCGATGCAACAAAGGCGCAGACGATGAAGGCGATCTTTGCGGCGATTCAGAAGAAGTTTCCGAAACTAGAGCTCGTTGTGGCATGGAACCAGCCGATACTGCGCATCGAGGGCCACTATGTCTTGGGTGTATCGGCTTCCACAAATCACCTCACCATCAACCCTTTCAGCACCGCTGCACTTGCCGACAGTGCAGTAAAGCTGCAGAAGTACAAGGTCAACAAGAACACCTTCACGGTGCCCGTCGACTGGAAGATTGACGCTGCGCTCCTTCATGCCTTAGTGAAATCCCGGCTTGCCGAGCGCTGAACCTATGGCAGACTGAGCGTCATGGCCATTCAGACCGTGCTCGGCACCTGCCATCACGACTGCCCCGACTCGTGTGGATGGGAGGTGACCGTAGAAAACGGCCGCGCGGTGAAGATTCGCGGCAACCCACACCACCCGTATTCACGAGGTGAACTTTGCCCAAAAGTCAATCGCTTTCTCGACCGCGTCTACAGCCCGGATCGGATCCTTACGCCACTCATTCGTCTCGGCGCCAAGGGTGCGGCAGAGTTTCGTGCGGCGTCATGGGATGAAGCGCTCGCACTCGTTGCAGCACGAGTTGGCGACGCAGTAACCACATGGGGCGGCGAGTCCGTGCTGCCGTGGGGAGACGCCGGCACCCAAGGTGCGCTGATGCGCAGCTCACTCGACCGTCGTTTTTTCGCTCGACTTGGTGCCTCAATTCAGTCCGATTCGCTGTGCGGCGATACAGCGAAGATCGCGACGAAGTCTGCGCTCGGATCGGCGCTTACCAACGATCCTCTCGATGTACGGCACGCCAAACTCATTTTGTTATGGGGTACGAATACCAAGCTCACTAACCGACACCTGTGGCCCTTCATCGAAGAAGCACGCTCGCAGGGTGCAAAAGTTGTCGTGATCGACCCAATTCGCACCATCACCGCAGATGCCGCCGATCAATTCATTCAGCCAGTTCAGGGAACGGACACGGCCTTAATGCTGGCGATGATCCATGTACTAATTCGCGACAACCTCATCGATTCCGACTACGTCTCTCGCCACACAACCGGGTTCGACGAACTTGCCCACCATGTAGCTACGTGGACGCCGGAGCGCGCCGCAACCATCTGCAAGGTTGATGCGCTTACCATCGAGCAACTTGCTCGCGAGTACGGCACCACTACGCCCACCTTCATCCGCACGATGATCGGCGCCGAGCATCACGAGAATGGCGCCCAGTTTTTCCGCACCATCGTTTGCCTACCGTCGCTCACCGGTGCGTGGAAACACAAAGGTGGCGGGTATTCACGCAGCGTTGGCTCGTATGTCGGCGGTTTCACCAACGACGCGTGGTTCGACAGCGATACATCACAAGCCCCACGGCGCGAAATCAGTATGAATCGCTTGGGTTGGGCGCTCACGACCGACCAATTGCATCCGCCCGTGAAGGCGCTCTTCGTATTCAACGGCAACCCGGTTGGCTCGGTTCCCGAATCTGCACTGATCATGAAGGGCCTGCAACGCGACGACCTCTTTACCGTGGTCTCCGAGCAATTCATGACCGATACTGCACGGTTTGCAGACGTCATCTTCCCCGCCTGCACGCAGATCGAACAGAACGACGTGGTACCCGCGTGGGGTCACCTCTACCTGGGCTATAACCACAAGGCCATCGAACCACTGGGTGAGAGTGTGCCAAACACCGAACTCTGGCGCCGGTTATCAGCCGCCATGGGGTTCACGGAGCCCGAGCTCTTCGAGTCCGACGAATCCCTCCTTCACCACTACTTGAGTGGTGTCGACGCGGAGCAACTCAAGCGCGTAGCAGTCATCCGACTTCCGCTCCCCGACAATCTGCGCCCCTATGCCAACGGCGGATTCGGATCCGAGTCCGGCAAACACGAGTTTGCGAACGTGACGCTCGAGGCAATGGGGCACGGTCGCCTCCCTGAATATCGACCGGTTGCCGAGAGTGCTCACGGAGAGATTCACCCCACATTTCCTCTCGCACTGATGTCACCGAAGACCCACCAGCGATTCCTCAATACCTCGTATTCACATCTTGAAGCCCACGCTGCGCCCGAAGGTGAGATGTATTGCGAACTCACCGCCGATGATGCGGCATGCCGTCAAATTCGCAATGGCGACCTCGTTCGCGTATTCAATGACCGCGGAGCCATCGAGGTCGTTGCGCGTGTCCCAGAACGACCGCGGAGCCTGCCCGGCACCGTTATCGTGCCCTACGGATGGACATGGTCACGCACCCGTGATGGCAACACGGTCAACGTGTTGACGAGCGACGCGCCCACCGACTGGGGTGGTGGTGTCGCGTTTTTCGACACACTTGTTGAAGTTGTGCGATTGTCTCAGGACTAATTCTCGACTTCATCTCAAGAAGCTCACAACTCTTTACCGAATTTCCCCTGATTGCATACTGAGTGCAACTGTTTGTCTAATTGCCCAATCTGTGATTCCACAACAGGTACTCTCGGGTCATTCACCGTGTTGTCACGTTCTCAGATGCCCACTTACAAGATCCCCGGTCAAGTAGAAACAATCCGATTCATCTCGGCATGTCACAACGTGATAATGGCTCAATCCATCTCCCAGCTCGTGTCTCCATACGCCAACTTTCAATGTGTCGCAACCTGCGCCACTGCTAACGAAGTTGTAGACGCAATCAACAAGTACGCACCGCACATTGTCTTGATGGGCGGTAACTGGTTGGAAAGTTTTCGACAAGCCAACTCGAAACTAACAAGATCTCGTTCACGCGCTACGAATTGGGCGATCGTTGACCCCAGAGTGGAGCATCACGTCTATGTCGAGGCGTCACAACTCGGCATTCACTACTTGTTTGAGACTCCGGTGAGGACGACCGACGACTTCATCGATCGGATTCGGTTCATCACGCGGGAAGACACAGTCCAGAGAGATTCGAGCAATCAGACCAAGTGCACCATGCCAATTCCGCGCGACGAGACCGATGAGATCATCCTTTCGCTGCTGACAGTGGGTTGGACCAACAAACAGATTGCTGATCAGGCCTGCCTTTCCATCCAAACCGTGAAAAACCGCCTAAGCAGAATGATGAAACAGTCAGGTGCCTCAAACCGCACGGAACTCGTCGTGCGGATAGTTGGCTAATAGCAGCAAGCCCAACCGAGTTACAGAACTATTCGGCCACTACATCGGTGCCGGCGAGACGGAAGCCGACACTTCGGACGACTTCGATGACGTTTGGACCGCCCACCTCTTTGATCTTCTTCCGTAGGCGTGACGCATGGTTGTCCACCACGTGGTCGGAGGCACGTCCACTGAACGCGCTGATCGCATCCACGATCTGCGCCCGGGTGAACACTCGCTTTGGATTCGCCATGAGAAGTTGCATGAACTGGTACTCCGTGTTGGTCAACATCACCTCTTTCCCGGCAACACGAAACCGGTGCTGGCTGAGGTCCATCTCCAGCTCGCCCCAAGAAAGAATGTTGGCCCGCGGAGCCCGTTGCGTTTCGCCGCGCTTAATCTGCTGCGTCACTCGCGACGTGAGAATTCTCGGAATGATCGGCTTGGTCACGTAGTCATCCGCTCCTGCGGCGAGCACCATTTCTTCGTCAACTACCTCGTCACGGTCGGTGAGCATGATGATAGGAACGGTCGAGTCGGCTCGAATCGCGCGGCATACCTGCAGACTTTCAAGTTGTGCATGCCCCACATGAAGTATGACGAGGCTGTAGTCCCGTTGATCAAAGAGTTCTCTGGCCTCTGTCAGCGAAGGCGTGTCATATACGACAAATCCCATTACCTCCATTTGCAAGCGAATCTCGAGACGATCCTCGGCATCGTCCTCGACAAGAAGCACATTGGGAAGGTCCTCAAACACCGCCGAAGCGTACCGCGCGGTGCTTGCAGGAGGCGTGTCGCATTCGTAACTATCACAAAATCATTTCAGTAACGTCCAGCGACTTCACTCACACACGAAATACGGTGTCTGTAGATTTCTCGTAGAGCTTGACCACGGACATCTCGCCAGACTTAGTGTCAAACTCTCTGAGCGCTCGCCGGTGCACCAGCCAACCGCTGTGATGCGGTCGAACTGGCGGCCCTTGCCGAATAAATTGGCGAATTAGAGGCTGTTCAGATCGACGGTCGGCGGCCCGTACTCCAATTCACTGACGACGATTGATGACATGACTAACCAGTCTGTCGGCAGATAGACAGGATCCATGGAAATCGAGATGATCGTGGAAATTCCACAGGGATCGCGCAACAAGTACGAGATGGATCACGACACTGGCGAGATCTGGCTGGACCGGACACTCTTCACCGCCACGCAGTACCCACTCGACTACGGATTCTTCCCGCGAACACTCGGCGAGGATGGTGATCCACTCGATGCGCTCATACTGTTGCCCCAGGCCACCTTCCCTGGCTGTCATCTCTGGGCCCGCCCCATCGGTGTCTTCTGGATGTCGGATGAAAAGGGTCCCGATGCAAAAGTGCTCTGCGTGCCATCTCGTGACGCGCGTTACGAGCACTACAAAAATCTGAACGATGCGCCCGACTTTCTTCTGACGGAGATTGCGAACTTCTTCGAGATCTACAAACTGATTGAGCCGGGCAAGGAATCGAGTATTGGTGAATGGGCCGACGTCAAGGCCGCAGAAGCGGAGATAGAAGCAGCCATCAAGCGCTACCCGCACTGATCAGAGTCAGGGCCGGAACGGCGCACCTGCCGCATCCTCGTACAGCTTGACTACCGACATCTCACCGGACTTCGGGCCATACGTTTGCAGGGCACGCTGGTGGAGTTCCTCCACGATTCTGGACACAGGGATGTCGATCCCCGTCTTCTCACCCAGCCCAAGACCGAGCTGAATGTCCTTGCAGACCAGGTCAATCGTGAATCCATCGTCGTAGTTTCCCTGCTCAAACACGCTGTTGATGTCGTACTGCAAGAAATTCGATTGGGACGGCGAAGAACACAGTGCCTGTTGCAGCACGCGTAGATCTAGTCCCAGTTTTGAGGCCATTGCCAATACTTCCGACGCACCGGCGGCATGAATAAACCACAGCAGGTTCAACAGCACCTTGATGCCGTAGCCGGCGCCAGTTCGCGATTCGCCAATTGGCACCTTCGCGAGAAACGAAACTGGTGCCTCCATCACCGAGATTCTTCGCGGCGACGCCAATGCTCTGATCTCATTGGCAACTTCAACCGAAGACGTGCTCATGTCGATGAATGTTGATCAAGGCTTCATCTGCTCGAGTGCACCGCCACTTCCGATCATGATCTCGCGAACATGCTTTGGCGCAGGCAACACCGTGATCACCACATCGCTCTGAGCCCCTACTTCAGCAACGCTGTCCACCCTCTTCGCTCCTCGCTCGAGCAAATTGGTCGCTTCAGCTTTCGAGAGACTGTGCACGACCATCTTGTATGCGGCTGCAAGTGCGCTGAGGGCCATCGGGTTGCCGAGATTGCCAAGCCCGATTAGGCCAACGACGGGAAGTACACCTTTGGTGGGTTCAGTCATGGGGCGAAAGTGCCACTGCCCTTTCCTCTGAACCCTCCGGAACATCAAGTCAGGGTCTCTCCGTAAATCATTTGGTGGCGATGTCAGTCGTCGGCAAAACTCTCTCCAGTGGTTTCAAGAAACTTCCCTGTCTCCTTCGCCCTTTTTCTTGCGGCCGTCTTGGTCTTTGCTACTCCGACCGAGACCGTTGCAAGCACCACCCTGGTGGTTAACGGCACGGCTACGGCGACATCCACCGTCGGTACATCAATCGTGACAGGGGACGTGTTCAACTGGTCGGTCACTTTTGATCTCAACAGCCTGTCCACCGGAGATACGGGATCGTTTGGCAAACTATTCAACAATTCGATCACGTCGTTTACTCTGACACGTTCTGCGGGCAATGCAGGCACATGGAACCCCACGGGCGTGGTGTGGCCAATTACTCCAGCAGCGAATGTTCCAGCCAACGTCAACGATGACTCCATTACGGTGCAGTTGAGACCCACGAGTGCTCCCGCTCTCAACTCTGTTCCTTTTTGGGACCTCGGACTGAACATCAATTGGAGTCCGTCCGATCTTGATGCAGTGTGGACCGCGGGAGCTATTTCACTGGCGACTTTGTTGGGAACATCGAATCCACCGCTCACAGCTGCGTCGTACTTATTCGAATTACGAGACACCAATTTTGCATCGGCAACCTTTACCGCTGCAGTGGTTTCTCCGCCGGCACCACTCGTCATTGCAACACCACTTGGCGTCACGTTCGAAACCCAAGGTGGAAGTCCGGTTGCCAAGGTCACCACCATCAACGGTGGAAGCGTGACCGACCCCGGCACACCCACCCGCAGCGGCTTCACCTTCGCAGGTTGGAATACTGCAGCAGACGGTTCCGGAACCCCAATCACTTTTCCGTATCACCACACGAACTCCACCGACTTCACCTTGTACGCGCAGTGGCGAGCAACTTCAAATACCGCTACAACGCCTACCACCAGCCCTCCCACCACGGTGGTGACGCCTCAAGTTCCCGAGGAACTTCCGTCTACGGGAAACACGATGGCTGCTTGGCCACTGCTACTTATTGTGGTGGGCCTATCCGTGATCGCGATTCGCCAACGAACCTACAACCGCACTGGGTGACATGCTGATCATTTAGTGCGGTGTTGATGTCCTGGTCATGGAGGCGGAATTTTGGACACCCGAACCCGCCACCCCGATGATCTCGGGCAAGACTTCCGAAAAACTGTCGTAACTGATCACCTTTTCCAAACAGCTACAACGGGGACACGTCGACCATTCACAAGTCTCAATCAACAGATTCGACTTCCACGTACTTGTGGATGAATCCCCTACATGATTGGTGCCCCCGGCAGGAATCGAACCTGCGACCTGCGGTTTAGGAAACCGTCGCTCTACATTGCACTATCTTTGACTTAATGACCAATTCAATTCATATCCGATCAGGATTCCTCTCGATCCTCCTGATAGCGACTGCTGCGTGTGGTAGCGGGAGCGACGAATCCAACATCAACTCCAACACTCCGGCTGCCGATCAGAAGATCGTCGCTGCATCAAGTTGTGAGAATCTCGGTGAGCAGGCGGAAGCCGACGGCTACCTGCTCGAGTGCACCGCCACCGACAATGGTTCGTTTTGGATTGCCAAGGGGCCAATCGGACAGGATCCCAATAGCGACAACGGGTCGGGGTCCGGTTCCACCGCGACGCTCGGCGCTTCGTGTGACGCCAAGTCGGAACTTACGTGGACCGTGATTGGAGTCGTCATCTGTGACGGTGGCAAGTACCGATTCGCAGTGCCCGATGACTTTCCGCCGACACCGTCCGGGGGCTACAAGAGTCGCCCGAATTGGTACCCAACTCTGACCCAGATCCTGGGCGCCGGACGCCCAGAACCAACGTGTGCGGCGTCAACGGTGAAGTTCACACACCCGGTGGTTCCACTCGATCAGCTCACTACCACAATTCCTTACGGTGCGATGCTCGGAGATCACATCACCCCAATCGACCACGCCTACCTGGGAATCAAGTCGCTCGACAAACCCAAGACGCAACGGACGGAGGATGACTACATCGACGTAACCGCGCCGGCTGAGGGCATCATCACCGAGCTGAGTTCACTCGGCGCGCCGTGGACGAACCGCGTCACCATTGATCATGGTTGCGGTGTGTACACGGTGTACATGGTGCTGAACCGCCCCTCTGGTGTTCTCGCCAATGCATACGAAGAGATGACCGCCAAGGGCGGCTACTTGCCGTTGTCGATTCCGATCAAGGCCGGCGACGTATTCGGCCAGCAGCGCGACAACGCCCTCGACTTCAATGTTTTTGATGGCAGTCAGTGGTTAAGCGGATTCGCCTCACCGGCGTCCTACCTCACCGGCGACACTTGGAAGCCGTACACTGCCGACTACCTCCCATTCTTTTCCGGCGCAATCCGCTCGGCGATGGAGAACTCGCTCCAGCGAACCTCGGCCCCTCGAGTAGGGAAGATCGATCATGACGTGATTGGCACTGCTGCCGGTAACTGGTTCCTTGATGGAACCTTCGGTTACGGAGGAAAGCCGGTGGATCTCTACCGCAATGCGACTACACCGATTTCCGGTGGCCCCGTGGAAGGAAAGAACTCGTATGCATGGAGTCATCTGTCGATCTCACCGCACGAGGTGGACACCGAGCAATGGGTGTTCTCCATTGGCTGGTTTACTGATCCCAAGGGTGACTTCCCCCAGATGCTGCTCGACATTCCGGCCGGCAAGCCTGCGCCCTCACAGCTGACCTCGGCAGAAGGTCCAGTCGTTTACGACCTCTACCAACTCAGCTACGCCTACACGAGGTCACCAGGATCAGAGGCATCGGCCCCTGTTGGCTACAAACTCCAACGTGGACAATCCAAGGGTCGAGTGGTCCTGCACGTCAATGCTGACGGCACCCTCTCTCTGGAAGTGGGCACCGAGTTCACGTCGGCAAAACGCACCTACCGTCGATGACTCATTGGCGCCCCCGGTAGGAATCGAACCTACGACCTGCGGTTTAGGAAACCGTTGCTCTATCCACTGAGCTACGGAGGCGAGCCACTATCAGGTTACCGAGACTGCTGATTGCCGGTTAGACGGTGAGATCATTGAGTCGACTCACCAGGGCTTCAGGAGAGCCACTGAGAACTTCGAGTTCCTGAGAGCCAAGAACTATCAAGAGCTGGCTCGTGCAGCGTGCAACCACACAGGGAAACATTCCATTCACCACCTCGAGCACATCGCGTGGCGCATCGTTTCGGTGATATGTGATGAACGACACCGGCAAGGACTCTCGGCAACGCTTCCAATCAGTCCGCTCCGCAAACAACCCGTGGGTGATGTCACATAATGAACAGTGTCGTTTTCCCAGTCGTGCGCCTATCCAGTAAGAAAGTTCGCCAAAGAGCGTTGAGTCAGCGTCGTAGATACCGATGAACTCCGTTACGCGTTCTTCCATGGTTTGAGCGTACGCTCGACCCGTGAGCAAGCGCGTGTTGATCACCGGAGCCACCGGCTATGTGGGTGGACGGCTCGCGCCTGCGCTGCTTGATGCAGGTCATGACGTGGTGTGCCTCGCACGCGATCCCTCCAAGTTCTTGGGTATCCCATGGAGCGAGCGCGTGACCGTCGTGAAAGGTGACGTGCTCAATCGATCAACTCTTGATCGAGCAGTTGACGGCGTTGACACCGTGTACTACTTGGTGCATTCCATTGGTTCGAGTAATGACTTCAGCCAATCTGACCGCATCGCAGCCATGAACATGGTCGACGCCGCCCATCGCGCTGGCGTGAAACGAATCGTTTATCTCGGCGGAATTGTCCCTCCCGAAACCGAGGAGGCCTCCAAACATCTCGCGTCGCGCGCCGAGGTGGGCCAGATCTTTCTCGACTCCCCCATCCCATCGGTTGTATTGCAGGCGGGAGTGATAATCGGATCCGGAAGCGCCTCGTTCGAAATGTTGCGCTACCTCACGGAACGACTGCCCGCAATGGTGACGCCACGATGGGTGGACAGCAAAGTGTCGCCGATCGCCATACGCGACGTGTTGCGGTACTTGGTAGCCGCGCTCGACCTTCCACCGGAGACGAACCGTCGATTCGACATTGCTGGCCCTGAAGTGCTCACCTACCGAGACATGATGCATCGATACGCCAAGGTTGCCGGACTCCGCAAGCGGCTCATCGTGCCGATTCCTGTTCTCACGCCACGGCTGTCGAGCCACTGGGTGAACATCGTGACCCCCGTGCCAAAAGCGATTGCTCAACCATTGGTGGAGTCACTGCGCAATTCAGTAATCCCCCGCGAGCACGACTTGCAGGACATCGTCAAGCTGACGCCGATTGGATATGACGAAGCAGTGCGCCTTGCTCGACAAAGGATTCAGGAGGGCTCAGTAGAAACACGATGGTCGGATGCCGCATGGCCGAATGCGCCATCCGACCCGCTGCCGACAGACCCTGAATGGAGCGGTGGCGACATCGAGCTGGACGAGCGCGATCGACATGTCAATGCCGCGCCTGCCGAGGTGTGGAAGGTGGTTGAGGGAATCGGCGGTGAACGCGGCTGGTATTCCTTCCCACTCGCGTGGGCCGTTCGCGGATTTCTTGACCGACTAATCGGCGGCGTTGGATTGCGTCGTGGCCGCCGACATCCCGACCATTTGCATGTGGGAGAAGCACTCGACTTTTGGCGCGTTGAAGCGCTCGAACGTGGTCACCTGCTGCGCTTACGTGCCGAGATGCGCTTACCTGGTTTGGCGTGGCTGGAGTTTCGTGTCGAGCCTGACGGCAATGGATCGCGTATCTATCAACGCGCCACGTTCAGGCCGCGCGGCATCGCCGGCAAGTTGTACTGGTGGTCGGTATGGCCGTTCCACGGCATTGTGTTTGAGGGCATGCTGCGCAACATGTCTAAAACTGCCGAAGCCGAGTCGGCCATTACACCGCAGCGATCCGCTAGCTAGTCGTTGATGACGCGGTATACCACGGTGCCGACAACGGCACCGATGATCGGGAACACCACAAATGCCCACAGCTGGGTGAGTGCATCGCCGCCGGCGAAAATCGCCACGCCGAATGAGCGAGCAGGGTTTACCGAGGTGTTATCTACCGGAATGCTGATCATGTGAATCAGCGCCAACGCCATACCGGCGGTGAGGCCGCCAAAGCCCGCAGAGAACTTGGCGTGCGTCGTACTCAATACGACATACATGAGCACAGCGGTGAGAATGATTTCGACGAGCACCATCGCACCGAATCCGTACCCACCCGGTGACAGCGCGTCCCACCCGTTCACCGCGAATGTTGCCGGCGAGAGTTCGAAGCCGTCCTTGCCCGAGGCAATCGCCCAGATGGCCAAACCACCAAGGACGGAACCGATGAGTTGTCCGACGATGTAGACGGGAACAAGTGCCGTTTGAATCTTCTTGGCTACCGCCATGCCGATGGTGACAGCGGGGTTGATGTGACAACCCGAGACTGGGCCGACGGCATATGCGGCCACCAATAGCGACAGGCCGAATGCCAGCGACACCATCAGTACCTTGCCGTCGAATCCGGGAACCAGGATCGCGGTGCCCGGACCACCGAGCATGAGAATAAACGTGCCGAGGGCTTCGGCAAGCAGAATCTTTGATGACTTCATGTGAACTACCCCCGAAGAATTGGTGAATTACCAACAACGGTCTTAGTGGGCTAAAGATTTTTAATGGTGGATGACCCCCCAGAACCGATAACTCAGCGGTTTCAGTTATGGAACTGAGTCCAGCGGTGTCATCCCGAACATCTCCCGCACCTTCGGCGTCACCCTGATCATGTAGCGATCAACGAACAGCACCAGAAGAAGCGTCGCACCGAAGAGCGGAAAGAGCACACCGGTCACGGCTGCGATGACCGCAACACCACGGGACAGGCGTGCGTCGTCCGGTCGTCTCGGAAAGCCAGAAGATCTCCGTCCAATCCGCTTCGCGTACATGATGAAGGCAGAGACAACCGAGAACATCACCCCGATACACAAAACAAAGAGCACAACACCATTGGCCGTTCCCAACTGGCGTCCCATGTGGGTATTCACACCCCACACCGTCGCTTTGGCCAATGCGCCGTATGACGCAGTCCACCCCGACTCGAGCAACACTTGGCCCGAATACTGATCAAGGTAGAGCGTTCGTTCATCCTGCCCCTTGGATGGCCAGGCGTTGGCCACCGTGAATACACCGGTCTCGTCGACAGGCAGCCCTACGGCGAATCCGGGAAGCATCCCCTCTTGTT
>JBIIEO010000012.1:0-50969 GCA_044237775.1 Ilumatobacteraceae bacterium | reverse complement strand
GGCCGATTACCCACACCAGCGCCAAGCAGTTGGTGCCAATTGCAAATAAGCCGATCCTTTTTTACGGCATCGAGGCAATGGCTGCGGCCGGCATCCGCGAGATCGGCATCATCATTGGCGAGACCGGAAATGAAATTCGCGCTGCCGTAGGGGACGGAAGCCAATTCGGCGTCGCCGTGACCTATATCCCACAAGATGCCCCGCTGGGCTTGGCGCATTGCGTGTTGATCGCCCGCGACTTTCTTGGCGATGACGACTTCGTGATGTATCTCGGCGACAACATGCTCGAACAGGGCCTAAATGAATTCGTAAGCGAGTTCGTTGCTGCGCGTGCAGGAGCAAACGGACCAACTGCGCAAATCTTGTTGTGTCACGTTGACGATCCCCGTCAGTTTGGGGTTGCCGAAGTGACCAAAGATGGCCACGTCGTGCGACTCGTCGAAAAGCCGCAAAACCCACCATCAGATTTGGCGCTCGTCGGCGTGTATCTATTCGATAAGACCATTCACGATGCGGTTCGTGCCATCGCGCCGTCTGCGCGCGGCGAGCTGGAAATCACCGACGCCATTCAGTGGCTTGTCGATCAGGGGCGCATCGTGCACCATAAGGTGCTTGCAGGCTGGTGGCTCGACACCGGCAAGAAGGATCCACTCCTCGAGTGCAATCGACTCGTGCTCGAAGTGCTCGAGCCGAAGAATGAGGGGAAGGTAGATGCCTCGTCGCAGATCGAGGGTCGCGTCGTGATCGAGGAGGGCGCGGTTGTCACACACTCGCGGATTCGTGGCCCAGTGGTAATTGGTGCAGGGTCCGTGGTCGACCACAGTTACATCGGTCCGTACACATCGCTCGGGCGCAATTGCACGGTAAAGCAGTCGGAGATGGAGCATTCCGTCGTGTTGGACGGCTCCAGCATCATTGACATCCACCGAATGACCGATTCGCTCATCGGTCGAGATGTTCAGGTCACCAAGTCGGCACAGAAACCAAAGGCATTGCGATTGATGCTCGGCGACGATTCGAAAGTGGAGTTGGAATAGTGGCCACTATCAGCGAATCCAAAGTCATTTCTGGCGTGCGCATCGTGGAGCCGCAAATGCATGGCGACGAGCGCGGCATCTTTATCGAGACGTATCGCCGCGAGTGGTTTCCGCAGGGCCGGGAAATGATCCAGGGCAATCGCGGAGATCGCACGCAGGGGTGTGTAGTGGGATTGCACTATCACCTGCATCAGGCGGACTACTGGTATGTACCGATTGGCTCCTGTCGCGTGGTGTTGCATGATTTGCGTCAGGGGTCGCCCACCGACGGCGCAACTCAGGTGATTGACCTCGGCACGCGGGCAGATGGCAGTCACGACCATCGTGGCGTTTTCATTCCTCCGGGTGTCGCTCACGGATTTGCCGCGCTGACGGATATGACCATTACGTATCTCGTCGACAGCTATTACAACCCCACCGACGAACTGGGATTGATGTGGAACGATCCCGCCGTGCAGGCCGACTGGGGCGTTGCCGCGCCGATCTTGTCCAAGCGCGACCAAGCAAACCCGTTGCGCGGGGGGATTGACCCGCAGTTCCGTCCGCATTTCGGGCTACGCAGCTGACATGAAGATCTTTGTTACCGGCGGCGCCGGGTTTATCGGGTCCAACTACGTGCGCTGGGTGTTTCGCAATACCGACCATCACGTCACGGTGTATGACGCTCTGACGTATGCCGGCAACCTGTCGACACTGAAAGATGTCGACGACGATCCGCGATTCTCGTTCGTTAAGGGCAACATCTGCAACCCGGCAGACGTTGAGGCGGCGATGAAGGGTCATGACGCCGTCGTGCACTTCGCAGCTGAAAGCCACGTCGACCGCTCTATTGCAGGAAGCGAAGACTTCATCCTTACCAATTGCTTTGGTGCGAACGTGATCATGGACGCAGCCCGCCGTCTTGGCATCGAGCGTGTGCTGCACATCGGTACTGACGAGGTGTACGGCTCGGTAGAAGTGGGCTCCTCGAAGGAAGGCGATCCGCTCGAGCCCCGCTCGCCGTATTCGGCCTCGAAGGCAGGTTCCGACCTGATTGCGTTGTCGTATCACGCCACTCACGGGGTGCCCGTGGTCGTGACGCGTTGCACGAACAACTTTGGGCCGTATCAATACCCGGAAAAGGCGATTCCGCTGTTCACGACGAATTTGCTCGACGGTAAGAAGATTCCGCTCTACGGCGATGGACTCAACGAGCGTGACTGGATCTTCGTCGACGACCACTGCTCGGGTGTGCACCTGGTGTTGGAAAAGGGTGTGGTCGGCAACATCTACAACATCGGCGCCGGTAACGAAACGCCGAACCGTGTGCTCGTGGACAAGCTTCTTGCCCTGCTCGGAAAGGATGAGTCGAGTGTCAACTACGTTGCCGACCGTCTCGGCCATGACCGTCGATATTCGGTAGACATCGCCAAAGTCACCGCACTGGGATGGAAGCGCGAACGCAGTCTGGACGAGGCGTTAGAGGAAACCGTGCGGTGGTATCGCGACAATCGCTGGTGGTGGGAGCCGCTCAAGGGCGCAAAGTAATGCGGATCGTCGTCACGGGAGCCGGCGGTCAGCTTGGCGTCGAGTTGGTTGAGGCCGGACGGGCGCAGGGGCACGACGTAGTGGGCGTCACCCGAGAGCAACTCGATGTGGTCGATGCCGATGCGGTGAGCGCCTCGTTTCGTGCGTTGCGCCCTGATGTAGTGGTGCATGCAGCGGCGTGGACGGCAGTAGATGCATGCGAAGGTGATCCCGAGCGAGCCTTTCTCGTGAATGCGCGTGGTGCACGGCATGTGGTGGAAGCCGCCCATGCGGTAGGTGCGCGTGTCGTGTACATCTCCACGGACTACGTGTTTGACGGCACCAAGGTGGGTGCCTACGAAGTGGATGACGAACCCAATCCGCAATCGGTGTACGGCGCCTCGAAACTGGCCGGTGAAAATTCGTGCGGTGACGACGATGTGATTGTACGGATCTCGTGGGTGTGCGGATTCCACGGCTCAAACATGGTCAAGACGATCATGCGATTAGCCACAACGCACGATGAGCTGCGATTCGTCGATGATCAGGTGGGTAGCCCGACGTTTGCCGCTGATGCTGCAGTCGCAATCATGCGGCTGGCCACGATCGGTCGCGGCGGTGTCTTCCACGTAACCAACACCGGTGTCACAAGTTGGTACGGGTTCGCGGGCGACGTGCTGGAGGCAATGGGCCTCGATCGAGGTCGTGTGAAACCGATCACGACGGCCGAACTGCAGCCACCCCGGCCAGCCGAGCGCCCCCACAATTCGGTATTGGCAAACGGGTCACTCCTGAATGCGGGCATCGACCTGTTACCCGAGTATCACGTGTCACTGCAACGCCTTGTCCGACGGCTTCTGGACGATCCGCAGGACTAGGGTAAAAACATGGACGAAGCAACACTTCTACGTGAACTCGAGCCTGTAGCGGCGAAGTTGCTCGATCGGCACCTCGGTGTCGCCAAGGAATGGTTTCCTCATGAGATGGTGCCCTACAGCCGAGGCAAGGATTTTGAGCCCGGATATGAGTGGAAGCCCGAGGATGCTGATTTCGGTGCCGCAGGAAGCGAAATCAACGAGTCCGTGCGTGCGGCATTGTTCGTCAACCTGCTGACGGAAGACAACTTGCCGTATTACTTCCGCGACATCGATCGCTTATTCGGCAGCGATTCGGCCTTCGGCGAGTGGTCGCGCAACTGGACGGCAGAAGAAGGACGCCATTCGATCGTGATTCGCGATTACTTCACGGTGACTCGTGCGTTGGATCCCGTCGCGCTCGAACGGGCGCGCATGATTCAAGTGCGAGGCGGGCAGGTGCCAGACCCGGGCGGTATGACCGAGGCGCTTGCGTACGTCAGCATGCAAGAACTTGCGACGCGCATCTCGCATCGCAACACTGGAAAGTTCATGACTGATCCGATTGGCACGGAGATCATGTCGCGAGTGGGTAACGACGAAAACCTGCACCACCTTTTCTATCGCGACCTCACGGCGGCGGCGCTGGAGATCGATCCATCGGGAACGGTGATTGGCATCGAGCAGGCGGTACGAAACTTCGCCATGCCGGGGAAGGGCATTCCCGACTTCGATCGACTGGCCAAAGAGATTGCCAAGGTGGGCATTTACGATCTACTCATCCACCACGATCAAATCTTGGTGCCGTGCATCAAGCGGCATTGGAAACTTGAGGAAATCACCGGTTTGTCGGACGAGGCGGAACGCGCTCGCGAGTCCATTTTTTCGCGGATGGAAAAGACCGAGCGGGTAGGCAAGCGTCTCGCGGGCGACCGCGTCGAGGCGTAATCCCTAGCGATCTTCGTAGACGTACAGGCTGCCGGCATAGTTGGCTACCCATACGCGACGCGCTGCCGGATCGTACGTAATGCCAACGGGGTGATAGCCCGTCGCGATGGACTGCGTGACCTTCATTTTTTGTGTGTCGATTTTGGTGAGCGCCGCGTCTTCATAGTTCACGACGTAGAGGCTCGTTCCATCTTCGCTGATGGACATGCTGCGTGGTTGCGTACCGCTTCGGGTGGAGTCGATCAGGCGGCCAGAGGCCGCATCGATTGCGCGCACCGTGCCAACCAAATTGTTGGTGACATAGATGATGGTGTCGTCCGGCGAGAGCACGAGATGGCGAGGCGTGGGCCCCGCGCTGTCAATGATGCGAGTGGTGTAGTCCGCGAGTGAGATTGCCACGATTTTCGCGCCACCCATGACTGCTACGTACGCCGTTGACGAATCGCGGGTAATGGCGATGCCGCGCGGATGGAGGCCAACTTCCACGCGTGTGATGTCGAGTCCAGTCGTCGTATCGACAATAGAGACGTCAAGCGAGCACCAATTCGACACCACAAGCCATCGTCCGTCTGGTGAGACGGCTAAGAACTTCGGAACCGCACCCACCTGAATCACCTGATCAATCGCAAACGTGGTGGTGTCGATTCGGTAGACGAAACTCGGATCCCAGTTGCGACCTTGGCAGGTGTCATCGGCGATCGGATTCCAGCCATTGCCATACATCTTGTAGTTCGAGACGTAGGCGTAACGCCCGTCCGCCGTAAATGCTGCCTCCACGGGGGAACCCTTCACCACTGCGCCGCGCGGTGCGGGGTCGATGCCAAACCTGCGGAGATCGACTTTGTCGTCAACTTGGGCGACGAGTGCTCCCGAGCGATCAAACACGCTGACGTTGTGACGGTACATCATGTTTTGAGCAAAAAAGAGCCCGTTGCCGGAGTGCACGATGCTCTTGGGTTGCAGGTCGTCATTACTGATCTTCTGCACGAGGACAAGTTCGCGTTCGCTTGCGCGTCGGTCGTCGGGTGCTACGAGCGTCGACGTCGTTGTCGTTGTGGTCTCGGCGGTGGTGGTCGTGGCGAATGACGCAGCTGTTGGCAATGGGCTCAGGGACACGGGCGCCGGTGCGGCCTGTGCCGAACATGCCGCCACGACAAGGAGAGGCACGGTGAGCGCCAATCGTTTCAGCAGGACCATTGCCCTCAAGGCTATGGCGGTGAGTCTTGACGGTGGGGATTATCGCTGGTGGAATGTGGCGATGACCGAGCAGGCCACATTCACCAGCATGGATACCTCGACGCGCGAGGAGTGGATGACTATCGGTGCGGAAACCGCCCGGAATCAGCCACGCGTGGCGGAGACGGTGTTGGGGTTGTTGCGCTCGCTCGAACATATCGTCGACGGCTTTGCGACCGACCAGCTCACCCACGCCTTGCAGACGGCAACGCTGGCCGAGCGTGCAGGAGCCGACGACGAGGTGGTTGTCGCGGCACTGTGTCACGACATCGGCAAGGCGATCAGTGTGCCGAATCATCCAGCGATTGCTGCGGCGATATTGCGCCCGTACGTGCGCCCTGAAGTGCATTTCATGATCGAGGCGCATCAGGATTTTCAGGGCAAGCACTATTACGAACACTTCGGCATGGATCCAAACGCCCGCGACAAATACCGCGACAACCCCGCCTACGAATTGGCCCAGCGCTTTGCCGACGAGTGGGACCAACGCGCCTTTGACCCGAATTACGACACGTTGCCGCTCGAGCACTTTGAGGAAAAGGTCCGGCGCGTCTTTGCCAAGCCTCGATCGATTGTTCCGCAATAGATGCGCGGCGTATCGCTGCCCATGTACGACTTCCCGCAGGTGCGGGAGTCGACAACACGCATCCTGAATCTGCTCGTGGAGGCACTGTGCGGTGCGGGCGAAGACGTGGAGGTGGTGTTTCCGGAAAACACTGCGCACCACAACTTGATCGAACACTGGGAGTCACCCGACACGTATCTCAGTCAATCCTGCGGGCTGCCTTTTGTTGAGCATCTGTATGAATACGTCGACGTCATCGGCACGCTCGGATGGGAAGGCATCAGTGACGAGCGAGGGTGGTATCGCACAGTCATCGTCGCGCGCGAGGCACTCGGCATTGCTGATATCGCCGACGTTGCTGGATTGCGACCGGCGATTAGTAATCCGTACAGCTTGAGCGGCTGGTGCAGCCTTGGCTGGGCGCTTGCACAGGTGTCAAGCGAGCCGCACTTCGTTGAGCCGTATCGCGTTGGTGGCGGGCATCGCGGCAGTCTGCAGCTGCTCCAGGCGCACGAAGCTGACTTCGCGTCTATCGATCCGGGAACGTTTCAGTTGCTGTCGCGTCACGAGCCCGAGTTGGTGCAGGGGCTCACGTTGATTGGATATGGACCAATGGTGCCGGCAACTCCGTTTCACATTGCGAAACGCAATCGTCGGATCGACATTGACCGAGTGCAGCAGCTGGTTTTTGAAACGTTTGCGTCGCCGCAACTCGCCGATGCGCGACGCGACATTGGCATCTCGGGGTTTGTGCCGATAGGCAATCAGCCCTATCGGGAGGCGATTCCACCGCTCGTGGCAATAGCCCAACAGCGTCTCCCGCGCTAGTTGCCTTGCCCGTACTGGCCAGGCGAGACTGTTTGGCATGTCTGGTCCACGTCCCGTCAAAGCCCCCATCGGTAATTCGCTTGCTTGTGCGAACTGGCAAATCGAGGCGCCGTACCGCATGTTGCAGAACAACCTCGATCCTGATGTGGCGGAGCGACCCGACGACTTGGTGGTGTATGGCGGCACGGGTCGCGCAGCCCGATCATGGGACGCCTTTGACGCGATGTTGCGCACGATGCGCGGCATGAAGCCCGACGAGACGATGCTCGTGCAGTCGGGCAAGCCGGTAGGCGTGTTCCGCACGCACGAGTGGGCGCCGCGCGTGTTGCTGGCCAACAGCAACTTGGTGGGCGACTGGGCAACCTGGGACGAATTCCGGCGCCTCGAAGACATGGGGCTCACGATGTATGGCCAGATGACCGCAGGGTCGTGGATCTACATCGGTACGCAAGGCATCTTGCAGGGCACCTATGAGTGCTTCGCCGAAATCGCACGTCGTAAGTTCAACGGCTCACTTGCCGGCACCATCACGTTGACGGCGGGGCTTGGCGGGATGGGCGGCGCGCAGCCGCTTGCGGTCACCATGAACGACGGAGTCGCGTTGTGCATCGACGTGGACGCCTGGCGTGTGAACCGCCGCGTCGAGACGCGGTACCTGGATGAGGTGGCCGACTCGCTCGAGGACGCCATTGCCCGATGCCGCGCGGCCAAGGCAGAACGTCGTGGACTGTCGGTGGGCCTGGTAGCAAACGCCGCCGACGTGTTTCCGAAGTTGCTGCAGATGGGCTTTGATGCCGACATCGTCACCGATCAGACGAGTGCGCATGATCCGCTGTCGTATGTACCGAATGATCTCACCGAAGACGCCGCGGCAGAACTGTTACGGAAGAATCCCGAGGAATACATTCGACGGTCGCGCGCGGCGATGGCTGCGCATTGCGCAGCGATGGTGGGGTTCATGGATGCCGGTGCCGAGGTATTTGACTACGGCAACTCGCTGCGACGCGAAGCAGAACTCGGTGGCTACGACCGGGCGTTCGACTATCCGGGTTTTCTGCCCGCTTACATTCGTCCGCAGTTCTGCGAAGGCCGCGGGCCATTTCGCTGGGTGGCGTTATCGGGCGATCCGAAGGACATTGCTGCAACTGATCGCGCCGTGCTCGAGGAGTTTCCTGAAGACGAAAGCCTTGCGCGTTGGATGCGGCTGGCGAGTGAGCGGGTGGCCTTTCAGGGGTTGCCGTCGCGCATCTGCTGGGTGGGCTACGGCGAACGCCATCGGCTTGGCCTGCGTTTCAACGAGATGGTGAAGCGCGGCGAGGTGTCTGCGCCAATCGTGATTGGTCGCGATCACTTGGATTCCGGTTCGGTTGCATCCCCGTATCGCGAGACGGAGGCGATGATCGACGGTTCGGATGCCATTGCCGACTGGCCGCTGTTGAACGCACTGGTCAATACCGCGAGCGGCGCAACATGGGTCAGCATCCACCACGGCGGCGGCGTGGGTATTGGGCGCAGCATTCACGCCGGCATGGTGTGCCTTGCCGACGGCACAGAATTGGCGGCCGAAAAGCTGTCTCGCGTGCTGATGACTGATCCGGGCATGGGCGTAATTCGTCACGCAGACGCTGGCTACGAACATGCCATCGACACGGCGCGTGAGCGTGGTGTGCGCATTCCGATGCGCGAGTCCTGATGTATCTCCACTGCGAGTACGCGTGGCTGGGCGGCGAGTCAGCGAGACGTGACGTGCGTATTGGCGTGGTGGATGGAATCGTTACGTCACTAGAAGTCGGTGTTCCCGGCGAACGCGGCGATGAACGAGTTGCCGGTGTAGTGATTCCTGGCCTCATTAATGCACACAGTCATGCTTTTCATCGTGCCTTACGTGGGCGAACCCACGGCGGGTCGGGTGACTTCTGGCAATGGCGTAACCCCATGTACGCACTCGCCAATCGGTTAACGCCCGACTCGTACCGCGATCTCGCCACTGCAGTGTTTGCCGAAATGGCCCTCGCCGGTATTACCGGCGTCGGCGAGTTTCACTATGTTCATCACCAACCGGACGGCACGCCGTATACCGACCCCAACGAGATGGGGCACGCCATGGTGGATGCGGCGCGTGGTGCGGGGATCCGCATCGCGTTGCTCGACGCGGCGTACCTGCACGCCGCGATCGAAAAGTCGGAACTGTTACCTGAACAGCGTCGATTCAGTGATGGCGGCATCGATCAATGGCTCGATCGTGTGGATGCGTTGGGCGAGGGTGGCGACGGATGGACGGTGGGGCTTGCGCCGCACAGCGTTCGCGCCGTGCATCCCGACGAGCTTGCATCGATAGTGGGGTCGCGTTTCGGTCGCGTAGTACACCTTCATGTGTCGGAGCAGCCCGCCGAAAATTCGGCGTGCATTGCGGCGACGGGCATGACGCCCACCGAGGTATTGGCCGACGTGGGGTTGCTTGGTGCACACGTGACTGCGGTACATGCCACGCACATGACCGATCGCGACGTCGCGTTGCTCGGCGGCGCGCATGCTCACGTGTGTATGTGCCCTACGACCGAGCGCGATTTGGCTGACGGTATTGGTCCGGCACACGCGATGGCATCGGCAGGGGCAACGCTGTGTCTGGGCTCCGACTCGCACGCCGTGATCGATCTCTTCGAAGAGGCCCGCGCCGTGGAGCACAACGAGCGGCTCATCACCGGCACGCGTGGCATTCACCGACCGGCCAGCCTGCTTGCGGCTGCCACGAGCGGCGGGGCATCGAGTCTGGGCTGGCAGAGTCTGACGCCCGAGGGGGTAGCAGTCGGCAAGCCAGCGGATTTAGTGGCGATCGGACTCGATTCGGTGCGCATGGCAAGTTTCGACGCTGGTGCTGCGGCTGCTCACATCGTGCACGCCGCAGCGCCTGCAGATGTGCGCCACGTTTGGGTGGCGGGCACACGCGTGGTGCGCGATGGTACACACACGAGCATTGACGATGTGGCCGGCGCACTCCGATCGTCAATTGAGGCCCTTGGTACCCTGTAAGCACCATGACTGTTTTGCCCATCGCCACTGTCGGGAATCCGGGATTGCGTATCCGCGCGAAAGAAGTGACTCGCGACGAGTTGGCTTCGGCTGACGTGCAGACCTTCATTGATGACTTGATTGCAACCATGCGCCACGCCAATGGCGCTGGCTTGGCTGCCACCCAGGTGCTGCGTCATCAGCGGATCTGCGCAGTCGAGGTGGAGAACAACCCGCGGTACCCCTACAAACCGCGCATTCCGCTCACTATTCTGGTGAACCCTGTGCTCACCCCGCTGGATGACGACCAGTTCGCCAACTACGAGGGGTGCCTCTCGGTACCGGGGATCCGCGGCCAGGTGCTGCGCCACACGCGCTTGCGCGTGCAGGCGTGGGATCGATTCGGCAATGAGATCGACGAGGAGGTGCGCGGTTTGAAAGCGTGTACCTACCAGCACGAGGTCGACCATCTGGATGGACT
Organism: Ilumatobacteraceae bacterium; assembly: GCA_044237775.1. Classification (GTDB taxonomy): domain Bacteria; phylum Actinomycetota; class Acidimicrobiia; order Acidimicrobiales; family Ilumatobacteraceae; genus UBA3006. Next base: position 40,505 of record JBIIEO010000012.1, on the reverse strand, counting down.
GCTGTTCCTCGACAAAGTGCTCGATGCCGCAACGCTGGCGACATGGGACTCGTTTAACGAGTTTCATAAGGAGGCCTTTGTGGAGCGCGTGACGGCACTGGTCGCCAAGCACGGTTCCTGATGTTTGCGCTGACCGGCATCGGTCACCTTGTTACAAATGATGCGACGCGTGATGGCACGCCCCTCGGCATCGTGCACGATGCGGCGCTCGTCGCTGACGCGAGTGGCATCGTGACCTGGGTGGGAGCCGCTCGAGAGGTCGCCGATCATTGCGATGCCGCACCAGTTGACGTGGGCGGACGAGCGGTGATTCCTGGATTTGTCGATGCACATACGCACCTCGTCTTTGCCGGCGACCGCGCACCAGAGTTTGCGGCGCGCATGGCCGGCACGCCGTATAGCGCGGGCGGGATCCGCACAACCATGGCGGCCACGCGTGCAGCGAGCGACGATGTATTGGCGCACAACACCCAACGGCTCGCAGCTGAAGCGTTGCGCTCCGGCACTACAACGATTGAAGTGAAGTCTGGCTACGGACTCAGCGTTCACGACGAGTCGCGCTCGCTGCGAATCGCGCGTCAGGTGACGACGGAGACCACGTTTCTTGGTGCCCACGTCGTACCGCCCGATGCCAGTGCAGACAATTACGTCGACACGGTGTGCGGGGAGATGCTTACTGCATGTGCTGCGAATGCCAAATGGGTCGATGTGTTTTGCGATCGGGGCGCATTCGATGTCGACCAGGCTCGACGCATACTGCAAGCGGGCCGCGACGCAGGCCTCGGTATGCGCATGCATGCGAACCAGCTGCAGCACGGCGGGGGAGTTGCGCTCGGGGTCGAACTCGGCGTGGCCTCGTGCGACCATTGCACGCATCTGACGGATAACGACGTGGAGGCGCTGGCCAACGCTCATGCCGGCACGGTGGCCACGTTGCTGCCTACCGCCGAACTGTGCACGCGGTCGCCGTTTCCAGACGCACGACGGTTGATCGACGCTGGCGTCACCGTGGCGTTGGCATCGGACTGCAATCCCGGCTCGTCATACACCTCGTCGATGCCGCTTGTCGTGGCACTTGGGGTGATCACGATGCACATGACGTGCGATGAAGCGTTGTGGGCAGCCACCGCTGGTGGTGCCCGGGCCTTGCGCCGTGTGGACGTGGGTGGGCTTGCGGTTGGACAACGCGCCGATCTCATCGTGTTGGATGCTCCTAGCCATGTGCATCTGGCGTATCGGCCGGGTGTGCAGCAGGTGGCGGCGGTGGTACGCGAGGGGCAGCTTGTCTCTGGTTCGCTCGCCGAGTGGCGGTAATCTCGCTCCATGACTACGAATGCCGTTGCTCGGTCTGGGCGAGTGTTGAATAGCGCGAAGGAATGGCGCACGATTGCCGTCATCGTGGCGGTGTATGCCGGCACGGTTGCCACGGTTGCCTATCATGAGGCCCTCTCGGCGTGGCTGGCTGTCCCGCTGCTCGCCTGGTTCGGCGCGTGGCACTTGAGCATGCAGCATGAACTTCTGCACGGTCATCCTTTTCGTCGTGCCTGGATGAACGATCTCCTTGGCATTCCGCCCGTGACATTGTGGATCCCGTTTCTGCTCTTTAAGCCCGATCACTTGGAGCACCACCGCACCGACCTCACTGTGCCCGGCATAGACAATGAGTCGTATTACGTTTCGCGTGAGCAGTGGCATCGCATGGGCGCGTTTGGTCGCGCAATGCATTGGGCCAACCGCACCATCCTCTTTCGTATGTTCGTCTGGGTGATCCCCTCCACGTTCCAGTACCACGCACACAAGATCAAGGCCATGCTCCGCGGTGAGCGCGGTATTGCATTCGCATACCTCATACACATCGTGGGCCTTGTTCCTGTGATCTGGTTGGTGGTGGATGTTGCGGGAATGCCGCTGTGGCAGTTTGCGCTCGGCACTCTGTATGGCGGTCGTGTGTTGAACGCGATTCGGCCGTTTCCCGAGCACAAGTTTCAAAACGGCGTGGAGTTGCGCACCGCGATGATCATGGCGGGGCCGGTGATGAGCCTGCTGATGCTCAATAACAATCTGCATGTGGCGCATCACGATGAACCCTGGGTGCCGTGGTACGACTACCGCGACGTCGTGAGCCGCGTGCGCGCAGTTGATCGCGCTCAAGAGGCTGGACTCTTATACGAGGGTGGATACGCCGAGGTGTTCCGGCGCTTTGGGATTCGACCAATGGATCACCCTGTTCAGGGCGGCGTGTAGTTTCGGCGATGGAGCACGTCGACGTCATCGTCGTTGGTGCGGGTATCTCGGGTATTGGCGCGGGGTATCACCTGCAAACGATGAGCCCCGATCGCTCATTTCTCATAGTTGAGGCGCGTGATTCGATTGGCGGCACGTGGGACCTCTTTCGTTACCCGGGCGTACGCTCTGACAGCGACATGTACACGCTTGGCTATCGCTTCAAGCCGTGGCGCAATGCCAAGTCGATTGCCGACGGGGCTTCGATCTTGGAGTACCTGAAGGAAACCGTGCGGGAGTATGAACTTGAGCGCCACATGCGCTTTGGTCGACGCGTCACTGCAGCCTCGTGGTCAACCGATCATGCGGCATGGACCGTGACGATGCGCAATGAGGCAACAGGCACCGAGGAACAGATCCGCTGTAACTATCTGTTTATGTGCGCAGGGTATTACAACTATCGACGCGGCCACCAGGCCGAACTGCCTGGCATCGAGCACTTCGGCGGCCGCGTCGTGCATCCGCAGTTTTGGCCCGAGGAATTGGACTATGCCGGCAAGCGTGTGCTGGTCATTGGCTCTGGCGCCACGGCCATGACGATGGTGCCGGCAATGGCCAACAAGGCGGCGCACGTGACCATGCTGCAGCGGTCGCCAACGTACGTAGTGGCGCGGCCAGACGTGGATAAGTGGGCGCTGCGCCTGCGACGCATATTGCCGCCACAACTGGCGTACCGCCTGATTCGTTGGAAGAACACGTCGATCCAACAACTTTTTTACGGTCGTATGCGCGAGCATCCGAAGGAAGCTCAGGCACGTTTGATTGGCATGGTTGCCGAAGCAATGGGGCCTGACTTCGATGTAGAGAAACACTTCACGCCGTCGTACTATCCGTGGGACCAACGCCTTTGCCTGTTGCCGAACGGCGACCTGCTGACCGCGTTGCGCGAACGCCGTGCAACAATCGTCACCGACCACATCGACACGTTTACGTCTACCGGGGTGCGAACGAAGTCAGGGGAGACGATCGAAGCCGACATTGTGGTCACCGCGACGGGACTTGAACTTGTGGTGTTGGGGGAGGCAACGTTTGAGGTGGACGGGCAGCCTGTGGATTTTGGCAAGACCTATACGTATAAGGGCATGGGATTTTCCGGCGTGCCCAATCTGGCGACCTCATTTGGTTACGTCAACGCATCATGGACGCTGAAGTCGGACCTGACTTGCGAATACGTCTGTCGTCTGCTCAACCATATGCGTGATACCAACACCGCAATCGCCACACCCACGCTGCGACCGAGTGAGTTCGACATGCCTCGACGACCGTGGATCGACGGGTTTACCCCCAACTACATGACCCGTGACATGCACCGATTCCCGAGCCAGGGAGATCACGCGCCGTGGTTGAATCCACAGAACTTTAAACGCGATGTCGAGCTGTATCGCAAGGCACCCGTCGACGATGGCAGCATGACTTTTACCGCGTCGCACGCTGTCGCAATACGGTGACCTCACTCGCTGCGGGACCTTGGTCGCCCCTTCGTATCGGGTTGTATCGCGCCCTGTGGTTCGCCGCCCTGGGAACGAATCTGGGCTCGTTCATGCACATCACGGCAGCGGGTTGGTCAATGACACTGCTCACCGATTCGGCAGTCTTGGTCGGATCGGTACAGACGATGTGGGCGGTGCCGGGTTTCTTGCTTGCCCTGCACGCCGGCGCCATTGCCGATCTATTCGACCGGCGAACCGTGGTCATGGTCACGCATCTCGTGGCGCTGGTCATTGCGATGTCGGTCGCGATGTTGCAATGGACTGATCAATTGACGCCAGCAATTCTGCTTGGAGGCACCTTTCTCGAATCGATCGCCCTCACCGTGGCAAGCCCAGCGTTCATGGCGCTCACGCCGCAAGTGGTGGATGCACCTCGCTTGCGTCAGGCACTCGCGTTGGACTCGATGTCGCGCAACATTGCCCAAACAGTCGGCCCCGCGCTCGCTGGTGTCGTTATCGCCGTGAGCAACGCGGGAGCGGTGTACGTGTTGAATGGCATGGCATTCGTGTGGGTGATTATGCTCGCGCGCTCGGGCCGCCTGCCGGCGTATGAGTCGACGAGCACCAACGGTATCAACGCAGCAATCGGGGAGGGCGTACGCCACATTCTTGGGCAGGCAGCATTGCGCAACACCGCGATCCGGCTCATGCTGTCGAACGTGGCAGTCGCCGCTGTAATTGCGCTCCTTCCCTTGGCTGCAAAGCGCAACATCGGCCTCGAGGCAGGCGGGTTTGGGTTGCTCTACGCCGCGCTCGGTGCTGGTTCTGTAACGATGGTCGTGTTCTTGCCTGCACTGCGTCGCGTGGCGGGAGAGGAGACCATCGCACTGATTGCCACGGTGGTGTGGGCCTTTGGTGTCGCGGGATTTGCTCTCGCCACATCACTTCTCGTCGCACTGGTCATGTTGTTCATTGCCGGACTTGGCCTGATGGCGCTTATGAACGTGCTGTTCACCACCATGATCTCTGGCCTTGCCGACTGGGTGCGCGGCCGTGGCGCCGCGTTGGCGATTCTGTCCGCGTGGCTCGGCACCTCTATCGGCGCACTGATGTGGGGCATAATCGCCGGCGCGACGAGCGTCACCGGGTCACTCATCGCCGCAGCAATCGTCGGCGTGACCGTCAGCTTGTTCGGTCGCGTGATGCTTCCGCTAAAGCGTTAGAGCTGGAGGCTCTTGGTTTCGAGGAACTCCTCGAAACCGTGGCGGCCGAGTTCGCGGCCAAACCCCGACTGTTTGTAGCCGCCGAACGGGGCATTCACGTTGAATGCGCCGTTGTTGACCTCGACTTGACCGGTGCGGAGGCGACGGGCGATGCCGATTGCCTTGTCCTTGTTGGCAGCCCATACACCGCCCGCAAGGCCGTAGACCGTGTCGTTGGCGATGCGCACGGCGTCGTCGTCATCGTTGAAGGGGATTATGCACAAGACCGGCCCGAAGATTTCCTCCTGGGCAATCGTCATCGCGTTGTCCACGTCGGAGAACACGGTTGGCTTGACGTAGTACCCAGTAGAGAGGCCCTCGGGGGCGCCGAGGCCGCCTGCAATCACCTTTGCCCCTTCGTCGATGCCTTTCTGAATGTAGGACTGCACGCGGTCGCGTTGCGCGGCCGATGCGAGTGGCCCGAGCTGGGTGCCTTCTGCAAGGGGATCACCCACGCGCATCGCGCTCGCCATCGCTGCTGCAACCGCTTCGGCCTCGGCAATTCGAGACTTGGGCACCAACATGCGAGTGAGGGCAGAGCACGTTTGGCCACTGTTGAGGAACGCCTTGCCCACGCCAGCGCCCACGGCCTTGGCAAAGGTTTCGTTGTCGAGATCGGCGCAGATGATATTGGCCGACTTGCCGCCAAGTTCGAGCGCCACCTTCTTCACTGTCTCGGCGGCTACCTGCGTGACGCGCTTGCCTGCGCGCGTGCTACCCGTAAACGAGACCATGTCGATGTCGGGGCTGGCTGCAATGGCTTCGCCCACCACGGGGCCCGTGCCGGTGACCATGTTGAACACGCCAGCGGGCAAGCCGACGCCGTGAATGATCTCGGCCAACATAAACGCATCGAGCGGCGCCACCTCGCTCGGCTTCAACACCACCGTGCAGCCACTCGCCATAGCGAAGGCAACTTTGGCCGCAATCTGGTGCAGCGGATAATTCCACGGAGTAATGCAACCGACAACGCCAATTGGTTCACGCACCACAAGAGACGACCCAACGGTTTCTTCGAACACAAACGTTCGTGCCTGTGCAGCGGCCTGCTTAAACGAGTTGATCGGCAGGCCCACTTGCACGAGCTTGCTGAGCATTGCATTCATGCCGGTTTCGCGGCTGATGACTTCGGCGATTTCGTCCATGCGCGCAGCAAGGCCATCGCCGATTGCGTCCATGTAGTCGGCACGCGTTGCATTGGGAAGTGTCGACCACGCGCCAAACGCTGCCTTCGCAGCCGCGGCGGCTCGCGCCACGTCGCTGGCATCGCCCGCGGGGATCTCGCCCATGACGCCTTCGGTGATCGAGTCATATACGGGAATCGAACCCGTGCCCGTGGGGGCGACCCAGTCGCCATTGATATAGACCTTGTCGAAAGCAGTCATCACAGTCCTCTTTGTCGTGCGGTGGGGTCAATTCTGCCACAGGGGGCGAGCATCCCGTCGTGGCGAGGGCGCGTATCGGCGGACTGAAAAGTGTTCGCCAACTAGTGTCTGGTGGCGTCAAGTGGTCGAGAAACGGAGTCGTCGATGAATCAGGAACAAGTCACCAAAATGCGCTCGGGCAAGGGTTTCATCGCAGCCCTTGATCAAAGTGGCGGCAGTACGCCGAAGGCATTGCGCCTATATGGCATCGAGGAGTCTGCCTATTCCGGAGACGAGCAAATGTTTGATCTCATCCATCAGATGCGTACCCGCATGATCAAGAGCCCAGCGTTTGGCGGCGATCGTGTGCTGGGCGCCATTCTCTTCGAGGGCACCATGGACCGCACCATCGACGGTATGCCGAGCGCTCAGTTCCTCTGGTCGCAAAAGCAGGTCATTCCGTTTCTCAAGGTCGACAAGGGCCTGGCTGACGAACAGGATGGTGTGCAGGTGATGAAGCCGATGCCCGAACTGGACGCACTGCTCAAGAAGGCAAGCGCCAACGGCATCTTCGGCACCAAAATGCGCTCGGTGATCAAGCTCGCCAACGAAAAGGGCATTGCCGCGGTGGTGGCCCAGCAGTTCGCCGTTGGTCGCCAAATTCTCGCAGCGGGACTCGTCCCGATTATCGAGCCCGAAGTCGACATCAATAGCCCGGAGAAGGCGCAGGCAGAAGCCATTCTCAAGCGCGAGATCCTCGCCGAACTCGCCAAGCAGCCCGCCGATCAGCCGATCATGTTGAAGCTCACCCTTCCCGAACAGGACGGCTTCTATGACGAGCTTGTCGCGCATCCGTCGGTGCTGCGCGTGGTGGCGCTGTCCGGCGGCTACTCGCGAGACGAGTCCAATGCCCGCCTCGCGCGCAACAAGGGCGTCATCGCCAGCTTCTCCCGCGCACTCACCGAGGGACTCTCGGCTCAGCAGAGCGAGACCGCCTTCGATGCCATGCTCGACGGCGCGATCGCCGGCATTTACTCCGCGTCGATCACCTGAGAGTGGTGACTAGCGCTGGCGGAGGCGCACCGAGAGACAGGTAACGCACCCCTCGAGTTTGATGAACTCGGAGATGTCCACACGAATCACTTCATACCCGAGGTCCTCCAGTAACGCGGCGCTCTGTGGTGCGTCGGCGGCCATGAGAACGCGATGGTCGTCGATGACCACCACGTGAGCCCCCGATTCTTCGGGCATGGAGCGATACTGCGGAAAGACCGATGTGTCATCGACTGCAGGGTCCCAGCCGATCACCGTGCCGTCGGGGAGGGCAGTCACAGCCGACTTCAAGTGCAACACCTTGGTGACGGGCACGGTAATTACCGTCGCGCCTAACGGTTCGGCGATTGCGGCAAGTTGTGCGATGCCCTCGGCATTGGTGCGCCCACCGAGTCCCACATAGATGATGGTGCCAACCTTGAGCACGTCGCCGCCATCCAAGGTGCCGGGGGCGACGATCCGCTCGATGCGACAACCCAATTCGCACACCATTGACTCCACGGTGTCTACTTCAGGCTTGCGTGTGTCGCTTCCCGGACGTGCAATGACGGCCACGTCGCCAATCATCACCACAGTGTCTTCCACAAACACGCTGTCTGGACAGTCGTCACGCGCATCGACCTCGTGGATCTGCCACCCCACTGCACGCAACGTTGATACATATGTACTCCATTGCTTTTGTGCGAGCACATTGTCGATGGGCTGCCGTTCGATATGCGTGACGAGGCCATCGGCAAGACGGGGGCTGGGAGGGCGAACGAGTGCAACCGTCATGCGAGCACACTCACCATGGAGCGGGTGACGGGAATCGAACCCGCATAGCCAGCTTGGAAGGCTGGAACTCTAGCCATTGAGCTACACCCGCGAAGACCTTCAGTCTATCTACCGTCTGCGAATCCCTGACTGGATGTCGTCTCTCATTGAGCCTGTGCGGCAACCTCATTGATGAGGGGCTCACCCCGAAGGTATCGGCCCAGATTGTCAATGAACAGATCCTCTGCGCGTTCGTCTGCTCGCGTCGACCAGCCTGAGTTGTGTGGGGTGATGATGACGTTGTCCGTCGACCACAATGGGCTCTCGGTGGGGAGCGGCTCGGTGGCGAACACGTCGAGGCCCGCGCCGCCGAGATGACCCGATTGCAGCGCGCTCGTCAGGGCTGTTTCGTCTATCAGTTCGCCTCGTCCCACGTTGATAAACCGCGCGCCAGGGCGCATAGCGGCAAACGCGTTGGCGTCGAAAAGCCCGCGTGTGTCGGGAGTATGGGGCAGCGCCACGACTACCCAGTCGGCGCGGCTCAGTACTGCATGGAGGTGGGCCATGGGAAACGTGGGGCATGGTTCGGTGCCAGCAGGCGTGCGGCGGACAGCCTCGACGCGCATACCGAGTGCCACACCGAGCCGCGCCACATGCTCGCCTATGGGCCCCATGCCGATTACCGCGAGTGACGCGCCGTCGAGTTCCTCGATGGGATGCATGGTCCATTCTTTGCGATCCTGATTGCGCATCCATCCGCGCAGGTTGCGACTGAGCGCCAGCATGTACATGACCACGGTCTGGGCTATGGGCGATGCCGATGTGCCTGACGCGGTGGTCAGGCGTACGCCCTTGGCGAGTATCTGGGCGAAGAACGGGTTGTCGACGCCAGCGGAAAACGATTGGAGCCACCGCATGTTGGGCGACTTCAATAGCGACACGCTGAGCCCCACCACGCGGTCAGGCCACACGTCACCACTCAGCAAGCCAATGGTGACCGCCTCGAGTTGGGAGGTGGGAACTGGCTCAGCGCCGACATAGAGGACAGCGGTGACGTTACGGGCGACGGCGCGAATGTCGTCTTGTCGACGATCCCAGACGTGGTCGCTCAGGAGGATCGTCTCGCCCACACCGCGAGTCTAGAAGTGGCGTTATTCGTCGTCGAAGTCGACGTCGAATGCGGCCATCTCCGGGCCGGATTCGAGTTCGGGGATGTTCTGTCGTTGGCGGAGCTCGTCCATCTTCTTGGTTTCGCGGTTGAGCCCCTTGAAGCGTTTGCCCACGGTGAGGTCGTCGAGTTCGGCCTGCATGCCGTCGAAACTCTTCTTCACCTTCTCGAGCGACTTGACGTAAGACTCCCATTGCTTGCGGAACTTCGACATCATTTGCAGTATCTGCGCCGCTGTTTCTTCGGTGTGGAAGCTCTCGGTGGCCTGACGTACCACTGCGAGGAACGCGTACAGGGTGAGGGGTGAGCAGAGGACGACCTTGCGCTCGAGCGCCCAGTCGATGAGCGTGGGGTCGGACTCGTGGATGAAGCCGTTGATGCTCTCGTTCGGCACGAAGAGCAGCACGTAGTCGAGTGAGTGTCGGGTGGTGGCCACGGCATAGTCCCGCTTCTCGAGTTCCCGCACGCGATCACGCACAGCCTTGATGAAGTCGGTGCGCAACTGGGTTTTGGCGGTGGGCTCGACGGCTTCGACGTATCGCGTGAACGAGTCGAGTGGAAACTTGACGTCCATGTACAGCACGCGGTCGGGAGGCAGGAGGAAGGTGTAGTCGGGGCGTCCACCGCCCTCGATGGTGTCTTGCTTCTCGTAGTTAATGCCCTCGATGAGACCCGCGGTGCGCAGGAGATCCTCGGCCATGCGCTCACCCCATTGGCCACGCGCCTGCGAACTGGACAGCACGTTGCTGAGATCGCCCGTTCGCTTCGCGAGTTCGGACACGGCCTTGTCGACATTGCCGAACTTTTCAACGTTCAGTTCGCGGAGTTTGGCGATTTCGACATCCATCTGCTGAAGTCGCGCATGCAACGCGTCTTGCACCGTGCGTAGGGAGGTGTCAATGGCCTCGGCGCGTTTGCCGAGTTGTTCGGAGGATGCCTCGGCCACGCGATCGGAGGCCAGGCGGATGGACTCCTCGCGGTCTTTGCGGGAGCGCTCGTCCAAGTTCTGCAGCGCCGTACTCAGTGCCTGTGTCACCGCCTGGTTGACGGTGTCGTCAAGGGTGGTCGACGGGGTCTGCGTGCCGAGACGGTCGCGCAATGCGAGAAAGAGCCCGAGCGCACCAAGTGCGAGGCCGACGAGCAGGGCAAGGGCGAAGTCCATGCAGCGAGAGTACCGAAAGGGTGGTGCGCCGGTTAGGAGCGCGGGTGGTGGCAGGCCACAAACTGGCCCGGGGTCACCTCGCGCAACTGCGGCTCTTCGGTCGCGCAGCGATCACTTGCGGCGGGGCAGCGGGTGCGGAAACGGCACCCAGAGGGCGGGTTCATCGGCGATGGCGGCTCTCCCTGCAGCGTGGCGCCGGTGCGCTTCTTGGTGGGGTCGGGCAGCGGCACCGAATCCAGTAGTGCAGAGGTGTAGTGGTGCGTGGGCTTGGAGTAGATCGCGTCTGGCGAACCAATCTCACAAATCTTGCCGAGATACATGACCATGATGCGTGTGCTCACCGCTTTAACAACCGCGAGGTCGTGGCTGATGAACACCATGGTCAAGCCGTAGCGCTCCTTCATGTCCTGGAGCAGATTGAGGATCTGCGCCTGAATGCTCACGTCGAGTGCACTCACCGGCTCGTCGCAAATAAGCATGCGTGGATCGAGTGCAAGGCTGCGGGCAATCGAGATGCGCTGACACTGCCCGCCGGAAAACTCGTAGGAGCGGCGATCCATGACGAGGTCGGGATCCAGGCCCACATCGTTGAGGAGCGCGCGGACTTTTGTCTCTTGTTCCGTTTCGCTTCCGCGGTTCCACACCCACAGCGGCTCGCCGACGAGCGTGCCCACCGTCATGCGCGGGTCGAGTGAGGAGATGGGGTCCTGAAAGACCATCTGCATTGCCGTGCGCGCCTCGCGCAGCTTCTCACCCTTGAGCGTCGTGAGGTCTACACCTTCGAACGTCACGCTGCCTGAATCGGGAGGAGGCAGTTGCAGGAGTGCCTTGCCGAGTGTGGTCTTGCCGCAACCCGACTCGCCGACGATCGACAACGTCTCGCCTTTAAGGATGTCGAACGAGACGCCCGAGACCGCCTTCACGACGCCCCCAGAGACTTTGAATTCGACGGTGAGGTCGCGCACGTCCAGCACGACGTCGTCGCTCGAGCGCATGTGGGCGTAGCCGGCCATCAGTCTTTCCTCGCGATCGTGGTGCCGAGCGGGAACCAGCACCGATACAGGTGACCGTTGCCTGCGTCGGCGAGCGGTGGGTGATCGGTGCGGCACTTGTCTTGCACGTAGGAGCAGCGACCGGCGAACCCGCAGCCTGGCGGCCGATCGGTGGGGTCGGGGAGTCGGCCCTCGATCACCGGCAAGCGCGCCTGAGCGGGGCCGTCAATCTTGGGAATCGACTTGAGCAGCGCCTCGGTGTAGGGCATCTTCATGTTGGCAAAGAGTTCAGTGGTGGGCGCCTGCTCGACGATCTCGCCCGCATACATCACCGCCACGTAGTCGGTGTTATTCGCCACCACACCGAGATCGTGGGTGACGAGCACCATCGACATGCCGAGTTCCTTGCGCAAGTCAGCCAAGAGCGCGAGGATCTGCGCTTGCACGGTGACGTCGAGGGCGGTGGTTGGCTCGTCGGCAAATAACAGCTTCGGGTTGCAGGCAATCGCGATGGCAATCATCACACGTTGGCGCATGCCGCCCGAGAGTTGATAGGGGAACTTCTTCAGCACTGCCTGGGGATCGGGGATGCGCACGAAGGCGAGTAACTCCGCGCTGCGCTTCATGGCGTCCTTCTTGTTCATGCCGAGGCGTATACGCAGTCCCTCAGAAATTTGTGTGCCAACACGGCGCACGGGATTGAGCGCAGTCATGGGATCCTGGAAGATCATCGCGATTCCCGTGCCGAACTGATCGCGCACTTCCTCGCGACTCATGGCGGTGAGTTCCTTGCCATCAAACGTGACGGTGCCAGTGCGGCTGACATTGCTGCCCGAGAGCAAGCCCATTGCCGCGCGCGACATGACCGTCTTGCCCGACCCCGACTCTCCCACGATGCCGATGCTGGTGCCTGACGGAATGTCGAGCGATACGCCTCGCACGGCCTCAAGTTCGCCACGCGGCGTACGGAACTTAACGACCATGTCGCGAATGGACATCAGTGCGGTCATATCTTGCCCTCGCGCAGATCGAGACGGGAGCGCAAGTAGTCGCCAATCTGGTTGCTGGCAATCACGGTCAGCGCGAGCACAGTGACGGGCACGTACATGGATTGCGGTGCAAAGGTGAACTCGCCAGCGACGCGGGCGATCATGGCACCCCAGGAGACGCCGTCCACAACACCAACGCCGAGCAGCGACAGAGAGCCCTCGGCCACGATCACCACGCCGATCGCCAAGAAGCCGACCGAATAGATGGCGGGGAGCACGTTGGGCACGATGTGTCGAAGAATGATGTGACGATCCTTCATGCCCATACTGCGGGCGGCGAGAACAAACTCGCGGTTGACCCAGGTGAGCGTCGCGCCGCGGGCGATGCGGCCAAGGATTGGAATGATCACAAAGGTGAGCGAAATCAAGATGACGTACACCCGCCTATTTGGCGAAACGGGTATCGAAGGGTCTGCACTCGTTGCCAGAACCGCCACAAGCGCGAGGCTCAGGACCAGGTTAGGGATTGACAAGATGATATTGAACAGCGTGTTGACCGCGTAGTCGAGTCTGCCCTTGTAGTAGGCAGAAACAATGCCGATGGTTGAGCCGATTGCTCCACCAATGACCACCGAAACAAACGCAATCATGAGCGATACGCGTGCACCGTTGATGACGTTGGAGAAGAGGTCGTATCCATTGGAGTCTGTGCCGAGGAGATGTCCCGGCGAGAAGAGGCCAACACCGAGACTTTCGAAATCCGCTTCTCGTGGATCGGGAAGCGGCAGAAATGGGCCAACAAGTGCAAACAACACCATCAAGCTAAGCCAAACAGAGCACACTTGAGTAAATCGGTCCATCTTTTTGAAAGCGTTACGCATTGCGGCGCTCCCTGGTGCGCGGGTCAATGAAGCCGACAAGTATGTCGGCCAGCGTGTTGAAGAGAATGAACCCCACCGCAATGATCGCCACGTACGACTGCAGCGCAAAAAACTGACGGGCAAAAATAGCTGATCCAATTTCTGACCCCAGGCCGGGGATCGTGAACACCTGTTCAATCACGAGGGTGCCGCCGATGAGCGCACCCATGTTGAGTGCGAAACTGGTGAAGAGCGTCACCGAGCTGGGGCGTAGGACATGGCTGAACAGAATCCGCTTATTGGAGAGCCCCTTGGAGGCAGCCATGGTGACGTAGTCCTCGCGCAACGTGGCAATGACGTCAGTACGGAGCAGGCGGGTGTAGGTGGCGATCAGTGGGATAGACAGCGCGGCTACGGGCAGAATCATCGACCGGATGTGCTCGACGAAGTCGACCGACGGCGATACGTAGCCAAGTGGGGGAAGAATTGCAAGAGTGACGCCGAAGAAGACGGCCATGAGGAGGCCGAAGACGAAGTTTGGGATTGAGGCGGCAGTGAAGAGCCCGTAGCTCAGGGCCTTATCGCTACGTTTGCCGCTGCGATATGCGGTAAAGATGCCAAGGGGCACTGAAACAACAAGTGAAACGATTTGAACGTATGCAATGAGTTGCAGCGAAACGGGCAGGGCTAATGACACGCGATTTGCTACTGGTTCGGTGCCACCGCCAGGAGAGACCAACGGCCCAAAGTCGCCGGTGACGAAGTCGCGCAGCCATAACAGGTAGAAGGTGACTGGGTCCTTATCGAGTCGCAACTCCTTCAGACGAGCGAGTCGGCTCGCTTCGTCAAATCCTCCGCCGTAAATCTCTTCAAGTCCGACAGGGAGGAGGCGCAGCAACAACGAGAGGAGGAAGGTGGAGCCAACGATGACCAATATTGCTTGGCCGATACGTCGTGCAACGTCGCCGAGGCGCCGTCTCAACATTCAATTTCCCCCATGTTCGGTAGAGCCGCGTTGATGCACCAGCATAAATGAAAAGGGACCGAGGCGATGAATCCGCCTCGGTCCCTTTTCGAATTATCTTGCTTTAGTTTTCGAGGTATACACCTGTCCAGTTCACACCCGCATTGGTCATCGGGCGGCCACGGCCACCTGCGGCCAAGATGAAGGTGTCAAAACCCTTTAGGTTCGAGTTGAACCCGTAGAGGTATTGAGTTGTTGGCACAGGCATCACGCTTGCGTTCTCCTGAATGAACTTCGTTACCGCCTTCAATTTGGCGCGACGAGCACTCGTGGTGTCGAACTGAGCACTCCAGACCAGGGCATCCTGTGCGGGATCGCTGAAACGTGACGGGTTGATCGCGCGACCGAAGCCACCAAACAACGGAGCAAGTGCACCGGTTGCCTGGAGCAGGCCGTTACCCGGAGCGCTGTACCCGTTGGACTGGATGAAGGGCAAGATGAATCCCGTTCCAGTGCCCTCAAAGAGGGTCGTGGGGTAGATCTGGTACGGATTCACCTTTCCGGAGGTCGGCGATGGGAAGGCATTCGAGGTGATCGTTGCGGTGTCCTGTGTGAGGATGCTCACCGTGATCCCGGCCTTCTTCATGATCTGGGCAAATGCCTTGGCGCTTGCCTGGGCCTCAGCGCTGGTGTCGGCGGGCAACTGGAAGGAAAGATCCTTGCCGGTCTCTGCCTTGTACTTCGCAGCATGCTCCTTGGCTTTGGCCAAGTCGTACTTGATGAAGCCTGCGGTGTTGTACATGATGTTGCGCTTGCCCACCATTGAAGTTGGCACTGAACCGACGCACTTGCCCTTAAAGCAGTTGCGCTGCTTGTAGTACGTCTCATTGTCCATCGCGTACGCCACGGCGAGGCGAGCGTTCTTGTTGTTGAACGGCTCAATGGCATGGTTCAAGACATTCATTGCGTAGTAGTCGTCTGGGCTGATGATTGTCTTCAGCTTGCGATCGGCTTGAACGTTCATGATCTGCTTGATCTCGCCCGCAGAGGTGAAACTAGCTGCGTCCAACGTGCCCGACTTGAGGCCGTTTGCACGCTGTGTGGGCTGGTTGACATATTTGAACGTAATGGAGTTCAGGTATGGCAACTGCACGCCAGCTTTATCCGTGCGCCAGTAGTTGGCGTGACGAACAACCTTGATCTCGGTGCGCGAGTAGCTCGACACCTTGAATGGACCAGTTCCTGAACCCGCGGTGACGCACTTGCTGGCGGCGCCAGCGGCGAGGTCGGCATCGGAGCGCATGAAGAAGCGACCCGAGGCGTATGCCCACTCGGGGAAGTCGATCTGGGAGTTCCACAAGTCAACGGCAACGGTGTCGGCCGAAACTGCGCGGACGTCCTTCCAGTTCGCTACCAGCGGAACGCCTGATCCAAGTGTGTGGCCCAGCGCAGTAGTTGCACCTGCGAGGCCGAGTTGTGCTGCGCCACCTGCGAACAGCAATCCGCGGATCGCCTGTAAGTTACGAACGACATTGGGAACGGTCATGGTGGTGCCGTCGTGATACGTAACTCCTGGACGGAGCCTGATAGTCCATGTCTTGTAGTCAGCGCTTGGCGAAATCGACTGGGCGAGGTGCGGCACAATGCGACCGTCCGAGCGCTGCTCGAGCAAACCCTCGTAGACGGACTTCAGGACGCCCAATGCCGAGTTGGCGGCATTGCCGAAGCAGAAGCCTTCGAGTGGCATCTGGTTGAAGATGCCTACCGTGATGTCGCCGCCCTGCTTTGGTGCTTGCACCTTGGCTGCGCTCGACATCGAGACTGGTACGACAGACGCAGCCAGCGCGATTGCCGACATGACGGCAACCTTGCGGGCGGCACCCTTGAACGGATGTTTCATCAATATCCCCCATTTCGAATCGCCGCCGAAATGACGACGAGTAAGTGCTGATCAGCCTACGGTCGAGTGCATTTTGCGTCAAGTAGAGCACGCAGTAAATCGCGTTACCAAGCGGCTGTTAGGGCAGTGATAAATCAGCGTTGTTGGGCGACACGCAACTGTTCCACCGACAGGTGACAGCGCATGAAGTGACCCGGTGTGACTTCACGGAGTTCAGGCTCTTCAGTGGTACAACGATGCTCGACGCCGCTATCCACCATGCGTGGGCAGCGCGGATTGAGCACGCATCCAGACGGCGGGTTAGCGGGGCTCGGTACTTCGCCCCCGAGGCGGATGCGCAAACGCGGCGTGCCGTCAATTGCGGGGATGCTCGAGACCAGGGCTTCGGTATAGGGGTGGTGTGGTCCGTTGAAAACTTCTTCAGCAGTACCGAGCTCCATAATGCGCCCGAGGTACATCACGGCGATTCGGTCGGACAAGTAGCGCACGACGCCGAGGTCATGGCTGATAAAGACGTAACTCACGTTTTCGCGTGCCTGGAGGTCGGCGAGCAAGTTGAGAATGTTGGCCTGAACGCTGACGTCGAGGGCACTCGTGGGTTCGTCGCACACGACCAGTTTTGGATTGCCAGCAAACGACCGTGCAATGGCAACGCGTTGCTTGAGGCCGCCCGACAGTTGTGCCGGTCGTGATGAATGCAAGACGGGATCGACGCTCATCGACGTAAGCAACTCTTGTGCGCGGTCTTCAGATTCCGACTTCGACTTGCCGGCAAGTTTGGCCACTGCACGCGCGACGATGCGTGTAACCGAGTGACGACGATTCAGCGCCGAGTCGGGGTTCTGAAACACGATCTGTACGGCGCCAACTTCAGCAGCGGTGCGATCGGCAATTGAGGAACCGAGTTGCTTGCCGTCGAGAGTGAGGATGCTGCCTTCATCTGGCTCGAAAATGCCGAGCAACGTTTTGGCAAGTGTGGTCTTACCCGAGCCCGATTCACCCACGAGTCCGAGCGTCTCGCCGCGCGCGAGCGACATTGACACATCGGTCAGCACTTTGATCTCACTGTCGTCCTGACGGAAGGTCTTCGACAGATGGGCGATGGTGAGCAGGTCTTTGCTGCTTGTTGGGTCGACACACTTTTCCGCGGGAGCGCTGCCCACTGCACGCGGCAAATTGATTGCCTGCTCATTGAAGTGGCAGCGGGAGAAGTGACCGTTGTGCAGATCAACAAGTGGTGGTGGCGTCGTACGGCAGACATCCTGAGCGATCGCGCAGCGATCGACGAATACGCAACCGGGCAATTCGCTGCCGAGCGGCGGCGGCGAGCCGGGGATGGTGTCGAGGTGTGCGAGGCGCTTATGCAAACCGCCGCGCGGAATGCAGCGCATCAATCCCACGGTGTAGGGGTGGTTGGGGTTTTGAATGATGGTCTCGGTTGCGCCTTCTTCGACTAACGCGCCGGCGTACAGCACGCCAACACGGTCGCACATCGTGCGAATGACGCCGAGATTGTGGCTGATGAAGAGAATCGAGGTGTTGGACTCCTTGAGCAGTCCGCGCACGAGGTCGAGCACTTCGGCCTCGACCGTGGCGTCAAGGCCTGTCGTGGGTTCATCGAGAACCAGCAGTCGCGGCTGGGTGGCAAGCGCCATGGCGATTACGACGCGCTGGGCCATGCCGCCGGAGAGTTGGTGCGGGTACCGGCGCATGACGCGTTGAGGATCGGCGATCTGCACCTTACGCAGCGCCTCTTCGGCGAGGAGTTCTGCCTCCTTGTCGCTATGCCCGAGCAGTGTGAACGTTTCTTCGACCTGTTTGCCAATACGGATGGTGGGGTTGAGAGCGGCGATGGGGTTCTGGTACACCATCGAAATTGCGCCCTTGCGCAGTTCGCGAATGTCGCCGTCGGACATGGTCGTGAGGTCGCGGCCTTCGAAAAGGATGTTGCCGCTTACCACCTTGGCATTGCTTGGCAGATAGCGCATCGCGGTGAAGGCTGCGGTTGACTTGCCGCACCCCGACTCGCCGACCAAGCCGTAGGCCTCGCCAGGTTTGATGGCCAGTGATACGCCGCGCAAGACCGCGCGGTCAATACCGCGCACGGTGTAGGCGACGCGCAGGTCTCTGAGCTCAAGCGTAGGGGTGCTCATATCTCGAAGGCCTCCATGATGCTGTCGGCAATCAGGTTGATGCCGATCGCAAGCGTGGCGATTGCGCCGGCGGGGAAAATGGTCGACCACCAGATCTTGCCGAAGATGCCGCTGTAGTTTTCGGCCACCTGCGAACCCCAGTTGGGTGAGCCAAGTTCGACGCCGACGCCGAGGAACGACAACGTGGCGATCGCGAAGACTGCGTAGCCCAGACGAATAGTGAATTCGACGATGATCGGCGGCAACACGTTGGGCAGGATCTCGACGAAGAGAATGTGGGGCATCCTTTCGGTGCGCAGTTTGGCAGCGGCGACATAGTCGAGTTCTGCCTCATTCAACACCGCCGCTCGCACCGTGCGGGCGATGATCGGGGTGAAGACGAAGCCAATGATGAGCACGGTGATGGCTTCGGATTGGCCGTCTAGCGCGGCAAGGGCGAGGAGCGCGATGACGATCACGGGAAGGGCGTTGATCGCGTCAAGAATGCGCATGGTGATGACGTCGAAGCGCCCCTTTAAATAGCCGGTGAGCAGTCCGAGCGAGGAGCCAAGAATGGTTGCCATCACCGTTGAGGCGGTAGCCATGATCAGAATCGGCCGAGCGCCAGCGATGATTCGCGAGAACACGTCCCGGCCGATGTTGTCGGTGCCGAACCAATACTCGCTGGATGGCGGTTTGTTAACGACGAGCACATCGACGAACCCCGGATCCTTCGGCGCAAGCAGTTCGCCGAAGATTGCACATACGACCCACACGCCAAGGAGCAACGATCCGAAAATGAATGCAGGATTTCGCCGCAGTTGCGCAAATCGCTCTTTGCGGATCCGCTTGCGTTCGGCAACGGAGGCGGCACGGAGTGCGGACGTGTCGGTCATTGTTCGATTCCTTGACGGATACGCGGGTTGAGCAGTGCGAACAGGATGTCAGCGAGAAGCTGGGCAATCACGATGACGATAGCCACGATCAGTACTGAAGACTGCAGCACGGGATAGTCGCGGTACTGCACTGCCTTGATGAGAATTGTGCCGAAACCGGGGTAGTTGAAGACGCGTTCAACGGCGACGAGGCCGCCAATGAGATAGGGCACCATGCTGGCAACCACGGCAATGGTTGGCAACAGCGCATTGCGCAACACATGGCGGCGCACCGCGGTGCGGCGGGGAAGTCCTTTGAGAATTGCCGTGCGCACGTAGTCAGAATCGAAGGCCTCAATAATTCCCGCGCGGGTGATACGCGAGATATAGCCGAAGAGCACAAGGACGAGTGCTAGCGATGGCAGGAGCAGGTGGTAGGCGTAGGTCAACAACGACTCATCGGGGCCGGGGTAGGCGTTGGTGGGCAACCATTTCAAGCGGACGCCAACGACGAATACCAGCAACACTGCCCACACGAACTCGGGAACGACCGCTGCGGAGAGACCGCCGACCGTGATGGTGCGGTCAACTGGACGGCCACGGAAAATGCCGGCCACGATGCCGCCAATGATGCTGATCGGCACGGTGAGGAGGAAGGCAATCGCGGCGAGACGAAGCGACTTGCCGATGGCCGGCATGATGTAGTCGACGACGGGAATGCGGTGCTGGATGGACGTCCCGAGGTCTCCTTGCAGGGTGTCGGAAAGCCAGTTCCAATACTGCACAAGCAGCGGCTTGTCGAGCCCAAGTTCCTTTTCGAGCGCAATGACATTCTCGCGCTCTGCAAGGTTGCCCAAAATGCGTTCTGCTGCGTTGCCCGGGAGGATGTGCGTCATAAAGAAGATCGCAGTTGTCACGACGAACACGGTGATCAGCGCCAGGCCTAATCGCTTAGCGACGTAGTTCAGCACGCGGACATCCTAGGTGACCTCCGTCTCGCCTCGAAAAGAGACTTCACCAATTGCAACGAAACAGAAATGATTGCGAAAACGCACAAAGGCCGGTGCACCGAAGTGCACCGGCCTTTGTGTAGGACGTGGCAATTAGGCCGAGCGGACCGCCGCCGACTCAAACTGGGCCATGCCGTTCGTGTAGAAGCCGGTGAGGCCCTTACGAACTGCCGCAGTTGCGGTGGGGAAGTACAAGAGGATGTAGGGAGTGTCCTCGAGGGAGATCTCCTGAATCTTCTTGGCCGCTGCCTTTCGTGCATCTGGCGTGGTTGCAGCAATGAACTCGTCAATCGCAGCGTCCATGTCGTCGCTCTTGTACTGAGCGGCGTTCCAGTCACCCGTTGACTTGAACACGCGATTGAGCACCACATCGGGTGAACCACGGTGACCGAAGTCGGTGATGCCGAAGTTGGACTCAAGCCAGATGTTGTTCTCTACTTGCTTCGAGTCCAAGGACGACCAGGGCTCTGAGTAGTAGGAGTCGGCCTGCTTGATCGTCACGTTGATGCCGATCTCGGCGAACGAGCTCTTCAGGTATGGCGCGAGGAGGTTGATGTCGTCACGCGAGTAGCTGGAGAGATCGACGTCGAATCCTTCGACACCTGCCTCGGCCATGAGCGCCTTTGCGGCCTCGAGGTCCTGCTCGCGCTGGGCGACCGAGGTGTCCTTGAGGTCTGGGAAGGCATCGATCAAGGAGTCGTTGCCGACAACTCCCTCGCCCTGCAACACGCCAGTCAGGTAATCGGCGCGGCTAAGGGTGAGTGCTGCTGCCTTGCGGACGCGCTTGTCCTGGAATGGACCGAAGTCGTTGCGCAGGTGGATCGACAAGTGAGCAGCCGAACCGACGCGAACGAGGTCGGCTGCGTTGGTGTCGATGGTGGCGGCGGTAGAGGCCTCCACCAAGCTCACTGCATCCAACTCGCCAGCAAGCAGCTGGGCCACAGCGGCGTCGGCCGAGTCGAATTGGATGAGTTCCATCGAGTCGAACGCAGGCGTGCGGGTGGTGTCCCAGTAGCTGTCGTTGCGGGTAAACGTGGTGCGGTCGCCTTCGGTGTAGGTGTTGAGCACCCACGGGCCACAGCTGTTCATCGTGGATTGCCAACCGTCGCCGCCTGCCTCGCCGGACTTGATCATGATCAAGCCGTACGTGGTGCTGGACAGCAGGTTGGGCAGCGCTCCCGTCGGGGCGGCGCAAACAATCTGCACAGTGGTGTCGTCGACTGCGGTGACGCCGTCGGCCGTGAGAATGCCACCGAAGGTGCCCGCCTGATTCGAGGCATTGGCCTCGTCTAAGTGGCTGGCAATCGAGTACACCACGTCTTCGGTGGTGAGTGGCGAGCCGTCGTGGAACGTAACACCCTGACGGATCTTGAATGTCCAGGTGATGCCGCCGTCGGTCGATTCCCAACTTTCGGCAATGCGTGGCTCAAGTTCGCCCTTGTCGTTGTTCCACATCAAGTACTCACCTACGCAACCAAGAATCTGGAGCGAGCCTTGGTCGTTCGTGGTGAATGGCGTTGGTGGGTTGGCGACCTTGCCGCCCGCTACGCGAAGCGTGCCACCGGTGGCGGCTGCTTCGGTGGACTCGGTGACTGCTTCTTCAGTTGTTGCATCATCGCCACCGCATGCGGCAAGACCGAGAAGTCCCGCGCCTACGCCGGTTGCTGCAACGCCCTGAATGAAATGGCGACGCGACAAGCCACGAGACGTGGTTGCGGCATCGAGTTTGCCTTGCTCGATTTCTGACATTGATTCCCCCTGATAGTTGGTACTGACTCCCGTAACAGTAGTCACAGGACGACGGCGTTAGTCAATGAATTTTCAGCCTGTCGCGATAGGCGCGGGTTGATGACCCCGACGATTCGTGTCGTCTTAATAAATAAGGAGTTCGGAGGGGCTGATTCCGAGGGCCACACTCAGGCGCACGATCGTGTCCAGTGCTGGGGAAAAGTGACCATTTTCGATGCGATTAATGGTCTTGCGGTCCACGCCGGCATAGTCGGCCAAGGCGGCCTGGCTGAGATCGCGCGCACAACGCAATTCGTTGAGGCGTTCAGCCAGCACCTCACGCATCAATACGACATCGCGCTTGAGCATGGTCTCTGTCGGTTTGCGTGGTGTTGTGGCCTTCTTGGCACCCCGTTTTGCCATACAGAGCACGGTATCAGGCCGTGCGGACAGAAGTCCGCATTTAACTAAACAAATTCTTGCTTGGTACTGAGGTCCTGAGTGGTGAGACGGGCCAGCCTGCCTACCCTGACCCAATGCGCGTGGGTGTGTTAACCGGAGGTGGCGATTGTCCGGGGACGAATGCCGTCCTTCGTGCAATCACCCGCAAGGTAACGGCCCAACCGGGAGACAGCGTGGTCGGGTTCTACGACTCCTGGGACGGGGTACTGGAGCAACGTGCAGTCGAGCTCACGACCGATGTGGTTCGCGGCATCGTCTCGCGGGGCGGCACCATTTTGGGCACGCGGCGCGGAAGCCCGTTTGACCATGCTGACGGCCTTGGGCGGGTGCGCAACGCCTTCGACGTGCACCGGCTGGATGGCTTAATCGTGATTGGTGGCAATGGTTCGCTGTCCGTAGCCGCGATGCTGCATGAGCAAATGGGTCTGCCGGTGATTGGTGTTCCCAAAACAATTGACAACGACGTGGTGGGTACCGATGCCACGTTTGGATTCCAAACGGCTGTGCAGATCGCGACTGACGCGATCGACCGGTTGCATACGACTGCAGAGAGTCATGACCGCATCATGGTCGTCGAAGTGATGGGGCGTGATGCAGGGTGGATCGCATTGCATGCGGGAATCGCCGGAGCGGCAACGGCAATTGCGGTACCCGAAAAACCATTTGATATCGACGAACTGGTCCGACTCGTTGCGCGGCGTCACGATCGCGGACGGTATGCATCGGTGGTGGTGGTGGCCGAGGGCGCCATGCCGATCCCGGGCACCTTGGCAGTTGAAGAGCCAGTGCGCGACCGCTACGGCCACCGGCAATACGGTCCGATCGCGCAAGTGATCGCGCCGGTGTTGAGCGAGCGAACGGGTTACGACGCCCGGGTTACACAGTTGGGTTACGTGCAACGCGGTGGCACTCCAACAAGTTACGACCGCGTGTTGTCGACACGCTTTGGTCTTGCTGCAGTGGATGCCATTCGCGACGGCGCATTTGGTCAGATGGTGGTACTGCGCTGTGGGCGAATCGAACGTGAATCGCTTCACGTAGCCAAGGGCGCCACGAAGTGCATCGACTTGGACTTTCTCGACGACGTCTCGTCGTCGCTTTTTGGCTAAGTCAGTTGGGCGGACCGAACTGACGGTCACCTGCGTCGCCGAGTCCGGGAACGATAAATGCATTCTCGTTGAGGCGTTCGTCAATGGATGCGGTGACGATGTGCAAATTCATGTCTGATTTGTCGAGAAAGTCGATGCCCTCTGGCGCCGCTAAGACGCACGCGATGGTGATGGGTTGAGGCGCCCCACGCTTCGCCAAAATGCGACAACCGTGTTCAAGTGAGCCACCCGTGGCGAGCATTGGGTCGAGTACGACGCAGTGACGTCCACTCAGGTTTGTCGGCAGTTTCGCAACGTATTCGGATGGTTCGTGGGTTTCCTCATCGCGTTGCACGCCGATGACGGCGATGTCTGCGTCGGGTAAGAGCTCCATCGCTGCTGGCAGCATGCCGAGCCCGGCGCGAAGAATCGGCACGAGAACGGGACGGTTGGCGATCTTGACGCCATCAGTCTCTGCCAACGGCGTCGTGACACGAATCGAGCGCGTAGGTACGTCGCGCGTTGCCTCAGCGATCACGATGAGCGACAATCGCCTCATCTCTGCGCGAAAGAACTGATTCGTGGTGTTCATATCGCGGAGGTGAGTGAGGGCCTCTGCTGCGATGGGGTGATCGACGACGGTGACGGTGACGGGCATGCACTCATTGTTGCTGATCGGTAGAGTCGGCAGCGGTGTCCGATCGCAACGGCAAGGGTGGGCCAATACAGGGCGGCATTGAGGTGGTCGCGGTTGATGGCCCCGAAGGGGCCGTCGCGGTTGCTGATCTTTTCGACCGGGTGTGGGGCGTGACCACCATGGTGTCTCCCGAAATCATTGTTGCCGCGATGCACAACGGCGCCTATGCCTCGCTCGCACGTGTTGATGGGGCCATCGTGGGCGCGGCGTTCGCGATTGTGGGTATGCCGTTGGACGGCGCCAGTGGCCCCAATTTGCATTCACACGCGGCGGGCGTGTTGCCGACGTTGGCCGACCGCGGTGTGGGGGAAGCAATCAAACGTCACCAGTGGCAGTGGGCTCGCGACCATGGTTTTTCAACGATCACGTGGACGTTCGATCCTCTCGTGCGGCGCAATGCATGGTTCAATCTCGTGACGCTTGGCGTTCACGTACTTGGTTATCACCGCAATTTCTACGGCGAGTTGCATGACGGCATCAATGCGGGCGAGCAGAGCGATCGGCTCCTCGTGCGCTGGAATGTGGATGGCGCAGACGAACAGCAACGTGGTGCTGTCATTGCGGTTCAAACATCAGATCTGCTTGTCGAGACACCTCCCGATATCGCGTCGTTGCGCGTGTCCGATCGCGCTGTGGCCAGCGAGTGGCGCCAGCGACAGCGCGCCGCATTTGAGGGCGCCGAAGATCGCTTCGTGGCAGGCTTATCGGCGTCCTATTCATATGTATTGAGGAGCAGGTGGTGACGATTCACACGATTGAACTGCTGCGCGGATCGATCGACCTCGTTGCGCCGTTTCGCACGTCATTTGGCTCGCAGACTGGTCGCGACTTGCTCTATTTGCGTGTAGTCGGAGATGACGCAGAGGGGTGGGGCGAATGCGTCGCCATGTCGACGCCGGCCTACTCGTCCGAATACGTGGATGGGTGCGAACACGTCATCACGGAGTTTTTGCTCCCGCTTGTTGGCTCCCAAACGACCGCCGAGGAGTTTGTCGAACGGGCACGCATTTATCGCGGCAACTTCATGGCGAAGGCAACTGTCGAAGCGGCGTTACTTGACTACTGGTTGCGCATGCGAAACGAATCGCTTGCGCACTTTCTTGGGGCGACCCAGTCGAAGGTGGCCTCCGGCGTATCGGTGGGAATCCAACCCACGATTGACGAGCTACTTCGTGTCGTCGACGGCTATCTCGGTCAGGGGTATCTACGCATCAAGTTGAAGATCGAACCGGGATTCGACATCGAGCCGGTTCGCGCGGTGCGTTCCACGTTTGGCGATGCGTTGCTCCTGCAAGTGGATGCCAATGCGGCTTACGCGGTGGACGACGGCCGCCACTTGGCGCAATTGGATGAGTACGACCTCCTCCTCATCGAGCAGCCATTGCCGGAAGAAGATGTCGTGGGGCACGTCACGCTCGCGCGCGCGATCAGCACGCCAATTTGTCTCGACGAGTCAATTACGTCGTACGACGTGGCACGGGGGGCATTGGATATCGGTGCATGCTCGATAATCAACATCAAGCCTGGTCGTGTAGGCGGCTATCTCGAGTCGAAGCGCATTCACGATTTGTGTGTGGAGCGGGGTGTTGCGGTGTGGTGCGGCGGCATGTTGGAGACCGGCATTGGTCGTGCGGCGAATCTTGCGCTCGCAGCACTTCCAGGTTTCACGTTGCCCGGCGACACCTCTGCGTCGGATCGATACTTCGTACGTGACGTCACCGAACCGTTTGTTCTTGAAGAGGGCTACTTGGCGGTGCCCACCGGGCCGGGTATTGGCCGCGAGCCATTGTCCGAACGAATGAATGCCATCATCGGCTCTCGGGAAACGTTCAGTATCCGCAGCACGTAAGGCTGCTCACCACCAGAGTCGGGGAGGGGGGACTTGAACCCCCGGCCTCCTGGTCCCAAACCAGGCACGCTACCAACTGCGCCACTCCCCGTATTTCGGGCCTCAGCCTACGGGCTGTCCACATCGGTTGTGGGGAGCGGGTTATGCGGAGCGTTTGGCGAGTTTCGCAAGTCGCTTGGCGGTCTTGCCAATCGGTGCAATGTGTCGATGATCGAGGTCGCCCACTTCGGCGCCGTTGGCAAACGCGACGCGATAGCGCAGCCAATTAAACCCATTAGCGAGAATGACGCGACCCTCGGTGCCAACTGGAACGCCGTCGATTTCACTAGTGGTGACCACCTTGTCGCCAATTCGCAGGTTGATCTGTCCATCGTGGGGATTGGCGAGCGCGTGTGGTTTCCAAGAGGCTGTCACGAGTGCCAAGGGTACACTTTGCGCCCTGTGAAAAGTACGATTGAAAGTCTCGAAGGCAACAAGGTCAAGCTCGTCGTAGAAATTGACGAGGTCGAGTTCGACCGCAATATCGACGACGCGTTTCGCAAGATCGCCAAGCAGGTTCGCATCCCTGGCTTCCGACAGGGCAAGGCCCCGCGCAAGCTTCTTGAAGCGCAGATCGGCCTCGATGCCGCGCGCGCCCAGGCACTTCAGGACTCAATCCCGGAGTACCTCGCTCAGGCGGTGCGCACTCACCATGTTGATTTGATCGCCACTCCGGATGTCAAGGTGACGCAAGGTGAGGAGTCGGGTCCGATTGCCTTTGACGCTACGTGTGAGGTGCGGCCCGAGATCACCGTGCCGGGTTACGAG
Organism: Ilumatobacteraceae bacterium; assembly: GCA_044237775.1. Taxonomy (GTDB): domain Bacteria; phylum Actinomycetota; class Acidimicrobiia; order Acidimicrobiales; family Ilumatobacteraceae; genus UBA3006. The sequence goes on along the minus strand of JBIIEO010000012.1, from coordinate 13,677 downwards.
GGCCTTCGCGTCGAGCTGCCTTCGATGATCGTGTCGGACAGCGAGGTCGACGAGGCGGTTGACTCCGAGCGCAAGCGTCATGGCAAGTTGGTCGATGTTGATCGCGCCATTGCCAAGGGTGACAGCGTGTCAGTAGACCTCACCGGCACGCGTGACGGCGCTCCGGTTCCTGGGCTCAATGTCGAGGATTGGATGTACGAGGTTGGTAAGGCTTGGGTGTCGCCGAGTTTTGATGACAAGTTGATGGGCGCCAAAATCGGTGACCGCATCGAATACGCCGAGGCGCCAAATGGCACGCCAGACGATGCGCTGATCACGATCCTCGTGAAGAAGGTGCAGGAGCTCGTTCTTGATGACCTGACTGACGAGTGGGTTTCCACCAATGTGGCGGAATTCGACACGGTCGAGGCATGGAAGACGTCGATTCACGAGCGTCTTGGCGAGATCAAGTTGAGTCAGGCTCGCAGCGTGTTTGTAGAACGCACGACGGCCGCACTTGCGCAACTGGTAGAGATCGAAGCACCCGAAGTGATGGTGTCGAATGATCTGCAGGCCCGCGTGCGCAACATGGTCGAGCAGTTCCAGGCGCAGGGGATCTCGCTCGATCAGTGGCTGTCCGTGACCGGACAGTCGACTCAAGGCTTCGTCGACGCAATGCGTGAGGAGTCGGTGAAGGCCGTGAAGATCGACTTGGCGTTGCGTGCGGTCGCAGGGGCGCGAGGAATTGAGGCGACCGAAGAGGATCTCTCAAACGAATTGGATCGCATTGCGATGCAGCTCGGCCGCAAGGTGGCACAAGTGCGTAAGGCGTACGAGCAGAACGACGCTATGGACGACCTCGCCGCGCAGATTCGCAAGTCGAAGGCAGTCGATTGGTTGTTACGCAATTCGTCACTTGTTGATGCCGAGGGAAGCGCGGTCGACGCGAAGGTACTGTTCGGTGACGACGAGTCATCCGAAGAGGGCTCCGGCAACGACTAGCGCCGAGTTGGGCACTAGATTCGTCGTCAGGAGGCTTTCATGAGTCCGGAAAAGCAGATGCGCAACTATTACGTCCCCAATGTCACCGAGACGACCTCGCGGGGGGAGCGCGTATACGACCTGTATTCCCGGTTGCTGAAAGAGAACATCATCTTTCTCGGCACGCCGATCGACGACACAATCGCCAACCTCATTTGCGCCCAGTTGATCCACTTGGAGAGCGAAAACCCCGACAAGGACATCAACATCTACATCAATAGCCCTGGTGGCGACATCACGGCCCTATTTGCGATCTACGACACGATGCAGTTCATTAAGAATGACATCGCCACGATTTGCTTGGGTCAGGCCGCCTCGGCTGCCGCAGTGTTACTTGCTGCGGGCACCAAGGGCAAGCGACTTGCGTTGCCGCACTCGAGAGTCCTGCTCCATCAGCCGTATGGTCAGGTGGGCTACTCGCAGGTCACCGACTTGGAAATCGCTGCTCGTGAAATTTTGCGGATGCGTGAGTTGCTGGAAGAAATTCTCGCCAAGCACACTGGGCAGTCCATCGAGCGCGTGCATGCCGATACTGACCGCGATTTCGTCATGGAGGCCCCAGCGGCGCTGGAATATGGCGTAATCGATGAAATCATCAATACCAGGCAGTTAGTGGATCGCACTGGTCCGATCCGCTGATCGCCTAGTTTTGGGGGCGTGGCAAAGTTCGGAGACACCGCAGAATTGGTGAAGTGTTCCTTCTGCGGCAAGTCGCAGAAGCAAGTCAAAAAGTTGATTGCCGGCCCTGGCGTGTACATCTGCGATGAGTGCATTGACCTGTGCAATGAAATCATCGATGAAGAATTCACCCAGCAGGCCGACGTCGGCCTTGAGCACCTTCCCGTTCCTCGAGATATCAGGGCCTTCCTCGATGAGTACGTGGTGGGTCAGGATCAAGCCAAGAAGGTCTTGGCGGTGGCGGTGTTCAACCACTATCGACGGATTCGACACAAGAGTCAGCCAGGCGCGAAGCGCGACGAGGTGGAGTTGCAAAAGAGCAACGTGTTGCTGCTCGGCCCAACGGGGTGCGGCAAGACGCACATGGCCCAAACGTTGGCTCGTTTGCTCAACGTGCCGTTTGCGATTGCCGATGCGACGGCGTTAACCGAGGCGGGGTACGTCGGCGAGGACGTCGAAAACATTCTTCTCAAGTTGCTGCAGGCAGCCGACTTTGATGTCAAGCGCGCGGAAACGGGAATTGTGTACATCGACGAGATCGACAAGGTCGCGCGCAAGAGCGAGAACCCCTCAATTACGCGCGACGTGTCGGGCGAGGGCGTGCAGCAGGCGCTCCTGAAAATTCTTGAAGGCACGGTTGCTTCGGTACCACCTCAAGGTGGCCGTAAGCATCCGCACCAGGAGTTCATCCAGATCGACACCACCAATGTGTTGTTCATCGTGGGTGGCGCGTTTGCTGGACTGGACCAAATCATCGAGTCGCGCATTGGCCACAAGGGTGTTGGTTTCCATGCCAACGTTCGTTCAAAGCACGAGAAGGATCCTGGGGAGCTCTTCGCTCAGGTGCTGCCAGAAGATCTACTCAAGTTCGGCATGATCCCCGAGTTCATCGGACGTCTGCCAATGATCGGTGCGGTGCACAGTCTTGATCGAGCCGCGCTTATCCAAATTCTCACGGAACCGAAAAATGCACTGCTCAAGCAGTACCAGAAGTTCTTCGAATTTGAAGACATCGAACTCGAACTGACGCAGGAGGCAATGGAGGCAATTGCTGACGCCGCCTTGGTGCGTGGAACGGGTGCGCGCGGGTTGCGGGCAATCCTCGAAGAGGTGCTGTTGAACACCATGTACGAGATGCCTGGCCGCACCGACGTGGCCAAGATCGTTGTGGATGCGGATGCCGTGGCGGGCAAATCTGCCCCGACTGTCATTGCGCGAGCCCCTCGCGCATCGCGCCAACGCCGCGCCGCCTCCTGACCACTAGCGTCAAGCGCCGATGGATTTCGACGAGGCGCTCGCGTACCTAGACGACCACGCCAGTTACGACAAGACCGGTCGAGTTGATGCGCCATCGATCGACAACATCACCAAGTTGATGTACGCGATGGCCGACCCACACACCAGTTATCCGGTCGTCCATGTGACGGGAACGAACGGCAAGGGCTCAACGACGCAGATCGTGACCAAGTTGCTCATGGCACACGGATTGAAGGTCGGCACGTACACGAGCCCGCATCTTGAGCACCTCACCGAGCGCATTTGTCGGAATGGTGAGCCAATTGATCCTCAAGACTTTGCAGATGCCGTTGCTGCGGTCGCCGAAGTGGAGGTGCTCTCCGGTGTGCGCCCCACCTATTTCGAAATCATGACCGCCGTTGCCTTTCGCTATTTCGCCGACGAGGCCGTCGACGTTGCGGTAATCGAAGTGGGAATGCTCGGTCGGTGGGATGCGACGAACGTCGTGCGTTCCGAAGTCGCGGTGATCACCAATATCGATCTTGATCACACCGAGTTCGCCGGCCCCTCGCTCGAAGATATTGCTCGAGAGAAAATGGGAATCTCGAAGGCGGATAGCACCTTGATTGTCGGAGACGAGAACAGCGACCTCGATCCGGTTTGGTCGCAGGCGAGCTTCAACAAACTCGTGCGTCGTGGACTCGATTTTGAGTGTCTTGAAAACAATCTGTCTGTTGGGGGCCGCTCGCTCACCATCCGCACCCCACGCGCAACATATGTCGATTTGCATCTTCCGCTGCACGGTCACCATCAGGGTTTCAATGCGTCGGTTGCAGTGTGTGCGGTGGAGGAGTTCTTCGATGGACCGTTACACGAAGATGTTGTGCGTGAGGGATTTGCTGCGGTTGATATGCCTGGTCGTTTCGAGGTCATGGGGCATCAGCCGCTAGTGATAATCGATGGTGCTCATAACCCTGCAGGAGCGGATGTCTGTTCGCAGGTGTTCTTTGACGACTTCGCAATTGTCGGCCGCCGCATATTGGTAGTCGGTGCGTTGAAGGGGCGAGATCCGCAGGAGATGCTGCTCGCTTTGCAGGCAAACGAGTTCGACATGATTGTGTGTTGCACCGCTCCGTCGCCGCGCGCCATTGACGGATCGGTATTAGCGAGCACGGCGTTGGCTCTCGGGTGTAGCGACATTGAGACCTGTCAAACGGTTGAAGAGGCGTGTGATCGCGCGCGAAACCTTGCCGGCGAGGATGACGCGGTCTTGATCGCCGGTTCGTTGTACGTGGTAGGTAGTGCGCGCAGTCATCTGCGCCGTATCCTGTGACCCGTGACTACTCGTACTCTCATTCTCCTCAAGCCCGATGCCGTTGAACGTGGCCTCGTTGGCAACATCATTCAGCGTTTCGAAAGCAAGGGCCTTGCACTCGTTGCAATGGAACTTCGTCAGTTGGACGCGTCAATTCTTGAGCGGCACTACGAGGAGCACAAGGGCAAGGGTTTCTACGCTGACTTGGTGGCGTTCATGTCGCGTGGCCCAGTTGTCGCGATGGTGCTGGAGGGTCCTGAGGACACCTGGGAGATCGTGCGCAACATGATGGGAGCGACAAACCCCCGTTCTGCTGCGAGTGGCACGATTCGTGGCGACCTCGGCACGATATTTACCGAGAACTTGGTGCACGGCAGTGACTCTGCGGAGTCTGCGGCGCGTGAGATTGGCATCTTTTTTCCCCAGTTGTAGGGATCAACGCGAGGTCAACTGACCCCCGCGGTAGCCACTCGTTCGTTAGAATTTCCCCCGTTCAGGCACCTTGCTGTGCCGAGGAGACCGTATCTATGGCTGGTGGTTCACTTTCGTTGGGGCGCGATATCGCCATCGACCTGGGCACCGCCAATACCTTGATCTATGTCAAGGGTGAAGGAGTTGTCTTAAACGAGCCCTCGGCCGCTGCCGTTGATAACCGCACAGGTCAGCTGGTTGCGGTGGGGTTTGAAGCCAAGCGGATGTGGGGCCGTGCCCCGCAAAACATCAGACTGGTGCGACCACTGAAAGACGGTGTCATCGCTGACTTTGATGTATGCGAAAAGATGCTCAAGCACTTCATCCAGGCGGTGCATAACAATCGCTGGAACAAGCCACGCATGATCATCGCAGTGCCGTCTGAAGTCACGGGGGTCGAGCGTCGCGCAGTACAGGACGCGGCAGAGTTTGCGGGTGCACGTCGACCGGTGTACATCATTGAAGAGCCGATGGCGGCGGCGATAGGTGCTGGTCTCCCAGTACATCTGCCAAGTGCGAATTTGATCGTCGATATTGGTGGTGGCACTACGGAAGTCGCCGTCATTTCCATGGGTGGCATTGTGACCGCACATTCGGCTCGCGTTGCGGGTGATGAACTGAACGAGGCAATCGTGACGATGTTTCGAACCGAATTCGGATTAGACATCGGCGATAACACAGCCGAAGAGGTCAAGATTCAACTTGGTTCTGCGTGGCCGTTAGCGGAGGAGTTGACGGCGGATGTGGGTGGCCGTGACACCAAGTCGGGATTGCCGCGAACACAAGTAGTGACAAGCGAAGACGTGCGGCGTGCCTTAGACGAACCTGTCGGTGTGATTATCGATGCGATCAAGACGACGCTCGAACGAACCCCTCCCGAGCTTGCGGCCGACATCATTGGCAATGGGTTGATGCTCTCGGGCGGCGGGGCGCTCCTTACGGGGTTGGCCGAGCGCGTGACCAATGAGACCGGCATCGAGGCGCATCTTGCAGTTGAGCCGCTGTATTCCGTTGTGCTTGGCTGTGGGCTCACCCTCGACAACATCGAAGCGATGAAAGATCTCACGTCGCCGACGAGCTTCGATTAGGTAGCACTCGGGTCTCGAAGTGGCCACCTATTCCGGTAAGCGCAAGCGAGCGGTGGTGCTCCTTGCGTTGACGACGGTGATGTTGATCACCCTCGATATCCGAGGCGGTGGCGCCTCCTCTGGAGTGCGAAGCGTGTTTGGCAGCGTGTTTCGTCCGGTGGAGGGCGTTGCACGTGTGGTGACAAGGCCTGTTTCGAATGCGTGGTATGGCATCACGAATTACGAGGACGTTGTTGATGAAAATGAACTTCTCCGCGAGAAGGTCGCCCAACAGGAAGGCGCCGCGGTCGCTGCTGCAGCCTCGGTGCGACTCGCTCAGGAGTTGTTGGCACTTAACGGATTGCCAACACTCGCCGGCATCAATTCGGTCACTGCCCAGGTAATCGGCGATTCGCCATCCAATTTTTCGCAGACTGTTGAGATCAATCAGGGAAGTGAAAACGGCATTCGCGTAGGTATGCCGGTGCTGAATGCGGCGGGCCTAGTGGGCAAGGTGACGCGTGTATACGACGATCGTTCCATCATCATGCTGATCACTGATCCTGCGTATGCGTTGTCGGTAAAGATCGTCAAGTTGCCAGAAGAACCCGAGCCTGCAATCCCGGGCGAAGCAGTGCCGACCACGACAACAACCACGACGACGCTGCCCGCACCTACGACATCGTTCATTGCTGGGTTCACTCCCGGTACAACAACGATTCCCGATCAAGTAACCCGTCCGACGGTGCAAGTGCCGTCGCTCACGGTTCCCGTGGGCAATGTCGACTCCGTGCGCGAAACCGGCGTGCTTGAGGGTCGCGGTCCGACCCGCCTTCCCATCGTGCGCTTCATCGACTCTTCGCAGCGATTTGGGCGAGTACAGGTTGGATCGCCAATCGTGACGTCTGGTGGTTCATTGAGTCTTGCCCCGCCCGACATTGTTGTGGGCACGGTTTCGCGAATCAACGAACGGCTCGGGACTGCTGGACCAGTGTTGGAAGTGAGTTTGGTGGCTGACTTGACCAATCTCTCGTTTGTGCGCATTCTGTTGTATCAACCCGTGACTGAACAGAATGGAACTCCCTCCTCCTCGGTGGCGCCTTGATGCAACGACTCATTGCAATTCTTGGCAGTAGGTGGACGCGGCTGGTTCTGGTGGCGCTCGTATTGCTCTCTATTCAGACGACGCTGTTGAACGAGCTGCGCCCGTTTGGGGTGATGGCGCAAGTGCTGGTGCTCTTTGTTGCGTCTGCGGGAGCGCTGTATGGATCGGAGATCGGTGCTATTGCCGGTTTCGTTGTCGGATTGATGTATGACGCGGTGTTGACCACGCCGCTCGGCTCGACGGCGTTGGTTTTTGCTCTGGTGGGAGCCGCCGCCGGCGGGTTGCCCTATTTCGTTCGTGAGCCCACGTGGTGGTCGCGGGTGGCGGTTGTCGTGGTGATGAGCGCGCTGGGCGAGGTGCTGTTTCCCATTGTTCAGGCTGTTATTGGCTACGAGGGGTGGGTGCAACCACGGATGTTTTTCGTCGCGTTGATCGTCGCATTGGTCAATGTGATCCTTGCGCCGGTTGTCTTGCTGCTCACGCGCTGGACCCTAAAAGAAAGCCTTGGGGGATAAGCGCGAGTGGCAACCCGCAAACGTACTCCTCGTCTCGTGGCCCTTGCGGTGATCGCTGGGGTGTTGTTCGGCGGTCTTTCCACACGAATGTGGTTTTTGCAGACCGTGCAGGCCGAAGCAAATGAGGAGACGGTCCTCGCGGTGCGAACGCGAACTATTCGTCTGCTGCCCGAGCGCGGACGTATTTTTGACGCGCAAGGACGGGTCGTTGCAGATAACAAGCGCATATTGACCGTGACGATCGATCGAGAGGTGCTGAAGGACGCCGAAGATCGGCTCGAAATGTTCCGCCGACTCTCCGGCCCACTCGAAATGACCGTGGAGCAGTTGTTCAAGCGGTATGACGATCAGCGCTTTGGTCCTCTCGAGGCGTTGCCGCTCAAAGAGGGTGTCTCCGAGGAGGTTGCGCTCTATCTCGGCGAGCGCGCCGAGGATTATCCGGGCGTCTATGTGCGGGAGGACTGGCGACGTAACTACTCCTATGGCGCAATCGGCAGTCACGTCATCGGGTACATGGGCGCGATTCTCGAGCGCAATCTCGCGTATTACCGCTCGATTGGGTACGAACCCAACGAACGTGTCGGGGGTTACGGCGTAGAGCAAACCTACGAGACGGTGTTGCGGGGTACCCCGGGCTATGTCCGATATGAAGTCAATGCTCAGGGCAAGCTGCTTCGTTTGATGGAGCGCGTGGAGCCAATTGTGGGAAATGACGTACAACTGTCGATCGATATGGAGATGCAGCTCTTTGCCGAACAGGCCCTCGAGACACAGTTGGTGTTGCGGCGACGAGTAGAGGCGGGGAACTATCGCCTCGAAGACGGCACAATCGATCCCGCTCGACCTGAACCGGTGTTGTACAAGTCTCCGGCGGGTTCAACGGTGCTGATTAACCACGCGACGGGGCAGATCGTGGCGATGGCCTCATACCCCCGGTTTGATTTGCGGTGGTTTAACTCCGGAATCTCGAGTGCCAAGTTTGCCCAAGTGTTTCCCGCCACGGAAGACCCCGACCTCTCCGTGTTAGTGAATCGTGCGGTATCTGGCCGCTACAACTTGGGGTCCTCCTTTAAACCATTTGTCGCCTATGCCGCTCTGAATACTGGGCAGCTGGTGGGAGGTGCGGAGTACGAGTTACTCGATCGCGGGACGTACAAATTGGAGAGCATTCCCAATGATCGGTGTCAACAGGGCGTCAAGTGTGTGTTTCGTAACGCTGTGTGTGCTGCAACTGGCGCACCCTGCAGATATGGGTTGGTAAATGTTGAAGAAGCCTTGGCGGTGTCGTCGGACACGTTTTTCTACAAGATCGGCGAACAGATTCTCACTGAGCGCGGATACCAGCCGATCCTTGAAGAGCAAATTCGGCTATTCGGTTTTGGATCACCGACGAATGTCGACTTGCCCAATGAGTACGCCGGTACGGTGCCGAGCAAGGCGCTGAAGAAGCGACTCGCCGACATTGGGGCAATCACTGAAGAGGAGGGTGAGGCCTACTACGTCGGTGACCAAATTCTGTTCTCGATTGGCCAGGGTTTGATGTCGGCGACCCCGTTACAAATGACGAGCGCGTATGGGACGCTGGGCAATGGCGGAAACGTGATGCAACCGCTGGTGGCAAAAGCCATCCTCGAGCCTGGCACGCCAGACGTTCGGGCGGGAATTGCAGATCTGAGCGCTGCTCGCGTTATCGAGCGCTTCGACGACAGTGAGCCACTTTCCACAATCAACTATCCGCCCGAAATTCGTGATCCACTTGTTCGCGGGCTACAGCGCGTCATTCGTGGTCCCGGTGTGAATTACGACTTCTATCACAAGGCGACGGGCGAGAATTTGTTCAAGGGTTACCCCTACAACGACTTGCCAATTGCGGGCAAGACGGGAACAGCGCAGGGGCTCGGTAACTTGCCGTGGAATGACTCGTCGGCATTTGGTGCCTTCAGTCTCGATCCTGCGCAGCCCTATTCGGCGTTCGCCTACTTGGAAAAGGCGGGGTACGGGTCGCAGGCTGCTGCGCCCGTAGTCAAGTGTCTGTTTGTGGCCATGTCGGGGAACTATCGATTCGACGAACTGATGCCTGCGGATCCGCTGAATACGGCGAGCAATCTTGCGGCGCCGCCAGTGGGATTGCGCAATCCGTCTTGTCTCGCGGGTGGTCGTTCGGGTAATCGCGACTAATGGCGGTCTTCGAACGTTTCCGTAGCACGACGCTCACTCGTTCATCGTCGTTGCGACTCACAGGAAATCTGTCCGATCCTGTGCGGAATATCGATTGGATACTGATGACTGCAGTCATCGCGCAGGCGGTGATTGGACTCTTCATTGTGTTCTCGACGACGCATTTGCGCTTGATTGACCAGAATTTCGATCCCTTCGTGTACACGCAGCGCCAGGTGATCTTTGTGATATTTGGCGCCGCGACGATGGCGGCAGTCATGGCACTTGGACATGACTGGTTTCGGTCGCAGGCGACATTGCTGTACGGCGGAACCATCCTGCTGCTCGTGCTGGTGCTTGTCGGTGGTGCCGTGACCGGCGGCGCGCGCCTGGCATTTGACCTCGGACCGATTTCGCTGCAGCCAGCCGAGTTCGCCAAACCCGTGATCCTCGTGCTCATCGCGGGATACATCGCTGATGCACAGCCTGAGTCGTTGGACTGGCATCACTTTGTGATGTCGCTCTACATCGTGCTGGTGCCTGCAGGACTGATGCTGTTGCAGCCCGACCTAGGTTCGGCTTCGGTCGTGATCGCCGGTGTAGCGGGAATGATGTACGTGGCTAACGCCAAGCGTCGATATCTGGCGCTCGTGTTTGGCCTTTCGGTCGTCACGGTGGCTGCCACGATCTTGGCCTTTCCGCGACTGCGCTATCAGTTGCGGCGTTTTGATGCCTGGCTGAACCAAGACTCCTTTCGTGAGGACCTCCAGAACATCGTGTTGCAAGTGCGGTTCGCCAAGCGCGCGGTTTCTACGGGTGGCTTCTTCGGTAAGGGATATCTTGAGGGTCCGCTCACTAATGGCAAATACATTCCGGTGCAGTTCACCGACTTTCCGTTTTCTGCCATCGGCGAACAGTTCGGCATGATTGGCGGCGGCGTGGTGATTGCCCTGTTCGTGGTCATTCTGTGGCGAATTTGGCGGATTGCGCAGATGTCGCGGAATCGATACGGCATGTTGCTGGCCACCGGAGTCTTTGCCATGTTGACTTTCCAGATTTTTCAGAACGTCGGAATGACCCTGGGTCTGACGCCAGTGAGTGGTCTGCCGCTGCCGTTCATTTCGTACGGAGGGTCCCATTTGCTGTCCTCGGCCATCCTGATCGGACTGGTGCAAAGCATCCATATGCGCCGTCTGCAATAGGCCCCACCTGGGTTTTGGCACGGTTCACCGCAACGGGGGCGCCCCAGGGGTAACCTGACCGAGTCGGATGGGCAGGACGCTCATCCACGGTTCGATCACGCGATGGCGATTCGGCCCTTGTGGCCTTGGCGCCGGGGCGCGACGACGCCGCTTGGTTCCTTTGTAGAACGTTGGCGGCGTCCCAACAGGAAACGAGTACAACATGAGTGAAGTAAACGCGGGGGCCGGCGGCTCCGAGCGCGAGCAATCAAGCGCGGCCGATCGCGGCAACGGTCCGGCCAAGAAGCGTCGTCGGGGGCGCCGGGGTGGTCGCAACCGCAACCGCACCGGGCAATCGGCGAGTCAGGGCGCAGTCGCTCCCCAGGCGGTTGATCTTCCCGATCTGCCGCGTGAGGGGCGTTTGGCGAGCCCCGAGGCTGCCGATGCCGCGCTGGTGCGCAAGCCACAAATTGGTGACACGCGTCCCGCTCCGCCAGTCCGGACGGCAGCGCCAACTTCGTCGGAGAGCGGAATGCCCCGCAAGAAGAGTCGGCGTGGCGGGAAGCGTAACCGTTCGCGAAAGTCGTCGGGGGAGCGAGCGTCACAGTCGCTCGTTGGCACGGATGCAGAGCTCATTGAGCGGCGCCGCGGCAAGGAACGGAACGGTAAGGCAGTTGGCCGCTACCTGATGTGTGTGCAGGTGCGCCAGGAGTTCACGCAGGTCGCGGTGCTCGAGGGAAAGAGTCTGATTGAGCACTACGTGTCGCGCCCGGCAGACGACGAGACGCAGATTCACGGCAACATCTATCTCGGTCGCGTGCAGAACGTCCTCCCGGGCATGGAGGCGGCGTTCGTCGATATTGGTACCGCCAAGAACGCGGTGCTGTACCGCGGCGACGTGCAATTCGATAAGGAAGATGTCGTCGAGCAGGGCCCGGATCCGCGGATTGAACACGTGTTGCGTGCGCGTCAGATGATCCTGTGCCAGGTCACCAAGAACCCGATCGGCGCAAAGGGTGGTCGACTGACACAAGAGGTGTCGTTGCCTGGTCGCTTTGTCGTGTTGATTCCCGATTCGCGAACCTATGGCATTTCGAAGCGCCTCCCGGAGGGCGAACGGCGCCGCTTGCGGTCCATTCTCGACCGCATCAAGCCCGAGCAGCATGGCATCATCGTGCGAACTGCTGCTGAAAACGCGACCGAACATGAGTTGACGACCGACCTGTCACGTTTGCTCGACCAGTGGGAACACATTCGTAAGGCCGCAGAAAAAGCGCAGGGGCCCACGCTTCTGTATCGCGAACCCCCGCTTGCTGTGCGCGTGATCCGCGAGGAGTTCAGCAACGAGTATCGGGGCATCGTTATCGATGATCCGTCGCTGCACAGCGATGTGCAGGAGTACATCGCGGCATTCAATCCCGAGTTCGCGGATCGAGTCGACTTGTACGACGCCGACTCGGAGGGCCTTGCGTTGTTCGAGCAGTATCGAATCCATGAACAACTGCACAAGGCGCTCGACAAGAAGGTATGGCTCCCGTCGGGTGGGTCGCTCATTATTGAGCACACCGAAGCGCTCACGGTGATCGACGTCAACACGGGCAAGAACGTCGGTAAGTCCAATCTCGAAGAGACGGTATTTCACAACAACCTCGAGGCTGCCGAGGAGATCGCTCGACAGCTGCGCCTGCGCGATATCGGGGGCATCATTGTGATCGACTTCATCGATATGGAAATTCGCGACAATCGCAAGCGCGTTGTGGAGGCCTTCAAGGACGCACTTGCCCGCGACAAGACCCGCACGCAAGTGTTCGAAATCTCGGAGTTGGGTCTTGTTGAAATGACGCGCAAGCGCATCGGGGAGGGGCTCCTGACGAGCTTCGCCGACACCTGCGCGGTATGCGCGGGTCGTGGCATCGTCCTCGATTTGGGCATGCTCGACTAACGGTCTGAATTATCAGCTGGGCCGGTTGGTTGACCCATCGGCCCCTGGATAGAGTGGGAACTCGCTATGTACGCAGTCATCGCATCCGGAGGCAAGCAGGAAAAGGTCGCCCAGGGCGAGCAGGTCCAGCTCGAACTCCTCGGCGTCGCCGAAGGCCAGGAAGTGTCCCTCACCCCAGTGTTGGTGGTGGACGGTGACACCGTGTTGGCCACGCCAGCCGAGCTGGCAAAGGTCACGGTGACGGGCAAGGTGGTCGGTCAGGCTGCCGGCCCAAAGATCGACGGTTTCACCTACAAGCGCCGCACCAATCAGCGTCGTCGCTACGGACATCGTCAGCAGTACTCAGTCGTGGAAATCACCAAGATCGCGAAAGGCTGAACCATGTCAAAGACCAAGGGTGGCGGCTCAACAAAGAACGGTCGGGACTCCAATGCACAACGTCTCGGCGTCAAGGTGTTTGACGGCACCACGATCACTGCCGGCACGATTTTGATTCGTCAGCGTGGCACGAAGGTGCATCCTGGCCTGAATGTCGGCAAGGGCAAGGACGACACGCTGTTTGCGCTGGCGCACGGCAGTGTGAAGTTCGGCGAGCGTCGCGGACGCAAAGTCGTCGACGTACTCCCCACCAACTAAACGTCTATTCCCTTCGGGAGACGGTCCTCGTCCCACTGCAAAAGGGTGATTCCCTGTCTGCACGCAAATCGATCGGTCATCCCGCCTACGTAGGCAACCGCATCGTGCAATGCCTGCGGAGATCCCGCCGACGCCGATGATGTCATCAGGTGTGGTGAGCCGACGTAGCGCTCGACAAGTGCTTGCAGGAGGTCGATGACGGCACGGGCCTGTTTGCGCGACGCCTCACGCATGTAGATGTTTTCGTAGTTGAACTGGCGGAAACTGGCCAGCGCTTGCGCGGGGCTGCTCTCCATGCCGATGCGACCGGTGCGCCCACTTGCGCGAATCATTGAGGTGATGAACGACCGCAAT
>JBIIEO010000041.1:0-3789 GCA_044237775.1 Ilumatobacteraceae bacterium | reverse complement strand
TTGGCGGCAGCGGCGGTGTGTATAGAAGCTGGGCTCGCTACTCCTCATCATGCCGCGCAGGCGCTTCGCGAATTTCGCCACGCACCGCATCGCATCGAGTTCGTCGCCGATAGCGACGGCGTGCGGTGGTTTGACGACTCGAAAGCAACAAGTCCTCACGCTGCGCTGGTGGCAATTCGATCCTTCGACTCGGTGGTGTTGATCGCGGGTGGACGCAACAAGGACCTTGATCTCGCCGAGATGGCTGCCGAGCCAGCACGCATGCGCGGTGTTGTGGCAATCGGGGAGTCAGCCAGTGAAGTATCGACGGCATTTGACGGCGTGTGCTCTGTGCGAAGCGCATCGACAATGACCGAGGCAGTAGCGCATGCCGCAGCTTTGGCACGGCCGGGCGACGCGGTGCTGCTCTCGCCCGGATGCACAAGCTTCGACTGGTATCGCAATTACGCGGAGCGGGGCGACGACTTCCGTCGTTGTGTCCTCGATCTGATCACGAACTCGTCAACCAAGGAAGGGCAGTAGTTATGGCAACGGTTGCAGCACAGCAGAGAATGACTCCGGCGCAACGACGTCGAGCAACGCTCGATCGCAAGGGATACACGGAGGCTCGCCGTCTCGCGACCGCGTTACCTAACAAGACCTTCTACGGCTTGCTCGCAGTCACCTCCATGTTGATCGTGTTTGGACTCATCATGGTGCTGTCGTCGTCGTCGATTGTGGCCATCAACAATGGCGGATCGCCCTGGAACATGTTCCGGAAGCAGTTTGGGTGGGCCACCTTTGGCCTGTTCGCGCTACTCGCTACATATCGCATGCCCTATCACCAGTGGCACAAGTTTTCGAAGTATGTGCTCTGGCTCGCGTTCGGACTTATGGCGCTTCCTTTTGTCGGCGGAGTTGGAGTGACGATCAACGGTGCGCGTGCATGGGCGCAGATCGGCGCAATTCGCTTTCAGCCCTCGGAAGTACTCAAAGTTGCTGTTTTGCTGTACTGCGCGAGTTTGCTCGGTCGGCGACGGGGAGAAGTTGACAACGTGCGTCGGACGTTTAAGCCGATCATGGTCGTGTGGGTACTCGCCGTTGTGGGTTGTCTTGCCCAGAAAGACTTCGGCGCCGCGATTGTGTTCACTGCGATCATCGTCAGCACGATGTTCATCGCAGGGATTCCATTGCGTTTGATCGGGGCGGTCTCGTCGATCACGGTGCTGGGGTCGGCGATGTTGATCGCCAGTAGCTCACGCATGCAGAATCGGTTCCTCGCGTTCCTCGACCTCGAGGGCACGCGGGAACATCACGGCTATCAGATTTGGCAGTCGGTCCTCAGCATCGCCAACGGTGGAGTCACCGGCGTGGGTGCTGGAGAGGGGACCGGGAAGTGGGGATATGTGCCCCTCGCGCACTCGGACTTCATCTTCGCGATCATCGCGGAGGAGTTTGGGCTGATTGGTGCGCTTGCAGTTGTTGGTGGATTCATGATGCTGTTGTACCTGGGTATCCAAGCTGCGCTTGGGGCGCGAGACCCGTTCGGAGCAGTGCTTGCAGGCGGCATCACGGTGTGGCTGTGCGTTCAGGCAACGATCAACATCGGCGGCGTGATCGGCGCTATGCCGGTCACCGGCCTGACGTTGCCATTGATCTCCTACGGCGGTTCGTCATTGTTCATGACTATGGCTGCGGTTGGTTTGCTGCTCAACGTTGCGCGCAACATGAAGTAATCCCAAACGGCGCGTGTCGTACACTTGCGCCAACGCATGGGACCCCCTTCGGACGTCACGACTCAACCCCCCATATTCGCCGTGCTCACGGGGGGAGGTACTGCTGGCCACGTCATCCCTGCGTTGGCACTCGCTGAGCTGCTGATCGAAGACGGAATTGAACGCGAGGCGTTGCACTATCTGGGCACCCAGCGCGGTGTCGAGTCCCAGCTCCTTCCCAGCATCGGCGTGGCGGCCACATATGTGCGTGTGGCGGGGCTCGTCCGCGGATGGTCGCTGACGGCGCTGTGGCGCAATCTGTTTGTGCTCATTGGCGTAGTTCGTGCTCGACAGGCGGCAATCCGGTTGTTTCGCGAGATTTCGCCGCGTGTCGTGGTGTCGGTCGGCGGGTACGGCAGCGTTCCCGGGTGTGCGGCCGCCAAACGTTTGGGCATCCCCGTTGTGACGTGCTCGTATGACCGACGTCCCGGTTTGGCGACGCGCCGCCAATCTCGATATGCGGCGGCGGTTGCGGTTGCGCATCTGCCAAGCGACTTGCCCCATGCGACGCTCACGGGTGCGCCGGTGCGTGCAGCACTTCGACATCTTGACTGCATCGCGACACGGGATGGTGCGCGCCAGCGTCTTGGCCTCTCTGCTGAGGGAATGTGCGTCGTCGTCGTCGGCGGTTCACTGGGAAGTCGTGTCCTCAACGAGGCCGTTTCGACCATGCTCAATTTGCTCGACCATGCGGTGTCGATTGTGCATATTGCGGGTGACCGATACGTGAGCGAATTGGGGGGCGAGGTCGCCATCACGCGTAGTGGGGGGAATGCGCGATACCTCCGTATGGGGAGTACGCAGGCGATGAGCGATGTCTATGCAGCAGCAGATGTCATTGTTGCGCGCGCTGGCGCCAGCACAGTGGCGGAAGTTGCAACGGTCGGGTGCGCCGCAGTCTTTGTGCCGTGGAAAGATGCGGCAGAGGATCATCAAACTGCCAATGCGCGGTGGCTTGCCGACGAGGGTGGCGCTGTGGTGGTGCAGGAAGATGAAGAGGTGGTGGCACAGATCCTGACCGAAGTGTCTCGGCTCGTGGGTGACGATGAGGCGCGAAACGATCTTGCGCGTCGCGCATATGCGTGCGGGGCTGTGCACCGACACGCCAGTCATGCGGCCGTGATCAGGAGTGTCGCTCGATGACATTTGATCTGACGGCTCCCCGTTCGGTTCACGTTCTTGGTGCCTCCGGGCCAGGGATGGGGGCGATCGCCCGCATCCTCGCACGTATGGGCCACCGGGTAAGTGGGTGTGATGTACGCGACACCGAAGCGTTGCGGAGTCTCGCGGCGGATGGTGTCGCGGTGTCGATAGGTAATGACATCAATCACGCAGCCAATGTCGAGGCAATGACCTATTCGTCGGTGATTTCACCAACACATCCCGAGATTGCTGCTGCGCGGGAGCGTGGGGTTATGACGTTGGTTCGGGCCGACATGCTCGCGGCGATCTGTGCGACGCGAAAGTCCATCGGCGTAGCGGGAACGCACGGGAAGACCACGACGTCAGCGATTCTTGCCACGATCCTTGTTGCGTCCGGCCGCGATCCGAGTTATGTCATCGGCGGTGACGTGCCTGGGCTGGGAAACAACGCGCATTGCGGAGCGGGAGCGTTTCTGGTGGTAGAGGCTGACGAAAGCGATTCCACACATCTGCGATTGCCGCTGTGGGGCACCATAGTGACGAACATCGACATCGATCACCTCGACAACTTTGGGTCCTTTGATGGCATCGTCGCGAGTTTCGCCGAGTTCGTGCAAAACGTGTCCGGGCCGGTCGTGCTCTGTGCTGACGACCCCGCCTGCGCGGCTCTTGCGGGGCAGGTGGGTGCCATCACCTACGGGCTCGACGCTGGCGACGTGCGCGCGGGAGACGTTCGGTTGTTCGAGTCGCACTCGGAGTTTGTGGTGCAGATCGAAGGTGAGGTGTATGCCGCCACGTTGCATCAGCCCGGCCGACACAACGTGTGCAACGCTCTTGCGGCCGTCACGATGGCGACGCGCCTCGGCGTGTCTGCCGCCGAAGCGGTAGCGGC
>JBIIEO010000027.1:0-13358 GCA_044237775.1 Ilumatobacteraceae bacterium | reverse complement strand
TGCCTACTTCAATGCGTGCCATGCCCGCGACCGTACTAGGCCGCGCGACCGTACACCGAAATGTGACGCACGCTGTCGTCGGTGAAGGGATCCTTGGCATACGACGACCACCGCTCTTCGCACACCAATCCTGCCGCGTGCGCCATCGCGTCTATCTCCTCGACCGAGGCGTAGCGCACCGCCCACTGGCGCCGCACCACGCGCCCCGACGCATACGTTTCGATAAACGTGCCGTCGATGCGTTGCGCAGGTACATCGACCTGTACTTCGGTGGCGACGCGCGCATCGCCGCGCATGCGCGGTTCGCCGATGGAGGTTGCAGGCATCGGCGCGGCCGGGACGAAGCAGTCGATAATCACGTGGCCGCCGACTGCGAGGCGTGCAGAGGCTTCGGCAAGGCAGGCACGTTGCTCATCGGCGTGCAGCAAATTGAAGAGCGTGTTGTAGGCGGCGAGCACCACGGCAAAGGGCCCGGCGGGCATGTCTGCCACCATGTGGCCGGCGACGGCAGTCAGTGTGGCCGTTGACGGACACTTCGCCAGCAGCACCTCGAGCATGGCCGTCGAGTTGTCGATACCGACAACGGGTAGGCGCTCGGCAAGGGCAATTGCCAAGCGGCCGGTGCCAACGCCAAGCTCGAGCACGCGGCCATCGTCGGCAAGATCGGCGATGAAGCCAACACACGTATCGACATCGTCGAGGTCGTGGTACCACGCGTCGTAGACCTCGGCAAAAACATCGCCGTAGCGGTTATCGGAATACGTCACGCCTGCAGTCTCGCAACGATGGCGCCGAAGACCTCGCGTGCCGCGGTACGGATAGTGTGACGGCGATGGTGACGTATCTCGATCACGCTGCATCGACCCCAATGCGCCCTGAGGCGATCGAGGTCATGCGCCCGTACCTGGACGGGATGTACGCCAATCCCGCAGGCGCGCATCGCTTTGCGCGCCAGGCCCGTCAGGCCATTGACGAGGCCCGCGACGAGATCGCCGCGGTGTTGGGGTGTGCGGCGGGCGAGGTGATTTTTACTGGCGGCGGCACCGAGGCCGATAACGCGGCGATTCTGGGCGCAGTGCGCCGTAGTGGCGGCGTGGCGGTGTGCCCGGCGGCCGAGCATCACGCGGTGTTGCACTGCGTGGAACACGTGAGTGGTGTGGTGGTCGGCACCGATCAATTCGGCGCGGTCGATATGGCGGCGCTCGAGCGTGTGCTTACCGACGAGTCGATTGACGTGTCAGTGGTATCGGTGATGGCAGTAAACAACGAAGTGGGCACGATCACGCCGCTGCGCGAGGTATCGCGCCTCGTGCGTAAGCATCGCCCCGATGCGCTGCTGCACAGCGACGCGGTGCAGGCCGCGTGTTGGCTTGACCTGCGTGAGGTGACGTCTTTGGTCGACTCGCTGTCGTTGTCGAGCCACAAGTTCGGCGGGCCGAAGGGTGTCGGCGTATTGACGATGCGCGCGGGTCGTCATGTGGAGCCACTCATTTTGGGTGGCGGCCAAGAGCGCGACCGGCGCAGTGGCACCCACAATGTGGCCGGCATCGTGGCTACCGCGCGTGCGTTGGCAATTACCGATACCGAGCGCCCGAGCGAGGTTGCACGCCTCGACGTGCTCGGCGCGCGGTTGTCGAGCGGCATCACCGCAGCAATCGACGATGCGATTACCACTGTGCCGCGCGAGCGTCGCGTGCCGGGTGTGGTGCACATGTGTTTCCCGGGTGTCGAAAACGAGGCGCTGTTGTTTCTGTTGGACGAATCTGATGTGTGTGCATCTGCGGCGTCGGCGTGTGCGAGTGGGGCGATGGAGCCGTCGCACGTGTTGGCGGCAATGGGCGTCGAGCGGGCCCTGGCCCACGGCGCGTTGCGGATGAGCATTGGCCACTCCACCACAGACGCCGACATCGATCGTGCGATCGACGTGGTGGTAGCCGCGGTGCGGCACCTGCGCAGTCGCTAGCAACGCCTCGCAGCCCAATAGCCTGAACGTCATGAAGGTGCTCGTGGCGATGTCCGGAGGCGTGGACTCCTCGGTTGCCGCCGCCGAGTTGCTGGCTGCTGGCCATCAAGTGGTGGGCGTGACGATGCGCCTGTGGGGCGGCGAGAGCGACACGGGATGCTGCTCGGTATCCGACGTGGACGATGCGCGACGCGTGGCCCAACAGCTGGGCATCGATCACCTGGTGTTCAACTTCTCCGACGATTTCGATCGCCATGTTGTCGACCCGTACGTGCGCGCGCATGTGGAGGGGCTCACCCCGAACCCATGCATCGAGTGCAACCGACACCTCAAGTTTGATCGCCTCAGTGAGCGCGCACGGCTGCTGGGTTTCGACGCGGTCGCCTCGGGGCATCACGCACAGATTGAGGTGGACGACTTTGGCAAGCGTCGCGTGACGCGCGCGGTGGATGAGGCCAAGGATCAGAGTTACGTCGTGCACATGATCGCCGGCGACGAACTCGATTACACGCTGTTTCCCGTGGGGTCGATGACCAAGGAGCAGGTGCGCGCCAAGGCGACTGCGCTCGGTTTGCGCACCGCCGCCAAGCCCGACAGCCAGGACGTGTGTTTCATCAGTCGCACCGGCGGCCGCGAATCATTCCTTGGCAAGCGCATTCCGTTTCGACCGGCCTCGGTAGTAGACACTGCGGGCAACGTGGCCGGCCGCGTGGAGGCGATTGAGTTGGTGACGATTGGCCAGCGCAAGGGCTTGGGGCTGCCGGGAGGCGCGCCGAAGCAATACGTGGTGGGTGTGGACACGAACGAGGCGCGGGTGACCATTGGTGACGAGGCGTTGCTGTTCACCAATGCGATGCGCGTGGCGGATGTGACGTGGGCGCATACGACTGATGCCGATCGGCTACGCGTGACGGCCGACGTGCTCGTGCAGTCGAGCGCGCACGGCGCCGCGACGCCGGCCGTCGTGGCCATCGACGACGACAACACTGTGCGCGTGACGTGGGTCGAGCCACAGCGTCGCGTTGCGCCCGGTCAGAGCGTGGTGTTTTACGACGTGACCAATCGCTACGTATTGGGCGGAGGCGTCGCCTGCGCCGACTAGTTGCGCTTGTTGTTGCACTACTCGTTGTTGTGCCCACAGCTGTGGCATCGGGTGCCGCAGCAGGAGATCGTGAAGTGATCGGCACCTCGGTGCAGGGTCGTCCGATCGAGGTGATTCGCATGGGCGACCCGCGCGGCGTGCCCGTGCTAATTGTCGGCGTGATTCACGGTCGGGAAGAGGCGGGGCTGATGGTCACTGACATCTTGCAGACGATGACGCCGCCCGCTGGGGTGCAGTGGTGGATTGTGCCAAACATGAACCCCGACGGTCTCGCGCTCAACGTGCGCGGCAACGCCAACCGGGTAGACCTCAATCGCAACTTTCCCTATCTGTGGGCACCGCTCGGCGAACGCGGGTATTGGCAGTTCGCCGGTGACGCGCGCGCTTCAGAGCCGGAGACGCAGGTCATGATGGCGCTCATTCGGCGCGTCAAGCCGCGGTTCGGCATCTGGTATCACCAAGATTTGAACGTCATTTCGCCGTCGACGGGACTCGAGGGGCGACTGCGCCGCACGTATGCGCGTCTCACCGGCATGCCAATGCGTCGCATCACCGGCGGCACGTACACGGGTGTTGCTACCGCCTGGCAGCGCCGCGCGGTGCAAGACGCTATGTCGATGGTGGTGGAGTTGCCCGGCGTGGTGACGGCCGAGGACGCGCGTCGCCATGCCGATGCGGTTGCAGCAACAAGTGCGATGCTGCGCGATGCTGATGCGCGGCGCTCGCGGTAGTGGTGTGGTGATGACCGTTTCGCGCCGCAGTCTTCTGCTCGTGTGCGTAGGTGTGGCCGCGGGGTTTCTTTCCGGGCTGTTCGGCATTGGTGGCGGCATCCTCATCGTGCCGGGTCTCATGTACATCGCCAAGATGGACGCGCGTCGCGCGCACGGCACGTCGCTTGCCGCGGTGTTGCCGATTTCGGTGGCGAGTCTGCTTGCCTATGGCAGCGGCGGCAACGTGGATTGGGCTGTCGGACTGTGGCTCGCCGCGGGTGCGATGACCGGTGCATACATCGGCACTGCGCTGCTCGCAGTGATCGCGAAGCGCAAGTTGGCAATTGTGTTTTCCATTCTGCTCGTCGTCGCCGGAGTGCGACTGTTTTTCGATGTGTCGGGAGGTGGGCGCGCGCCGCTTGATGCGTTGTCGGTGGTGGGGTTCGTGCTCGTGGGGTTGGCCACCGGTGGAATCGCCGGGTTACTCGGGCTCGGCGGCGGCATCGTGCTCGTGCCCTACATGACGATCGTCGAAGGCATTCCCTCGGTGCTGGCTAAGGGCACGGCGGTGGCCGTCACGGTGCCCACTGCCATTGTTGGCACCTGGCGCAATCGCGTGAACGACAACGTCGACGTGGTAGCTGCACTCCTCGTCGGTTTGCCCGGCGTGGTGGTGGCATTTGCCGGCGCGTGGGTAGCAACGCGCATCAGCGACACGGCCTCCAACATTTCGTTCGCCGTGCTCATCATGATCGTGGCGACGCGCACGATACGCACCGCGCTGCGCGAAACGAACTGAAGCGTTTAGGCAAGCTTCGTCACGACGGCGTCGTGCAGCAGGCCGTTCGTCGTGATCAGTGAGTTCGATTGCCAGTCGACTGCGCCGAAGCGATCGGTCGCGCGGCCACCCGCCTCGGTGACGATGGGGTACAGGGCCGCGGTGTCATAGCTGCCGAGGCCGATTGCGTCGACGGCGACGTCGATTGCGCCCTGGGCCACGAGCATGTGTTGCCAGAAGTCGCCGAAGCCGCGCGCGCGAGCGGCGGATCGTTGCAGGTGCGTGAGTGCCTCGAGCTTGCCGGCTGCGCCCCATGCGTCGTTGGGGGTGATGCTGACGTGGGCCTCGGCTAGGTCGCGCACCTCGCTCACGTGGATCGCTGTGCCGTTGCACCATGCGCCGCCGCCAGTCACGGCCCACCAGCGCATGCCGAGCGCGGGCGCCGACACGAGGCCGAGCACCGGAACGTTGTTATGGACGAGGGCGATCAGCGTGGCCCATACCGGCACGCCGCGCACGAAGTTGCTGGTGCCGTCAATCGGGTCAATTACCCAGCGCCAGGCCGATCGCTCATCGCCCGTCGTGCCGAACTCTTCGCCCAGGATCGCATGCGTGGGCCGCGCCGCGGCGATGGTGTGGCGTACCGCATCTTCGGCCGCCCGATCGACAACGGTGACCTCGGTGCGATCGGCCTTGAGTTCTATGGCAAATGTCGGGTCGCGAAACGCGGGCAGCGTGACGGCATCGGCAGCATCGGCCGCCAACACTGCGACGAGCAGTTCGTCGGCCAGTGTCACGAGTCGCTGGGCGCGATTGCTTCGGTAAAGCGCCTGAAGACCTCGATGAACCTCATGTTGTCGAGCTCGGGGAGCCCGGCAAGCGTGAGCAGCGTGAGGCCGACCGGCAGCGCCATAAACAGGCGGGCGATGAACTTGGGATCGAGGCTCTTGTCGATCCAGCCGTCGGCCATCGCGTTATCGACCACGGTTTCATATTGCGAGAGAAACGCTGAGATTTGCGGCAGGATCGCGTCGTGGGTCTCCTCGTCGCGCCACGACGCCTTTAGTGCCTCGAGCAGCAAGCGCTGTGCTTCGCTGGGGCCACTTGCCTGATCGTCGAGTTTGCGGGGGAGCAACGCCGCGATAACCGCGACCCAGTGGAACTGGTTAACTGCCGACACTTCGTGAAAGTGGTCGGTAGCGATGAGGTCCTCGTTCTGACGCTGCGCGTCCGCAATGGCAAATTCGAGTGCGGCGTTGAACAAGTCGGTCTTGTCCTCGAACCAGGTGTAGATACTGCCTACCGTGAGGTCGGCGCGCTTGGCAATGTCGACGAGCCGCGCCTTTTCGTAGCCGCGGTCGGCGATTTCGGCAATCGCCGCGCGGAGCAACTTTTCGCGCGACACCAGCGCCCACGGGCGACGGTCGCGGCCGTCGATGTTGACAATGTTGTTGTTGTTGCTCACGTCAGCACCTCCTCGATTGTGGAAATGAGACCCTGCGCGTCAAGCCCTAACGAGGCGAGAATCGCCTGCGGCTTTGCCTGTGGAATAAAGCGCGTGGGAATGCCGAGCACCCGCACGCGCGGCGCGTTGCTGCGCGCATTCAGCGCATCTTCGATCGTCATGCCGATGCCGCCGTCGCGGATGCCGTCTTCAACCGTGATCACTACGCCGTGCGATGCGGCATCAGCCAGCATCGTCTCGTCCAATGGCGCACACGAGCGCACGTCCCATACGGTGACGCCAACGCCACGGGTTGCAAGCGTCGCTGCCGCATCGAGCGCTGCGCCCACCATCTTGCCGATGGCCAACACGCACACACGCGCACCATCTGCTGCGTGCACCTTGCGTGCAGCCAACCCATTGCCCACTTCGTGTTCGCCCACGCTGCGGGCCACGCCTTTGGGGTAGCGAATGACGACGGGGCCCGAGTTGGCCAGCGTGAGCGCATCGGTGAGCATCTGCTGGAGGTCTTCGACGCTGGAGGGTGCCAGCACGCGCATGCCCGGCACCTTGGACAACAACGCCATGTCGTAGATGCCGTGGTGGCTGGGGCCGTCGTCGCCGGTGATGCCGGCGCGATCGAGACAGAAGATTACTGGCAGGCGATGCAGTGCGACGTCGTAGACCACTTGGTCCCACGCGCGATTGAGGAACGTGGAATACAGCGCCACGATCGGGCGCATACCGCCGAGCGCCATACCGGCCGCGGCCGTAACGGCGTGTTGCTCGGCGATGCCCACGTCAAAAAAGCGATCGGGGAACTGTTCTTGGAACGGCAGGAGACCCGTTGGCCCAGGCATCGCCGCAGTGATGGCCACCACGCGGTTGTCCATTTGCGCGACCTTGATGAGTGCGTCGGAAAACGCCTGCGTGTAGCCGGTGGGCACCGACTTGGGAGGGCCATTTAGCGGGTCGAAGGTGGGCGCATCGTGCAGATGCTTTTCGTCGTCGTCTTCGGCGGGCGAATACCCACGACCTTTTTGCGTGATGACGTGAATGACGATCGGGCCTTCTTGCACGCGCTGCTGTGCTGATTCGAAGGCGTGTTCGAGTGCCTGCACATCGTGACCATCGATGGGGCCCACGTAGTGCACGCCGAGCGCTTCGAAGAATGCGGTGGGTTGCAAGAACTCGCGCACACCTTTTTTGAACGCCTCGAGTCCACGCTCGGCCTGCGGGCCAACGAGCGGTAGTTCACGCAAGAAGCGCTCGAGTCGGCGTTGACGACGCACGTAGACAGGGTTCAGGCGAATGTCGGTGAGCTTGTGCGACAACGTTTCGGTGAGTCGATCGACAGGCCGCTTGATGCCGCCCGTTTCGTCTTCTTGCGACGAGGTTTGGATCAGGTTCGACACGGTGGGTGCGTAACTGCGGCCGTTGTCGTTCAGCACGATGATGACGCGCTTGCCACTGTGACCGAGGTTGTTGAGCGCCTCGTACGCCATGCCACCCGTCATCGAGCCGTCGCCGATCACGGCAACAATGTGTCGGCGGTTGGGGGTGAGCCCCTGGTCGCGTGCCGCGGCGAGGCCGTAGGCGTAACTGAGCACCGTCGAGGCGTGGCTGTTTTCGATGAAGTCGTGAGGACTTTCCTCTCGACTGGGATAGCCAGAAATACCACCGGCCTGGCGCAGCGTGGCAAACCCGGCCGCGCGGCCCGTGACGATCTTGTGGATGTAGGCCTGGTGTCCGGTGTCCCACAGGATCGCGTCCTTCGGCGATTCGAACGACCGGTGGAGCGCAAGGGTGAGTTCGACGGCGCCCAAGTTGGAGCCCAGATGGCCGCCCGTTTCGGACACCGCCGACACGACAAATGTGCGGATCTCCTGAGCCAATTCCTCGACTTCGGCGAGCGTGAGGCGCTTCAGATCGTGGGGGTCACGAATGTCAGCCAGCGCCATGCAAATAACGCTACCTGCCCCTCTTTGATGGCCCTAAATGCAGGTCCTAAATAGAGGGGTGAGACGCCATCCGACGGTCGAGACGCGCGTGATTCCAGCGGTGTAAGCCGGTGCCAATGACATAGCCGAGGCCAAACACCACAATGCCGCCCACGCCGTCGAGCCAGAAGTGATTGCCGGTGACCACGATGCACAACAGCGTGGTGGCCGGATACAGAAACAGCGCGATGCGCATCCATCGTTTGCGTGCGAGTGGCCACAGCGCGAACACGCACCACGTGGCCCAGCCGATGTGCAGCGACGGCATCGCCGCGTATTGATTGGACACGGCTGCGGCCGGGCCGTCGCTGAAGTCCCACGGCCCGCCGTACATGTCGATGGTGTCGACAAAACCAAAGTTGTCAGCGCCGTTGTAGTTGCGCAATTCACTTTCGATGCAGATGCCTCCGTCGTTTGCGGGTGGGCACGGCTTGTCGAGCAGACGCGGTGGCATCAGCGGAAACGCGACGAAGCCGACGATGGCGAGCGCGGTCATCGCCGCCAACGTGTTGCGCCACTGTGCAAATACATCGGGCCGTTTCTTGAATATCAAAATGAACACGCCGAGCGTGACGGCGAAATGTGCTGTGCCGTAATACACATTCATCGATTCGATGAACCACACGTAAGGGATGAACCAATCTTGGATGGTCTCTTCGTGAAACAACCCGAGCGCGCGCTCGATACGAATAATCGTCATTGCGTTGTTGAACGCGTGGTAGGGAATCTCGACGCCGCGAATGAGTGCGGAGCCGAACTGGTTGCGGATCAGCGTGTAGATGCCGTAGAAGGCCAAGACGATTAACGCTTCTTTCCACCACAGGGTCTTGTGGTGGCGTGGCGCGACATGCGTGTCGACGACGGAATGTGCATCGGCGACCATGACAAAAGCGTACGGCTCGACCGGCATCGCGCTGGGGGTCATCAGTAGGCTTGGGTCCATGTCGACGATCGCACCACTCGTAGCCCCCGACGTCATTGCCCGCGTGCTCGCCAAGGGCAGAAGTACGGGGGCTGACTTTGCCGAGGTGTATATAGAGGACAAACGCTCAACGTCGGCCGGGTTGGACGACAACAAAGTGGAGCAGGTGACGAGTGGCCGCGACCGCGGCGCAGGTATCCGCGTGGTGGCCGGCGAGACCACGGGCTTTGCCCACACCGCCGACCTGAGCGAAAAAGGACTCCTTGCAGCCGCCGAGGCGGCAGCCGCTGCTGCGCGCCAGGGCGACGGCGGCGTGCACAAGGTGGAGTTGCGCGAACTGTTGCGCCACCCGGTGAACACCGTGCGCATTGCGCCGAGCGAGGTGTCGAAAGCCCGCAAGGTGGAGCTGTTGCAGCGCGCCAACGACGCGGCTCGTTCGGTAGATGGCGCAATCGTGCAGGTGAGCGCTGGCTACGGCGACTCGTACAAGCGCATCCTCGTGGCGAATTCCGACGGCGTATTCGCCGCCGACGATCAGGTGCGCACGCTGTTTCGCGTGAGCGTGGTGGCCAGTGGTGACGCCGGCATGCAGACGGGTTATGACTCGCTTGGCCACACCATCGGTTTCGAACTCTTCGACGACAACGACGTGGAAGAGCTGGCAATTCGCGCGGCCAAGCAGGCACTCACCAAGTTGAAGGCACGCCCCGCGCCGTCGGGATCACTTCCTGTCGTCATCAAGCAGGGCACCGGCGGCGTGCTGTTTCACGAAGCGTGCGGCCACGGGCTCGAAGCAGACCTCGTGGGCAAGGGCGCCAGCGTGTATCGCGGCAAGATGGGCGAACTCGTGGCCTCGCCGCTCGTGACGCTGATTGACGACGGCACGATGAGCGGGGAGTGGGGCGCCATCGGCATCGATGACGAGGGCCATCCGTCGCAGCGCAACGTGCTGATTGAAAACGGGGTGCTCACCGATTACATGTGGGACTTCCTGCGCTCGCGCAAGGAAGGCCGCGCGCAAAGCGGCAACGGCCGTCGCCAGAGTTATGCCGACCTGCCGATGGTGCGCATGACCAACACGTTTGTCACCAACGGCACCGACGACCCGGAAGACATCATTCGCAACACCGACCACGGCGTGTATGTGGCCAAGCTCGGCGGCGGGCAAGTAGACACCGCAAGCGGCGACTTCGTGTTCGGCATGGTCGAGGCCTACCTCATCGAAAACGGCGAGATCACCGAGCCGTTGCGCGAAGGCAACCTGATCGGCAACGGCCCGCAGGTGCTGCGCGACATCGACATGCTCGGCAACGACTTCGCGATGGGCGGCCCGGGCACGTGCGGCAAGGACGGCCAAGGCGTGCCCGTGGGTGATGGTCAGCCAACCCTGCGGGTGACGGCCATGACCATCGGTGGCACCGCGGCGTGAGCAACGAGGTTCCCGAACTCCAGGCGCTGGCCGATGCGGTCGTCGCCCAGGCTAAGCCGGGCGAGCAGATCGAGGCCTATGTCAGTCGCGGCGGCGAGACCGCCATTCGCGTGTACGAAGGCGAAGTTGAACACTTCGTGTCGGCCCAAAGCGAAGGCGTGGGCATTCGCGTTATTCGCGATGGCCGCACTGGCTTCGCCTATGCCGGCACGTTGAGTCCAGATGCAATCGCCGAAGTATTGGCCGACGCGCGCGACAACGTTGCCTTCGGCACGACCGACGAATTCGCCGGCCTCGCCGTTCCCGATGGTGTTGCCCAAGTGCCGCAGAAGTTTTGGGATGAGGCGCTAGCTGCGTTTCCCACCGCCGACAAGATTGCTCTCACCAAGGAACTCGAGCGTCTTACGCTTGGCATGGATACGCGCGTGCGCGTGGAAGAAGCCAACTACGACGACGACTGGGGTGAGGTTGCCGTGGCTACCACCACCGGCATTCGCGAAAGTGGCCGCGGCAACTCGTGTTACGTATCAGTAAGCACGCTCGCCGACGACGAAGACGAAACACAAACCGGCTTCGGGTTCTCCGTCGGCGACTCACCACACGACTTCAACTTGCAACGCGCTGCCAAGGAAGCAGCCGAGCGCGCCACGCGCCTCTTGGGTGCAGTCAAGCCGCAAAGCAAGCGCACCACCGTGGTGCTTGACCCGTTCGTCACCTCACAATTTCTCTCGGTGATCTCGAGCACGTTGAACGGCGAAAACGTGGCCAAGGGCCGCAGCTTTTTCGCTGGCCGACTCGGCGACACCGTGGCCGACCCGCGCATCACGCTCGTCGATGACCCCACCAACCCGCTGGCCTATACCGCCACCGACATCGACGGCGAAGGCCTAGCCGCACGGCGCAACGTACTTATCGAAAACGGCGTGCTCAAGATGTTCGTGCATTCCTCTTACAGCGGTCGCCGCATGGGCACCCCCAGCACCGGCAATGCCACCCGCGGCGGCTTCGCCGGCACGCCCGGAACCGGCTGCTTGGCCATGCAACTCACCCCCGGCACACGTTCGCAACAGGAACTCATCGCCGCAATCGACGATGGTGTGCTCATTCAGATGGTCGCCGGTTTGCACTCCGGCGTGAACCCCGTGTCGGGCGACTTCTCTACGGGTGCTTCGGGCATGATGATCCGTAACGGCGCCGTTGCCGAACCCGTGCGCGAGTTCACCATCGCCAGCACCCTGCAACGCATGTTGCTCGACATCGTCGACATTGGTGGCGACATCGACTGGTTGCCGATGCGCGCCATGGGATTGTCGCTCGTCATTCGTGACGTGACGATGAGTGGCTCCTAACACGCCTCGAGCAAATTCGCGAAAAGTTGCGCCGGCTAGGTTTGCGTCGTGGTGAGAAAAGGCATCACGGTCGGCTTCAACTGGTTGTACGAGCGGATGGTCGGTGTGCGCGGTGGTGGGTCGCCTACCGTTAAGGGGTGCCCATCCTGCATGCGATCATCCTCGGCATCGTGCAGGGGTTGACGGAGTTCCTGCCGATTTCCTCGAGCGGTCACCTTGAGTTGGTGCCGTGGTTGTTTGGGTGGAACGACTTTGCCGATGAGTCAGTGGCGATGGCCTTCGATACGGCGTTGCACCTCGGCACGTTGGTGGCCGTGGTGGTGTATCTGCGCGCCGAGTTGGTGCCCTACGTGCGCCACGGTGCGCTGCTCGTGCTGTCGCCCAAGCGGTGCGACAAGAAGGTGGGCAGGCGGGCGTGGTGGTTTGTGGCGTCGGCGATTCCTGCGGGGCTTGCCGGCGTAGTGGGCGAGGAGTGGATCAGCGAGGACTTAGGCGAGCCGTTACTGATTGCGGTCACCTTGATTGTGTTTGGCTTGGTGCTGCTGTGGGCAGATCGCCTGCCGGGTCGTCGTGATGCTGATGGGTTCGGTGCTGTTGATGCGTTGATGATTGGTCTGGCGCAGGTGTTGGCGTTGAACCCGGGTACGTCGCGGGCGGGGATCACGATCACACTCGCACGCGTGCGGGGATTTACGCGCGACGCGGCGGCACGCGTGAGTTTCTTGATGAGCGTGCCGATTATTGCGGGCGCGGTGGCGTTTCAGTTGGGGGGATTGTTTGCTGATGGTATTCCCGAGGGGCTGCTGGTGCCGATGATCGTGGGCATTGTGAGTGCGGGTATTTCGGGGTGGTTCGCGATGTGGGGCATGATTCGCTTGTTACGCACGCGTGCGTTCACCGGCTTTGTGGTGTATCGCGTGATTGTGGGCGTTGCGGTGCTTGGCCTGTTGGCTACCAGCTTTCGCTAACCCGCGGCCAACGTGGCCTCGCCGAGTGCGGCTTCGGTAGCAACTACTGCGGCAGATTCGGCGGGCACCGCGATCATGGCCGAACGACCGCCTTCACCCACCGATACGACGACTGCGCCGGTGACGAGTATTTCGGCGCGAGCGATGACATCGACGCGCGCGCCAGCTTCGAGCGGCGGCAGTGCGGCACGCACGGAGATGGCCACCACGCGCCATCCGCGGGGCACGTGCGTGTCGTTCGATGCGTGCACGTTGGTGGAGGTGAGTACTTCGCCGGGCATGACGTGTTGGCGAACGGTTTTGCCGAGTGGTGACTCGGTGAGTGTGGTGGGCGCAAGTGCGACGGTGGGCAGGTGCGCGTTGCGCAGGCTTGCTGCGGTGATGGTGTCGCCGGGGCGCAGTTCATGTGTGGCGACAAAGACCACGCTGTGGGCGCCGAGTGCGTCGCGGGCGTGTTGCAGATTGAGCGTGGCCAATAGATAGAGGAATGCGGCAACTGCGGCGCAGGCGATGGTGAGGATGCGTTGGCGGCGGGGGTCGCTCTGCAGTGCGATGCGCTGGCGTGTAGTGGTGGCGCGAAGAAGGACTGCCGCGTTGCGCAGCGGGGCGTGAAGCACGCCCGGGATGTGTGCCCTAGTCGGCGGCAGGTGCTGCCGGCGCGGCTGCCGGCGTTGAGGTGCTCTCGCTCGACGT
>JBIIEO010000026.1:0-13665 GCA_044237775.1 Ilumatobacteraceae bacterium | reverse complement strand
TCGGCGTGATTCTGATCGCCGTCGGCCTCGCGGCCTCCAACAGCTACACCAAGAGCCAGGAACTCACCCTGGTCACCGGACAGGTGGCATCGTTTGCCGGTCACACGTTCGAGTTGATCGATATCACAGAAGAAACGACCGACCGATGGATCGCGGTGCGCGCGCACGTGTCACTTGATGGCGGCCAGGCGTATGCGCCGGCGATCACCAAGTACACGAAGATGGGCATGAACGTCGGCACGCCATCGGTACGCACTGGTGCGTTTTCCGATATCTATCTCACCCTCGAGCCGCCCGTACGGCAGGATTCGAACACGGCAAAGATCAAGGTGTTCATTAAGCCGATGATTCTGTGGCTGTGGGTCGGCGGCTTCATGATGGGACTCGGAACGTTGCTCGCGCTATTTCCTGGTCGACGTCGACGACCCACTGACCCCGTGTCGGCGCCGGTACCCGATAGCGCGGCCGCGTCATGAAACGCCGCCGCGTTGCGCCCATCGTGTCTGCACTCGTCGGCGTCGTCATGGCTGGCTTGCTCGTCATCTTGATCACCGCCGACCCGCCGCAGAACGCCGACACGTTCTCGCCGCTGCTTGGCCAGCCCGCGCCGGCCGTGGTGTCCACCACGCTCGATGACGACGCGTTCGACCTGGCGCGCCGCAAGGGCTCGTGGGTGGTGCTCAACTTCTTCAATTCCACGTGTGTGCCGTGCATTAACGAGCACGACGAACTCCTCGCGTTTCACGCAGCGCAGCAAAACGAGTCCGAGCCCGCCGAGATGTACACGATCATCAACGACGACAACGACGACGCGGTACGCGAATTCTTTGAAAAGAACGATGGCGAATGGGACAAGGTGCGCGATCACGACGGCGCCATCGCCGTGTCGTTTGGTGTGGCACGCGTGCCCGAGACGTGGCTGATCGATCCAAACGGCGTGGTGCGCACGCGCATTGCCGGTGAACTCACTACCGGGCTGCTCGACGAGCAGCTCGCCGACCTCCGCAGGCAGTTCGGCTCATGAACCTTCGTCGTGCCTCCTGGTTGTTCATGCTCGTTGCCACCGTGGCGCTCCTCGTTGTGGGCGCGGTGCGCGAGTCGGGCCCGCTCACGCAGCAGGATCGCATTGACGCAATTGCGCAGCGTTTGGCATGTCCCACGTGTTCGGGCGAGAGCATCTATGTGTCGCGTGCATCGGCGGCCGAGGCCTTGCGCGCCGAGATCGCGCGCCAAGTTGCCGCGGGGCAGCGCACCGACGACGAGATCATTGCGTATGTCGAGGCGCGCTTCGGCGGACAGGTGTTGCTGGTGCCGCGCGCAACGGGGCTGGACGCGCTCGTGTGGGCACTCCCCGTGGCGGTGTTGGTGGCAGCACTTGCGGCGCTCACCGCCGCCTTTGTGCGGTGGCGCCGACGCGACGCCTCGCTGCTCAGCGACGACGACCGTGCGATTGTTGCCCAGGCGCTAGCGAACAATGACGACTGAATCATCTCCGATCGCTGACGACGAACGGCAACGTCTTGTCGAGGAGCGCGACTTTCTCCTTGCCTCACTGCGCGACCTCGAGCGCGAGCGCGCTGCCGGCGACATCGACGACAACGACTACCACGAGTTGCATGACGACTACACCCGTCGCGCTGCTCAGGCGATTAAGGAACTCGAGCACCGTGCTGAAGCCGCTCCGCCGCGGCGTCTCAGCGCCCGAGCACTGATCACGATTGCCGCTGTTGCGGTTGTGGCAGTCGGCAGCGGGTGGTTGGTGGCAAATCAATCGGGCCAGCGCCTGCCGGGGCAGAGCATCACCGGTGGCATCGAAGACAGCACGGCATCGATCCTGTCGCAGGCGCGCGCAATCAACTTCCAAGATCCCGCCGTGGCGATCGAGCTGTACACGACCGTGCTCGAAATCGATCCCGACAATGTTGAGGCGCTCACGTATCGCGCGTGGCTGATTGCACTCATCGCACGTGAAGCAGAGGGCGATGTGCGTGCCGCCGCCTACGAAGCGGCGCGTTCGGGCCTCGAGCGCGCAATCGCACTCGACCCAACGTATGCCGACGCGCAGTGCTTCCTCGGCATCGTGTTCTTCCGTTTTGGTGACGATGCGGCTGCCGCGAAGGCCGCGCTCGACGAGTGTCAGGCCAAGAATCCACCAGCAGTCGTGAAAGGGTTTGTTGACGCCATCACGGCTGAAGTCAATGCCGCGCTCGGCAATTAGCGCACGGAGGGCGGCGACCAGACCTTGCCCTTGGCAAAGGTGTCGCCGTCGCGTTCCAGCACCCACACCGTGGCCTTGCGCCAGTCGGGATCGCCGGCAATGTGCATGCCGCGCCGCTCGAGTGCGCTAATCACGTCGGGAATCACATCCCCGTGGCTGCACAGGACAGCGCCGTCGTGCAGCGTCGTCATCCATTCGATCGTCGCGCGCCAATCGGCACCTTCGGTGAGATGGTCATCGATGGTCACCGTTTGGCCGAGATGCTCGCCGAGTGGCTCGAGAGTCTGCACGCAGCGCAGGTAGCGGCTGGAATAGAGGGCGGTGGGGGACTTGCCCGACAGGCGCAGGGCGATGGCCTCTGCCTGCAGGCGGCCAATCTTGTCGAGCGGTCGCAGGGTGTCGTCGCCGTCCCATTCCTTGCGTTTGCCCGCCTTGGCATGTCGAACAAGAAACAGCGACATCGGCGATGAATCTAACGCTCGGATCGTGAAGAATGACCGTCAGGAAATCGTGACGGAGGTGACATGGGTTTCTTCGATCGCAACAAGGAAAAGATGGTCGAGGCGGGCTTCGAACCGTCGCGCTTGCCGCCGGGTCAGTATCTCACCGAGCGGTTTCCGGTGTTGCACGTGGGCGAAGTACCGACGTATCAGCCGGGCGAGTGGTCGTTGCGCGTGTTCGGATTGGTCGAGCGCGAGTTCACGCTGACATGGGACGAGTTGCGTGCGATGTCATCGACGACCATCACCACCGACATTCACTGCGTGACCAAGTGGTCGAAGTTCGATACGTCGTGGACGGGTGTGCGCGTGCGTGACCTGCTCGAGCGCGCGGGTGTGAAGGCCGGCGCCTCGTACTTCATGGGGCACGCCGAGTACGGCTACACGGCCAATCTGCCGCTTGCCGACGTCATGGGCGACGACGCGCTCGTTGCGTATGCCTACGACGGCGCAGACATCGAACCCATTCACGGCGGCCCTGTGCGACTCGTCGTGCCGCACCTCTATTTCTGGAAGTCACCGAAGTGGTTGCGCGGCATCGAAGTGCGCCAGGTGGACGCGCCGGGGTTCTGGGAGCAAAACGGCTACCACATGTATGGCGATCCGTTTCGCGAACAACGCTTCTGGGGCGACTGAGCCCCGCGTCACTGCGCGTGCGTTAAACGGTCGTTGCGCAGAACGTGTCGCCCTGCGGCCGTGACGCTGCAATCTCGGGAGACGTGTCGCCGTAGATGGCATTCAACATGCCCTTCACCATGCCGCGATCGACGGCGCAGATCACGGGGTTCTCGATTGCCACATCGCCGAAGGGGCAGTGGTTGTTGACAATGCGCAACGTGTCGTTGCGGCCCTCGGTGTGTGCGGCAAAGCCGTGTGCTGTGAGCGCGTCGGCAACGGCCTGCATCGCTGAACGCAACGAGCGGTGACCGGCGGTGAGATCGTCGCCCTGTAATCCAGCGGCCATTGCGCGGCCGTACTCTTGTCCCACCTCTTCGGCAATGGCCTCGGCCTGCGCGGGTGGCAGCAGCGCGAGTGTTTTGCCGAGCAGCGTGAGCACGAGGTCATCGCTGCGTACGGGGAACTGCAGGTCTACTTCGCCCGAAGCGCGATAGTGCTTGGACGGACGTCCCGCGCCGCCGCCGTGGCGCTCGACGGCGACTTCGAGATACCCGCCGGCGGCGAGCTTGTCGAGGTGGTGTCGGGCCACGTTGGGGTGCACGTTGAAACGTTCGGCAACCTGCGAGGCGGTTACGCCCTCGTCGTGTTCACGCGCGAACAAGTACACCGCGCGACGCGTGGGATCGCCAAAGGCCGACGTGATCGCTGACACCGTGCTGGTGAACGATGGGTTGGCCGATTTCTTGGGCACGAGGGTATTGTACCTATGGCCATAGTAGAAATTATTGGAGCCCCTCATGTCGACGACCCTGACCCCTGACCGCGTAATCGAGGCCCTGCGCCCTGTGCAAGACCCCGAGCTGCATCGCTCGATCGTCGACCTCGGCATGGTCCGCGATGTCGTCATTGCCGACTCGGGCGCAGTCAGCCTGACGGTGGTGCTGACTATCGCCGGCTGTCCACTGCGCAACGAAATTCAGGGTCGCGTCAATGGCGCGTTGAGTGCACTCGATGGCGTTACCGGCGTGTCGCTCGACTTCGGCGTGATGAACGATCAGGAGCGCGCTGCCGTGCGCCAACTCGTGCACGGCAACCCGGGCGCCACCGCCGGTTCGTCGCCGGCGCACGGTCACGCCGAGGGCCGCGCTATTCCATTCGCGCAGCCGGGTTCGAAAACCCGACCAATTCTCGTGTCGTCGGGCAAGGGCGGCGTGGGCAAGAGCAGCGTCACCACCAACCTCGCTGTGGCGCTCGCCGCGCAGGGCTATCGCGTCGGCGTCGTGGATGCCGACATCTACGGCTACTCCATTCCGCGCATGCTCGGCACCGATCGCGACCCCACGATGATCGACGACATGTTGCTGCCGCCCGAGAAGTGGGGCGTGCGCTGTATCAGCATCGGCTACTTCGTGCCGGAGGGTCAAGCCATCGTGTGGCGTGGGCCAATGCTGCACAAGGCGCTTGAGCAATTCCTCACCGACGTGTTCTGGGACGACCCCGACTTCTTATTGATCGATATGCCCCCGGGCACCGGTGACATTGCGCTGTCGCTCAGCCAGTACCTACCGCGCGCCGAAGTGCTCGTGGTCACCACGCCGCAACCGGCCGCGCAAAAAGTTGCGCGACTCTCGGCGGCAATGGCGGCGAAAGTCAACTTGCCCGTGCGCGGCATCATCGAAAACATGTCGTGGTTCACCGGCGACGACGGCAAGCGTTATGAATTGTTCGGCTCAGGCGGCGGTGAGTTGTTGGCCGCCGAACTTGGCGTGCCGCTGATGGCCAAGATTCCGCTGATGTCGGCGTTGCGCGAAGGCGGCGACGACGGCCGCCCGATCGCTGCAGTGGCGCCCGACAGCGAGATCGGCCAGATCTTTGCCGAACTTGCGCGCACGGTAGCGGTGGAAATGAAGCCGAAGAAGGTCTTCTCGGCCGCGCTGAAGGTCAATTAGCCTTCGAACACTTCGACAGCAATCACAAGGGAGCGCACATGGAAATTCGAATTGGCATCACCCAGGCACTCCGTGAGATCACCGTGGAGATTGGTGACGACAAGGCTCGCGCGGCGTTCAAGTCGTCGGTCGAGGCTGCCATTGCCGGCAAGGTCGACGTGGTGAGTGTGGTCGACGACAAGGGTCGCGAAGTGTTGCTGCCTGCAGCGAAGATCGCTTACGTCGAATTCGGTGCGCCGGACAGCGCGCGCAAACTCGGCTTCGGGAGCTGACGTTGCTGACCTCCCGTCGCCTGTTGTTCGTAACA
This sequence comes from Ilumatobacteraceae bacterium, assembly GCA_044237775.1. Taxonomy (GTDB): domain Bacteria; phylum Actinomycetota; class Acidimicrobiia; order Acidimicrobiales; family Ilumatobacteraceae; genus UBA3006. The sequence goes on along the minus strand of JBIIEO010000026.1, from coordinate 8,073 downwards.
GGCAAGGGTGGGGTAGGCAAGACGACAATCGCCACGGCTCTTGCGCGTCACGCTGCGCGATCGGGCAAGCGCACGCTGCTTGTAGAAATGGATGCCAAGGGCGCGGTTGCCAACGCCCTCGGCGTTGACGAACTCGGCTTTGAGCCACGTGAGGTGGAGCCGTCACTCCACGCGATGGCGATGACCACCGAGGACTCGCTTCGTGAATACATCCGACTCTTCGTGCGCAACCCGCTCGTGTCGACCATGGGTCCGCTCGCCAAGATTCTCGACTTCGTGGCCAACGCGGCGCCAGGGGTGAAGGAAATCCTCGCTATTGGCAAGGTGTGTTGGGAGGTGCGCGAGTGCCACTACGACCTAGTCGTGGTGGATGCCGAGGCCACGGGGCACATTGTCGCCCAGATCGAAGCGCCAACCATTCTCTCTGGACTAGTGCAGGTGGGCGTAATTCGTGAGCAATCGGTGTGGATGCGCGACATCTTGCACGACGTCGAACAGACCGGCGTCGTGGTTGTCGCTACGCCTGAAGAGATGCCCGTCGTCGAGACGGTGGAGTTGCTCGACCGGCTGCACACCTCGACCAAGGTCAATGTTGCGGCAGTTATCGCCAATCGCGTGCCGCCGGTGGTGTTCAGGGATGCCGATGTGCCCGTCGTCGACGCGCTAGTCGCTGCGGCGCAGGCCAACACCGCACTCGGGCAACTTGGGGCACCGCTGGCGCTCGTGACCATTGCCCGTGAGCGCCGCGCACGTGCCGAGCGGCACTTGTATTCGTTGGCGTCTGCCGCGCAACGTGACGGCGTTGACTTTGTGGTGATGGCCGAGAAAGATCACGACATAGTCGAGTCTTTGTCGCGTGACTTGGCAGTCGAACTTTCGTGAGTACCAACCCGCGTCTCCTTGTCGTATGCGGTAGTGGCGGTGTAGGCAAAACCACGATCGCAGCCGCACTCGGCGTGCGCGCAGCGATCGAAGATGGCAAGCGTGTGCTTGTGCTCACCGTCGATCCTGCGCGGCGGCTCGCCGATGCGCTGGGTTTGCAGGAAATCGGCAACGTGGTGGTCGAAGTCGATGTGAGCAGTCACGACACCGCAGGCCGCCTTTTCGTCGGGATGATCGACACAAAGGCCAGTTGGGACGAACTCATCACGCGCGTTGCGCCGAGCGCAGATGTTGCTGAGCGCGTCATCGGCAACCAGCTGTATCGCAACCTCACCGAGCGGTTCGTGCACAGCCACGACTACATCGCCATGGAACGCTTGTACGAGGCGTATCTGTCGGATGCCTACGACATGGTCATCGTCGACACACCGCCGTCGCGCAACGCGCTCGACGTGTTGGACGCGCCGCAACGCATGCAGGACTTCTTCGCCTCGAAGTTGTTGAAGTTTCTCACCGCGCCCGGACAGTCGCGACTGTTTTCGTTGGCGGCCAAACCGTTCTTTGTCGTCGCCGACCGTATTCTTGGCGCGCGATTCTTGGCCGACATCACCGACTTCTTCACGCTGTTTCGCACGATGGAAGCCGGCTTCGTGCAGCGCAACGCGCAGGTGTCGGGCGTGCTGCGCGGCCCCGAAACGGCCTTCGCCGTGGTCACTACCCTCGAGTCGGCGCCGCTGTTCGAAGCGCAGTTTCTCATTGACGAGCTGCGGCGTCGGTCGTATCCGCTCGGGCTTGTGGTGGCCAATCGGGCCATCGATCCCGCACTCGCGGCTCGTGCCACAAGTGACCTGCAGGCCCTCGACACGTCGACCCACCAGGCCGTTGTCGATGCGCTCGCGCCACTAGATGAGGATCGGGTTGCCCGCGTAGTGACCGAGGTAATCGCCTGCGCCACGCGCATGGCGGCGGCTGCGACGGCGGAACACGAGCGCCTGACCGCGTTGGTGGTGGGTCTTGAGGGGATTGCCGTGCTGCGTGCGCCGATGCAGTCCACGGACGTGACCGCACTGGACGACCTTGTCGCGCTGCAGCGCGGGTTCGTGCCGGTCGCCATCGGCTGATCGGGCAGAATCGGAGGCACAATGCCGACGCTGTCCGAGATTGCCCATCAACAGACCGATCTAGACGCAGAGGCCACCTCGCATCTCACTGCGCTCGTGTCCGAGTGGGGAATGCTCGCCGACTTCTGTTTTGCCGACATGCTCCTGTACCTGCCAGTTGCGGGGAAGTGGTTAATCGCCGCCCAAGTTCGCGCCGCCACCGGACGCACGCTGTATCAGGCGGACTACGTCAACACGTGGGCGAGCGAATCCGAATGCATCGTGTTGGATCGCTGTTTGTCGTCGGGCGAAGTCACCGACGGCGAAATTTTCGTGCAAGCCATCGGTGGCCCGGCCTCAATGAAAGCAATTCCCGTGCGTCTCGAAAATATCACGATCGCGGTGCTTACGCGCGAGTGGGTGCCCGATGCGTCACGGCGACCAGGTCAACTCGAAACCACGTATGCCGACATCTTCGCGCGCTTCGTCGACATGGTGAGCGAGGGACTGTTTCCTTTCGACGGCAAGGTTGCCGATGCAGCGGTTGCGCCCCGCGTGGGCGACGGCGTGATCGTGCTCGACGGCAATATGCGCGTGCGATATGCGTCGCCGAATGCGGTCTCTGCGCTGCATCGCGTGGGCGTAAGTACGAACGCGGTGGGTCAAACACTGGCCGAGCTCGGCGTGGCTGAAGACGCGGTGCGTCACGCGTTCGAGCGCCGCGAGTCGGTGATCGAAGAAGTCGAGCAAACTGCCGACGTCACGTTGCTCACGCGAGCGATTCCGCTCCTGAAGCGCGACGGTGCCTCGGTGCGGGTGTCGGGCGGGATCGTGCTGTTGCGTGACGTGTCCGAATTGCGCAAGCGCGACCTGCTGCTGCTCACGAAGGACGCCACGATTCGTGAAATTCACCACCGCGTGAAAAACAACTTGCAAACCATCTCGTCGCTGCTGCGCCTGCAAGGCCGGCGCCTGCAGTCCGAGGAGGCCAAGGCGGCTGTGGCCGAGTCGGTGCGGCGTATTCGCACGATCGCCCTGGTGCACGAGACGCTGTCGCGCGAACCGGGCGAAGACATCTCGTTCATCGAAATCGTTCGCCCGCTCATGCGTCTCGTGGAAGAAGGCCTGCAGTCAGCCGACCGACCGGTGCGCTTCGTCGTCAAAGGCGACGGTGGTCGACTTCCCGCCACAGTCGCCACGCCGTTGTCCGTGGTGATTCTTGAGTTGCTGCAAAATGCTGTGGACCACGGCTTTCCTGAGGGCAGTGACGGCGGCACGGTGGTGGTCATGCTCGACAACGACGACGAAACGCTGTCGGTGCAGGTGGTCAACGACGGTCGCGGACTTGCCGACGACTTTGATCTCTCGAGTGCGTCGGGACTCGGCTTGTCGATCGTGCGCACGCTGGTAACAACAGAACTCGCGGGTCAGATCACCATGCGCCGCGCCACAACAGGCGATGGCGCTGCCGTTGGGTTGTCGCGCCTCGACGGCGCGTGCGGGACGTTTGTCGAGTTGCTGTTGCCCGTTACGCGCTAACGCGGGCCGCGCGTCGCTCGGCGGCCATCTGTCGACGAATCTGTCGACGCTCGTCTTCGGATGTGCCACCCCAGATGCCGCAGTCCTGGTTGGTCTCGATTGCAAACTCGAGACACTGGGTCTTTACGAGGCACTCGCAACACACGTTCTTGGCTTCGCTGATTTGCAGGAGCGCCTGGCCGGTGTTGCCGATCGGAAAGAACAATTCCGGGTCGGTGTCACGGCACAGCGCTTCCTTCCTCCAGCTGTAGTCCGCGGTACCGAGGGCAAGGTTCGTTGCAAACAAAGACACGTGGTGACACCTTTTGTGCTGGAGGACCGATGAGACGCCGACACGATAGGCAGGGCGATGGTCGCTTTCAAGAGGTCGCGGCGATTTTTTTGTCAACTTGTAACGCAACCCGGTTGGTACCCTCTGCTGCGTGATGCGCGGAGTGGGAAATGTCACATGGCCACGCCATGGTGTATCCCAACGCCCGCAGGTGTTAGCCCACCGCGGAGCCTCCAAACGGGAGCCGGAAAATACAGTCATGGCATTTCGCGTGGCACACGATCTGGGCGCCGATGCCGTCGAGCTCGATGTGCGCCGCTGCGCTGATGGTGCGCTCGTTGTGCACCACAATCCCACGCTGGCAAATGGCATGCCGCTTGTGCAGGTTGCCGCCGCTGACCTGCCCGGCACCGTGCCCACGCTCGACGCCGCGCTGGATGCGTGCGCGGGGATGTGGGTCAACGTGGAAATTAAGAATGATCCTTCCGAGCCCGACTTCGATCCCGACGATCGCATCGCTGCCGACGTGGTGGCCTGCCTCATGCGTCGCCGCGAGGACGCGCGCTGGTTGATCTCATCGTTTCGCCGCGAGACCGTGGACGCCTGTCGCCGACTCGCGCCGTCTATTCCAACGGCGTGGTTGACGGTGCTGATCGATGATCCCGCAGCAACGGCTGCGTCACTTGTCCAGTCGGGACACGCCGCAATTCACCCATATGTGGAGGCGCTCACGCGTGAGGCGCTTGACGACATGCACGCGCGCGGGCTTGCCGTCAATGTGTGGACGTGCGACGACCCGGTGCGTATGGCGGAATTGATCACGTGGGGAATCGACGGCATCTGCACCAACGTGCCCGACGTGGCGTTGCGCGTTCTGGGTAGCGCGACGAACTAGCTCAGCCCGCGCGGGCGCACGAGCGTGAGCGCCTCGGGGCAGTGCGTGATGGTCAGGCTTGTGGTGTCGCCCAAGTAGTCGCCGTCCAGCTGATAGGGGAACGGCGCCGGAAATTCGATGTCCACGCGGTCCACATCGGTGGCGATGTCGATGCCCGACGAGGCGCTGATGCCGTCCTTGCGCAGTGCGGTAAACAGCGCGCGCAGCATCATCGGCGAGGTCATCTTGCGGAAGGTCACCACGACGAGTTTCTTTTCCAGCGAAGCTGCCGGCGAGAGGCTGATCGGGCGTTTGCCGACAAAGGTGTACGGGTTGGTGTTGAGTACGACCGTGAAGTAGCCGTTCGGAATGCTGCGACCGTCCACGTTGAGGGTGAAGTGTGGATACGTGCGGTCGTACGACACGAACCACTGTCGTAACGCCGAATAGGCAAACAGTGGCTGGCCCACGAGGCGCTTGAGCGACGAGCGCCGCTCAACTTGCTCGACGACGGCGGCGTCGTACCCAATGCCCGCATGAAAGGTGAAGTAGCGGCCATTGGCGCGACCCAGGCTGACGCGTTCGATCTCGCCGCGCTCGATGGCGCTCAGCAATTGCGTGAGGGCCACCATCGGCTCGTTGGTGATGCCCAGCGTGCGCACGAACACGTTGGTGGAACCGCCGGGCAGCATGGCGAGTGCGGTGTTGCTGCCGGCGAGCCCCGTGGCCACTTCGTTCAACGTGCCGTCGCCGCCAAAAGCAAATACGGCGTCCAAGCCGCGGTCGGCGGCATCTTTGGCAAAGCGGGTGGCATGTCCTCGCTCGTTGGTCTCCACCACCTGAACGTCGTGGTGGCGCGACAGGTGCTGGTGCACGAGCACCGTGTTACGGGGCGTGACCGACGAGGCGAAGGAGTTGACGATCAACAGGATGCGCACGGCCAGCCAAATCTACCAATGGCCCCAATGTGCCCAGTGTCGCTCAACGGCCGTGAAATCACGGGCCCGGGTTGGGTGGTCGAGCACATGATCGGTAACAATGGAGGGCATGAACATCGTCGTTTGCGTCAAACAAATCCCCGATCCGGCCACGCCGGGCGCCCTGGACGGCTCGACCCACGCGCTGAAGCGCGAAGGCAAGTTGATCCTGGATGAGTCCGATGGCTACGGCGTCGAGATGGCGTTGCAACTGGCCACGAACGCAGGCGGCGGCGATGTGAGCATCGTGTCGATGGCACCAAACGGTGAAGTGTCGGGCATGCGCACTGCACTCGCGATGGGCGCGGCCAAGGGCGTGCTCGTGAGCGACCCGGCACTCGCGGGTTCGGACGCGTTGACGACGGCCAAGGTGTTGGCAGCAGCGATCGCCAAGATGGGTGCAGCTGACCTCATCATCGCGGCCACCGAAAGTTCCGATGGCTACACCGGCACCGTGCCGGAGCAGATTGCCGAAGTGATGGGCCTGCCCTCGGTGACGTTTGCCAAGAAAGTCGAAATTGCGGGCGGCGTGTTGAAGGCCGATCGCCAAACCGAAGACGGCTACGACGAAGTCGAGTGCCCCTTGCCCGCGGTCATCAGCGTGACGGCAGGCGTGGTCGAGCCGCGTTACCCAAGCTTCAAGGGCATCATGGCGGCCAAGTCGAAGCCAATCGACACCGTGACGGCAGCCGACCTCGGCGTGACGCCGACGGGTTGGGCGGGCGCGGGCCAGAAGGTCGTGACCGTGGCGCAGGCCGAGGCGCGTAAGGCGGGCGAGATCGTCGAAGACGATGGCAGTGCCTTCGGCAAGATCGTGTCGTATCTCGAAAATCTGAAAGTGATCTGAGGAGTCATCATGGCCATCAACAGCATTTGGGTCTTTGCACAAGCTGCAGGCGCAGCGCCAACCTCGGGCACGCTCGAGTTGTTGACCAAGGCGCGTGCGCTCACCAGCAACGTGACGGCATTCGTGGGCGGCGACGCCTCGGCCATTGCCGGCGCGCTCGGCGAGCATGGCGCTACCAAGGTGTATGCCACTGGCGATCTGGGCGGCAAGCTGCCTGGGCCAGCGGTGTCGGCCGCAATGAAGGCCATCATCGATGGTGGTGACAGCCCGAGCGTCATCTTCTTCCCCCAGAACTACGAGGGCCGCGACATCATGTCGCGCCTGTCGGTCAAGCTCGATCGCACGGTGCTCACGAACAACATCGACATCGCCGATACGCCTGATGGCGTTGCTGCTACCACGCCAATCTTCGGTGGCAACACGCTTGTCACCACCGCCTTCACCGGCAGTGGCCCGCACCTCGTGTCGTTCCGCCCCAAGTCGTTTGCTGCTGAAGCAAGTGGCGGCGCAGCACCCACAGTGGTTGCCGCGCCAGTACCCGAACTCGGCGCCACCGGCACGGCCAAGGTGTTGTCGGTGCATGTTGAAGAGAGCACGGGTCCGAAGTTGGACGAAGCCGACATTGTCGTCTCCGGCGGCCGTGGTCTTGGCGAGTCGGGTAAGTACGACCTCGTCGAAGAACTCGCCAAGTTGTTGAAGGGTGCGCCGGGTGCGTCACGTGCAATCGTGGATGCCGGCTGGGTGCCCTACAGCTACCAGGTGGGCCAGACCGGCAAGGTCGTCAAGCCCAACGTCTACATCGCCGCCGGCATCTCGGGTGCAACGCAGCACATGGTGGGCATGAAGGGCTCGAAGAACATCATCGCGATCAACAAGGACAAAGAGGCGCCCATCTTCGGTGTCGCTGACCTCGGCATCGTGGGCGACGTTCACAAGGTGCTGCCGCAGTTGATCGAACTGCTCAAGACGCGCGGGTAGTTCGCTTCTTCTTTATCGGTTCGGCGATGCCGAGCGCCTGACACACCGAACGTAGGGCGATGACGTCCCAGTTGCGTGCGCGAGAGTGCTCTCCGTCGAGTTCGATCAAGAGTCGTGCATGTGCCATGCCGGTGAACCACGCGGCGAACATCTCGGGGTCGAAATCCTTGCGGATCCAGCCTTTTGACTGGGCGTAGCGGAGGGTTTCACCAACATTCTTGTTGGCTGCATCCTGGGCACGCGCTAATTCCTTGGATAGTGACGGTCGGTATTGTGCGCTGCCCAGCACGTTGACGCGGGTTTTGCGAATGTGGATGCGCTCGCGCGCAAACGTCAACGCAATGAACGAGTGGGCGATCTTGGTGAATTCGACCTTGCTCTTTGCCCGGTGTACTGCCGTCGAGAAATCATCGCCGATAGTGGCGAGGCCGCGCAGGTAGCGGTAGGCGAGCGCTGCTTCGACGAGGCCCTCGCGGCTGCTGAAGAAGTGATACACCGACGGGGCGGTGACGTTTCCTTTCTTGGCGATTTCACGGATCTTCACCGCAGCCTCGCCGCCCTTGTCGATTGCATCGGCGGCTGCCTTCAGCAGTCGCTCCTGCGTG
>JBIIEO010000040.1:0-3979 GCA_044237775.1 Ilumatobacteraceae bacterium | reverse complement strand
ACATTTCCCGAGAGATCCAAGGTGGTCAGCTGTGTGCTTCGAAGAGTGATAGAGCGAATCTTGCTTCCCGTGACAATGAGCGACTTGAGTTTCGACCTGGTTGCACCGCCGAAAACGCCGCTGTACGAGCCGATCGACAGGGAATCGAGTGACGTCACATTTGTGAGATTGAGTGTTTCGAGGGACTTGAAATCATTGATCCCCTCTAGTCCAAATGAAGCGCCCAAATCGCGCAGATTAGAGAGGTCAAGCGACTTGACGTTGACGATGTTCTTCGTGGGGACATAGTCATCAAGTTCCCCCGAGTCGAGGCCCAACCAGATGAGGTGACGCTCAAACACGTCATTCGGCACATATGTCCGGTCCTCGGCGTGGGCGGTACCGGTACCGACTACCAGAGTGGCTGCGGTGAGCGCACCAACTGTCACCGCGAAGAGCCGACGAATTGAACGTGATTTCTTGTTTAAAGTCATTGCTGCACCGTACTACACAGCGGCAATGCCCCTCGCAAGGGGCAAATGCTCCACCTATGAGTTGATATAGTTGCGAGCGCAACTATATGCTGGGTTCAATTAAAGGAGCCCCAATGCCCGCAGTGACCGCAGACACCATGACCCTCCCCCGGGTTGCTGTACCAACACCGGTACGCCGCGAGCGTCGCGTGAAGTCGATTACGACGGCCCCGACCGGTCATGAGGGCGAGGGCTTTCCCGTGCGTCGTGCGTTTTATGGTGTGAGCCTCGCCGATCTCGACCCGTTCATTCATATGGACCAAATGGGCGAGGTGCATTACGCGCCGTATGAGCCGAAGGGCACGCCGTGGCATCCGCATCGCGGCTTCGAGACGGTGACGTACATGATCGACGGCACGTTCTTGCATCAAGACAGTCACGGTGGTGGCGGTGTTATCCAAAACGGTTCGACGCAGTGGATGACCGCTGGCCGAGGCATCCTGCACATCGAGACGCCGCCCGAGGATCTCGTGGTGCGCGGCGGGCTTTTCCACGGCATTCAGCTGTGGGTGAATTTGCCGAGTCGCTCCAAGATGATCGAACCCGCGTATCAAAACTTGGAAGCCGAGCATGTGACGTTGTTGTCGTCGGACGACGGTGGCGCGCTTATTCGGCTTATTGCCGGCGATCTCGGCGGGCACAAAGGTCCTGGTTCCACGCGCACGCCGATTGTCTTGGTGCACGCCACCATTGCGCCGGGAGCACAGATGACGCTGCCGTGGAATGCCAACTACAACGCACTCGCTTATGTGTTGGCGGGAAGCGGTTCGGTGGGACTCGATGGCGCGCCGGTGAGAGTGGGGCAGCTTGCGGTGTTTGTCGACGGTGACTCCATTACGTTGCGCGGTGGGGCACACGAGACCCTCGAGGTGTTGTTACTGGGCGGTGAGCCAATTGGCGAGCCCGTTGCGGCATATGGTCCGTTCGTGATGAACACGAAGGCCGAGTTGCAACAGGCGTTTGAGGATTTTCAGCGGGGCTTGCTGGGTGTGATTCCCGAAGACGGCATCCAACCCTTCCGCGGTCGCTGAGCGGCATAGTCTGCGGGGTATGCCTGCTGACCTTGTCTTAAAGGGAATGAATGCGATTCATCGCGTCATTTTGGGTGTCACTCGTGGCAAGGCAGGTTGGCAAGTGGGGCCGATGCCTGTAGTTGAACTGACGACAACCGGTCGCAAGTCAGGCGCGCAGCGAACGGTATTGCTTACGTCTCCCATTCAGGAGGGCGACGCAATCGTGGTAGTTGCGTCCCGTGGTGGTGATGATCATCACCCAGCGTGGTATCTCAATCTGTGTGACAACCCCCGTGTGTCTGCTTCGGTGAAGGGTTCTCCAAAGCGTGGGATGCTTGCGCGAACGGCGACGCCCGAGGAGCGCACGCGTTGGTGGCCAGATGTGGTGAAGGCCTATCGGGGGTATGCGTCGTATCAGAAGAAGACCACGCGCGAGATTCCATTGGTGGTGCTCACTCCGGCCGATTGAGATGCGAGGGGTATCGTGGGCGTATGCCTCGGCCCGGAATGCACTCAGGAATCACCACCGATGATGCGATGAATTTGGCCATGTCGGCCAAGGCGGTGCCGCTCTATGAAGCGGTGATCGAATTCATCAACACGGAGATTGAGCCGCGGACGGAGGAGTACTTCAGACTGGGCGAGGGGCGTGCCAATCGCTGGACCTATGGGCCTGGTCAATTGGAGCTACTGGACTCATTGAAGGCCAAGGCCAAAGCCCGTGGCTTGTGGAACTTCTTCCTGCCGAATGCCGAAACCGGCGAGGGGCTCTCCAACCTCGACTACGCCTACATCGCAGCCGAGTTGGGTAAGAACCCAATTGCGTCTGAGTGCATGAATTGCAGCGCACCAGACACCGGCAACATGGAGGTGCTCGAGCGCGTGGGCACGCCCGAACAGAAGGAGCGATGGTTGAAGCCGTTGCTCAACGGTGAGATTCGCTCCGCCTATGCCATGAGTGAGCCGGGGATCGCGTCGTCGGATGCAAAGAACATTGCGTGTCGCGCGGTGCGCGACGGTGATGAGTGGGTGATTAACGGCGAGAAGTTCTACATATCGGGTGCTGGCGACCCGCGTTGCAAGATCCTGATTTGCATGTTGCTCACCAACCCCGAAGGCCCTCCACACGGCCGCCATTCGCAGATCCTCGTGCCCATGGATTCGCCAGGATTAGAGATTCTTGGTGCAATGGAGGTGTACGGCGAAGACGATGCGCCGCATGGTCACATGCACCTGCGCTTCACCGATGTGCGGGTGCCAGCAAGCAACATGCTGTTGGGCGAAGGCCGCGGGTTCGAGATCTCACAGGTACGCCTGGGCCCCGGGCGCATTCATCACACCATGCGTTCGATCGGCGCTGCGGAGCGTGCGCTTGAGTTGATGGTTCGCCGAGGGTTGTCGCGTGAGGCGTTTGGCAAGCCGCTCGCTCGACTTGGCAAGAACACCGAAGTGATTGCCAAGGCGCGTATTGAAATTGAAGCGATGCGACTCATGGTGTTACGCGCGGCTAAGGCCATGGATGTGATGGGCAACGCCGAAGCCCGCATCTGGGTGTCGGCGGTGAAGGCAATGGTGCCGGAGCGCGTGTGCAAGATCATCGACGAGGCGATTCAGATTCACGGCGCAGCTGGTATTTCGCAGTGGACGCCGCTTGCACGTCTGTATGCCGCCCAGCGCACACTGCGCTTGGCCGACGGCCCCGACGAAGTGCACTGGCACGTAGTTGGTCGCGCCGAGATCAACCGTTATGAGGGCGATACCCAGCCGACGACGACCTACGAACGTGGAGGCATGTTCAGCGGTCCGGCGTGACGTCGCGCTAAAGCGCAGCGATGCTCAGCATGATCTGCACCTGCAGGCCGAGCAGGGCAAGCGACACGGCTGCGCCGATTGAGATGGCCATGTTGAGCCGGCGCTCCAGGGCATTGATGCGCTTGTTGAGACGTGACTCAAGATCGTCGAAGCATTTATCCAGACGTTGTTCGAGTGCGTCGACTCGGCGGCTAAGCGCATCAAGATCGTGTTTGCGTGCGACGTCACCCCAGCCGCTTGGCGGCAGGTGTCGCATCAACGTTTCGGCCACGGCATCTCCCATGAGTCGTTTGAGTTCGAGGTGCATCTCGAACCGATCTTGCTCGCAGATTGACATCGTAAGCCCCCTGCCGGTGTGCGGCAAGGGGCCTGTGTGCGACGCTATGGCCTTGTGGGCGGGGATTCAGTCTTCGCAGGGTCACGCACGATCGCACCCTCGAGTACGTCGTCAATCGCCTTCATGACCGCAGGCTCAAGCGTGACGCCGACGCCCTTCACGTTGTCGTCGAGTTGGTCAGGCCGCGTTGCACCAACGATGGCGGAAGCCACGTTGTCGTTCTGCAGCACCCAAGCGATTGCCAGTTGTGCCATCGACAAACCGGCCTGAGCGGCAATCGGCGCAAGTCGCTGCACGCGTGTCAA
>JBIIEO010000001.1:0-241606 GCA_044237775.1 Ilumatobacteraceae bacterium | reverse complement strand
GCCTTCAACGTGTTGCCGTTGCGAATGCCGCCACAAAACTCCTCGCCGTAGAGCAGATCACGGAATGTCGTCACGCCGTTGATGATCTCGTACACGCCGGGTCGGCGCACGTGACCCGACACCGCGACCATGCGTGTGCCCGGCGATGTTGCGGTGCCGATTGCCGTGTACGCCTCGACACCATTGACCATCAACCAAGGCAGGTTGGACAACGTTTCGACGTTGTTGACGATCGTCGGCTGACCGTACAGACCATTTGCCGCAGGAAAATACGGCGGCTTGAGGCGAGGCATCCCACGATTTCCCTCGAGACTTTCAATCAAGGCCGTCTCTTCACCCACGACGTACGCGCCTGCACCCCAGTGCAACACGATGTCGACAGAGAACTTCGAGCCGAGCACGTTCTTGCCGACATAGCCAGCCGCATAGGCGTCGTTAAGCGCCTTGGCAACGCGTTCCTGAGCAAGCGCCATTTCGCCGCGGATATAGAGGAAGCACTGCGACAATCCCGCCGCATAACACGCAATCAGGCATCCCTCAATCAACTGGTGTGGGTCACGTTCCATGAGCAGGCGGTCCTTGTACGTGCCGGGCTCACTTTCGTCACCGTTGACAACGAGATAGCGCGGCCATACACCCTGCGGCGTCAGACCCCACTTGGTGCCAGCGGGAAAGCCCGCACCACCACGACCGAGAATTGTCGCGCCCTTCACTTCGTCATGAATCGCAGGTGCTGGCTTCGCTAATGCCTTGCGCAATCCTGCATACCCGCCCGTCGCGAGGTAGCGCTCAAGCGTGTGCGAGTCTTCGTATTCGAATCGCGACGTCACCACCTTCGGGCGGTCACCTGCAACAAATCCGGGCGCATAGGGGTACGACGTCACAGTGCAGCCTCGCCGTTTAGCCACGCCGGCCCTTCGGTCACCAATTCCGGCGCAACCGCGCCCACGCCACGGTCAGCGGGAATGTGTTGACGCACCCGCGCAAGCGTGCCGTGTGCAGGAATCTCATCCTGCAATCGACCCGCGCGGAGATCGTCTACGAGGGCATCGAAATCTTGGGCGGTCACGCGAAACCGATAGCGGTAGTTGACCTGCAGCGTCGGCGCCTCCGTGCATGCGGCCTGACACTCAGCGTGAGCCAACGTGAACATGCCGTCGTCTGTGGTGCCACCCACCTTGACACCCAGCTTCTGTTCGGCGTGGTGCATCAAATCATGGGCGCCCATCAGTGCGCATGACAACGTGCCGCAAATGTTGACGAGATACTTACCCACTGGCTCAAAGCGAAACATCTCATAGAACGTTGCCGTGCCATACACCTCGGCAGAAGTCACGCCGACTAGCTCGCCAATGTGGGCCATCGACTCACGAGTTACGAAGCCATTTTGCTCCTGCGCGAGGTGCAACAACGGCACGAGTGCCGACTTCGGACGCGGATATCGCGCAATAATCTCGCGCGCCAACGCGACATTGTCTTCGGTGAGTCGGCTCATCGGTCGACCTCTCCCAACACGGGATCTACCGACGAAATGACGGCCACGGCATCGGCCACAAGCCCACCGCGCATCATGTGCGGCAGAGCCTGAATATTGACAAAACTTGGTGCGCGCACGTGCATCCGATATGGCGTCGACGAGCCGTCGCTGGCGATGTAGCACCCAATCTCGCCGCGCGGGCTCTCAATTGCCACATAGACCTCGCCCTCGGGCACCTTGAAACCTTCAGTGAAAATCTTGAAGTGATGAATCAGTGCTTCCATCGACTCATCGATGCGACCACGCGGCGGCGGAGTGACTTTCTTATCTTGAATGCGGTAGTTGCCGTTCGGCATCTTGTCGAGAATCTGGCGCACGATACGCATCGACTCGCGAATCTCGGCAAGGCGAATGGCGTATCGATCGAACGCATCGCCGTAGCTTCCGACGACCACGTCGAAATCGACATCCGCGTAGCGCAAATACGGCATGTCGCGTCGCAAGTCCCACGCCACGCCGGTGGAACGCAAAATCGGTCCGGTTGCACCGAGCGCTATCGCTTCGTCGCGGGTGATGACACCAATGCCCTGCAAGCGCTCACGCCAAATCGGCTGACCTGTCATCAGCGTGTCGTACTCGGCGAGACGATCAGGTAGCAGGTCCAAGATGCGCAATACGTCGTCGCGCCAACCTGCCGGAAGATCGGCGGCAAGACCGCCGGGACGAATGAAGTTGTGATTCATGCGCAGGCCAGTGACCTTTTGGAAGAATCGCAACACCTCTTCGCGCTCGCGCCAGCCATAGATCATCATCGACACAGCGCCGAGGTCCATGCCGTTGGTCGCCATAAACAACAAGTGACTGCTCATGCGATTGAGTTCGGACAACAACATGCGCATCCACATGGCGCGCTCGGGAATATCGCCATCGATGCCGAGCAACTTCTCGGTGGCCATCGAAAACACGAGTTCGTTATTGAGCGGCGACGCGTAGTCCATGCGCGTCACATTGGTGCCGCCCTGCAGGAACGTGAGCGACTCGCCGGTCTTTTCCATGCCCGTGTGCAGATAGCCGATAATCGGCTTGCAACGCAGCACGGTTTCGCCCCGGAGTTCCAACATCAGGCGCAACACGCCGTGCGTACTCGGGTGTGAGGGCCCCATGTTGATGATCATCGTCTGGTCCTCGTCGAGGTCTCCGTCGATGGCATCCAACGCTGCGGCATCCGCTTCGCTCATGCGCAACACCGCACCAATTTCGCGGAACACTTCGCGAGGAGTGGACTCGCTGCGCGCCTGCATCTCCTGAGCGCCTTCGGAGGTGCCGGCAGCGATCGTCACAGGGCGTTCGTCGTCAAGAGTCGTCACGATGTAGCTCCCTTGAACTGCACCGGAATGCGGCCCTGCGCGTAGTCCTTACGCAGTGGATGACCGTCCCAGTCCTCGGGCATCAATATGCGCGTGAGATCGGGGTGACCCGTAAAGGCAATCCCGAACATGTCGAAGACCTCGCGCTCCATCGCCTCGGTACCTGGGTACAACCCGAATGCAGACGCCACAGTTGGCTCCGACTCGGGTACCTGCACGCGTACACGCAGGCGGCGCCGATGTGCCAGAGAGAGGAGATTCACCACCACTTCATAGCGTTCAGCCTCGACACCCTCGGGCAGCGTGCGACCAGGGTGCGTGAGGTAGTCGACCGCGGTCAGGTCGACGCACATGTCAAAGCCATCCGCAACCAACTTCCCCAACACATCGAGGTAGCGGTCGCGCGACACAAAAACGACGTCTTGACCGAGCGCGTTGGTAGTAGGGCAATCGTGCAACACGCCAATCACCGCGTCCCAAGAATCACTGGGGTGCTGTTTCCCGCAGGAATCTCCTGAATGTGCACATCTGCTCCACCGCCCGTGGAGGAACGACGGCGCATGATCTCTCCGTCTTCGATCAATTGATGCAACGTTTCAATGGCGTGGATAAGTGTCTCCGGCGTCGGTGGGCACCCGGGCGCGTACACATCGACGGGCACGACCTGATCGACACCTTGGACGATTGCGTAGTTATTGAACATGCCACCGCTCGAAGCGCATACGCCCATGCTGATCACCCACTTGGGCTCCATCATTTGGTCATACACCTGGCGCAACACCGGCGCCATCTTCTGGCTTACGCGACCGGCGACGATCATGATGTCGGCCTGCCGCGGCGACGCACGAAAGACTTCCATCCCAAATCGCGCGAGGTCGTAATGGCCCGCGCCTGTTGCCATCATCTCGATCGCGCAACACGCCAATCCGAACGTTGCTGGCCAACTTGAACGCGAGCGCGACCACTTAACGAGATCTTCAAGCTTGGCCGTGATGAAGTTGTGCTCGAGGCCACCGAGACCGTCGTCGGCAACGTTACGAATAATGCCCATCAGGCGGCCTCACCCTCGCTGCGACCCTCGAGACCAACGCGTCGAATGGTTGTCGTCATCGATCGTTGTGCCGACATCATCCCGTCGCCATCAAGCGGCACCGACACGTTGACTGGGCCCCAGTCCAAAGCACCGCGCGCGATGGCGTAAACAAACGCAACAAAAAACACCGCACTGAACGCCAGCATCTCCAAAAAGCCGTATAAACCGAGCGATTGCTGCGCAATCGCGTACGGATAGGCAAAAACAATTTCGATGTCGAACATGATGAACAACATCGCAATCACATAGAAACTGACCGGAAAGCGCTCAGGTGCTTCCCTGCTCGGCACGATCCCGCATTCATACGGAGCCGACTTCGCTGAATTCGGTCGTCTCGGGGCAAGCAGTCGCGAGGCCAGCAAGCTGAGCCCTGCAAACACGATCGCCAATGCGGCGAGCACAACGATCGGGAGGTACTGGCCCATTGGCGAAACCTACGCCCGCTGTGGCAGGCGTTCCCCGCTCACGTGTGCGCGCAGGACAAGGTCGCGGCGATGCAGCAACCAGCACAGGATCAAGAACATGATCGTTGAGCCGATTGTGATAAAGATTGCCGGCTGACGCTTTGCGCCAAGGTCGCGCAACATGTACACGTAACGATGCGGCTGTTCGGCGTCGATCACCGGACGGGCAGGGGCGCGACCAGGTTCAACCCGCTGTGGCACGACAGGAGCAATCTCCACGAGCGCGTAATGCGGCTTGTGGAAGAACGCAAAAAAGTCAATCGACTCGGTGATCAACGGGTAGCGCTCACCACCTCGGTCGTACACGTTGAGCGATACGTATTCGCCAGCACCGAACTCTTCCGCGTCATTCTGAATGATTGCGTCAGACGCAGCGATGGCCTGACCGCGTCCTGGATCGGCTTCGTCCAAAACGATCCAGCCCTCGGCGGTCAACTGCTGGCTCACCGCCTGCGCATTCGTCGTGGGGTTGCCATCCAGGCTCGGCACCGACGCCACGATGCCGGCGTCGGCCAAGAAGGCTGGGTCACGCACAATGGTGATGGGATCGGCGGGTTGCCACGACGGCTCGGGGCCCTTGAGGCCAATGCCATACGTCCACCAGATTGCGCCCATCAGCGCCATCCACCCAAACAAGGCCGCGAGCACAACGAGCACACCGAGGCGCGCACCGAGGTTGGTGCCAATGATCAAATACGAGCCGCCAATCAACACGATGACCATCGTGATGACGACGATGATGCCGCGAAGCGTTGGCTCCCACGACACGGCCAACAACGAAGCCAACATCTACAGACCCCTCACGTATTCGACGATCGCGACGATCTGTTCATCGGTCAACATGTTGCCGAAGCCAGGCATACGGCCACCGCCCTGCCCCTGCTCGCCGTAGCGCTTGCCATACTCGCTGCCGTTCTTAATGAAGTCCACCATGTCGCTTTGCAAGGGGAACTGACGAATGGTCGAGCCGCCGGTGAGACTCGGACCGAACGCTCCGCCACCGGTGATCTGTGGTGAACCGTACGACCAACCCTTTGTATGGCAGCGCGCGCATGAGTAATTACCCGCGCCAAGGTCGAGGTTGAAGAGCGCCTCACCAAGAGATGCGTACGTGCCGTTGGCAACCAGACGCTCCGCTTCAGCCTGCACCTCGTCCTGCATGGTCGCCGGCAAATGGCCACCGTCGCAGTCGCGCACATCGGCATCCACCAAGTTGCAGTTCTCGCGCGGAATCTGAATGCTGCGCATGTAGTCGATCAGCGTCTGAATCTGCTGTTCGTTGAGCGGTCCACCGCCTGCAAGACCCCACGCCGACATCGGTGAGAACGGTCGACCGTATTCAAGAATGAAACGAATCTCTTCTTCCGAGTAGCGATAGAACACGGTGTTGAGTGCTGGCGCCTTCCAGTCGACCGCCTTGACTTGACCCGTCGCAGGATCGGTCACCGCGTACGCCGCAACACCGCCCGCGCCATTCATTCCGCCGTGGCAACCTGCGCAGTTGAAGCCGCCATCCGCTGTGGATGCAAACAACTGCGAGCCCCAGCTTTCGAAGCGCTTGTCCCAACCGTTCTGGGCACCCTCCTGGCGTCCCGGTTCGAGAATCCAATACAGCGGCAACACGACCGTGATGACGGCAAGAAAGAGGACGCCGAGCAATTGCGTGCGCTCCAACTTCTTGCCTTCGAGTTCTTCGTCGTCGTAATACGGCTTGCGGTTCGCGGCGAGACGAATCTCCGAACCCACTTCGGCGCGACCCTTGCGAATATTGGCGAGACCGTAAATGATCCAGCCGAGAACGGCGACAATGAGAACGATCCACGCAATCGTGGTAGTGATATCAGCGACCATTAGTGCGACCCACCGCCCACGCAATGCGGACCTTCAGCCTCTTGACCCGTCGTGTTGGTGCCGATCGGCGGACCACCGAACACCGAACCCGTGTCTACGACAACAACACCGTTGGCAACCGAGACGCCAAAGCGATCCATGCCGCGTGGCGCGGGGCCACCCTTCTTTTCACCCACACGGTTGAACTGCGAACCGTGACACGGGCATTCGAACCATTGTGAAGTGGCGCATTCGGGCACGCGGCAACCGAGGTGCGGGCACTTCTGGTACAGCGCGACGATTCCGGCTTGCATGCCTGCGATCACCGCAGTTTGTCCGCCATACGCCGCCTGCGCCTTCGAGGCCGACTCCTTGGGATACTCAGTGATCCATGCCCGCGCCTGAGGGACGTAGAAGAAACCCTTGTTCGCGCGAATCTGTGCGACAACCCCGTCGATACCGCCGAGCGAGATCTTGGAGCCGAAACCACCGGAGGAGCCCTTCCACAAGAAGGCCAATACCGCCGCACCAAACGCGCCAAGGCTCGCACTCATCAACGTGACTGACGCACGGTTGAAGAACTGCCGACGCGACACACCCACCGCCTCGGGATCTGGCGGAGTCCACGGCGCAACTTCAGCCTTCGGCGCCGCAACCATCGCCGTTGAGCGTGCGGCGACTGCGGCACTTTCCACCTCGCGACCCGTCATTGCCTCGGGGTCAACCTTGCCGCGGTCCTTCTTGCGCGTCTCGCGCGACAACGAACCCGCGCCACGCACTTCACTGCGGCGCGCGGTCGTCAACACTACGCCGAGGCCAGCGAGAACGATGACCGCAACTGCGATGGTGATGATTGAAGTAGTGCTCATGAGTGTTGCCGCCTTTACAACTCGAAGAAGATGCCGTCACGCCACGGGAAGATGAAGTTGTATCCCGGCCCGCGGAAGAACGAGCTGATGATCACCAACACCGCCCAGAACATGAGGAATACCGTCATCATGCTGGTCATGAACTTGCGATCTTCGGGCTTGTTCGACGGGTTGCGGTCGAGATACGGCGCAAACATCAAGGCGATCAGTCCAACACCGGGAATCGTCACGCCGGCCACCATCGGGTGGAACATGGTGAGCAGTTCCTGCAGACCGAGGAAGTACCACGGCGCCTTCGACGGGTTTGGCGTCTGATTGAAGTTGGCGGCTTGCAACAGCGGCGCATTGACGAACCACGAGAACATAAAAGTGAACGCGGTGCACGCAAGAGCAGCGACGAACTCGATTGACAAGAGGTGAGGCCACGTGTGGACCTTGTCAACCGGCACGGCCTTGACGTCCTGAATTGACCCAGACTTCACAACCGTCAGCAAACGCTGCGTATGCCCGCCGGGGCCTGCACCAACCGGCACGCCACCTTGAGCGGGTGCAGACACCACTGCGGCCGAGGGCTTGTCGGCAACGGCAACGCCACCGCTCGCTCCAGCCTTGGCAGCCTTGCTGCGCTCTAACAGGTGCGCAGGAATTCGCGAATCTGCGGGGGTGTCGCCGCTCGACGCATCGCCTGAATCGGCACCACCTTGGGCGGCCGCCTTCTCGCGCGCAGCCTGCGCCCGCTTGAGGAGATGCTCAGGAATTTCGGTCATGGTTCGTTTCCTTCTCGATCACAGCGGGCCGGAGATGCCGCCGTCCTTGCGCACTCGCCAGAAGTGAATCGCAAGGAAGATGACGGTGACGAATGGGAACAACAACACGTGCAACACATACCAACGCAACAGCGTTTCTGCGCCGATCTCGACGCCGCCGAGGAGCACGAAACGCACCTGCTCGCCAATGACTGGCGAGTACCCCATCATGTTGGTGCCCACGGCAACGGCCCACAGTGCCAGCTGGTCCCACGGCAACAAGTAGCCCGTGAACGACAACAGCAACGTAAGCGTGAGGAGGATTACCCCAATAACCCAGTTGAACTCACGCGGTGCCTTGTACGCGCCGTGGTAGAACACGCGGGCCATGTGGAGGAACACGCTCAACACCATGAGGTGAGCGCCCCATCGATGCATGTTGCGCACCATGAGGCCGAAGGTCACCGACGTCTGGAGCGACTGAATGTCCTGCCACGCGTCAGCCGCGGTCGGTCGATAGAAGAACATCAAGAAGATGCCGGTCACGGTGAGGAGGATGAAGAGGAAGAACGACAGGCCGCCGAGGCACAGCGTGTAGCTGACCTTGACCGCGTGACGCTTTACCTTGACGGGGTGCAAGTGGTACAGCACCGAATTCATCACGACGTACGAGCGGTTGCGCGGCGAGTCGGTGTATCCCTTGCGGAAAATCGAGCCCGGACGGAAGATGGAATTCCATGCCTGGCTGCCCTGCATGGACTCGCCGACCTTGGCGAGACGCTCCTTGAGCGACACCCGCGGCTTTTCTTCGATAGTGCTTGCCATGTTCGTCTCCTGAACCCCTAGAACCGCATCCCGTAGGCGTACCCATGATTGGCGGTGCGCATATGCGAATCGCCGGTGGCGGCCGGGGCCCCCACCTTGCCGAGGATGATTACCCCGGTCGGACAACGATCGACACACAGCGCACAGCGCGTACACACGTCATCGTCGATGATGAACAACACATTGTCAGACGGATCGGCGCCGGGTTGCTCGGTGCCCTGGGCCTCCGCAATGGCGTCTGGCGTGACCATATGAATGCACTTCCACGGACAGATGTCCACGCAGCCTTCGCACATGATGCATTCGCTCTGGTCGATGTGAATGAACTGCTTCGGCTTGACAGCCTTCGCCAAGTAGTCGGCGTCGACCTCGACGAGTTGATACTCGTCGGACCATTCCGGCATTGGCGGGTTGGCGTCAGTGCGAGCCATGACTCAGCTCTTCCTCACCAGCGGGCGACCGTAACTCGACGTCTCGATTTCCTTCGGCTTCACCACACCGCGCTTCTGCCACCACGCGAAGAGATAGATCATGAGTGCAAAGAAAATGCCGTGAATGACGAGCACGATGATGTCGCGTACCGCCTCATAACTAATGGTGAATGGAAACGGACCGCCCATCGCCTGCGGCTTGAGGAGATCGAACGGGCCGTAGATGATCTTGTCTTTGCGCCAGCCAAGGTCCTTGTCCGCGTGGTCGATCCATTGATGGGGCACAACGCCGAACGCAAGAAACATCACGCCAAAGACATAGGCCGACCCGAACATTGCCTCGCCCCACGTCGACTTGCGATCAACCGGTCGCCGCTTACCCACCGGAATGACGACGAGCGACAGCGCGATGGTCAGGGCAAAGGAGAATATGAACGCTTGGTTCATACCCGGCCATTCAAGGATGTTGATTGCCACCATGGGTCGCAGGAGGTCCCTTCCTCGTGAAATCTCTCACGAGACTAGTCGCCGTTTGCGGAAACAGGCGAAAAGGAGCGAGGTCGTGCACTCGTGCATTTGTGTGACGTGATGCACATCGCGCGCTTCATCGTGAGTGGTGTCCAGTACACCCGTCACACGTGCGGTCAGGCGGCCATGCACCGAACGAGCCGTAGTTCGACAAATTGGTTGGTCGGCCACGCCCCTGGTGATTTAGAGTGAATGCGGGTCGACGACCGGTCGGCCTGCCCCCACAAGGGTCGTTGAGCCGCAAAGGAATACCGTGACTGAAATCCCCGAGCATCTCTTGAAGCGCTCCAAGGAGCGTCGTGGGGCCCTGTCGGGGAACGAAGGCGAGTCGGCGCCCACTTCTGGCGCTCAAGTGGAGAAGGCCGCTCAAGCACCTGTTGCCGCTCAAGCATCGGTGCCGGCAACACCAACTGCTGCACCACCACCGCCACCAGATCCCGATTATGTAGTCGCCGCTAAAACGCGCAAGAAGATTCCGTTCTGGGCAATGGCAGGGTTGAGCTTGTTGCCACTGTGGGCATTCCTGTATCTCATTGCTCTGCAACCGAAAGAAGTGGTCGCAGAGGGTCCGATGGCGATCGGCGAAGCGGTTTATGGATCGTGCGCCGGTTGCCATGGCGCGGCTGGCCAGGGTGGAGCAGGGCGAATCCTGCACCAAGGCGAGGTCATGAAGACCTTCCCCCAAATTGAGGACATGTTGAACTTCGTCTATGTCGGCTCGCAAGCCTTTGTCTCGGCCGAGTTGCCGGTGTACGGCGACCCGGATCGCGAGGGTGGCGCGCACGCACCGCTGTCGTACAACGGCAACCCGATGCCACAGCAAGGTTCGATGGCAGGTGGCGCGTTGACCGACTACGAAATACTCGGCGTCGTCTGTCACGTTCGATACGGGATCGGAGGCACTGACCCAGCAAGCGAGGAGTGGGCCACCGAATACGAACAGTGGTGTTCGCCCGAATCGGAGATCTTCCTCGCCCTCGAGTCAGGCGCGTCAACGTACGACACGTTGCACGAAGACTTTGCCGCATTGATGCCCGCCCCGTTACAGGTGGGCACATCAGCGCGCGCCTCCACCCCACGCTGATTCAGCCGACGCACGATCGTGCGGTGAGCGCTGTCTGAACCTACGCTCGAAGCAATGAGCGACCGACAACTCGACACCGAGGTGCTCGTCGTCGGTGGTGGTCCCGCTGGTGCAGCCGCTGGTTATTGGCTGGCAACGCTCGGACGTCAAGTCACCATGCTTGAAAAGAAACACTTCCCGCGGGAAAAGACCTGCGGCGACGGACTCACACCCCGGGCAGTCAAGCAACTCGACGACATGGGGCTTGGCGAACGACTCGCCACGTTTCATCGCTACGACGGCCTCCGCGCCACTGCGCATGGCAAGGCGCTCGAGCTGCAATGGCCCACGCACCCCATCTATCCCCGATACGGCTACGTCGTGCGTCGGCGCGATCTCGACGAAATGGTGGCGCGCAATGCTCAATCGGCTGGCGCAACACTGCTCGAGGGGCACGAGGCAACAGAGCCGATCCTTGAAGGAGGCCGCGTGCACGGCGCACGCGTGACGAACAAGGACACGGGCGAGACCTTCGAGATCCGCGCGCGTTACGTGATCATCGCCGACGGAGCAAACAGCCGATTCGGTCGTGCACTCGGCACGTCACGTGTGCGCGAATGGCCTTACGGCACCGCAATCCGTACGTACTGGACTAGCCCGCGACATGCAGAGCCGTGGATCGAATCCGCACTCGACGTCAAAGATCGAGATGGCAATTCAATGCCGGGTTACGGATGGATCTTCCCGGTCGGCGACGGAACGATCAACGTCGGAGTGGGGTTGTTGTCGACGTTCAAGAAGTTCAAAGACGTCAATACCACTGTTCTTCTTGACAGTTACGCGCACATGATTGCCGACAGTTGGGGTATCGACCCGTCGAATCCCGAATGCAAGGCAACCGCCGGCAAAATCCCCATGGGTGGATCCGTGATGCCCAAAATTGGTCCCGGCTATCTCGTGGTCGGCGACGCCGCCGGCAGCGTCAACCCCTTCAACGGCGAAGGCATCGACTACGCGTACGAGACCTCGCGCATCGCAGCCGGCGTGATCGCTGCGGCACTCGAGACCGGAGACGATCGCGAGCTTGACGCCTATCAACACTTGCTCGACGACGAATACGGCCAATACTTCAAAGTTGCACGACTGTTTGCCAAAGTCATCGGTCGACCCGCTCTCATGCGCGAACTTTCGCGCGTCGGTATTCAGTCGCACACCCTCATGGAGTGGGTACTTCGCATCATGGCTAATTTGCTGCGTCCCGACGAGATCGGCCCTGCCGAGGCGGCCTACAAGGCCGCTGCTGCGCTCGCACGGCTCTCGCCGCGCAGCTAGCGCGGCGCATTACTGCGTGCAGATCACTTCAATAACTTCGTCACGCAACAAATCAAGGATTGTCACCGCCGAATTGGGCGCAAACTTATTGATGAAGTCACGCAGCGACACGGTCTCCACGTCACACGTGCGCTCGACGCCCGTGGTCAGCCGCACTACCCACCCGTTACTGATGACGCCCTGGTCACCTCCTTCGAGCATGTCCACCAGTGCCGGAAGCGTCAGGGTGCGATCTCCATCCTCTGCATCAGCGGGCACGAGCGTGAACCACACCACCGCTGGTCCCAGCATGTCGGCAAGCAACACGCACGAATTCGCCACCTGCACTTCTGTGCACGCGATCTCGCCTGCAGTGTTGCCCGCAATGGTGACCGTTCGTCCGTCGTCGAGCCCAAGTGTTGCCTCGCCCACCGTGCGTCCGTCGACGATCGCCCAGTTTTCCGATACTTGCGCTGAAGCCACTACTGCAACGGTTTCTACGCGGTGTTGGACGGGACCCACTCCAGTAGTCGAAGCGTCCGGACCTGCGACGACGAACACACCAAGTATCACCACACCAAGCAGCGCCAGCACACCCAGTGCCGCCCACGGTCGAATCGATAGGAAATACTTCACGACACGCGACTACGGGCGGCCAACCGCCGCGTACCCGCTTGCTGTTGGATCGGTGTCTCTACTCAACTGCTCGTAGTACCCAAGGATCTGTAACTCGACACCGAGATCCACGCTGCGCACGGAAATGTGCTCAGGCACTGTGAGCACTGCTGAAGCAAAGTTGAGAATCGAACGAATGCCTGACGACACCAGCGCGTCCGCTGCTTCCTGCGCTGCAGTGGGGGGAGTGGCGATCACACCGATGCTGACGTCGTGGCGACGAACAATGTCGGCAAGTTCTTCCACATGACGAACAGTCACCCCGCCAATCTTTTTGCCAACCTTGCTTGCATCCTTATCAACGATTCCAGCAACGGGAAAGCCCCGCGAAGAAAATCCGTTGTAGTTGGCGAGTGCGTTACCAAGGTTGCCGGCACCAACGACAACCACGTTCCATTCGTGCAGCAAGCCGAGCTCGCGCTTGATCTGATAGATGAGGTACGCCACGTCGTAGCCCACACCGCGCGTGCCGTAGCTGCCCAGGTACGACAGGTCCTTGCGCACCTTGGCCGCATTGACCCCCGCGAGCGCGGCGAGTTGATCACTCGAGAGTTGGTCGACTGCTTCGGCCTTCAGGTCGCTCAGAATCTGCAGATAGACGGGCAATCGAGCAACCGCCGCATCGGGAATGCGGCGCCGATTCGGCGACGCCAAGCTGGGTACGCGGTCAGCCACGAGGTCTAGGGTAGGCGCTCGTGCAGGATTTCACGAGGTCGCGGGCTGGTTTCTGTGGCGGGTGAGGGCATCAACACGGGAATTCTCGCAGCGATCGCGACACTTGTAGCGACCGCATTTGCCTTGTCCACATTCGATCGCTGGCTACGACGTCGTCAACCACACGAGCTTGCTTGGACAATCGCAATGACCCTCTTCGCAATTGGCTCATTCGCCCTGTGGGTCGGCACCACGATCGGCTGGACGATGTGGTGGTTCCGCATCTTCTTTCTCACTGGCGCAGTGCTAAATGTTGCGTGGCTCGCGCTCGGCACGATCTATTTGTTGGCAGGTACGCGTATCGGCAACGTGACTCGTTCGTGGCTCATTGGTCTTTCTTGTTTCGCATCAGGAGTCGTGCTTGCTTCTCCCGCGAAGATCGCCGTTGACGGCACTGCACTCCCCACCGGTCGCGAGGTGTTCGGCGCGTTCTCGCGTGCGCTGGCCGCACTCGGCTCGGGCGTGCCCGCGCTCATCATCATCGGTGGCGCGCTGTGGTCTGCCGCACGACTGCTGTCGGGGCGACCCACCACGCTCGCTACGCGCGAGCCGCGCGTGATCACTTCCCCTATTCGGCTTGCTCTCGGCAATCTCCTCATCGCTGCCGGCACACTCGTGTTGTCCGGAAGCGGCTCGATTGCGGGACGTTTCGGCAAGGACCAGGCGTTCGCCATCACACTGACTATCGGGGTATGTGTCCTCTTCGTGGGATTCCTCGTTGCCAGTAATGCCACCGCTCGCCGCGCCACCGCTCGCGCATCGGACTACGTGGCGGCAGCAATCGGGAGTCGCTGACCGCGTTCAGCGAATGACGAGCGACAAGATTCCCGCTCCGAGAATTGCCGCCAGAAGAAGTCCCACTGCCAAAGTCGTCGCCGGTCGCATACCTGCAGACTACGGGAGCACCGCCGAGCGATTCAGGCGCTCGGGCGACCGATTGACACCGAGGTGACAACACCAGGGTTCTCGCCACGTTCGATGACGACGCCCATACCAGTTGCCGCATCTACTTCTCGCGCTGCCGACCCGCGGTCAAGGCACAGCGCCAACATGCCATACGAGTCGACCACCAGACCAAGTCCCCCGCCGATGTCCTGAAACGACGCAACGACCGGCACCGACCGCACGATCTGCGTCGACGGATTTTCCGAGCCAACGGTGATGGTCACGCGCGCACCAAATGCCTCCACGTCGTCAGCACCGACGTTCAACTGACAATTGCCGTAGTGATCGATCCACGTCACCTCGCAATGCAATTGATCACCTTCGTGTCGCGGCAACGGCACCAACCCGGGGAGTACGCCGGCCGGGTCGATCTCGGTGCCCAACTCGTCGAGTGGCACTCCGTTACACACGTGTGCAGCGACCGGGCCGAACACATCTCGACCCGCAAACGTTGCGCCGGGTGCGGCAAGATGAAAGGCGGTGTTGGTGAGCTCAACTGCGCGCAACGCGCCTCCCGCAAGGGCGACGCCAGCGCCTAGTAAGCCATTGTCCGGCCCAATGAATACGCCTCCAGCAACCTCGACGGCAATTGCCCGCCGGGAGGTTCCCACACCCGGGTCAACCACGGCCAAGACCACACCCCGGGCGACATAGGGGACTGCACGCGCAATTGCTAGGGAGCCCGCACGAACATCGAATGGCGCAATGTCATGCGTGATGTCAATCACGGTCACTTGTGGAGCGATATCGGCAATCACGCTCTTCACCACTCCCACGAATTCATCTCGTGTGCCGTAATCGGAGAAGAACGAAACGTGTTGATATGTCATGAGCGATGCACGCCTTCTGCACAGACGCATGACGAGAGGAAAACGAATGGGCCGGTGCCAACCCCCCGACGGCACCGGCCCAAACGGCGCACTCTTGCGAGCGCGACTCCCGGTTGGGGGATACCCCGTCCGGAGTACGTGACCTGCGGCATACTGTAGCGACCTAGCGGCCCAACTCCCGACTGCGCGCAACAGCCGATCGCACGGTGGCGGCGACAAGAGCGCGGAAGTCGGAGTCCTCGAGGGTCGCAATCGCCTGGGCCGTCACCCCGTTCGGGGACGTGACCTGGGCCCGCAATTCGGCGGGCGTAAACGACGACTGTTGAAGCAACCGACCCGAGCCCACGAGCAACTGGCGGACCAATGCATCGGCAACCTCAGGCGACAGGCCCTGTTCAATACCCGCGGCCACCAACGCCTCGGCAAACAAGAAGAGGTACGCGGGGCCCGAGCCGGACACCGCGGTGACCGCATCCAGGAGTGCTTCTTCCACCCGCACCACAGTGCCCACGGCGCCGAGGATGGACTCCGCCCATGTCATGTCGGACGCATCGCACAGCGACGAACCGGCGATACCCGCAACGCCCTCGCCGACGAGCGCGGGGGTGTTCGGCATTGCACGCACCACGTGACACGTAGGTCCTGCAGCCTCCTGCAGTGTCGACAACCCGATTCCTGCAGCAATCGACAGCACGCGAGTGGCGCCCGCAACGGCAAGTGCAGCACACGTTTCTGCTGCGTCCTGCGGTTTCACCGCAATCACACCTGCACTGCACCCCTCGAGCACATCGGTGACGCGCGCACCGGGATAGATATCGACGAGCACTGCACGGCGCTCAGCGGAACGTTCGACGATGGTGATGGCCTCAGGCGACCAACCAGCACGCAACAGCCCCGCGACGATTGCCGCACCCATATTGCCGCCACCGACGAACGTGACTGAATCGTGAACGGTGGACATTGCCGTCAGGCTAGCGAGACGGGCTTGGGCTCAATCGACGAATCGACTTGCAAAACCGATACGGATTAACGAGGGGAACGCGCGCTCGACAGTTGCGTAGACGGTGCCGATGATGCGATCCAGCTCGGGCTCGGTGAGCGCGTGCAATGGCAACTCGCCCCGCAGGAAAATGGCATCTTCTGCGCCGATCGAAAAGTGCACGCCCACCAGATTGTCATTGCGGCGCAACACTGTGTCATACAACGTCTCGGCGTTTTCTTCGGGCGCGGGCATCACATACGTCTCATATTTCAGTGTCCGCTGACCCAAGGTCAGCCAGATGGTCGTGAACTCCTTTTCCTCTCCGCGCATGCGCACGAACCAGCGAATCTCATCATCTTCACCGCGGTCGATCGCCACGATCGACGAATCATTTCTTCGCTGCTCGGCAAGCCACGAATCGATTTGCAGTTCGATTCGAGCGAGGGCGTCGTCGTCGAAGACGTTGCTCATCGCACTATGCGCAGGCCACGAGGTCACGCGCCGCGAGGTCACCGAACGCGCGCTGGGCGCGTCGGGCAGCGTTCGCCCATGAGTAGGCGCGGGCCCGCTCGGCCGCCTGGGTACCCATCGACAGCGCAAGCAAGGAGTCATCCAACAATTGCGCACTGCGCCGGGCAAACTCATCTATCTGGCGCCCCGGCACGAGAAAACCGGTGCGCCCATGCTCGACCAAGTTCAACAACCCGCCCACCGCATTGGCCACAACAGGGGTGCCGCACGCCGCGGCCTCAAGGGCAACGAGTCCGAAGCTCTCGCTACGTGACGGAACGAGCACCACATCCGCCGCGCGATAAAACGTCGCCAGTCGATGGTGCGGCTGCGGTTCGTAGAACAACACTCGATCGCGCACCCCGAGCTCATCAATCAAGTTGGTGACGCGAGCCAATTCGGTCGCGCCTTCGCGGCCGCTTGCGCCGCCCACCACCACAAGTCGCGCGTCCGAGCGGCCCAACTCGGCCAGCGTGCGCACCGCAACATCGAGGCCCTTCAGCGGCTGAATACGCCCCACGAACAGCAGAATCGGACCTGCGCCCAAACCAAGCGCATGACGTGCTCCACGCTGATCTCCCGGTGAAAAGAACGCGCGCTCTACGCCCGGAGCAACCACTTCGATGGAGCCGGGCGCTCTGCCATACAACGACTGAAACTGCTGCCGCTCTTCAGCGCAGCTGACGAAGATGGCGTCCGCGCACCCGATGATCTCCAACTCAGCATTTTCTCGCTCGTTCGACTCGACATCTCCACCGGCGCTCTTGACGCGTGCAAACGTGTGAAACGTCGTGGCCAACGGCAGCTGCAATTCATGCTTGAGTCGGTGGCCAGCCACACCCGACAGCCAATAGTTGGCATGCAACACATCGGTGCCGCCATCGCGCTTGAGGTGTTCTGCAACGTAATCCGCGAACGTATCCACAACGCCCACGAGCCCTTCCTTGGGTAGGTCAACATCGCCCGCCGGAACATGCACCACACGATGATTCGGCTCGATCTGAATCTCGCTCGGCAAACCCTCGCGCCACGCACGGGTATACGTCGTGCACTGCACGCCCGCATTAGCAAGCGACGAGACGAGTTCGCGGACATAGACATTCATGCCACCGCCATCACCCACCCCGGCCTGGGCCAGTGGAGAGGTGTGCAAGGAAAGCACGGCAACGCGTTGCATCACCTCTAAAACCTATCGACGGGGTCGGATATTCCGGCTGGCCAACCGGCGCTGCGATCAGCTCTCTAGAAGCGAATCCACGCTCGCGCCACCGTCCTTATACCGGCTCACGAGTTCTTTTGTCAGCGCGTCAATTTGGTCAAACAGTCGCCGGCGATCACCCGAGCAGCGCGTTTCAAAGGCAACGAGCCGATCGACTGCATCGTCGATGCTCGCATCGTCAAGCGTCGCCAACGAACCAAATCCCACTTCCTCGCACAACGTGTCGAGTTCACGCACCAGCACATGGTCGACGGGCACCGACGTTTCGCGCGGCGGACGCGTGGAACCCCCACCGTGTTCCTTGCCAAAGAGTCCTGCCAGGTCGCGCTCAACATTGACTGACTCTTCCTGAGCTCCGCGACGTCGCTGTTCGTCTCGCGCGATGTCGATACGTCCTTGGGCAAGTCGGCGCACATAGGACACCGCATCTTCTTGCTGCTGCAGCGCAGCGCGTTGCGCGCGAATCGCCTGCACATCCATTCCTGCAAATTCGTTCATCGCTCGCCACCCGACACGGGAGGGAGTACCGCGACCTCATCATCATCCGATACCGGCGTCGATCGATCGGCCGATTCACCATTGACCCATACCTTGCACGACCGCAAGACATCTTCGAAGGAGGGGCCAAATCGCTCGGTTGCAACAGAAAGCACCTCGCCGACAGTAGATCCGGCGACTATCTCCCGCGAGGTACCCGCGGCTTCGCGAGCCGATGCGAACAATCGCAAGTGCGCCACGGACACATCGTACCCGCGCCACTACCCTGCGTGAGCGTGTCGTCGCCTCGTGTCATCGCATCGCTGCTCGTGATCCGACATGGTCAGTCGTTATGGAACGTCGACGAGCGCTGGCAGGGACGAGCAAACATTGCGCTCAGCGAACTCGGTACGCAACAGGCGTACGCAGCAGCACAAGTCCTAGGCACGTTCGATGTAATTGCCTCATCACAGCTCGACCGGGCACGCGACACCGCGCAAATCATTGCCGAACATCTGGGCATCGGGCCCGTCATCGTGGATGAACGAATTCAGGAAACCGACATCGGACCGTGGGAGGGACTCACTCGTGCGGAAATCGAATCGCGGTGGCCCGGCTACATGGAGTCATTTCAGAAGCCGAACGGATTCGAAAGCGACGAAGCGGTGATCCAACGCATGAACGAGGGGCTCATCGACATCGCCGAACACTGCCGAGGTGGTACCGGCCTCATCATCAGCCACAGCGGCGTCATCCGTACACTGAGACGAGTGATGAACGTCTCCAACCCGCGTCTACCCAACCTTGGCGGATGCTGGTTTCACGTTCATGAAAACGCCTCACTCGTCGCCGGCGAACTCGTTTCGATACTCGATGGCACGACGGCCCCGGAATCGCTCTAACCCATCATGGTTCTTGGGCGCCGACTTGATAATTCGTTCGTTGCCGAGGTTCGCCGCAATATCACGGTCATCACGCTGGCCCGCCTTATCGCAAATGCCTGCTACCGCTTTGCACCACCATTTCTTGCCATCATCGTGCGCGACTTTGACGTGTCGCTGTCAGAGGCCGGATTCGCCATCTTTGTTTCCGAACTCACCGGACTTGCTTCACCGCTAATCGGCAAGTTCACCGACCGCGTCTCGCATCGGACATCGATGATTGTCGGGTTGGTAGGCACCGCGATCGGCTGTGCGATTGCGGCCACGTCGCCGTCGTTATTTGCTTTCGCCCTCGGCATCACCGTGCTCGTGTCCACCAAACAGAGTTTCGATATTGGGCTTGGCGCATGGATTGCCGACCACGTGCCCTACCACCAGCGCGGCCGGATCGTCGGACTCACCGAAACATCATGGGCGCTCGGCCTGCTGGTCGGCGTGTCCGTCATGGGAATTGTCACGGCACTCACGTCGTGGCGTGTGGGATATGCCGTTGCCATCGGCACAACGATCGTGATTACGTCGGTGATCTGGCGGCGGATCAGCCCTGAACCTCCCTCACGCAATGACGGCGCAACAACTATTGCGGGCCGTATCACGGGCCGCGCGTGGCTCGCGGTGTTGACCATGTTTTTCATCATGTCGTCAGCACAAAATCTTTTTGTCACCTTTGGCTCTTGGCTGGCCGACGATTACGACTTTGGTGCAGCACAACTCACCATTGTCGGCTTCTCGCTTGGAGCGGTCGAACTCTTCTCCTCGTTGTTCAGTGCGAATCGCACCGATCGATGGGGCAAGGAGCGCAGCATCATCCTCGGCACCGCGCTGATCGTTCCGGGCGGATTGATGTTGGCGCTCGGTTCCGACACGTTGGCGATCGGCCTTGTGGGGCTCGGTGTGTACCTGCTCGGCTTCGAATTCGCCGTCGTCAGCCTGCTGCCCATCGCCTCGGAACTCGTCCCCGACAATCCCGGTACGGGCCTCGGTTGGGTGCTGGGCGCTGGTGCCATGGGACGCGCCGTCATGTCACTGGTGTCCACGCGCGCCTACGAAATCGGCGGCATCGCGCTCCCCGGCATTCTCGGCCCCACGCTCGCGATGTGCGGCGCCGCGAGTATCTATATGTATAAACGGCTCGGCGCTTAGCCGCGATACCCGTTCGTCATCGGCAGGCGACGGTCCTTACCAAACGCCTTCGTCGAGACACGAACACCCGGCGGACCTTGCCGACGTTTGTATTCATTGATGTCGACAAGTCGGGCGATGCGCGTCACCAACGCGGCATCGTGGCCCATGGCCACAATCTCGGCAATCGTCAGGTCCTGTTCGACGTACAGCTCGAGAATGGGGTCAAGTATCTCGTACGGCGGCAGCGACTGATCGTCACGCTGGTCGGGTCGTAATTCAGCCGATGGGGCCTTGGTCATAGTCGAATGTGGAATCACGTCGCGTCCCGTCCGGGCATTGACGTAGGCACACAACGCATAGACACTGGTCTTGAACACGTCACGAATTGGTGCGTACGCGCCCACCGAGTCTCCATACAACGTGAAGTACCCCACTGCCAGCTCGCTCTTGTTACCCGTGGTGAGCACCATCCAGTTGAACTTGTTCGACAACGCCATCAATGTGGTGCCGCGCACTCGGCTTTGCAGATTTTCTTCGGTGAGATCCGACTCGCGGCCAACAAAAGAAGGCGCGGTCATCTCCAGATACGACGCGAATGCTGGCTCGATCTCAATGGTGCGCAATTCAATGCCGAGATTGTCGGCAAGGACTCGCGCATCGTCGCGCGATCCCTCACTTGAATACCGCGACGGCATTGACACGCCATGCACATGCTGCGCGCCGAACGCATCCACGGCGATTGCTGTCACCAGCGCCGAGTCAATGCCGCCAGAGAGACCAATGACCACGTCGGTAAACCCGTTCTTGCGCACGTAGTCACGCGTCCCCAGAACCAAGGCGGCATACGTTTCTTCGATGTCGCTGAGTTCGCTAGCGACAGTCGGCGCGAGACGATCCCCCGTGCGACGAGAGACCGTCGACACTTCAACGATCTTGGCGTCGTGACGATCGGCGGGAACGTCGACGTCAACGTCGACAAGCAAGAGGTCCTCAACGAATTGCGGGCTTCGTGCAACGACTCGTCCGTCGTCGCTCATCACCATCGATCCGCCGTCAAAGACGAGCTCGTCTTGGCCACACACTTGATTGACATAGACGATTGCACAACGGTTGTCTCGAGCGCGCTCGCTGACCATGCGCTCACGCTCGCCGAGTCGTCCGCGATGAAATGGCGAGCCGTTGATATTGAGCATGAGCGTCGCGCCGTCCAGCGCCTGTTCACGCACAGGACCAGACGCCACCCAGATGTCTTCGCAGATGGTCACCCCGCAGGTCACCCCTGCGATGCGAAACAACGAATGCGATGAACCTGGTGTGAAGTACCGCTCCTCATCAAAGACCCGATAGTTGGGCAATAAGTGCTTGCGATACACACCGTGCAATTTGCCGTTCGACACCACGGCGGCTGCATTGTAAAGATTGTCTCCTTCGCGGTCCACAAAACCCACCACCGCCGCACACGCTCCAGTGGACTCCACAAACTGATCAAGAGCTCGGCGATTAGCGGCAACAAAGCCGTCTTTGAGCACAAGATCTTCAGGCGGATAGCCGGTGATAGAGAGTTCGCCGAACACCACGACGTCGCTTCCCGCCTCGTGAGCGCGGGCATAGGCGCGAGCGAGTGCCGCGACGTTCCCATCGATATCGCCGACGATGGGGTTCATCTGGGCAAGTGCGATGCGCAGAGTCGTTGCCACGCAGTCAGGCTACGTCTCTGCTCCCGTCCCGCGAATCTTCACACGCCGTTCACAATTGGGCAACCGAGGAGAAACGGCTCGATGCCACACTGATCTGCGTCCTGAGGGAAGCACCAAGCGCCTCCCTCCAAACCGGAAGGAAAAACATGCCGTATCAGGCCGAATACATCTGGATCGACGGTCACAAGCCGACCCCGATGCTGCGCTCGAAGACCAAGATCCTGAAGGACTCGGTGAAGACCCCGCCGATTTGGGGCTTCGATGGATCCTCCACCGAACAAGCCACAGGCGACAACTCCGACTGCATGCTCCAGCCCGTGTTCTGGTGCAAGGATCCGCTCCGCGGCGGCAAGAACATCCTCGTGCTGTGTGAAGTGCTGGTGACCCAGACGGGTGAACCGCACCCCACGAACACCCGCGCCGCCTGTGCGGCCACGGCCAAGAAGTTCGCTGTACACGAGATGATCTACGGCATCGAGCAGGAGTACACCTTCATGCGTCTCGATGGTCGTCCCTACGGCTTCCCCGAAGCCGGCGGCGAGCCCGGCCCGCAAGGCCCCTACTACTGCGGCGTCGGCGCGGGTCGCGCAATGGGTCGCGAAATCATCGAAGAGCACACCTGGGCATGCATCGATGCAGGACTGTTGATCGAAGGCACCAATGCCGAAGTAATGCCCGGTCAGTGGGAATACCAAATCGGCGCCGCCGACGCGATCACGGTGAGTGACCACCTCATTGTTGCGCGTTGGTTGCTCGAGCGCATCGCCGAGGACTACGACGTCGTCGTGTCGTTGGATGCCAAGCCGCAGAAGGGCGACTGGAACGGTGCGGGTGCACACACCAACTTCTCTACAAAGGCAATGCGCCAGAGTTACGCCGCAATCGAAGCTGCGTGTGACGCCCTGAGCAAGAACGTCATGGGACATGTCGAGAACTACGGCGATGACATCCAAAGCCGACTCACCGGCAAGCATGAGACTGCACCGTGGAACAAGTTCAGCTACGGCGTTTCTAATCGCGGCGCTTCGATCCGCATTCCGTGGTCAGTTGCTCGCGACAAGAAGGGCTACGCGGAAGATCGCCGTCCGAACGCAAACTGCGATCCATACGTGGTAACTCGTCTGATCACGGAGACCGTGTGCAGCAACGAGAAGCCCGCCACCAAGGCGGGGGCCGCGAAGAAGAGCACGGCAAAGAAGGCCTCCGGCAAGAAGAAGGCCGCGAAGAAGAAGTAGGTCAGGTTCGCAACGGCACCGAGGATCCGGTTCCTCGGTGCCGTTGTTCATTTACGGGGGCAGACTGGAACGGTGACGTCGATGCAGGAGCAGCAACGGGACTATGTCCTGCGCACGGTCGAAGAGCGGGGGATCCGCCTCGTGCGCCTGTGGTTCACTGACGTGCTCGGCAACCTCAAATCGTTCGCCATTTCGCCAGCCGAAATGGAAAACGCACTCAACGATGGCATGTCGTTCGACGGCTCCTCGATTGATGGCTACAGCCGCATCCAGGAAAGTGATGTGCTCGCAATTCCTGACGCCAACACCTTCGAGGTGTTGCCGTGGGTCGACCCTAAGGGCGCCGAAGCGCGCGTGTTTTGCGACATCGCCAACCTCGATGGCACGCCATTCAACGGTGACCCACGCCAGATCTTGCGTCGCAATCTCACGCTCGCTCAGGACAAGGGCTTCGTTTTTTACGTTGCTCCCGACATCGAGTACTTCTACTTTGCGCCTCCTGACGGCAAGTCAAAACCGGTTCCGCTCGACAATGGTGGCTTTTTCGATCTCACGAGCACCGACATTGCAAGTTCGCTGCGCAAAGAGACGATTCGCACACTCGAAACAATGAGCATCCCCGTCGAGTACTCGTTCCACGAAGATGCACCAAGTCAGCACGAAATCGATCTGCGCCACACCGACGCATTGACCATGGCCGACAGTGTGATGACGTTCCGATTTGTCGTGCGCGAAATCGCCGCCCTACGCGGCGTACACGCCACGTTTATGCCGAAGCCGCTTGAGGACATTCAGGGATCGGGCATGCATCTGCACCTGAGCCTCTTCCGCGGCGACACCAACGCCTTCCACGACCCCGATGATGCCTACAACCTGTCGCCCACAGCAAAGAAGTTCATGGCCGGACTCCTCCACCATGCCGCTGAGATCACCGCGATTACCAATCAGACGGTCAACTCGTACAAGCGACTCGTGCCAGGCTTCGAAGCGCCGGTGCATGTGTCATGGGCCCGCAATAACCGCAGCGGTCTCATTCGTGTGCCCGTACCAAAGCGTGCCAACGAGTCAGCAACGCGCATTGAATACCGCTCTCCGGATCCTGCGTGCAACCCGTACCTCGCCTTCGCGGTCATTCTTGCTGCAGGGCTCCGCGGCATCGAAGGCGACTACGAACTGCCCGCCGAATCCGACGCCAACCTCTTCGAGATGGACGATGCAACGCTCGAAAAACTTGGCATCCAACAGCTGCCGCAGTCACTCGCCGATTCGCTGCGCGTGATGGAGAACTCAGCGCTTGTGGCCGACACGCTCGGTGACCATGTCTTCGAATGGTTCTTACGCAATAAGCGAGCCGAGTGGCGTGGGTACAAGACCCACATCAGTCAGTACGAAACGGATCGCTACCTCCGTTCCTTATGATCACCGGACGCGACACGCCCCTCAACATGTTGGCCGTGTTTCCTGCGCCTGCACCGATTGAACTCGCACGCACACTCGACCTTGCCGGCTACCGCTGGAAGGCATTCCAGACCGGCGAGGAGGCCTGGCGCCATGAGCCCGAGGGCGGCTGGGCCGGCGCAGTCGTCATGTGTAACGATGACCCTGAGGGTGGCTGGGCGATGTGTCGTTCACTGCGCAAACGCGATAACGCAGTGAGTCGCGTGCTCGTGTTGCTGAGCGGATCGCAACTCACCGACCTCGAGCTGCGCGACGAGCTCTTCGATGACTTCTGCCTCACTCCATTCCACCCACGCGAACTCGAGGCCCGCCTCCGTCATCTCTTCTGGCGCGAACTCAAAGGCAGCAGGGAATCGCTCGTTGAATACGACGGGCTCGTGCTCAACCTCGAGACGTATCAGGCCTCGTTCGGCGGACAGTCGCTCGACCTCACCTACATGGAATATGAGTTGCTCAAGTTCCTTGCACAAAATCCGGGCAAGGTGTTCTCTCGCGAGACACTGCTCTCACGCGTGTGGGGATACGAATATTTCGGCGGTGCACGCACGGTGGACGTGCACATTCGCCGTCTCCGCGCCAAACTCGGCGAGGAGCACGCCTACCTCATTCAAACAGTGCGCAGTGTTGGCTATAAGTTCGGCCAAAGCACCTGGGGCTGAGGCGGCGCCCGCTACGCCAGCGCGCTGATGAGCGTTGCGGTGCCGATAATCATGAACAACACTGCCGCAACGCGTTGAATCAGCATTAGCGGAACTCGCGTCGTCAACCACGATCCAGCCAGAACGGCAAGACCAGACACGCTTGAGAGTGCCGCCGCCGCGCCAATAAACACTGCGACTGGATCGCCAAATCGTGCGGCAAAGCCAGCAGTCGCCAGTTGCGTAAGGTCGGCAAACTCGGCCACAAGAATCACGCTCGCTGCCGTCCACGCCACACGTGCTGACGACATCGACTGCGCCCACGATCGTGCACCCTCATCCTCGTCGCCTCCCGACCGCCACGTCACGACGCCGCCTGCCACAAACAGCAATCCGACTACTACTTGAATTGGGCGTTCCGGCAGCCGTGCGAGTAACGAGCCAAATACCACCGCGATCGCAACGTGCACCATGTAGCCGAACGTGACACCGATCCACACGGGAAGGCGGCGGCGAAAGTGCGTGGCGAGTAGGAGCGTTGCGAACATCGTCTTATCGGGGAGTTCCGCAAAGAAGATCGTCACATAGGTGACTAGTACATGACGCAACACGCGTTAACTCGCAAGGCGTTGCATGCGCGTCGCTAGACGACGATGATCGGTCAACATCGCACTCACGCGCGGCGATAGCAGCGCACCGTCTTCGACAATCAAGCGTCCATGAACGATCGTGTGCCGCGCGGCCGTTGGCCCACAGCGCAACCACGCCTCAATGGGGTCGGCGAGCGCCCCCGCATAGGCGGGCCCTTCGAGCGACCACACGGCGACGTCGCCAACGGCGCCGACACTTAGCTGGCCGATCTCACCAATGCGACCAAGACATCCGGCGCCGCCACGCGTGGCAATTTCAAGTGCCATACGCGCTGTTCCCGCATGAGCCCCCGAATGCAATTTGGCGAGCAACATCGCTTGTCGCGCCTCAAGCCACATCGACGCCGAGTCGGCTGACGACGAACCATCCACGCCAAGCCCCACATGCACGCCTGCGCGACGCAGGTCAACTACAGGGGAAATACCCGAAGCCAAAATCAAATTGCTGCTTGGGCAATGAGCAGCGCCAATACCCGCAGCGCCGAGCACGGCTACCTCTTCAGGGTTCGGCATCACGCAGTGCGCCACCCACGTGCGGCTTGTGCACCAGCCCACATCCTGGAGATACTGCGTCGGTCGACAGCCAAATGTGGCGATTGAGTAATCGTCGTCTTCCGAGTTCTCCGCGAAGTGGGTGTGCAGACGAACATCGAGTCGCTCGGCAAGCTCAGCGGATTCGATCATCAACTGCTTCGTCACACTGAATGGTGAACACGGCGCAAGGGCGATACGCACCATTGCCCCGTTCGTGGGATCGTGATGGCGTTCAACAGCAAGTTGCGACTCGGCGAGGATCACATCGTGGTCCTGCACAACGCTGTCTGGCGGCAGTCCACCATCCTTCTCGGACAACGACATGGACCCGCGCGTGGGATGAAAGCGCATGCCAAGGTCGGTGGCGGCGGAGATCTCAGCTGACAACAAATCGCCGCCCCCCGCAGGATGCACATACAGATGATCCGTCGACGTGGTGCAGCCCGACAATGCCAACTCGGCCAGGCCAACCCACGCCGATACGTGTGCAGACTCTTCGTCGAGCGTTGCCCACAACGGATACAGCGTCTGCAACCATCCAAAGAGCGCTGCATTCGTCATCGGTGGAAATGCACGCGTCAGATTTTGGTAGAGGTGATGATGCGTGTTGACCAGACCCGGCGTAACCAAACAACCCGTAGCGTCGACTGTGCGCAATGCCGCAGGCTCGCTTCCCGACGCGCCGACTCCGGAGACGAAACCATCGGTAATGGCGACCCAGCCACCGGGAATTTCACTGCGCTGTTCGTCAACTGTCGCAACGAGCAATGCGTTGCGTATGAGCAGGTCGACGGGCAATTTCAGTTGTTGAGGTCGAGGAGTTCGCTGCCGGCGTGCCGAATCTCGGCGTCGCGGTTCAAGAAGTACCCGATACCCGCAGCGATTGCCGCGGTGGAAAGGCCCACCACGATAGGAAACGCGAGCAAAACCAAAACGATGATGATGGCGCCTGGCATGGTCCTACCGTACTGGCTTGAAGGCCCAGGCCTCGATCTCGACGGCTCCACCAAACGGCAGTGACGCCACACCAATCGTGCTGCGCGCGGGACGGCTCGTACCGAAACCAGCCACATACGCCTCATTGAAGGTGGCGAAGGTATCCATGTCGGTAAGGAAGCACAGCGTCTTCTTCACATCGTTGATCGACAGACCCATCGTGGCGAGTTGCGCCTTCAGGTTCACTACTGCCTGCGCAGTCTGCTTGGCGACTCCACCTGCGACGACCTTGCCGTCTACAACACCCAACTGACCAGACACAATGACCCAGTCACCCGCACGCACTACCGGCGTATACGGACCAAGTGCTGCGCTCTTCTTCGGCGCACTCTTCTTCGATACCGATTTCTTAGTCGTCTTCTTCGTCGTCGCCTTTTTGGCAACCTTCTTTCGGGTAGACGTCGTACGTCCCGACTTCTTTTTTGCTGCAGCCATCTCCTCAATCTAGGCGACGACGCCAAGGCTCGACATCTACGATGCAGGCATGATTTCGCGTCGACGACTCATTGGCGGCGCGATCGCCGTCATCGGATCAGGTTCGGCCGCATCGATCCTCGCCGGTTGCGGTAGCGACGAGCCCACCACCCAACTCGCCAACCTCAACGTTGTCCAACGATTCCCCCAGATGCTGGTGCCTGGCGAGGTACGGGCACCCATTTCACTTGCCGACGTTGATGGCGTGGTGACCGTGGCGCGCGCCGCATCGATACCCGCGACGTTGACAGCCCGTCTTCTCAACGCGCAGACCGGCGACCTCGTCGTCGAAGGCATTTCGGCAACCCGTCACGACGAAGGGCTCGAGGCGCCGTATTGGCCGTTTCGCTTTACCGTTGACGAGCCGGGGATCTACACACTCATTGTCGACGGCGCCCAAGAAACGGGAGCCGCGGTCCAAGTGTCAGAGCGCACGGCAATTCTCGTGCCACTTGTCGGCGATCCACTTCCCGGATTCGACACACCTACCTTCGACGACCCTCGCGGTGTTGACCCCATCTGCACCCGCTCACCCGAACCGTGCCCGATGCATGACGTGACGTTGACCGAAGCACTCGCGCTCGGCAAGCCGGTGGCATACCTCGTTGGTACCCCCGCCTACTGCTCAACGGGCACATGTTCGCCGGCCATAGAAGGTCTACTCGCCGTGCGGGACCGCGTGGGCGACGCCATGACGTTTGTTCACGCCGAGATTTACACCGACTCCACCGTGTCGACTGTGGCACCTGCGGTGACGGCATTAAACATGACGTACGAGCCGGCGCTCTACATCACCGACGCAACGGGCACGCTGGTCGAGCGACTCGACGCCGTCTTCGACGCGCGCGAGATTAATGAGGTGTTGGCACGCTACGCGCTGGCGTGACGCTTCAGCTGAAGCTGTTGCCGCAACCGCACGAGCGAGTCGCATTCGGGTTGTTGATCTTGAAACCCGCGTCCTGCAAACCGTCTTGATAGTCGAGGCTCGCGCCGGCAAGCAGCTGCGACGAAGCGGCATCGACCACCACGCGCACATCGCCAAACGTCAGCGTCTGGTCGTCCGTATTGACATCTCCGTCAAAGAACATCTCGTAGGAGAACCCCGAGCATCCGCCTGGGCGCACCGCCACGCGCAGGGCGAGCTCTTCGGCGCCCTCATCCGCGAGCAACTGCTTGACCTTCTTTGCTGCTGAATCGGTGAGCGTAATCATGGGCTCAGACTACCCCCGCTGGTCTGGTCCGTGACAAGCACACCTTCCCAAAATTTCGGCCCCACGGGTAGGTTGAGCACTATGTCCGAACGCCGCGCAGAGCCTCCCTCGTCCAGCGAGGTGACCGAGTTGTTACGCGCCGTGATCGACCCCGAACTAGGCGACAACATCGTGGATCTCGGTATGGCCGGCACCGTCACCGTGTCCGACGCCGGCGAGGTGCGCATCGGCATCAAGCTCACAATCAAGGGCTGCCCGCTGCGTGCCCAGATAAAGAAGGACGTCGAGTCCCGCGTCGCCACCCATCCGGGCGTCACCACCGTGTCGATCGACTGGGGAGAAATGACGGCCGACGAACGCACCGAGGTCATGACCCGCGCACGCTGGAACGCCCGCGAGCAGGCCGGCGACACACAGGTGTCTGCGCTCACCCGCGTGCTGGCCATTGCCAGCGGCAAGGGTGGCGTCGGGAAGAGTTCCGTCACCGTCAACCTCGCCGCGGCACTCGCCAAGACCGGGCTTGTGGTTGGCGTGCTCGATGCCGACATTTGGGGATTTTCGATTCCGCGCATGCTTGGCATGTCCGATCGCCTCGAGGCGCGCCGCGTGGAGGGTAGTGACAAGCCGCGCATCATTCCCAATGAGCGACGCGTTGGTGCAGGACTCCTCAAAGTGGTGTCGACCGGCATGCTCGTAGAGGACGAGTCCACCGCGCTGATGTGGCGCGGCCTCATGCTCACCAAAGCCGTCGAACAATTTCTCAACGACGTGCATTGGGGCGAGCTCGACTATCTGCTCATCGATATGCCACCCGGAACAGGCGACGTGCAAATGGGTCTTGCTCGCATGCTTCCACGCACCGACCTGCTCATCGTGACCACGCCTGCAACCTCAGCCCAGAAGGTCGCTATCCGTGCCGCCGACATGGCGCGCCGCAGCTTCCTTCGCGTTGCCGGTGTCATCGAAAACATGAGTGCATTTACCTGCGAGCACGGCACGACGTATCCGCTCTTCGGTGAAGGTGGCGGCGCCGCGCTGGCTAACGAGATCGGCGTCGACCTGCTCGGCCAGGTCCCCATCGAAAATGCGGTCGCCGCAGGAAGCGATGAAGGCGAACCCGTTGCTATCGCCGGTGATGGCGCGGCAGCACGTGCCTTCAATGCGATTGCGCGCACAATTCTCGACACGGCCGTTCCGACGAGCGAGATGGGCGGCTGTTCAGCCCGCTCGGCTGAAGCGGTGCCCGTGTCGGTATCGCGACGCGACGACTGACTCGTCAGTCGTGATCTGCGTAGTCGGGATCACCGGGCAGGATGATGCCCACCACACGACCCTCTGCATCGGTGCGCAACTTGGGCAGCACCGTCACCGGCGTACCAACACGTTGCGCTGCGGCTAAGGCATCTGCCGTTGTCCAGTGCGGCAGGAGAAACTCGAGATTACTGATCGTCGGCGGAATCATCGCCAACTCTCCCCGCTCACATCGATCGAGCGCTTCACGTGGGCTCACCCACAGGCTGTCGATCGTTTCACGATCATCGTGCAGTGGAGCCTGTGCCGGTGGCGCCGGCGCAATAAAGAATCGCGTATCAAACCGCCGCACTTCACCAATCGGCGTAATCCAGTGGCTCACGTAATGCATGGTGTCGGTAGTCAGCCGCAGATCCTCCTTCAGACACATGTCGATGA
This sequence comes from Ilumatobacteraceae bacterium, assembly GCA_044237775.1. Classification (GTDB taxonomy): domain Bacteria; phylum Actinomycetota; class Acidimicrobiia; order Acidimicrobiales; family Ilumatobacteraceae; genus UBA3006. Next base: position 210,602 of record JBIIEO010000001.1, on the reverse strand, counting down.
AACCGAGTTCGCCATCGTTCACTGCGCGACGCAACTCAACAAACGTGGCCTCAACCGTCGGGTCATCGAAACGAAGCGCATCTTGCTCGTCGGCCCGACGAGCCAACAACACGCCCGCCTCTTCGAAACACTCCCGAATCGCTGCAATCCAATACGCAAGCCCACCGCGCGGCACCCCCAAGAGCCCACTCGCGTGTGCATCGGTGAATCGATCACAGATCGCCTCGAGTTCGGATGCATCATCCACATCGTCCACTCGGCCACCCGGGAAGACGTACATACCCTTGGCAAACGCCGCCTTCATCGTGCGTTGCAGCATGAACACCTCGAGGCCGTTGACCGCGTGATCACGCACCACCATCACCGTTGCTGCAGGACGCAAAGGAACCGACGACGCATCGAATGACTCCCCTGGCTCAGAGGCCAGCGCGCGTCGAGTGTCCTCGGTCATTCGCTCAAACAGTAAGCCATCAGGCGCGACGGCTACGACCGAGCACCCATGCGCCGAGCACCGCAACGCCGCTGCCGACCAGTGCGAGCAGGGCGACTGCCTCGTTGCGAATCGTGATGCCAAGCAATAGTGCGACTGCCGGCATGATGTACGTGCTGCCAGAGGCGCGTGTGGCGCCCACTCGGCCCGCCATGGTTGCCGCCATGTAGTGGGCAAGCGCTGTGCCAAAGACGCCGAGAACGACAAGGGCGAGGAACGGCACCCACGCGAAGTCGCTATTGCGTACCGAATAGATGCCCATCGGCGCGAGCAGGACGAGGGCGACAATCTCTGCTCGCCACAACACCGGCAGCGCGCCGTATTTCTGTTGCAAGGGAACGGCAATGTTGATCGCCACGCCGTACATCATCAGTGCGCCAACGATCAGCGCAACACCGAATGCGCTCGACGAACCCTCACTAACGGTGGGGATTGCGATCAACACGATCCCGAACATGCCAATAGCGATGCCGATCATCTGACCGACGGGAGGCAAACGTCGGCCAATCAATGATGCGACAGTTGCGGCAAAGAGCGGTGTGCCGCCGTTGAGCATGCCCGTCACACTGCTCGACACGTGTTGCTCGGCAAAAGGGAAGACGGTCAGCGGAGCGGCCAGCCACACGACGCCGAGCACGGCAATCGACTTCCATGCGCTGCGTTCCACGGGCTTGCGTGATCCGGGAATCATCGTCAGGGTTAAACATCCGAATAACACACGAAGAGGTGTGATCAACCCGGGAGAGAACGACTCCATCGCTTCGGCGATAAGGAAGAACGACGAGCCCCAGATGATTCCGGGAATGAACAACAACACCCAGTCCACCGGCTGCATCGCGAAGGAGTCGACCGCCTGACGACGATCGACGGACTCGCTAATCGCCGGAGCCTTTACGCATTTCGCGATAGTCGCGAGCAGCGCCAGTGAGTGGCTCCACCTCGAGTGTCACGCCATCGATGCCGACCACTTTGCACATATCGCCGCGTTCTAATGGTGTGGCGCGATTCGTGCGTGCTCGCCACTTGGCACCTTTGACCACCACAACACCATCGGGCGACACCGGCGTCTCGACCGTACCCTCCATGCCGATCATCCACTCGCGACCAATGGTCGGTGTAGCAAATCGAGTACGTACCATCGACGGCATACCGACAATGAAGGCGAGGGCCACCATTCCGATGCCACAGATCAGTGTCAACCATGACAGGCGCATGTCTGTCCCGTCGATTGGCTCGTACATCACGAATGATGCAATGGTGAAAAACAACAGGCCAACGCCTGTCCAGAAACGCGGGATGCCCACCTGCACATCCACAGCAAAGGCAAACGCCGCGAGCAGGGCAAGAATGACGGCGATCGGGCGGGTGGGAAGTTCGGCAAGGCCATAGGTACCGAGCACGAGACTGGTTGCACCAACAATGCCGGCGATACCAATACCAGCAGTGAACAACTCAAAGATCAACAGTGCGAGTCCGATGATGAAGAGCAGATATGCGACGGGCGGGCTCGCCACCGTATGCATCAGTTGACCCATGAGATCCAACTTGAAGAATCGCGCCGTCGTTGCGTCGCGTACCACTTGACCCGAAGCGTCAACGGTTTCCACCACGGTGTCGAGCAAGATGCCGTCCACCTGAATGCCATCGAGTGCAAGCAACATGTTGCGCACAACCGGCACGCCCTCGTCGGTCCCGGCGTAGTTCAGTACACCCGCCTCACGTGCCTCGTCGAATCCCATGCTTGAGGCGCGCAACGTGCTGTCAGCCTCGCCGAACGACACTGGCTCACCGTCAACTTCCAGCAACTTGCCGCTGTAGCCAACACGTGCTCCGGGCGCCATTGCAGTCACGTCGGCAACTGCTAGCAACTGCGCCGACCAGCCGTAGGCGCGCGCTCCGGTTGGGCCCACCCATACGGCCACGGGCACCGTCGCATCACTGATCTCCTGCAACAACTCCTGCATCCGCGTTGCGTCCACAATTGCGCCGAGCGAGTTCACCTGCAACACCACGGCCTGCGCCCCATTTTCTTGTGACCGCTGTAGCGCTTCATGAATCGCGTGCACCACTACATGATCAAGCAGCCCGCTTACTGCCACGACGTCGACAGGCTCAAGGTCTTCGGCGGTCGCCGCATTGACAGGAGCACCCGTCACGGCGAGCGTGCACGCCACGGCAATAGCCAGGATTCCTGCGCGCATCACCTGGCGAATCGTCAACGAGGGGTCCTTTGCATCGTGGTTGTGGCTCGGGTATCAAGCCAGCGATAAACGGTACCGTCGGCGGCCAACCAATTGCCAAGCAAACGCCTGCGGTAACCTGTCACGCGTGCACATCTTGCTCGGCACCGATGCCCAATGGGTTCTTGATGAGGTGGTGGCGGCGCTCGGGACCCCCGAAACGTCGTTCACCGTTTGCCGCAACGGACGTGATGTACCCGAGGCAATTCGTCGTCGCGTACCCGACCTCGCCATCCTCGATCTCCAATTCGGCACGATGGGCGCAATGGCGGTGACGATGGATTTGCGTTTGGATCACAGCGACCACCGCATCCCACACGTACCCGTGGTCATGCTCCTCGACCGCCAGGCCGATGTGCATCTTGCCCGCCGTAGTGGAGCCGAAGGTTGGGTCGTCAAACCACTGGATGCGTTGAAATTGCAGCAGGCAGCGCGCGCGGTAATGAACGGCGAACCATGGCACGACGGACCAGTCGTCACCGGGTCGGCCGACACAATCGCCCGTTAGGCTTTTTCCCTACATAACCGGGGATTAGCGCAGCTTGGTAGCGCGCCACGTTCGGGACGTGGAGGCCGGGAGTTCAAATCTCCCATCCCCGACCAACGGGCGATTGCGCAACAATTCAAGGCCGGCAGCCTGCGTGTCGGACTATCGCGATTTGCGAAGGCGGCGAGGTTTCTTCACAGCCTCGCGCACTAAATCATCGTCAATCACATCGTGGCGCTCGCCCCAACTGCCCACGAGAGACTGGATCATCGCGGAAGCGGGTAGCGCCAAGATTGCGCCGATCGGGCCCAAGATCGCCGCACCAAGAATTGCCGACCCAAACGCAACCGCTGCGTGCACCTGCAGTGTGCGCGCGGTAATGCGCGGTGCAACGAGATAGTTCTCCACCTGCTGATACACCACGATGAACACGATCACGGCGAGGGCCTGCAGCGGCGATTCGAGGAATGTCAACACCACGGGCAAGATGCCAGCCAGATACGTGCCAAGCACGGGAATGAACTGCGACACGATGCCCACCCACACCGCCATTGCGATTGGCGCAGGAATACCGATCGACTGAAACGCCACCCAGTGAATGAAGGATGAAATCACTGCGAGCAACGCGCGTGAATAGAGGTAGCCGCCGGTCTTATCGATCGCCAAGTTCCACGTATTGAGCACCGCGCGCTGGCGATCTGGTTCGAGGCGACTGCAAATAACTCGCCGTAGGCGCGGCCCGTCGGCAACGAGATAAAACGTGAACAACAACACCGAGAACAACTGCAGCAAGGCCGTCAACACATTGACTGACAACGAAAACACACGTGATTGCTGGCGATTGATGAACTGCTGCACCGCGCCGCTTGGGTCGGAAATCTCTACGTTGACTTCGGCAGGGTCGATGTTGGTGCCAAACGTGTCGTTGATGAAGTCGACCGTGTCGTTCACATACGTTTCGCTATTTGACAGCACGTCTGCGGCCTGACTTGCAACCAGAGATCCAATTGCCCCCACAAAAATGCCCGCGGCAATCAGCACGCCAAACAAGATGGCACCCGTTCCCGATCCACGGCGCCAGCCCCGGCGCTGCAACCAATTGACACCCGGCTCAATGGCAAGGGCCAAGAACAGCGATACAAGCAGCAGCAGCATGAAACCCGACACCATGCCGAACAACTCCCGCACAACAAGCGCCATGAGGAAACCCAGCCAGAACACCACCACTGCGCGGTACACCCATTTCGGCATCGGCTGCTCGCTCACTAACCCAACGCTACCCATGAGATCGGTACGACATTCGATACCAAACGCTGGCACGATGGGATCGTGGTGAACGTCGCAGAACTCCTTACCGATCGACTGAGCACGGTACGCCAGTCGCTTGGCGACGCCCTTCGCGACCGCGTGGCCGGACCCAACGCCAACGAGCGCGTGCTCGAAATCATCGAAGCGTCGGGCGAGCGGTGGTTTACCGAGGATCGGCCAATCCGACTTGTGCATGCCGATGCCTCAATGTTCATCGGTGGTCTCCGTGCACTGCTCATCCAAACGCTGCACCCCCTAGCGATGGCAGGCGTCGCCCAACATTCCGACTATCGCAATGATCCGTGGGGGCGACTACAACGCACCGCCGACTTTCTCGCCGTCACCACTTTCGGCCCCGCCGACGAGGCACAGCGCACGATCGACCGCATTCGCCACGTCCATTCGTTCGTGCAGGGAACTGCCGCCGATGGCCGACCCTATTCAGCCAACGACCCGCACCTCCTCGAGTGGGTACATGTGGCCGAGGTCGACAGTTTTCTCACCGCCTACCAACGTTTTGGCGCACGACCGCTCAACCAACGCGATCGCGACCGCTACATCCACGACATGGCGGTGATCGCAAGCAAGTTGGGTGTCATTGCGCCGCCCGAGACCGAACACGAATTGCGGGAGCGACTCCGCCGCTTTATCCCCGAGTTGCGCAGCACGCCCGAATCGCGTGATGCCGTGCGGTATCTCACGCTCACCCCACCGCTGACATTCCCCGCAAACGGCGCCTACTTTGCACTCGTATCTGCCACTGTGGCCACATTGCCTGCGTGGACGCGGCCACTTTTACGTCTCCCGTTGCTGCCACTTACCGAACGGCTCGCGCTGCGGCCACTCGGTATCGGGGTGACGAACGCATTTCGTTGGGTCACCGCCCCAAACTCTCCGTTTGCCGACGAACGCCGACGACACGAGTCAGTTCAGCGCGCCGAAATTCTCGATCGCGCCTGAGCCACAAACGCGTCGTACAACCGCTGTTGTAGAGGATCGTCCGCCGCGGTGTCTTCTGGGTGCCACTGGACGCCAATCAACCACCGCTCCTCGTGTTCGAATGCCTCCAACACTCCATCGGGCGCCCACCCCACGGGTCGACACCCGTCGGCAAGACGGCCGATGCCTTGGTGATGAAACGATGCAGCCTGAATAGTTGTGTCTCCGAGCGCGGTGCCCAGTCGCGACCCAGCATCGACGGTCACCTCATGCAACGTGTACTCCGCACCGACAGGAAACCCGGTGGGCTTGTGATCAACAAGTTGGTCCGCATTCGGTAGTTCGCTCAAGTCCTGCACGAGCGTGCCGCCGAGCATCACGTTGGCAAGTTGCATACCTCTACACACTGCGAGCACCGGCAAATTAGCTGCGAGTGCGGCGCGCAACAGCGTCATCTCAAAATGATCCTGCTCGGGCAGCACGCCATATACGTGCGGGCCAGGCTCCTGGCCATATCGGGCAGGGTCTACGTCGCCGCCGCCCATCAGAACGAGTCCATCGAAACGGTTGATCAACTCGTCGGCCTCGTCGTCGGTGATGTGTTGCGGCGTAATCACCACCGGTTCACCACCTGCACGCAGAACGCAGTCCAGATACCGCCTACCCGCAAAGCACACCGCGTCGCGCGACACCCTGCTCGGCGCGCCTTGTCGACCAGCAATGGCGATTAACGGCATTCGCGAAAGGCTACCGACGCTTCGCTGCGACGGCTCGGGAGAGGTTGCCGCGCCGACCCACGCGCACCTCGTCAAGCCCCAACCATGCCGCCATCTCATCGAGTTCTATTGACAGGCGATTGGCCACGTCGGCCGCATCAATTCCCGGTTCGCCGAACGCACCGTTGACGAGCAAACGACCCGACGCACGATCGGCCTTGAGGTCGACCCGTGCCACGATCGCGCCATCCATCATGAACGGCAACACGTAATAGCCGTATCGACGTTTCGCTTCGGGCGTGTAGATCTCGATCCGATAGTGAAAGTCGAACAACCGCTCGTTGCGCGGACGAAACCAAACAAGCGAATCAAATGGCGACAACAACGCCTGTGTGATGATGCGCGGCGGCATCTTTGCCGAACGGGCAAGATACGCCTGCTCCTTCCAGCCCTCTACGCGCACGGGCACCAATGCGCCGCTTGCCACAAGTTCGGCAACGACGCCCTTCACATCAGTCGTTCGCTGGCGGTAGTAATCCGCCAAGTCGGTCATCGTCGCCACACCCAACGCACGCGACGCACGTAGCACCAGCTCGCGTCGTGCGTCGCGTTCGGTGGGCGTTGGCGCATCGAGTACATGCTGCGGCAGTACCCGCTCAGCCACGTCGTATATACGTGCGAAATCGTTTCCCCGGCCCGCGGCCATCACGTCTCCCGTAAGAAACAAGTACTCGAGCGCGATCTTTGCGTCATCCCAATCCCACCATGTGCCCTTTGGCCCAGTTCGTGTCGATAACTGGCTCGCGGTCACGGGCCCATCGTTACGAATACGTCGATGCACGGTGGCAACAAACCGACGATTCGCATCATGAAAGTCGCTCAAGCCCCAATGTCGAGACTTGCCAGTCTTCGCATCGCGCATCTTCCAACGAAACAGCGGCTGCGCATCGATCGGCAGGAGCGCTGCGGCATGACCCCAATACTCGAATATCGCCCTACGCCTCGTGGCTCGTGGAATTGCCATTCGATCGTGCGCACCCAACCGTGCGAAGAGCGGCAGTTCCTGACTTCGCACGAGCACATTTACCGAATCGATCTGCACAGCACCAAGACGCGCAAAGGTTGCGGCTACATGCCGCTGCGTGACGGTGCCCGTTGGTCGTGCAGCATCAAATCCCTGCGCAGCAAGCGCAATGCGTCGTGCCTCGTCGATCGACAATGAGTCGCGACGAGAAGGCATCTAGTCGGCGACAGTAATGGTGACCGACTTGATGACCACGTCGTCCTTCGGACGGTCGCCAGCGCCGGTCGGCACCTTCTGCATCATGTCGACGATGTCGAGGCCCTTCACCACCTGTCCAAACAACGAATACGCAGGCGGCAACGACACGCCGCTTGGGCCGCTGATTATGAAGAACTGCGAACCATTGGTGTTAGGACCAGCGTTTGCCATCGCAAGGCTGCCGATCTGATACTTGCCCGACTTGGGCAACTCGTCTTCGAAGCGATATCCCGGACCGCCGCGACCCGTGCCCTCAGGGTCGCCGCCCTGGCACACGAAGCCATTGATGATGCGATGAAAGATCACGCCGTCGTAATAGTGGTTCAACGCAAGAAAGACGAAGTTGTTGACCGTCTTCGGCGCGGCAACCGGATCGAGGGCAATCACCAACGTGCCCATCGACGTTTCCATAGTCGCCGAGTACCGCTTGGCAGGGTCGATACCCATTTCGGGAGGCGAGGAGAACTTCTGCTGCTTGGGTGCGGATCCGTCGAAGGGAGGAAATGAAGTCATGGGCGACACGCTATCGACGCGCATATGATCGTGCGCATGTCAGACGCCTCGCTCGACCTTGATGCCATCGAACACGATCTCAACGAAGTGGAGCGCGCAATGGAACGTCTGGAGAGCGGCACCTATTTCACCGACGAAGTCACCGGTGCGCCACTCGATGAAGGGATGCTCGCGCAGCGGCCAACGGCACGCCACGCCTAACGATCAGCGCTCGCGCAGCTTGGCAAGCAGGCGCAGAATTTCGAGATACAGCCACACCAAGGTGACGAGCAACCCGAACGCAGCGAACCACTCCATTTGCTTCGGCGCACCTTCACGCTCGGCGCGATCGATGAAGTCGAAGTCGAGTGCCAAGTTGAACGCGGCAAGACCAGCAACGAAAAAGCTGAACAGAATGCTGAAGGTGCTTGAACCCGACGGGAAGATGTCGGCACCGAAGAAGCTCACGATCCAGGACGCGAGGTAGAAAACGCCAATACCGATCGTTGCCCCCACCACAACGCGGCGGAACGTGTTCGTTACTCGCAGCACCCCGGTGCGATAAAGCACCAGCATGACGACAAAGACGCCAATCGTTGCGCCCACAGCCTGCAGGACAATGCCCTCGTAGGCAATGTTGTACACCTTAGAAATCGCACCCACTGCCACGCCTTGGGCGAGCGCGTACACCGGCGCCAAGAATCGCGCCATCATCGGCTTGAACGCAACAACAAGCGCGGTGATGAAGCCCACGATGATGCCGCCCATGGCCCAACCAGGGAATGCGACCGACTCGTTAAAGCCAGGCTCCGCCACTTGGCTCCAGCCAAAGGTGGCAGCCGCAATCAGCAGCACAGTGAGCATCAATGTCGCACTCATCGCACCGTTGGCCGTCATCGTTTCAGTGCGGGTGCCCGACCACGCGCTCGTCGGGCCATCGCTCACTGGTGGATTCCACTGCGTGGGGGCTCCCGACGGAGCAGCCCAACCGGCCTGATCGGCGGTCTTTGCCGAGGCCTTCGCAAACGCCTTGTCATTCAAAAGTGGGTTCGACATGAGCCCATGGTACGGGAATTTGGTCATGTAATGGATGTCGTGCGGCACGCCTCAACACACCCGCGAAAATCGTGGTTTCGGGGTTGTGTGGCTTGACCCGCTGGGTATCGTTACCCGCAATCGGACGCTCGACAAGGAGTTTTTGTGGCTAAGGATCGGATTGATCGCGACGAAGAAGATCTCGTACGTCTCTATCTCACCGACATCGGCCAATATGCCCTCCTCACCAAAGACGACGAAGTCCGCCTCGCCAAGGCCATCGAGTCAGGCAAAGAAGCCACCGCAGAACTCGAGAAGAATGACGCCAAGCTCACCCCCAACCGCCGCCGCGAGTTGAAGAAGGTCCAGCGCGAAGGCACCCGCGCCGAGCGGCAGTTCGTGCAGTCCAACTTGCGTCTTGTGGTGTCGATCGCCAAGAAGTACCAAGCCTCCGGGCTCCCGTTGCTCGACCTCATCCAAGAGGGCAACCTCGGCCTCATGCACGCCGTCGAGAAGTTCGACTGGCGTAAAGGCTTCAAGTTCTCCACCTACGCCACGTGGTGGATCCGCCAAGCAATTACCCGCGGCATCGCCAATACCGGTCGCACGATTCGCCTTCCTGTGCACGCCGGCGACACACTCGCCCGCCTGCAGAAGGCGCGCTCGCGCCTCGAGCTCAAGTTCGGTCGCCCCGCAACGCTTGCCGAGTTGTCGGCAGAAGTCGAGATGCCTGAAGACAAGGTCACCGAGGCCCTGCGCTTTGCCGCCGAACCGTTGTCGTTGTCCGAACCGCTTCGCGAAGATGGCGATGCCGAACTTGGCGACGTCGTCGAAGACCGTGCAGCCGAATCACCCTTCGAAGTAGCGGCCACCGCTTTGCTGCCCGAGGAGATCTCGCGCTTGCTCGCGCCACTCGACCAACGCGAACGCGAAATCCTTGCGTTGCGCTTTGGCCTCGACCGCGGCGAACCGCGCACGCTTGAAGAAGTTGGCGAGGCGTTCAACCTCACACGTGAACGCATCCGACAAATCGAAGCGCGCGCGATGAGCAAGTTGCGTCACCCCTCCAGCGACACTGGCGCACGCGACCTCCTGTCGGTCTAGTCACCGACTCTCGCCGCTGATGCTCTGCGCAGTCGGCGACCTCATTGAAGATGTGGTGTGTTTGCTTGATGCCGAGCTGCACCACGCCAGCGACACCACTTCGCGCATCTTGCGCACGCGTGGTGGGAGTGCAGCAAACGTCGCGTCGTTTGCGGCGCGCACTGGGTCGCCATCACGCTTCGTCGGCTGTGTTGGCGTAGACGACCTGGGTAACCGATTATGTGATGCTCTCGCTGCCGAAGGTGTTGACGTTCGCGTGCAACGGCGTGGTCGAACAGGGTCAATCATCGTGCTTGTGCATCACGATGGCCAACGTTCGATGCTTACCGATCGAGGGGCCGCAAGTGATTTGGGCCCGATCGACGTCGATGTTCTCACCGGCGTCAACGTCTTGCATGTGCCGACGTACTCGCTCACCGCTAGCGCAACTGCATCGTCTGTCGAAGCGCTGATCGCCGATGCACATCTTCGGGGCATACTCGTGTCAATCGATGCGTCATCAGAGTCAGTGCTCGTCGATTTTCCCGTCCCGCAGTATCACGATCTCATCGCTCGTCTCAAGCCCGACGTCTTGCTGTGCAACGAAGACGAGGCACGGGTTCTCAAAGTCGACGAGTCGCACGGTGTTCACGGCGCTGCCCTCACCGTCGTGAAGCACGGCGCCGATCCCGTCGTGACCTACACGCGTGGCGTGCGCGCTGCCTTTGCCATTGCACCAGTCGCACACGTGCTCGATACCACCGGCGCGGGAGATGCCTTCGCCGCCGGATTTCTGCCCGCATGGGTGCACACGCGCGACCTACATTCGGCAGTTGATGCCGGTCATCGCGTCGCAACTCGCGCACTCACCACCCCGGGTGCCACGCTGGGGGACTATTCATGATCACGTCATCACCAACACCTGGAATCGTTGTGTCCCCCGAGGTACGCGACGCGCTGGGGCGCCATGCACCCGTGGTGGCCCTCGAGTCCACGATCTTTTCCAACCTTGGCCTCCCCGCACCGCAAAACGCCGACGCGCTAAATCGCTGCATCGCTGCAATCCGTGACGAGGGCGCAGTGCCGGCAATCACCGCAGTTCTTAACGGCGAGCCGCGTGTGGGCCTCGACGAGTCGGAACACCAGCTGATCCTTGGACCAGCGCGCAAGGTGGGTGAGCGTGAACTCGCTCTTGCCGTTGCGCAACGGTGGGACTTCGGTGCCACCACCGTGTCTGCCTCGCTCCTGCTTGCTCACCGCGCTGGTATCGCAGTGTTTGCAACCGGCGGCATCGGCGGGGTTCACCGTGGAGTCAATGAACACGGCGATATTTCGGCAGACCTCGGCGCGCTCGCCACACACCCTGTCGTCACCGTATGCGCCGGAGCAAAGTCGTTCCTCGACCTCCCGCGCACACTCGAATATCTCGAGACGCTTGGCGTACCGGTCGTCGGCGTTGCCTGCGACGAGTTCCCGGCCTTCACCGTGCACTCGAGTGGACTTCCCATTCCTGCTCGCGTCGAAGACGTCGCCGAACTCGCGCGATTCACCCAAGCACATCGGGCGCTGGGTCGCGAGGGCGGCGTTCTTGCATGCGTGCCCGTGCCGCTCGCCGATTCGCTCGACAAGGCCATGATTGACGGCGTCATCGACGAGGCACTCCTCGCGGCAACGAGTGCAGGCATCGTGGGCCCTCCCGTCACCCCGTTCGTCCTCGGTCGAATCGCTCAGGCCACGGGTTTTGCAAGTGTTGCGGCAAACCTGTCACTCGCCGAGAACAACGCGCGTGTCGCCGCGCAGTTGGCGGTTGCGCTTTCGTCATAGTCATGCACACATCGCGCCACCTGGAGGTGCGTGATGCTCGTGTTGTGGTCGGTGAAAGGTGGCAGCGGTACCACCGTCGTGACGTCGCTCTTGGCCGCCGCCCTCGCCCATCGTGGCTCTCGACACGTACGCCTCGTCGATCTCGCGGGTGACATCCCCGCCACGCTCGGCCTCACTGAACCCGATAACGACGGCGTGGCCGGCTGGCTCGACACGCCAGATGCCGATCTCGCCGCAGTCTGTGCTCGCGAGATCGACGCCGTCGCCGGCATCAGCGTCGTGCCGCGTGGCCCGCGCTCGCTCACCACTGCTTCCGATTCACGGATGCAGGAACTGCTAGCCACACTCAATCTGCCGCAAGTCGACACCATCGTCGATGCCGGAAGCGGTGCAGGTGTGGTGCACGCCGCCGTGCACGCCGCACCCCGATCAATTCTTGTTGTGCGTCCGTGTTATCTCGCGCTGCGCGCCGCTGCACGACTGCAGAAGCGCATCGATGGCGTCGTCGTGGTATCCGAATCCGGAAGGTCGCTCGGGCCACGCGATGTCGAGTCGGTGGTGCATGCACCGGTACTTGCCGAAGTGCCGGTCGTGCCGCAAATCGCGCGTCTCGTCGATGCGGGGCTCATTGCATCGCGTGTTCCCCACGATTCACGCGCACTGCTCGATCTCGTCGCCTGACATGTTCGAGGAAACCGCGCGCACAACGCTTCGCCATTGCGGGGCCCTCGAGCGCTGGCTCGCCGACCCAAGAGTCAAAGAGGTCATGGTCAACGATGGTCACGATGTCTTCATCGAAGACGACGATGGTCTTCGCCACGTCGATGCCATCACGCCCACCGAAACCGACGCAATCATCCAACGCATCCTGTTGCAGCACGGTAAACGCGTCGACCGTCTCGCGCCCATTGTCGATACGCGACTGGCAGACGGTTCTCGCGTATGCATCGTTGTGCCGCCGGCCTCGCGCGGGCCGTGCCTCTCCATCCGCCGCTTCACGCTCACCAACGCGTCGCTTGCCGACTTTGGCGACACCTCGTGCGCCGCGATACTCGAACGCCTCGTCGCTGAGCGCCGCAACATCGTCGTGTCGGGCGCTGCGTCTTCGGGCAAGACCACATTGCTCGGCGCGCTCGCCCGCCACATTCCCGCAAACGACAGGCTCGTCGTCATTGAAGACGTTGCTGAACTCGGCATCGCCGTTCCCAATGTGGTGCGCCTGGAGGCTCAGCCACCTGGTGCCGAAGGCATCGGTGCGCTGTCCATGCAGGTGCTCCTGCGCGCCGCGTTGCGCATGCGACCCGACCGCTTGATCATCGGTGAAGTACGTGGCGCCGAGGTTGCCGACTTGCTCGAGGCGCTTGACACCGGACACGCGGGTTCGCTCGGCACGTGTCATGCCGCGTCGGGTACCGATGCCCTCGATCGACTCGCGCTCCTGGTGTTGCGCCATCATCCCCAGTGGGGCTCCACCGTGGCGCGAGCCGTCGTACATCGCGTCATCGACGCTGTCATCCACCTTGAGCGCGACGAGACAGGGAGTCGACGTGTGTCGCACGTCGTCGCGGTACCAAATGACCCCACGCAGCGGGCTCGCACGCTGTATCGCCACGATGCACCCACTGTTCGTCGTGCAGCATGATTGCGGTCGCTGGGGCTCTTGCGGTAGGTCTCGCCGTTTTCGTCGTCATGACAACCCACATCGAACCACGCGTGCTTCGCCCGGCTGTGCGGAGGCGCCTCGACCCGCAGCACACCGCCACACAAGGAGATGCGACGCCGCCGCACCCACTCGAACTCGCGGCCCTACTCGAAGCTGTTGCCCGCGCAATGCAGTCGGGGTCATCCGCGAGTCACGCCCTCATCCACGTTGCCGACTCCCATGCCGCACTCACACCCTTTACCGAACCCATCGTGTTGCGCTGCATGAACGGTCTCTCCCTGACACACGCAATCGACGAGGCGTGGTCCGCCACATGGTCAACAGAAGTACAACATGCGGCACGCGCACTTGCGCTGGCCTCACTCAACAACTCACACGCGGTTGTGCTCCATGGGGCAACGCTCATCCGCGAACGCGTCACGTTGCTCGAAGAGCGCACTACCCGCTCGGCGCAAGCGCAGTCATCGCTACGCATCCTCACCCTGTCGCCGCTCATCGTGGCGGCGCTCATCATGCTGATGAGCGCCAATGCCAGACAGTTCATCGTGACAACAACCACCGGACTTGCCTGCACCGCTATTGGCCTCGGTCTACACGTCGTTGGCCGCCGGTGGATGCACACACTCATCGCGAGGGCTGCCCCATGATCACTGACGACGACGCATTGCATTTCGCTGACGTGACTACTTCCTTGCTGCACGCCGGAGTTTCCGTCCAACGCGCGCTCTTCGAGGCACCACTGTGGCTTGAGGAGATAGTTGCCACCGCAGTACGCGATCACACCACTGCACTGAGCGTCGGGGCCCCACTTGCAACCGTCGTCAGTGGGTTGTCACGCCTTAACCCGCTGCTGTCACCCCTCCTCGATGTCTTGGTCCAAGCAGCCCGCGATGGCGCACCTGCAGCAGAGCACGTGTCGATGATCACCGCAGAGGTACGCGGTGCGCGCCGACGTGTACACGAGCAACGACTTGCCCGTCTTCCCGTTGCACTCACGTTGCCAGTCGTGCTGTGCGTGCTGCCCGCGTTCATCATGCTCGGTGTGCTGCCACTCTTCGTCGCCGTCATGCCCACCTTCGGCACCGCATGAAGCGCACCGAGGCCGGCCAAGCCACCACCGAATACGCCCTCGTCCTGCTCGGCGTCGCCGTCATCGCCATGCTCATCGTGGCGTGGGCGCGTGACGGCGGCGGAGCAGGGCGCATCGGCGAACTCTTCGACATGATCTTCGACTCGATCCTTTCCCAGACCGATGCGCCGGAGGGCTGAACCTGGCCAGTCGTCTGTCGAAGCGGCACTCCTGCTCCCGCTCGTCGCTGTATCGCTGGCACTGGTGTTGCACATGGGCGTCGCTATACGCGATCACCTCGCACTCTGGCGCGCCGCCGGAACAGCGGCGCGACTTGCGTCGATCGACCCCGACGACACCGCATCCATCCAGGCGTTCGTCAACGACTCACTGCATCTCGCCCCCACCACGGTCACCATTGAACGTGTCGACGACCTCGTCACCACTACATTGCGCCACCGCTACGCATTGCGCTTGCTGTTCATCAACACACATCTGCGCCTCTTCGACATGACGGCTCGCGTCACCATGCACGTCGAAGACACCGGGTAAGCCCCGCGTGTAGCGTCGCTCACATGATCACCGTAGTTGTTTTCGGCGACCAACTCCATCGGTCAATCGGGGCACTCGGTGATGCTCACCCCTCTACTCATCGCGTGCTCATGATCGAATCGCGCGGCAAGATTGCTTCGCGACCATGGCACGTGCAACGCGCCCACTTCATCGTGGTCTCCATGCGTCGCTTCGCTCACGAGTTGCGTGCCGAAGGTTTCGACGTCGACTATCGGCATGCCGACTCGATGCGCAAAGGTATCGAGTCGCATCGCAACGACTACGCACCGAGTGCGCTCGTCGCCACCGAACCCAACAGCTACAACGCGCGCACGCTCCTCACCCGTCTAAATGTGGCAACAGTGCGGTCAAATCAGTTTCTCTGCCACCCCGAAGACTTTGCCGTCTTTGCCTCAACCAAGAAGTCGTTCAAGATGGAGGACTTCTATCGGTGGCAGCGCCGACGACTTGGCTACCTCATGCAAAGCGACGAGCCTGCCGGTGGAGCGTGGAACTTCGACGCCGACAACCGTCTGCCGCCCCCAAAAACCGGCCACGACCGGTGGGCCACGCCGAAGGTGGATGCACTCGACGACCTCGACCGCGACGTAGTGGCGTCACTGCCGTCGTCGTGTTGGGGCGAGGCACCTACTGGCCTGTGGGCTACGTCGCGCAGTGGCGCGCTTGCGAGACTTCGTCGCTTCATCGACCACGTCTTGCCCGAATTCGGCCCACACGAAGATGCGATGCTCACCGACAACTGGCACCTCGCACACTCACTGCTGTCGCCCTATCTCAACAATGGTCTCCTCCTTCCCCACGAAGTCTGCGATGCAGTGCAAGAGGCCTACGACCGTGGGCTCGTGCCAATCAACTCGGCAGAAGGATTTATCCGCCAGATCATCGGCTGGCGTGAATTCGTCTGGAACACCTATTGGCGTGAGATGCCCGACTATCGCAACCGCAACGCACTCGACGCCACGCGGCCACTACCGCCCATGTTTACTTCCGGCAATACGTTAATGCGTTGCATGTCCACCGCCCTCGACGGTGTGTACCAGCGAGCGTGGGTACATCACATTCCACGACTCATGGTGCTCGGCAACTTTGCACTGTTAACCGGCATCCAGCCACCTGCCTTCACGCAGTGGATGTGGAATTCATTCGTCGATGCTGCCGAGTGGGTCATGCTGCCCAACGTGGTGGGCATGTCGCTATATGCCGACGGCGGTGTGATTGCCACCAAGCCGTACGCAGCCGGCGGTGCCTACATCGACCGCATGAGCGATCACTGCAAGGGCTGTGCGTACGACCGCAAGAAGCGCACCGGCGACGACGCATGCCCGTTCACCACCCTGTACTGGGATTTCTTGGCGCGCCATGCCGACCGCTTTGCGCGCAATCCACGCATTGTCACGCAGGTGCGAGCCGCGCAGAAGCTCACCGATCTGGATGATGTGAGAACGACAGCGGCCGGCGTCCTCAAGGGCGTGGACACCGGCCACATCTAGTCGCCTAACGGGGGGTCTTAGGCGTCGTTCATCACAACGCCGATCACCGCCCGTGTATTCCCTATGTCGTACGCGACTTGCGTGCACCTTTTCTATTGGCTGCACGCTCGCGCTCGTCGCGCGAATCCTCTAACTCGACTTCCTCGCTCACGAGTGACTTCATACTGCGCAGGCGCTCGGGGTCAACCTCGCCGCGATCGATCGCCTCACGCACCGCACAGCCAGGTTCTTCCTCATGCTTGCAATTACGAAACCGACACTGCTCGGCAAGTGCAAACAGCTCAGGAAACGTGCGCTCGATGCCGCGGCCACTCAGCCACAAGCTCACGGCTCGCACGCCCGGTGTGTCGAGCAACCAGCCTCCGCCCGGGAGGGCAATCAGCTCGGCCGCCGTGGTGGTGTGTTTGCCACGACGATCGCCCTCGCGCACCTCGCCCGTTGCCTGTCGCGTCTCGCCCAACAACGCATTCACCAGCGACGACTTCCCCACACCACTTGCGCCAAGGAACGCCACCGTTGCGTTTCCTTCACGCGCGTAATGCAACAGCGCGTCGATGCCTGCGCCACTCGATGCACTCGTGCTCACCACCTCGGCGCCTGCGGCATGCGCCTCAACGAGGCGGCGACGCTCGGCGACAACATCGGCGGCTATCGCATCGATCTTGTTCAATACGATCATCGGGGTCGCTCCGCTATCGAATGCAAGCGCAAGTTCGCGCTCGAGCCGACGCGGATTGGGCTCCTGGTCGATGGCCTGAACAATGAACACCACGTCAATGTTTGCGGCCAACGTATGCGACTCGGCCCGCACTGATTCGGCACTCGCCCGTCGAGTGAGCGCCGAGGTCCGCGTCAAGACTCGCTCCACGCGCTCGGCACGTTCGTCCACGATGACCCAGTCGCCCACGGCCACGTCTGCGCCGATGTTGCGCACGCGCAAACCATCGTCATCACGCGAGCGCAGAACCGTGCTCCAGCCACGATCCAATCGACTCACGCGGCCCAGACGACCCACCCGCTCGAGTGCATCACGCCGAAAATCAAGCGCGATCAACACATCGTCAAAGTGTGCGTCGAACCCCAACTCCTCCAATGCACGCGACACACCATCGATCCTCGAATCGTGTGCGTCGCTCGTCATTTCACCCGAGACGCTACCGAAATCAAACCCATGCGGTGTTTGGGTTTACGTCGATAGCCTTGACAAGGCAGTACGAAACAACGTAACGATGAAAAGTCATGTCTAAGCCCCTCGTCATCGTTGAGTCGCCAGCAAAGGCGAAAACCATCGCCAAATTTCTCGGTAGCGACTTCGACGTTCGTGCCTCAGTTGGCCATATCGCCGACCTGCCAAGCAAGGGGTTGTCGGTCGACGTCGAAAACTCCTTCAAGCCCACCTACGAACTCACCGAGCGCGGCGGCACCATTATCAAGGAGCTCAAGGCGGCGCTGAAAGACGCCACCGAGCTTTATCTGGCAACGGACGAAGACCGCGAGGGGGAGGCCATTGCTGCCCACCTCTTCGAATACCTCAAACCCAAGGTCCCAGTGAAGCGCATGGTCTTCCACGAAATCACCAAGGGAGCAATCGACGAGGCCCTTGCCAACCCGCGCAACATCGACTTCAAGCTGGTCGACGCCGCCGAGGCCCGCCGCATCCTGGACCGCCTCTTCGGATATGAGGTGTCGCCAATCCTCTGGCGAAAGGTCAACCGCGGCCTCTCCGCAGGCCGAGTGCAAAGCCCCGCCATCCGCCTTGTCGTGGAACGCGAACAAGAGCGCATGGCCCACGTCTCGGCTGCCTACTGGGACCTCGAAGCCCTCACCGATACACAACCCGCCTTCACCGCCACCTTGATTGCTGTCGACGGTGCACGCATTGCCACCGGTAAAGACTTCAGCGACAAGGGCATCGCCAAGGATGGCGTCGTCGTCGTCACCGAAGCCCGTGCAAACCAACTCACCGAGGGTCTGCGCGGCATACCGCTTGCTGTGCGCAGCGTGGAAGACAAGCCGTACCGCAAGTCGCCAAAGGCGCCGTTCATGACGAGCACCCTGCAGCAAGAGGGCGGCAACAAGTTGCGCATCACCGCGAGCGAAGTCATGCGTATCGCCCAGGGGTTGTACGAGGCGGGATACATCACGTACATGCGCACCGACGCCGTCACACTCGGTGCCGAAGCGTTGGCCGACGTGCGCGCGCAAATTCGCTCGAGTTTCGGCGACGACTTCTTGCCCGCCGAACCACGCACCTACAAGTCGAAGGTCAAAAACGCACAGGAAGCGCACGAGGCAATTCGTCCGTCGCTGCCACTGCGTAGTCCCGAGCAGGTGGCAAGCGAGTTGCGCCCCAACGAACTCGCGCTCTACAAGCTCATTTGGCAACGCACGTTGGCTTCGCAGATGACCGATGCGCTCGGCACCACCGTCACGGTCAAGATGGGCGCTACCAGCGCAGGTGCCGACTGCGAATTCTCTGCCAGTGGCACCACCATTACCTTCCCCGGCTATCGCCAGGTGTACCAAGAGGTTGTCGAAGAGGGCGAAGAAGAATCGGAAGCGTTATTGCCCGCGCTTACCGTGGGCAACTCCGTGCCGCTTGCCGATATCAAGTCGATTCAACACACCACGTCGCCCCCCGCCCGCTACACCGAGCCAACACTCGTCAAGCGCTTGGAGGAAGAAGGCATCGGACGCCCCTCCACGTATGCGTCCATCCTTGGCACCATCATCAACCGCGGATACGTGTGGAAGAAGGGTCAGGCACTCGTGCCGTCGTGGACAGCATTTGCCGTCGTGCGTCTGCTCAAGGATCACTTCACCACACTCGTGGACTACAAGTTCACCGCCACGGTCGAAGAAGAGTTGGACGAAATTGCCGAGGGCAAGCGCGTGCGCGACGAATGGCTGGCTGAGTTCTATTACGGCAACGGCAAGGAGCTGCCGGGCCTGAAGCCGCTCGTGATGCACAACATCGAAAACATCGATGCCGCCTCACTCAATGCGTTCCCCGTCGGGGCGCATCCCATGACGGGCGAGGAGATCGTCTTACGCCCCGGCAAGTACGGGCCCTATGTGCGCTGCGGCGAACAGACAGCAGCAGTGCCTGAGACGCTGACACCCGATGAACTCACCGTCGACGTCGCCTACCAATTGCTCTCTGCCCCCAAGTTCGATGACCCCATCGGCGAACTCGACGGCCACCCCGTATTTCTGAAGAACGGTCGCTACGGCCCCTATGTGCAGTGGGGGACGCCAGACGAGCCGCCGCACGGTGCCGAAAAGCCCAAGATGGTGTCGGTGTTCAAGTCGATGTCACTTGAAACCATGACGCTCGATGATGCAATCAAGTTGCTGTCGCTGCCGCGCACAGTGGGCGCAGATCCCACCGACGGCGAACTCATCACGGCACAAAACGGTCGCTACGGCCCCTACATCAACAAGGGCAAAGAAAGCCGCTCGCTAGAAACCGAAGAAGACATCTTCACGGTGTCGCTTGACCAAGCACTCGCCAAGCTCGCCGAGCCGCGCGTGTACGGCCGTCGCGGACCGGCCAAGCCCCCGCTCAAGGAGTTCGGCCTAGATCCCGTGAGCAGCAAACCAGTAGTTGCCAAAGAAGGCAAGTTCGGCGTCTACGTCACCGACGGCGAAACGAATGCCAGCCTCACCCGCGGCGATCGCCTCGAGTTCATCACGCCCGAGCGCGCATTCGAGCTCTTGGCCATCCGCCGCGATGCCGAGCCGTCGAGCAAGCGCAAAAAAGCCGCAAAACCTGCAGCAAAGAAGGCCGCGAAGAAGCCAGCCAAGAAAGCCGCAAAGAAAGCGGTTGCCAAGAAATCTGCCAAACTGCCTGCATGATGCGGGGCAAGTACATCGCCTTCGAGGGGCTTGAAGGATGCGGCAAGTCGACGCACGTCACCCGCCTCGCAGCCGCCCTCGACGCAGTCGCCACCCGTGAGCCCGGCGGCACGCCGATCGGCGCGTCATTACGCGCCGCCATGCTGGACGCCAACAACACGTCATTGTCGCCCCGCGCCGAGGCGTTGATGATGGCAGCTGACCGCGCGCAGCATGTACAAGACGTGATCCTGCCCGCCATCCAATCGGGTCGCCACGTCGTCAGCGACCGCAGCGTGTATTCGTCGCTCGCCTACCAAGGCTTCGGCCGTGGCCTCGGCGAGTCCACCATCCGTGGCTTCAACTCGTGGGCCATTCAAGACACATGGCCGGATCTTGTCATTTATATAGAGGTACCGATCGACACGTTGCTGGAGCGACTCAAGAAGCGTGAACTCGACCGTTTCGAGCGCGAAGATCGCAGTTTCTTTGAACGCATCGCCGAAGGGTTTAGTGCCATGGCGGCGGCCGAGCCCTATCGCTGGCTCGTCATCAATGGCATGCCACCCAAGGACGAACTCGCCGCAACGATTCACACCCAAGTCATCGAACGCCTCCACTTGGCATCGTGATGTCCGTCTGGGATGCCGTCGTCGGCCAGGACCGTGCCGTCGACGCCCTCACGCGACTGGCCGACAATCCTGTACACGCATATCTCTTCATTGGCCCCGAAGGCTGCGGCAAGGAAGACGCTGCGCGCGCCTTCGCCACGCTTTTGCTGACCGAGTCGACAGACGCCTCCACGCGTGACGCCCGACTCATTGCTCAAGGTTCGCACCCCAGCGTCATCGAGGTGCTGCGCGAAGGTGCCGCAGTCGACAAAGAAGAGGCCGACAACGTCATCCGGCTTGCCGCCACCACGCCCACCGAAGGCAAGCTCAAGATCGTCATTATTCACGAAGTGCATCTGATGCGCGATTCAGCAGCCGTGCGTCTGTTGAAGACAATCGAAGAGCCAGCCGAACGAATTGTCTTCATCCTGTTGGCGGACCACCTCGTGCCATCGCTTGCCACCATCAACTCACGATGCGTCGTGGTCAACTTTTCACCACTCGCCGACGACGTCATCGCTGATGCGCTCTCGAATGATGGCATCGAGCCATCTGCTGCAGAGACGGTCGCCATAATGGCTGGCGGCAACCTCACCCGTGCGCGACTCCTCGCCCACGACCCTCGTGCAATTCTCCGGCAGCAGGCGTTCGCCTCCGTTCCGAAGCGCCTGGACGGCACCGGCAACACGGTCACTCAACTTGTCGACGAACTCTTTAGACACATCGACGACGCAATCGCGCCACTCACCGCCCAGCATGAGCGCGAACTTGCACAACTTGAGGAACGTGTAGCAATGACCGGCGAACGGGGTAGCGGTCGCAAGGCACTACAGGATCGCCACAAGCGCCAGATTCGCAAATTCAAAACCGACGAACTGCGCAACGGGCTCGCGGTCATCGCCGCCACCTACCGCGACGCACTCATCGACAATGCGGGTGACACCGACACCATCGCGACCGCCATTCATCGCATCCACAAAACCACCGCTGCACTCGGCCTCAACACAAACGAAGAACTGGCCCTGCAAGCACTCCTCCTGCAATGCCCTTCGCTCATGTCAATGACGCATGCCTCGGCAGTACAATGATGCGACCGGCCCAGGTAGCTCAGGGGTAGAGCAACGCACTCGTAATGCGTAGGTCGCGGGTTCAATTCCCGCCTTGGGCTCCACCTAACTCTCAATTGACCCGCCGAATCTTCCGCTCGGGCAGTCGCCATAGATTCGAGCCGAGAAGTCACGCAGTCGGCTAGTAATTCCCAAATTGACCCGAGCGCAAACCACTAGGGGAATAGCGGGAACGAAGTTCACCGTGAATTCGGATCGGATAACTACTAGCTAGTGGCTCAAATTGCTCTCGAAATCCTGTCCACAAGGACTCGTCATCTCTTGACCAAGGTTCATTTCCGACAATATGTGAGACTGCCTCTCCCACTGCAGCTCGCAACAGTTCTGGGGTGTTATCGACCACTTTCACGCCATTCTCCCTAAAGACGGCGCTCCGAAATTCAAAGAAACATCCTCGGCTGAATAATTCGCTCAGACTTAAGTACTCGCCAGTTTCTTGATCTATGAATGACTTGCACAACGCGAGTGCATTGTGTCGAAAACTTGGGTACATACCAATCGGTACCATGTTCGCATACAGGGTGGGTTTCCGGAATAGTGTTGGCAGCGCGTCATACCCGGTCAAGACACTTACGCAGAGTGTGCAAACACTCGCTAGATAGACGTCGAGAAACTCTGACCTCATGCCATTTGTCGCATAGTCAAAAACGTCCTTCTCATCGGCACATTCAAGTCTCTCTTCGACAACTGAGCCCATTCGAAAGACGGTGAAGCCCTCGTTCCTCAGAAGATCTATGGAGGAGCCAAAGTCATTAATCCGTATATTTCTATGAGCGTGCAACTCAGGATGATCCCCCCGATCGGTCCCATACAAGGAGTCACGACCCACCAACAATGCGATTCGCATCTCCGGAGAGACCCCAAATTCTAACAGTTGGGCTCTCCCACGTTGCTTCTCGCTTTCCGAAAGTCCAAGTGTTGGTTGTGCAGAGACAAGGATATTCCATGGATCACGTTCACCAAGAATCGGCGACCAATGATCGATGTCCATCGTTGACCACAAATGGTCGTTCAGAAACGGCCATGCGCTGGCCATGCGCTTGATCATCAAAAAGCACGGCTTCAGCAATATTCGTGGGAGAATTGTAATTTCTCGACGCCAAAGCACCTCGATGAAGGCATTAGACACATTCTCATGATCAAGAAAGTACAGTTCGCCTCTGGTTTTTTTCACACTAGAATAAGAGAGGTGTCGATCTAAGTCGCCGACAAAGGATCCGATGCGGTAGGACCGTATTCGACCAATACGAATAATGATGAACGGCCGCAGTACAAGAACTGCGAAAAGGGTGAGGGTGCCGATAAACACCTCTACCAACTTTTTCACTTCTATTGCTGTATTCTTGAATATCTGCACCTAAAAACCTCCGATTTGAAGGCTGTCAAAGAGAAAGATATGTATGCACTCATTCAATTTGCTCAACCAAGAAGAGTTTCTTAACATTGTCCCATGAGAGGGACAATACCAGGGCCACCAACAACGTGACTGAGTTTTTTGATGTTGAGACGCCTCTTCCTACAAAGCAATGGACCGAGGTGGGCAATGGGAGGCGTTTGGAGCTCGTAGTCAAGGTGACAGAAGCGAGTGGTTTCAAAGGAATTGTTAGGCCTGTTTCGGCTCTCCCGACCGGCTTTGTTTATGTAGATCTGATTTCACCCCTCCGAGCCGCAGACCGTGGTATCAAACTCCGAGAATACGAAGCATTACTCAAATCGTCCATTGATGAGAGTTTGACCGTATGGTGTGAGCCAGTTGGCGATAAAAGCGCGTTGCGCAAGCTGCGAGGTATCGAAGTGAAGGCGTTATGACACAAGAACTATCGGAGCGATTCAGCGGGGCTGATGGAGTGGGAACACGAGAAGGAACGCTCATTCTCGACTCTCATAAATTGCCTCATCACTTTGATCGAGTTTCTGCATGGGCGGCGGGCGAGCGGATCGCGCCCGTCAGCGTTGACATGGCGCTTACCCGTGCTTGCGGTGCGATGTGTTCGTTCTGCTATGCCATGGTTCAGGAACCCCAGGAGCGCGCATCCATAAAAGTCGATTCAGCGCTTCAGTTGTTGGACGACTTCGCGGAGGTCGGGGTTCGTGGGGTCTCGCTGATATCCGACGGCGAGAGCACACTCTCTCGTGCCTATGTACCTTTCATACAACATGCCCACAAACTGGGCATTGACGTCGGCAATGCGACTAACGGTTGGGAGTGGGAACCGGAAAAGATCGAGCAGGTTCTTCCCTATCTCACCTGGGTCCGATTCACCGTTGCAGCCGGACGACCTGCAAGTTACGCCCGGATCATGTACCGGGGTCCGGAATCCACCGAAGTGTTCGATCGTGCGATGAGTCACATCCGCTACGCAGTGGATCTGAAGCGCCGAATGGGTCTGAAAGTGACTCTTGGAATTCAGATGGTGTTGATGCCAGAGTTCAAGGATGAGATCATCCCATTTGCCCAACTTGCCCTCGATCTTGGTGTCGACTACGGGGTGATCAAGCATTGCTCAGATGACGAAACTGGTTCGCTTGGAGTGGATTACTCGGGGTACGAAGCGCTATACCCACTACTTGAGCAGGCCGAGGCGATGAGCAGCGATCAGACGAAGGTGATCGTGAAGTGGGAGAAGATCCACGACAAGGGAGTGCCCAGTTACCAGCGGTTTTATGGACCACAGTTCCTTCTTCAAATCAGTGGAAGTGGCCTTGTAGCCCCCTCGGGGATGTTCTTCAATGCGAAGTACTCCAAGTTGCATATCGGGAATTTCACCGAAGAGCGATTTATCGACATCTTCCGCTCTGAGCGCTACTGGGGAGCCATGAACTACTTGGCCTCTCCACACTTCAACGCTCGAACGATGATGGGCACTCTTCCCATCCAACACTATGTGAGCATTGCCCTTGACAACCACGTCAAAGGCATCCAGGAGATTAAGCCTGCATCAGGCGAACCGCCACTCCATGTAAATTTTCTTTAGATGCGGAGCGCTGGAGAAGTGAAAAAAGTTAGGTCACGACTCCGGGTGATCGGGGGCAGTGGCGTTGACCAGTTGAACGGCTTTGTTCAGACGAGATGGGAATCAATCAAATCTCAATTTGGCGATCTCTCAGACAAACTGTTGTTCAGGAATTTGTATGGCAAAGAAATGGTCTTCCTTCCACAACGATTTGGAAACAATTCTCTAGGGATGGGGGAACAAGCGTGGAACATCCAAGACCGTCCGCGCGCATTCAGCAAAGGTTATGCGTCTTCAATTCTTGAACAATCCATCTGCCTAGGTCCAGAGTCGTTTTGGCTTGAACTGCCAACACGCACTCGTAATGCGTAGGTCGCGGGTTCAATTCCCGCCTTGGGCTCCATGTCGCTAGCCGGATTTCCGCACGACACCTTTGCCGACGTGCTGTCGGCAAATCGTGCATTCGTTGGGTCATTCCCCAATTCCGACCTCACCGGTACCGCTAAGCGCGGGCTGGCCATCGTCACCTGTATGGATTCGCGCATTAGTCCGCTTGCGGCAATGGGGATGCAAGCAGGTGATGCGAAAATCCTGCGCAATGCTGGAGCGCGTGTCACCGACGACGTGCTGCGCACACTCGTTCTCGCCACATACCTACTCGGCGTAACACGCATTCTCGTCATGCCCCACACCGACTGTCGCATGGCAAGCGGCGACGAGTCGGGCATCCACCGAGAAATCATGGACGATCATGGCGTCGACACGCGCAGCCTCGAGTTTCGAACCGTGAGCGATCAACGCGCGGCGCTTGCCCTCGACGTCACCCGCATCCGATCGTTTCCGCTTCTACAAAAAGGCGTCACCGTCGGTGGCGTGATCTACAACGTCACAACTGGTGCGTTAGAGCCCGTCGACTGTTAGTCGAGCACGCGACCAGCGCGCACGAAGGCGACGCTGGCGGCAATTTCCGGCGCAAGAAAACGATCGGGCCCCGGGCCCGCAACTGAGTCGCGGAGGCGCTGCTTCACCGCTGCCGTAACGGGAGAAGGCTGCAGTGGCTCGCGCAGGTCGAGCGCTCGCGCAGCGGTCATGAGTTCGATTGCACACACGGTCTCTGCGTTTGCCACTGCTTTACGCAACTTGCGCGCCGCACTCCACCCCATCGACACATGATCTTCTTGCATCGCACTGCTCGGAATGGAGTCAGCGCTGGCGGGTACGGCGAGCCGCTTGTTTTCCGACACCAGCGCAGCCTGCGTGTATTGGGCAATCATCATGCCCGAGTCCACGCCGGGGTCGCTGGCCAGAAACGGCGGCAAGCCATGCGAACGAGCCTTGTCGAGCATGCGATCGGTGCGTCGCTCTGCCATAGATGCCAGGTCGGCCAACGTAATCGCAAGAAAGTCGAGCACATAGGCCACCGGTGCGCCGTGGAAGTTGCCGTTCGAACTCACCCGCCCGTCGGGCAACACCACGGGGTTGTCGATGGCTGCGGCAAGCTCCCGTTCGGCAACGGTGATGGCATGCGCCAGCGTGTCACGCACCGCGCCTGTTACTTGTGGTGCGCAGCGCAAGGAGTACGCATCCTGCACGCGGTCGTCACCTTCTCTATGTGATGCCACAATCGGCGAACCTTGCAGCGCACCAAACATGCGAGCAGCACTCGTGGCCTGGCCCGGGTGCGGGCGAAGTGGCTCGTGCAACTCGGGGCAAAACACGGCGTCGGTACCCATCAGCGCTTCAACGCTCATCGCCGCAACGACGTCGGTGGAGTCACACAGTTGCGTCATGTCGTCGATCGCCAGAATCAACATGCCGAGCATGCCATCGGTGCCGTTGATGAGCGCAAGGCCTTCCTTTTCCTGCAGTTCGATCGGGGCGATGCCGGCTTCGCCCAATAATTCGGGCACGGGTCTGCCAATACCCTGCGCGTCGGTGGCTTCGCCTTCACCCATCAACACCAGTGCGCAGTGCGCAAGCGGCGCCAAGTCACCGCTGCACCCAAGCGAACCAAACTCGTGCACCACTGGCGTAATGCCTGCGTTCAACACGGCAGCCATGGTTTCGGCCACCACCGGGCGTACGCCAGTTCGGCCCGATGCCAGCGTCTTGAGTCGCAGCACCATGAGCGCGCGTACTACTTCGCGTTCAACCGCATCACCCACGCCAGCGGCGTGAGAGCGAATCAACGAGCGCTGCAGTTGGGCGCGCTGCTCGACCGATACGTAGCGATTAGCAAGCGCGCCAAAGCCAGTCGATACGCCATACACCGGTTCGGACGAGGCAACGAGTGCATCGATATGACTCCGCGAGGCGGCCATCGCATCGAGCGCAGAAGCGTCCAAGCGAATGCGTGCATCAAATCGGGCAACGTCAATGACATCGCGCATCGTCATTCCCGCACTACGAATTACAACGTCGGCCACGTCGCCCACCTTTCCGCGCAAAATCTAGTATGACGACGTGGCAGACCGTTCCGACTTCGCTCGCGACGCGATGCAACACGCCCAAAGCCTGTATTCCACCGCACTACGTATGACACGAAACCAAGCCGACGCCGAAGACCTTGTGCAGGAGACGTATCTCAAGGCCTACCGCAGCTACGCATCCTTCGAGCCGGGCACCAACTTGCGCGCTTGGCATTTTCGCATCCTCACCAACACTTTTATAAATAGGTATCGGGCCAAGCAGCGCCGACCGCAGGAAACCGAGCTGGGCGAGGTGGAAGACCTCTACCTCTACCGGCGGCTCCCATCGCTGGCCACCAGCGCCGAGGAGCAATTGCTCGACCTCTTCCCGGCCGCCGAAGTGCGCGCCGCACTCGAGGATCTGCCCGAGAGCTACCTCCTCCCGGTGCTGCTGAGCGATGTCGAAGGCTTTTCCTATAAAGAAATTGCCGAAATCCTGGATATTCCCATGGGCACCGTCATGTCGCGGCTCCACCGGGGAAGAAAAGCGATACAGGAGGCGTTGTACGGCTATGCCGCAGACAAGCGGCTTATCGATACCTCAAAGGACACCACACCGCATGGCTGATTGCGCCGAAACATTGCGCGAACTCGATCGCTTTCTCGACAACGAGTTGGCCTCTGAGTCCGTTCAGGAAATGGCCCAACACCTGGAGCGTTGCGCCGATTGCCAACAAGCGTTCGAGTTTCACGCCGAACTGCGCCACATTGTCAAGCAAGCCGCAGCCGAAGAAAGCCTGCCACCGTCGCTGTTGACAAAGATTGAGCAGTGTTTCGGTATCGACAGCGATCTCGACGCATCCTGAATTCGCGACTACGCTGATAGCCATGATTGCTGTTGTCTGGCACTACTGGCTCGGGTTGATTCTGCTCATCATTGGCGTGTTGTCGCTCGCTGGTTTGGCCGTTGGCTATGTGTCCAAGGTGACCGCCATGAAGTACCCCAACCGACGACAGCGCGCCGCCCAGAAGTAGCAGCGTCACCCATGTCGACGCTGCTCGAAGCGGCTCGACGCCAACCCGCTATCGCGCAACTGCTCGCGCGTTGTTCTTTTCCGCCGCCCGGTTCTCATCTGCATTGCGCGGTTTCAGGCGGGGCCGACTCTGTTGCGCTCATGGTCCTCGCTGCCGTGCACGGATGCGTGGTGACCGCATGGCATGTGGATCACGGGTTGCGTGATGGATCATCCAATGAGGCTGCACTCGTGCGCACACTCGCAACCGACCTCGGTGTTGCCTTCGAGTCACGCACACTGCGCCTTGACGACGGGCCCAATCTCGAGGCGCGTGCTCGAGAAGCCCGCTATGCAGCGTTGCCCGTCGACGTGCTCACGGGACATACCGCAGATGACCAAGCAGAAACGGTATTGATCAACCTCATGCGCGGCGCGGGTCTGCGCGGCTTGTCGGGTATGCGTCCTGGCCATACCAAACCACTCCTGCATCTCCGTCGTGCCGACACGCAGGCCCTCTGTGCGGCACTGGGCATTGCCGTCGTACAGGACCCGATGAACGATGACCCGCGGTTTCAGCGCACGCGCATTCGCCATGAACTCCTCCCACTCCTCAACCACATCGCCGAACGCGATGTGGCGCTCGTGCTCGCGCGGCAGGCCGACGTCATTCGCGACGACGACACCTACCTCGAGGAGCTGGCTGCAGGCCTCGACCCCACTGACGCCCGAGCGCTCATTGCAGCGCCGGCACCACTTGCGCGCAGGGCGCTGCGCCAGTGGCTCGCCGATCCTTATCCGCCCGATGTGGCCACCATCGAACGTGTGCTCGACGTCGCGCGGGGTGCAACGCGCGCCTGCGACATCGGCGCCAACCGCCGCGTGCGCAGATCCCTGCAACGCCTGCACATCGAACGCGACGGCATCTAACCCCACCGAACCCGAACACGGCCCCAATTTTGTGGTGTATCGTCTCGGCCTGATGTACACAGGGTGTAACTCGCATGCGCGAGCAAAGAGATCGCAAGTGGTTAGCCACTGATGCCACCGAAACTGCGCGGCAAGTGGGCTCTCGGCATCACCCCCCGCAACCTCACGTGGGTAATCAAGGACAAGTTGGCCGTCTGTGAACGACCTGGCGGCTATGGCGACAATCACCGTCGCGTTCGACGCCAAGAAGAAATCATCTGGCTGCGGGAAAACAATTTCGGCTGCATCATTTCCATCAATCCCGCGCCACACAACCTGCACAACTACGACGAATTGAATGTCACGTATCGCCACCGACCGCTCGCCAACCTCGACGACATGGATCCCTGGCTCAAGGTGTTCTACGGCGATATCCGTGGCCTACTGCGCGACAACGTCAAGGTAATGGTGCATCTCGACGAGGTCAGCGACCGCCTCATCGGCCTCATGGGTGGCTACATCAGATGGTCAGGGCTCATCGACGATCCCTCACAGGCGATCATGCTCACCGAGCGCATCGGTGGTCGTCAGCTCGACCCGCAGTCACGCGAACTCATCATGCGCGTGCACGAACTGCGCTAACGATCAGCGAATAACCGAGTCGAGCAACACGCCGGGCGCGGCAAGCAGCGCATCTGTTGCAGGACCCTGCGGCATGCGATTGCACTCTGCTTCGGCCAGTTGCACATAGTTGCGCGCCGTGTCGATGGCGGCTTGCACACCCGAATTCGAACGCACGATCGCGAGCGCCTTGTCACGCTCCGCTCCGTCAAGTGGCTTCCCCAACAAGTCACGCAGTTCTTCAGCCACCACTCCGCCCTCGGCAAGCGTGAGCAGCACCGGAAGGGTGTACACACCTTCTTCCATGTCGTGTCCGGCTGGCTTTCCGAGCTCGGCATCGGTGGCAATGACGTCAAGGATGTCGTCGACTATTTGGAACACCATGCCAAACGACGTGCCGTAGTTCGTGAGCGCATCCACGACGGCCTTGTCGTGACCGGCGACCAACGCACCAATGCGCGCGGAAGTGGAGTACAACGAGGCCGTCTTGCCATCGATGCTCGACAAATACGACGGCACGGTGCGGACCGGATCATACGTATGGCGCAATTCCTCGATCTGGCCCTCACACAGTTGTGAAATCGTGCGGGCCAATAGCCCCGCCACCTCGTTGCCAAGGGATGCAGCAATCTCGGAGGCTCGCGCCAGCAGAAAGTCCCCCGCCAAAATCGCCTGCAGATTGCCCCATTTGGCATTCACCGTTTCCACGCCGCGGCGGGTGGTGCCTTCGTCCATGACGTCATCGTGGTACAGGCTCCCGAGGTGCACGAGTTCGCACGAAATGCCACCCAAAATGACGTCGTCCGATACCGGCACGGTGGTGCCCACCTGGGCGGCAGCAATCGTCATCACTGGGCGCAGGCGCTTGCCGCCGGCCACGATGAGGTGCGACGCAATTTCCGTGAGATACGCATCGCGGGTACGCACGGCGTTCAGCAGTGCGGCTTCTACCCGATCACGATCTGCGTCCATTAGGGGCAGCTCGAGCAGGGGCGAGGCGACGGCCATGGCACAAGGCTAGGCAACCCACTTGTGAAACGGCGAACGAAGCGCACGATCAGACGTACCGGTGCAATTGGTGTAATTCAGCGTGACGATTGGCGCTCGACAACGGGCTCTGGCGGCCCCCAGGTACACTTCTGCCAAGGTTCGCAACGAAAAAAGGCGGTCTTTCCAGTGTTCGAACGCTTTACCGATAGGGCCCGCAGGGTCGTGGTGCTGGCACAGGAAGAAGCGCGCCTACTCAACCACTCCTACATCGGCACCGAGCACATCCTCCTCGGCCTCATTCACGAAGGCGAAGGCGTCGCCGCCAAGGCGCTCGAGTCGCTCAACATTTCTCTTGAAGCCGTGCGCGCGCAGGTGGAAGAAATTATCGGCCAGGGTGGATCGTCACCATCGGGTCACATTCCGTTCACGCCCCGCGCCAAGAAGGTCCTCGAACTGTCGCTGCGTGAAGCGCTGCAATTGGGTCACAACTACATCGGCACCGAGCACATCCTCCTCGGCCTCATTCGCGAGGGCGAAGGTGTCGCTGCCCAGGTGCTCGTCAAGTTGGGTGCCGACCTCTCCCGCGTGCGCCAGCAAGTCATTCAATTGCTGTCCGGCTACCAGGGCCCCGCGGGCAAGCAGGAAGGCCAGGCCGTCGGCGCCAAGGACGAGCCACAGGAAAAGGGCGGCAGCCAGATTCTCGATCAGTTCGGTCGCAACCTCACGCAGTTGGCACGCGACAACAAGCTTGATCCGGTGATCGGTCGCCATCGCGAAATGGAACGCGTTATGCAAATCCTGTCGCGTCGCACCAAGAACAACCCCGTGCTCATCGGCGAGCCCGGCGTGGGCAAGACAGCCATCGTCGAAGGACTCGCGCAAAAGATCGTGCGCAATGACGTGCCCGAGACGCTTACCAACAAGCAGCTCTACACGCTCGATCTTGGCGCACTTGTGGCCGGTAGCCGCTACCGCGGTGACTTCGAAGAGCGCCTCAAGAAGGTGCTCAAGGAAATCAAGACGCGCGGCGACATCATTCTTTTCATCGACGAGATTCACACACTCGTCGGTGCGGGTGCAGCCGAAGGCGCCATCGACGCGGCGTCGATCCTCAAGCCCATGCTCGCTCGCGGCGAACTGCAAACCATCGGCGCCACCACGCTCGACGAATACCGAAAGCACTTCGAAAAGGACGCCGCTCTCGAGCGCCGCTTCCAACCGGTCAAGGTGGAAGAGCCCGAGGTTGCTCACACCATCGAAATCCTGAAGGGCATCCGCGACAAGTACGAGGCGCACCACCGCGTCACGATCACCGATCAGGCGCTCGTGGCAGCGGCCAACCTCGCCGATCGCTACATTGCCGATCGTCACTTGCCCGACAAGGCCATCGACCTCATCGACGAAGCAGGCAGCCGCCTGCGCATCAAGCGCATGGCCACGCCGCCCGACTTGAAGGAACTTGAAAACACCATCACCGAGGTGCAGGAAGCCAAGAAGCGCGCCGTTGAAGAGCAGCGTTTCGAAGAAGCCGGCCGCCTCCGCGACCAAGAGCGCGCGCTGCTTGAAGAGCGTTCGGCCAAGGAAGCCGACGTCAAGGCACGTGGCATCGATCTGTTCGACGAAGTCGACGAAGAGGCCATCGCCGAAGTACTCAGCATCTGGACGGGCATCCCGGTCTACAAGTTGACCGAAGAAGAAACCGCCAAGTTGCTGAACATGGAGAACGAGCTCCACAAGCGCATCATCGCGCAGGACGACGCCATCAAGGCGGTCAGCCAAAGCATCCGCCGCACGCGCGCGGGCCTAAAAGATCCGAAACGCCCCAGCGGCTCGTTCATCTTCCTCGGCCCAACCGGAGTAGGCAAGACCGAACTCGCCAAGACGCTCGCCAACTTCTTGTTCGGTGACGACGACGCGCTGATTTCGCTCGACATGAGCGAATACATGGAGAAGCACACGGTCAGCCGTCTCGTCGGTTCGCCCCCGGGCTACGTGGGTTACGAGGAAGGCGGTCAGCTCACCGAGGCCGTGCGCCGCAAGCCGTTCTCGGTCGTGCTGTTCGATGAAATCGAAAAGGCACACCCCGATGTGTTCAACACCTTGCTGCAAATTTTGGAAGAAGGTCGACTGACCGACGCCCAGGGTCGCAGCACCGACTTCCGCAACACGGTGCTGATCATGACCTCTAACCTCGGCACGCAAGACCTGCGCAGGGCCAACGTCGGCTTCGGCAAGAACGACGAAGCAATGTCGTATGCCCGCATGCGCGACAAAGTCAACGAGGCACTGAAGAGCCACTTCCGCCCCGAGTTCCTCAATCGCATCGACGAAATCATCGTCTTCCACGAACTCGGCATGCCCGAAGTGGTACAGATGGTCGACCTCATGAGCAAGCGCCTCATCCTGCAACTCGAAGGCCTCGGCCTTGGCCTCGAACTCACACAGGCGGCGAAGGAATTGCTTGCCCAACGCGGCTACGACCCGCAGCTTGGCGCGCGTCCGCTGCGTCGTGCGTTGCAGCGCCTCGTCGAAGATCCGCTCTCAGAGAAACTCCTCAATAAGGAGTTCACGGCAGGCCAGATTGTGGTGGTCGGTGTTGAAGATGACCCCGAGCGACCGGGCGAAAAGCGCATGGCGTTCAGCGCTGTCGAAGGCTTCCAGCCCCCCGCCGCAGTCGAGTTGGCGGGTGCCGGCGACGGCCCCACCGCTACCGAGTGATCGTCGCGTCTCGCATAACGCGGGCCCTGCGCCTACTTGGCGTCTCGCTCGCACTCGTCGTCACGCTGGCCGCGTGCCGAGTGGAATCCGTCGTCACACTCAACGTCAAGCCCAACGGTTCGGGAACGGTTGCCGTCGTCTCCACTGCCAATGCCGCCGTCGTTGCCGCGGTGCCCAACCTGACTGAGCAACTCGCCTTTGACGACCTCGAGGCAGCTGGCTGGGACATCTCTGATTTCGCCACCACCGACGAGGGCGAGCTGCAAGTGCGGGTATCCAAAGGGTTCAATACGCCCGAGGAAGCAACTGCAATCCTCAACCAGCTGAGCGCAGAGTTCGGTCCCTTTCGCAACATGAGTCTCACGCGCGAGGGCAAAGACACCGACTCCACCTGGACACTCAACGGTGAAATGCAGGTGACCGGCGGTTTGAATGCATTTGCCGACTCCGCACTCGTCGATCTCATCGGTGGAGCGCCGTTCGAAGACGCACTCGCCAAGTCGGGTCAAGACATTGGCCAAGCGGTCGGCATCAGCTTCAAGGCAATGTTGCCCGGCGAAGTTGTATCCACCACGGGGCTCAACGAAGCGGGCGTGTTGCGATGGAATGTGGCATTCGATGGCAGCAACCAGTCGATCGCCGCAGTCACACAGAACACCGCGGTCGCCTCCACGGTTGCCGGCATTTTCGAGCCCATCCTCAGGTGGCTACTCATCCTGTGGCTTGTGGCAATGGTCGTGCTTGCCGCGGCGGTGACCATCAGTCGCGTCCGGCGATCGAAGCGCACACCCACCGCCTAACCTCTAGCCGCATGGCCCGCCTCCGCACCGTTTACGTCTGCGGAGACTGCGGTGCCAGCTATCCCAAATGGGCAGGCAAGTGCGATGCGTGCGGCGCGTGGAACTCCCTCGTCGAAGACGTCGAAGGCCCCGCCGAGACCGCCACGTTGGCCGCGGGCATGGCACTCGTGCCGCCGGGTAAGGCTGCGCCCATTACGTCGTTGACAGCCACGGGAAGTGCGCCCACTCCAACCGGCATCGGCGAACTCGACCGCGTGCTCGACGGCGGCTTGGTGCCCGGGTCGGTGTCCCTGCTCGGCGGCGAACCCGGCATTGGCAAGTCCACATTGCTGCTGCAGTTGCTCCACGCGTGGTCGGGCCGCTCGCTCTATGTTTCGGCCGAAGAAAGCGCACACCAAGTGCGGCTCCGCGCCGAACGCCTCGGCGCGCTTACCGACAACCTGTGGCTCCTGTCCGAAGCGTCGCTCACCAACATCGTCGCGGCACTCGACTCGGTGAAGCCCGAGTTGCTTGTCGTCGACAGCATTCAGGCCATCGCCGACCCCTCGCTCGGTTCCACTCCTGGTTCGGTAGTGCAAGTGCGCGGCTGCGCCTACCGCCTTGTGCAAGAGGCCAAAAGCCGCAACATCCCCGTCATTCTTGTTGGGCACGTCACCAAGGAAGGCGGGCTCGCCGGCCCGCGCGTGCTCGAACACGTGGTCGACACCGTGTTGTCGTTCGAGGGCGACCGACACCACGCGCTGCGCATTCTTCGTGCAGTCAAACATCGCTTCGGTTCCACAAGCGAACTCGGTCTCTTCGAAATGACCGAGTCCGGTCTCGCCGGAGTGCCTGATGCGAGCAAAATGTTCCTTGCCGATCGTCGCCCCGGCACACCCGGTTCGGTGGTCGTGCCCACGCTCGAAGGCCAACGCCCACTCCTCGTCGAAGTGCAAGCACTCACTAACCCCACATCCTCCAATGCGCCGGCGCGGCGCAGCGCCCAAGGACTCGATCCCGGTCGTCTCGCCATGTTGCTTGCCGTGCTCGAACGTCGCGCCCGAATCAGCCTTACCCAACACGAGGTGTATGCGTCAGTCGTTGGCGGCGTACGCCTCAGCGAGCCCGGCAGCGACCTCGGGCTTGCGCTCGCACTTGTGTCTGCGGCAACCAACACGCCCGCGCCTGCCGACCTCGTCGTCTGTGGCGAAATCGGACTCGGCGGCGAAGTGCGTTCAGTGGCACAAACCTCGCGTCGCATCGCCGAAGCCGCGCGCCTTGGTTTTTCCAAAGCCATCGTGCCCGCAACCAACATCGACACCGTCAAACACAAGGGCATCACCGTGCTCGGCGCCTCGTCTCTTGCTGAGGCGCTTGCACTTGCCCAACTCGCTCAACCGTGACCATCGAACCCGACACCAAAAACTGGACGTGGGTGCTCGAGCGGCCATGCCCAGACTGCGCCTTCGACGCCTCCGCCATCGTGCCGCGCCACATCGGCGCAACCCTGCGCGACCTCGCCTCGCAATGGGAAGCAGTCCTCGTCCATCCACTCGTTCGGCAACGACCATCACCCGCCATGTGGTCGGCGCTCGAATACGGCTGTCACGTGCGTGACGTATTTCGGTTGTTTGCCGAGCGGCTCGATCTCATGCTCACCGAGCCTGCCCCTACCTTTGCCAACTGGGATCAAGACGCCACCGCCGTCGCCGAGCGCTACGACCTCCAAGACCCGGCCATTGTGCGTCGCGAGCTCGTGCTCGCCGCCGACGAGCTTGCCGACCGTTTCGATGCAGTCACCGCCAGCGAGTGGTCGCGCCTCGGCATACGCAGTGACGGTGCGGCCTTCACCATCGAGTCGTTTGGCAAATACCTCCTCCACGACCCCATTCATCATTTGTGGGACGTCGCGCGCCCCAGCGCACACATGGAGTCATGACCCCATCCACTGTTCGTGGCGATGACGGCAAACGCCGCTGCTCCTGGTGCATCGCCGATCCCCTCTATGTTCAGTACCACGACCGCGAATGGGGCCTTCCTGTGCGCGACGAACGGGCAATCTTCGAAAAGATCTGTCTCGAAGGCTTCCAAGCCGGGTTGTCCTGGCTCACCATTCTCAAGAAGCGGGAGGCGTTCCGCGAGGCATTCAAAGGATTCGAGCCCGAGGTGGTGGCGCGGTTCACTCAGCGCGACGTCAACCGCCTCATGAACAATGCCGCCATCGTGCGCAACCAAAAAAAGATCGAGTCAACAATCAATAATGCGCGCGCCACGCTGCGCCTCGCCGAGTC
Organism: Ilumatobacteraceae bacterium; assembly: GCA_044237775.1. Taxonomy (GTDB): domain Bacteria; phylum Actinomycetota; class Acidimicrobiia; order Acidimicrobiales; family Ilumatobacteraceae; genus UBA3006. The sequence continues at coordinate 173,653 of JBIIEO010000001.1, read as the reverse complement.
GGGTGAATCACTCGCCAATGTGTTCTGGTCGGCCCAACGCACCAAACCGAAAGCGTCGCCCCGCTCACTTGCTCAGGTACCGGCACTCACTCCCGAATCCGCTGCACTCAGCAAAACCCTCCTCAAGCATGGGTTCACCTTTGTTGGCCCCACCACGCTGTATGCCGCAATGCAGTCCCTCGGCGTGGTCAACGACCACGTGGCCTCCTGTCACCGCGTGCGGTGATTCGGATACATGACACAACGAGTCAGGCGACTGCCAGAGGCGTAATTGCTTTCAGCTCTGGCCCGATGAGATCGCGTTCAATTTCCAGGTCATACCGAGACTGCAGATTCACCCAAAACCGATCACTTGTTCCGAAGAAGCGTGCAAGACGAAGAGCGGTATCAGCGGTGATACGACGCTTCCCGTGAACAATCTCATTGATCCGACGCGGGGGAACATCAATTGCAATCGCCAAACGATTCTGTGTGACCTGAAGAGGTTCGAGAAATTCGCTGAGCAATACCTCGCCCGGATGTATTGGCTTCATTGTGGTCTTCATGGTTAGTCCTCCTCTCAGTGATAATCAATTATTGAGACATCTTCAGGTCCCGCTTTCGTCCACCGAAAACAAACCCTCCATTGCTCGTTTATTCGAATGCTGTGTTGACCCTGTCTGCTGCCGCCCAGCTTCTCAAGACGATTTCCGGGCGGTACCCGAAGATCGTCTAATGATTCAGCTGCATCAAGAACTACAAGCTTCCGAAGTGCTGCGCGCTGAAGATCCGAGTGAAACTTCCGCACCCTTTTTCTGACCCAAACATTTTCAGTGTCATGGTCAGCAAAAGACTGCAGCACAACTATGAGTATAACGCGATGCGTTAATAACGCAACACGTTATATTGATCAATTATGGGCGCTACTCACTCCAGGTCGTAGCGATAGACGTTGGTGTCGCGCTTCACGAATCCGAGGCGTTGATAGAGCCGGTTGGCTGCTTCGCGTGTGGGTCGTGAGGTGAGGTCAACCGTGGTGGCGCCCCTGCGCTGTGCCTCATCAAGTGCAAACCGATTGAGCGTTTCGCCCACGCCCTTGCCGCGCACAGCGGAATCCACAACGACATCTTCGATCCATGCTCGAAGTCCAGTCGGAATGCGAAACAGCGCAAGGGTGAGTGACCCCACGATGACGCCGTCTTCTTCGGCAAGCAACAACAGCGTGGAGTCCGAGTTCACAATCTGACGCAGTTCGGCTTCGGTTGGCGGCGGGTTCGACGACGACAACTGCGGGATGAGCCGCTCGAATGCACCAACGATCTCGGGGGTTATTGCATCGGCAATACGCACGGCAATGGGCATCTCTCTACCTTGCCACACGGCGCCGGGCCACGAGCCCCCACCGTAGAATCAACGCATCGTGAGTGGAGCGACCAAATGACGACGTCGTTTGCCATCAAGCGTCGCGGCGCGACGTTCGTGGGCGAAGCACACCGGCTGGTCACGTCATCGCGCAAGCCAGGCTTTCGCGTCCTTACCTATCACGCGGTGGGCAACCTGGTTGATGGCGACGTCAACGGCATCTACAACCTCGAGCCAGGCGCATTTCGGGCGCAGATCGACGACGTGGTCGCCACTGCACAACGCGTAGGCATACCCATCGTTCCGTTTGCCTCCCAGCCCGCAACTGGAATCGCCATCACGTTCGACGATGGCTACGTCGACCTCCTGAGCGTCGTCCTTCCGGAAATGACCCGTCGAAACCTGCCGTTCCACGTATTTATTACTGCCGACAAATTGGTCTCGGGCGACCCGCGGTATCTCACGACCGAACAACTCCGCGAGCTTGCCGGAAGCGACCTCGTCACGGTCGGCGCTCATGGCGCCAGTCACCGTCCACTCACCGAACTCGCACCCGATCAGTGCTTGTCCGACTTGCGCGCCAGCCGTGAACGCCTTGCCGAGGTGATTGGTAAACCAGTCGACACCATGTCGTATCCGTTCGGGCTTGTGAACGACTCCGTGCGCAACCGTGTTGGTGAAGCAGGGTTCACGCGCGCTGCATGCAGCACGTGGGGTTTCAATAATGACGACACTGACCCATTGTTAATGCGACGCATCGACATGTGGGCAGGAGACAGCGCGCGAACCGTAACGAACAAGGTGCTCGGCCACTGGAACTGGTTCGGTCTTCTCACGTGACCAGTGCAACGCTCACCGTTTCCGTGGTGATTCCTACGCACAACTCGTCGTCAACAATCGTGCGCGCGCTCGACAGTGTCGCGCACCAGACATTCTCCATACACGAAGTCATCGTCGTCGACGACGCCAGCAGCGACGACACCGTGAACGTTGTGTGCACGTACGCCCAACAGTCACGACTGCCCATCGTGGTGCACCAGCTCCACCACAACTTGGGCCCAGGCGCTACACGCAACACCGGATGGGAACACGCCAGAGGTGACCTGATCGCTTTTCTCGACGCCGATGATGCGTGGCATCCGCGCAAGATCGAATCTCAGGTGGCCGTCATGGTCGCGCACCCCAATGTCGCCATGTCGTGCCACACACACCGATTCGATATCGATGGGGCGTGGGGCGAACTCACCGATCATGAGGCCATCACTAGCCACAATCTGGATGATTTTCTTGTGAGGAATCGCTGCGCGACACCAACGGTGATGCTGCGACGGTCGCTGCCCGAACGTTTTACGACCGAGCACCACTACGCCGAGGATTACTTGCTGTGGATGCGCATCGCAGCCCACCACGGCCCCTGCCTCAAGATCAACGCTCCGCTCACACACTGCGCCAACCCCGCGTTCGGTGGCGGCGGGCTGAGCGGCAATCTCATTGCCATGGAGCGTGCCGAACTTGCTGCCTTTCGCACGTTACGACGCGAAGGCCTCATCAACACCCTTCGGCTCCTCACTGCATCACTGTGGTCGCTGACCAAATTCGTCATCCGCGTCATTGATCGGCGTCTGATTCCGATCAGGAGTCGCCGTCGGTAGGGTGAGGCCAGATGTCCTCGCTTGAGCATGTCCGGTGGCTGTCGAAGCCGGCACTCACTCAACCCACCATCGTCACTGCCTTTACGGGCTGGAACGATGCCGCCGACGCCGCCTCGAACGCCGTGCGCAACCTCATCGAAGGGTGGGGTGCTCAACCTCTCGCCGAGATCGACCCCGAGCCGTTCACCGACTTCGCCACCATCCGTCCTCACGTGCGCCTGAAAGATGGCACGACACGCAGCATCGTGTGGCCGACCGTTGGCCTCTGGCATGTGGCGGGCGCGGGCGGCGACCTCATCCTCGTGCTCGGCCCAGAACCCAGTCTGCGGTGGCGCACCTTCACCGACCAGATCATGGGCGTGGCAAATCATTTTGCTTCCTCGCTCATCGTCACCCTCGGCGCACTCCTCGCCGACGTGCCGCACAGTCGGCCCGTGCAAATCATTGGCACGGCAACCGACCTCGATCTCATCGAGCGCTTCGATCTGCAACGCTCACGCTACGAAGGGCCCGTCGGCATCGTCGGCGTGTTGCACGACGCATGCGCAACGGTGGCAATGCCGTCAGTGGCGCTGTGGGGTGCAGTGCCCGCATATGCCTCGCAGGTGCCATCGCCCAAGGCGTCCTTGTCGCTCATGCGCCGCGCGTGTGAAATCATCGGCACACCTGCACCAGTATCCAGCGTCATGACGCTCATTCAACGCTACGAAGAACAAGTGGATTCACTCGTCAATGACGATGAAGATCTCGCCGCATACGTTGAGCGCCTCGAGACCATGACCGACAACGGCATGAGCCTCGACGACGAAGTCGACGACGGCCAGTTGCAGTTCGATTTCGCGGTCGACACCGGCGACGATGCCGCCGACGCCTCCACACTGATGGACGAAGTCGAGCAATTCCTGCGCGAGCAGGACGAGTCGAACTAGAGCAGTGCTGCGATTGCCTGCGCAGCATTGGCTGGCGCCTGCGCTGCCGTATGCAAAAACAGCGACGGCTCGATCAACTCAATCTCCATGATCTCTGCAGTCGAATCTGACGTCGACACCACGTCCACCCGCGCGTACAATGGCATCTGACCGAAGCGTTCGGCCACCCATGCCACGACACGGTCGCCGAGGTCCCGTTCGTGCGCGGGCGCCACTCGCTCCCCAATGTCTTCCTCCACATACAAACCGTTGTGGTGCGCATCGCCTGTGGCAAAGATCGCCCCTTTGCGAAACGCGTGACTGAACTGTCCGTTGAAGTACAGCAACCCGGTCTCGCCGTACGAGTCGATGGTCGACAGATACGGCTGCACCATCACCGCTTTCCCCGCCGCCAAGATGTGCTTGGCGTGCGCACGAGCATCGTCGACTGCATCTGTGAAACGTGCGGTGTCGTTAGAACCCGCACTCACCGTTGGCTTCACCATGATGTCACCGCGTAAGTCGGTGCCATCCAGCGCCGCGTCATTGTCGACAAAGGTCGTAGCAATCACGGGAAACCCTGCGGCAACTACGTCGGCTAAGTAGCGCTTGTCCAGGTTCCACCGCACAATCGCGGCCGCATTGTGCAACGTGGTGTGGGCGCTCACGCGCTCAATCCATTCGGCAAACGCATCGGGTTGCTGGTGATAGTTCCAGGTGCTGCGAATCACCACGGCATCAAACGTCGACCAGTCGACAGACGCGTCGTCCCAATCCACAATCACGTGGTCAATGCCAGACGCGACGAGGGCGCGACCCAGGATCTCGAGATCCTTGTCGCGCCCTCGTGCGCTTTGCGTACTTGCTAGAGCGAGGATTAGAAGTCCTCCATGCCTCCGCCCGGCATCGCCGGTGCGTTCTCTTCCGGCTTGTCGGCAATCACTGCCTCAGTCGTCAGGAACAACGCGGCAATTGAGGCAGCGTTCTGCAGCGCAGAACGAGTCACCTTGGCTGCATCGATCACACCGATCTTGACAAGGTCTTCGTACTCGCCAGTTGCGGCATTCAAGCCCTCGCTGCCCTTCATCGAGCGCACGCGCTCGACAACAACGCCGCCCTCCATACCCGCGTTTTCGGCAATCTGCTTGAGCGGGCCCTCGAGCGAGCGACCCACCAACTTGGCACCAGTGGCCTCGTCGCCCGTCAAAGTCTCGGCCAGTTTCAGCACCGCAGCCTGCGAGCGCAGCAACGCCACGCCACCGCCGGGCACGACACCCTCTTCAATCGCAGCCTTCGTCGTGCTGACGGCGTCTTCGATGCGGTGCTTCTTTTCCTTCAGCTCCACCTCGGTGGCGGCGCCTACCTTGAGCACGGCCACACCACCCGACAACTTGGCGAGGCGCTCCTGAAGCTTCTCGCGGTCGTAGTCGCTGTCGGTGTTGTCGATCTCGGTCTTGATCTGGGCGATGCGGCCCTTAATCTCATCGTCGCTGCCGGCGCCCTCAATGATCGTGGTCTCGTCCTTTGTCACCACGATCTTCTTGGCGCGGCCCAACAAATCAACCGTGGTGTTCTCCAGCTTGAGGCCCACTTCTTCGCTGATCACTTGACCACCCGTGAGGATGGCGATGTCTTGCAGCATGGCCTTGCGGCGATCGCCGAATCCCGGCGCCTTCACGGCCACGCTCTTGAACGTGCCACGAATCTTGTTGACCACGAGCGTCGCAAGCGCTTCGCCTTCAATATCTTCAGCGATGATTACCAACTGACGACCGGACTGCATGACCTTCTCGAGCACGGGCACGAGGTCACGCACTGCCGTGATCTTGCCGCCCACGAGCAGCAAGAGTGCGTCGTCGATAACGGCTTCCATGCGATCGGTGTCGGTCACGAAGTAGGGCGAGATGTAACCCTTGTCGAAACGCATACCTTCAACGAGGTCCATCTCCATGCCAAAGGTCTGGCTCTCTTCAACGGTGATTACGCCGTCCTTGCCCACCTTGTCGATGGCCTCGGAAATCATCTGGCCAATCTCCGGGTCGGCGGCTGAAATTGCTGCCACCTGAGCAATCTGCTCCTTCGAATCCACTTCCTTTGCCAAGCCGTGAATCGACTCGACTGCGGCAGCAACCGCGGCCTCGATGCCGCGCTTCAGGCTCATCGGGTTGGCACCCGCGGCAAGGTTGCGCAGGCCTTCGTGCACCATCGTCCACGCCAACACGGTCGCCGTCGTGGTGCCGTCACCGGCAACATCGTCGGTCTTCTTCGCCACTTCCTTCACCAACTCGGCGCCAATGCGCTCGTAGGGATCCTCGAGCTCGATCTCCTTGGCGATCGACACACCATCGTTGGTGATTGTGGGTGCGCCCCACTTCTTGTCGAGCACAACATTGCGACCCTTTGGTCCGAGGGTGACACGCACCGCATCGGCCAATTGGTTCATGCCGCTTTCGAGTCCACGACGGGCCTCTTCGTTAAACGCGATGATCTTGGACATCTGCTACCTCCACTAAACCGGTGACAACGAATCGCACATTTAATGGTCGGGGGACCGTTAAATCGCGTTAGCACTCTACCGTCGAGACTGCTAACTACGTCGGGCCGAGCGTCACCGGATCTTGTGCAGCACCACGTCCGTACGGGTTTCAGTGGCCCCCTCCCGCTGCAGCCACTTAAGAAACGTGTCCAGCCCCACCGTGCCATTGCAAGCCACGGCCAACTTCACGTCCGACTCTCCGGTTACATGTGCCGCCCACAGCACGTCGTCGCGCTTCATGACCGCATCGTCAAAGCCCTGTGTATGAGGCATCCGGGCATCGATGACCGCCTCCAGGGTGCGCCCAAGGGCGGCCTGGTTGATCTCTGCCCGAAACCCACGAATCACGCCGTTGCGCGTGAGCCGCCGCACCCGCTCCGCCACGGCATTGGCCGACAGATGCACCCGTTCGCCCAATAGCTGCCAGGAGATTCGCCCGTCATCCTGCAAAATCCTGAGAATTTCTCGGTCTACGGCATCAATAGTGGTGATTTCATCGGCCATACCCTCAATCCTGCCACCATTTCCGTGGTTTCCGCAGCATGGGTACTGCCATCCTGATACCCATGAGTGAGACCACCTGGACTTGGATGCTGCTCGGCTTTGAGCTCTTCGCCATTGGCGGGCTGTGGCTGGTGGGCGCCCGCAAATGGTGGGGCTGGGCAATGGTGCTGGCCAGCTCGCTGCCCTGGTTCACCTACAGCATCGTGTTCAACAAGCCCGGCTTCACCGCCATGAGCCTGCTCTATATCGCTACGCACTCCAGCAATCTGTATCGCTGGCGCAAACAGACGGCTCAGCCGCCGGCGACCGCCGGAATAATCGACACGGTCTCGCCAGCCGGCACAGCCGTGTTGAGCCCGTCCAAATAACGCACGTCGTCGTCCGAAACAAACACGTTTACGAACTTGTGCAGGTTGCCCGCGTCGTCAAACAGACGATCGGCGAACCCGGGGTGGGCCACATTGAGGTTCTTCAACACCTCGGCAAGCGTGGCGCCTTCAACAACGACGGTGGACGCGCCGCCCGACAGCGGGCGCAGGGTGGTGGGAATGCGAACGGTCACGGACATGGCCGAAAGGCTATCTGCGCAGTCGGGTTTTCGCGTTACCGAACGAGGTCGGCAACTATGCGCGCACTCATCGTCACCATCGGGAGTCCGCCGCCGGGATGACTCGATCCGCCCACGAGATACAACCCACGCACCGCACCGATGTTGGATGGTCGTCGAAACGCGGCGCGCATCCCGTTTGATGACGTCCCGTAAATCGCCCCACCGGGCGAGCGGTAGCGAGCAGCAATCTCACGTGGGCCAATCGTTTCGATGAACTCTGCGCGATCGCGCAAATCAACGCCAATCTGCGCGAGGCGTTCAACGAGCCATGGCCCATACGTGGCCGTGTCCACGGCAGCTCCAGCGGGCGCATTTACCAAGAGAAACCAGTTCTCGCATCCCTCTGGGGCCTGCGTCGCATCCGTCACCGATGACACACACGCATAAATGGTGGGGTCATCTGGCATCTCCCCGCGCTGCATGGCGGCAAACTCCGCCGCATAATCACGAGAAAACCACACGTTGTGATGTGCAATGTGTTCGGATTTTCCACGCGCACCCACGAGTACCACCACGCCACTCGTCGAGTGGCCCGCTTTGTCCACCCGCTTGAGTTGTTTCGCGTTGGGAACCAGGTCGCGATACAGGTGTTCGGCGTCCACGTTTGCCACTACTACGCGTGCAGCCAACTCGTCGCCGGTTGAAAGGCGCACACCCACTACGCGACGCCTGCGCATCAGCACCTGCGTTACTTCGGTATTCGTCATCATGTGCACGCCCACTCGTTCGGCCACGCCAACAATCGCGTCACGCAGTGCGCCCAATCCACCAGTCGGGTACCACGCACCCTCGTCGGCCTCAAGCGCCGGAATGCATGACAGTGTTGCTGGCGTAGCGAACGGTGACGAGCCGCTGTAGGTGGCATAGCGCCCAAGCCACTGCTGCAAGCGCGGGTCGGTGAAATGCTTGCGCGCAGCCTTGTCCAACGTGCGCCGCGCATCAATCGCGGCAAGGTCGCGCGGCGAGCGCATGCGCCGCAGCAATGACACCACTCCGCTCATCGGCCCCGCAAAGAACGTGCGCTCGCTTACTTCCCAGATGCGCCGCGCGTGTTCCAGAAAGCGCAGGTACTCGTCTCCCGATCCCGGGCTCATCGCCTCGAGTGCCGCCGCCGTGTCGACAGGCTCGTCGTAAAACGTGACCGCCGAATGGTTCTGCCAGAAATATCGAAACTGTGGCGACAACCGCTGCAGCACCAACTCGGCACCTAACGATGTGCCGGCCAAGCGAAATACCTCGTCAAATACTCGGGGCATCGTCACGAGTGATGGCCCGAGATCGAACGCATAGCCGTCCCGCTCGTAGGTTGCCAACTTGCCGCCCATCACACCGAGGCGCTCCACCACCGTCACCTCATGGCCTGCCACGCGCAAACGAATCGCTGCCATCAGCCCGCCCACGCCTCCGCCAACAATCACTACTTCAGACACGTGAACCCCACATGGAGCGGCGAAGTGCGACCAACGCAAGCGGCACCATGGCGACACCGCCCACGAGCGCCACCACCAGATCATCGAAGAAGAACGCAAAGGCAATGGTTTCCATCACCGCCACAAACGCATACATCGCCACGGGCACGCGCAGCGCTGCACGCCGCGGCAACACCACTTCCAACACCACCATGACCACCACAGAACTTGCTAACCACCCCGCGTAATTGGTGAGTGGTATCCCGCGATACGCACCGTCTCGAGCCCAGGCCCAATAGCCCTCGGCCACCATCTGCGGGTCGAGAAACGCATCCCACGCAGTAAGCGCCACTGCACCTACCGCCACGCGCACCACCACACCACGGGTGCCCGCCACCGCACGCGCCACCTCACGCGCAGCAAGGCCCATGCCCCACCACGCCAGCGGCACAATCGCGGGCACGCCAAGTACCTGCGGCTGCAACAACGCGGTGTAGTCGTACTCACCAAACGGAAAACCCGTTGTGGAGCCCACCCGCTCAAGCACCCACGTGAAGGCCACGACTACAAGCGCCGCCACTGCCGTTCGACGCGCCCCCCATGCGTCATACGACGCGATTAGTGAAATGAGGAAATACCCCACAACGATCACCGTGGAGAGCGCTACACGTGCATCGCCGCCTTGTTCAGCAAGCGGCGTTGCCACCATCGCCGCCACCACGACGCCGGCAACAGCAATGAACAATGGTGATCGATACGTGGTGTCGGTCACGACGGCCGCATCAAGCGAATCACCATGGCTGCCTTCTCCCATGTCGACACCGATGCCCGGCCAGAGAACACGTCGTAATGGCGGGCTTCAATCTTGTCCAAGATGCGCCCGTACAACACGCGTGCGGCCCCAATCGAGCGCGCAGATTGCTTCGGCAACATGCTCAGTCCAATGTCGGCAGAGGCATACAACTCGCGACAGCGAGCAATCTCAAACTGCATCAACTGCACAAACTCCGGCGTGCACCGCCGCGCTGCGAGGTCAACCCCAAAGCGGCGCACGTCTTCTTGCGGAATGTACACACGGCCGCGATCCAAGTCTTCGTTGATATCGCGTAAAAAATTGGTGAGTTGAAACGCATTGCCCAAATCACGGGCGTGGGCAATGGCTGCACTCGCGGTGGGCTCCAACACCGGCAACATCATCTCGCCAATCACCGCGGCCGAGCCGTCCATGTACTCGAGCAAGTTGTCCCACGTCTCGTACCGCTCCACAGTCAAGTCCATCGTCATGCTGCGCAAAAATCTTCGAAAGCACTCGGGGTCGATACGCAATTCACGCACGGTGTTGACCACCGCCTTCAAGACTGGGTCGTCAGATTCCCCGCGCGCCAAGTCCGCAAAGAATCGCTCACCAAACGACGCCAACGCAGCCGCACGCTCAGCAACCGGCACGGGGCCGAGGTCGTCCACGATGTCGTCGGCATATCGACAGAACCCATACAGCGCAAACACATGGGGGCGCTTGGCCTTGGGAAGCACCAGCGTCGACCAGTAATACGTGGTGCCGTGGCGCTTGTTGAACTGCCTGCACAGTTCGTAACTCTCCTCAAGCGTCACCGGGCCACGCGGCAACAGATGCGTAGTAGGTGTCGGGGGAGACTTCCGAAACATCACCGTCTCGAAGCGGCGTACTCATCCACGCGGCGTGCCGCCAACTTGCCCGACACCAACACCATCGGCACGCCCACGCCGGGCACGGTGGAAGACCCGGTAAACACCAGCCCAGGCACGCGCTTGTCTACGTTGTTCGGCCGAAACGGCCCGGTCTGACGGAAAGTGTGCGCAAGTGCAAACGGGGTGCCGCGCTCCATACCCATCGCCTCCCAATCCAGCGGGTCATACACCCGCTCCACCACAACGTCCGTGGGGTACCCCAGCCCGGCGACCGTGTTCTTGATGTCACCAACGATGCGGTCGCGCTCGCGTCCCCAATCGATCTTGCCATCCAAGTTCGGCGTGGGCTCCAACACATACAACGACGTGTGCCCCTCGGGCGCAAGGCCCGGTGTATCGATTGAGTGCAGCGTCACCAACACCGATGGGTCGGGCATGCGCACACCGTCTTCGATCAATGCCTTGAACGAACCATTCCAATCACGACCGAAGTGAATGTTGTGGTGCGCAGCATTGCTTGGTGGCGCACCCTTCACGCCCGCCACCCACAACACACAACTCGGGCTGTACTTACCGCGTCGCGCAGCGCGCGGCGCATCCACACCACCCAACAACGTGCGATACGCAACCGGCAAGTCGGGATTGCACACCACGGCGTCGGCCTCCACACGCTCACTGCCCGCTACTTCCACGCCAGTTACCGCGCCACGCGAACCAGAGGAGCGCAAGATCCGCGTCACCGGCGCGTTGTAGCGAATAGTCACGCCCTTCGACTCCAGCGCACGGGCCATGCCCGTGGCCATCGCGTGCATCCCGCCCTCGGGGAAATACACGCCCTCCACCGAATCCATGTAGGTGATGACTGCATACAGCGACAGCGCCTCATACGGCGCCAGCCCCGCATACATCGCCTGAAAACTAAAAATGCGCTGCAGTCGCTCATCTTTATAGAACTGCCCAATCTTCTTGTCGAGCTTGGTAAACGCACCCATACGCACCAGCGACAAGCCTGCGCGCCATGGCTTCACCAAGTCGAGCGGCGAGTCGAAGTTGGTGTCGATGAACGACGACATCTCTGCCTTATAGAGGCGCTCTAGCCACGCACAGAACCGGATGAACGCCTCAGCCTCCGCGCCATTCGAGAATCGACGAATCTCCTCGGCCATCGCCTCGCGCCCGTGCAACACATTGAGTTCGCTGCCATCTGCGTACACCGCCCGATACATCGGATCCACTTTCTTGATCCGCACATAGTCACTCATCGTCACGCCAAGAGCGTCGAAGGATTCCTCTAACAAGTTCGGCATCGTCAACACCGTCGGCCCGTTGTCAAGGCGAAACCCGTTTGACTCGATCATCCCCGCGCGCCCACCAGGAATGACATCCCGCTCCACAATCGTCACCTGGTGACCGGCTTTCACCAGGTGCGCAGCGGCAGACATGCCGCCAAGCCCTGCTCCAATCACGACCACTTTCATCTAAACAACCCTCCACGACACGAACCCGGCTAACTGCCGCAGTTCATCCTTGGCGATGTCGGCTATCGGTGCATTGTCGAGCGCGGCAACCGCAGAATCGGTAAGCGCAGCAATGTGCTGCTCCAGTTCCTCAAGTGCCCCCGTCTCCACAATCACTGCTTGCACACGGGAAACGTCGTCATCATTCAACGTCTGACGACCCACCAGCTCAAGCACCGCACGCTGTGCATCATTCGCACGCGCCGTTGCCATCGCCATAAGCGGGGTCGGCTTTCCTTCGCGCAGGTCGTCACCCACTGGCTTGCCCGTCACTGCCGTCTCACCGAATGCGCCAAGCACGTCGTCGCGCATTTGAAATGCGTCACCCAACGGCAAGCCATATGCAGACAGATGCGGCAACAACTCCGCCTCACGGCCAGGCGCGGCGAGCACCGCACCTAAATGCAGCGGTCGCTCAATGGTGTACTTGCCGCTCTTGTACCGACAGATGCGCTCGGCCTTCTCGCGTCGTCGCTCGCTGTTGGCAGACCCCACCATGTCGAGGTATTGCCCAAAGTTCAACTCCACGCGCAACTCGTTCCACACGCGCCACGCCGCTTGCGGCATGCCGTCTAACAACAGGTCGGCATACACAAACGCCAAATCGCCCACCAAGATCGCCACGCCCTCACCAAAACGACGCGATTCGCCTACCAACCCACGCCTGTCGTGATCGTCGGCATACATCGTGTGCGTCGTCGGCGCGCCTCGCCTGCTGGACGACCCGTCCATCACGTCGTCATGAAACAACGCAAACGCATGCAGCAACTCCAGTGCCGCGCCAGCGTCCACCACCCGGGCATCCCCTGGGTCACCGCCCGCACCAACAAACCCCCAGTGGCAAAACGCCGGGCGAAGTCGCTTGCCCCCCGCCAACACCAACCGACCAATTTCATCGATTGGCGCACCCAAATCACCGTCAAGAGCCGTCCAACGCTCACGCTCCGCATCCAACAAAACCCGCAGTCGCTGGTCCACCGACCGAGCAATCAACTCCAATGAGGCTGGGGCAACGGGCACGCCCCAAGGTTACGCCGTGCTAGTCAATCTCGACCGCGGCAACCACTTCTTCAATACGCAGTTTGGCTTTGCCAATGCGCTCACGACACAGTTCGATAAGGAGTGATGCACGCTGGACTCGTTCGGCGAGTTCATCCACATCCACATCATCTTCCTCGAGGCTTTCCAAAATGGACTCGAGTTCCTGAAGAGCTTCCGCGTATCCCAATTCATTCTTGTCGGCTTTTTTGGTAGCCATCACTGCTTTCCTTTCGTCGTACTTGTTACTTCTCGCACTTCGGTAGTCGCCACACCGTCGGCAAACTGCGCCGTCACCACATCATGTGGTCGCAGTTGTGCCACCGAGGTGACCGACCTTCCATTGGCATCACGCACGATGCTCCACCCCCGCGCCATCGTCGTAACCGGGTCCAAGAGGCGCAAACGCTCGCCAGCCAAATCAAGTGATTGCGACGCATATTTCAACACGTCAAACGGCCGGCGGCGAATGCGATCGCGGGCAACGTCCAATCGTGATTGTGCTCCTGCAACGGCTGTCATGACCAGGCTCTTGACCCGAGCGGCTGTGGTCGCCAACTCATGTTCCGACTGCTGGAGGAGCGTCAACGATTGCGTCGCGATTGCACTCCATGTCTTCTCGGTGCGTTCAACAAAATCATTCACCATGGCCACTACACCTGCAGCACAGGCGGTTGGTGTCTTGAACGAACGATGCGCTACTTCGTCGGCAATGCTGATATCGATTTCGTGTCCAACGCCCGTAAACACGGGAACCGCACACCGGGCAATCGCCTCGGCAACGGCCTCCGCATCAAACGACAACAAATCGGTACGTGAACCACCCCCACGCACCACAAGTACGGCGTCCACTTCCAATCGACCTGCGGTCGCAAGTGCGGCAACAATCGAGTCCACTGAGCCCTCGCCCTGCACCCGCGCGTCAATGGCAAACACCTCAAATCCGATTCCCGAACCTTCCAGTTCATGAATCGTGTCTGCATGTGCGGCGCTTCCCATGCTGGTGATGAGCGCCAGGCGCAGTGGTACGAGGGGGGTGGGCAACGCACGGTTGGCGTCGTACAACCCCTTCTTCTTCAGTCGCTGAATGATTTCATCGCGCTGACCGGCGAGATCGCCCAAGGTGAACCGGGGGTCAATGGCCGACGCTTTAAAGGAGAACGAACCGCGCTCTATATAGAGGTCTCCCGACCCGAATAGCCGCACCTTGATGCCATCGCCGAGCTCCAGGCGGTGCTGCTGCAGTAGGGGCCGCATTTTGCGCAGGTTGAACTCCCAAATCGCCACATTCATCGCGGCCTTCTTGCCATCGCCACGCTCCACGATCGTGAAATACGTGTGCTTCCCTCTGCCGTTAAAGCCCTCGATCTCGCCCTGCACCCATACCCCTGCACCCAGGGCACCTTTCAGTACGCCGTTGACTACTTCGATGTACTCGCTTACCGACAGGGTGACGTCGTCGCTCATGCGTTGGTTGGGGCAAACTCCGTGCCACCAGCCCGCACTTGGGCTGCATACATGCCGTTGCGTTCCATCAGTTGCTCGTGCGTTCCTTCTTCAGCGATACGGCCTTTGTCCAACACCACAATGCGATCCGCTTCCCGAATCGTAGACAACCGGTGTGCGATCACGATCGAGGTCCTGTTTCGCATTGCCTGCTCGAGCGCCAGTTGCACCAGCGCCTCGCTTTCGTTGTCAAGATGACTCGTCGCCTCATCCAGAATCATGACAGCGGGGTCTTTCAATAACAATCGCGCAATTGCCAACCGCTGCTTTTCCCCACCCGAGAGTCGGTAACCCCGTTCGCCCACCACGGTGTCGTACCCGTCGGGCAGGCTGGCAATCACCTCGTGAATCTGGGCGGCTCGACATGCCCCCACCATTTCTGCATCTGTGGCATTCGGCTTCGCATACAACAGGTTCGACCGAATGGACTCATGAAACATATGCGGATCTTGCGCCACCACACCGATGGCGCCGCGTAGCGACGTGCCCACAAGATCTCGTACGTCATGTCCATCAATCAGCACACGTCCTTTAGTGACGTCATACAGACGTGCTACCAGCATTGCCGTTGTGGTCTTCCCCGACCCACTGGTGCCAACTAGCGCAACGGTCTCGCCGGGCGCGATGCGGAGCGATACATCCTCAAGCACATCGACATCGGGATCAGTGCCACTCATCACGCCACTTGCCTCGAGCGACGCGATTGACACGTCGCTGCCTGGTGGGTATCGAAATCCCACATGTTCAAAAGCGATCTCGCCGCGAGGGTGCACCAGCTCCACGGCACCGGGCTTGTCGGCCACCGCCACGGGTGCGTCAAGCACCTCAAACACGCGCTCAAAACTCACCATTGCCGTCATCACTTCAAGCCGCGCATTGGTAAGTCCAGTGAGCGGCTGGTAAATCCGCTGCACAAAGGCAGCCATGGCCACCAAGGTGCCGATGGTGATCCCACCGGAGATCACCAAGAATGCGCCGATGCCATAAATCGCCACCGCGCCGAGTGCCCCCACAAGGCCAAGCGCAACAAAGAACACCCGGCCGTACATCGCCGACGTCACGCCAATGTCGCGCACGCGAGATGCGCGAGAGCCAAACGCCCCTACCTCTTCGCTGTGTCGGCCGAAGAGTTTCACCAACAATGCGCCCGCCACATTGAAACGCTCGGTCATTTGCGTGTTCATCTGCGCGTTTAGGCCCATCTGCTCGCGCGAAATTTCCTGCAGCCGCACACCCACGCGACGGGCAGGAATGATGAATGCCGGCAATACAACGAGTGACAGCAACGTCAACCGCCACTCAAGCGCCAGCATCGCAGCTAACGTCGTCATCAAAATCACCACGTTCGACACCACGCTGCCTAACGTGCCTGTCACTGCAGTCTGCGCCCCCACCACGTCGTTGTTCAATCGACTAATGAGTGCACCCGTCTGGGTGCGCGTGAAAAACGCAATGGGCATGTGCTGCACCTTGTCGAACAACGCAACCCGCAAGTCATAAATAAGGCCTTCGCCAATTCGGGCCGAAAACCACCGCTGCACAATCTGCATTGCCGCCTCAACCAGCGCCACCACTACCAGCACGATTGTCAACGACACGATGGCACCCTTGTCCGACTCGGGAATCGCCGTGTCAACAATCCGACGGAACAGCAAGGGAGGCACCAGCGCCAACAACGCCGCCACCAAAATGGTCGCCAAGAAGCCGACAATCAGTCCTCGATACGAACGGGCAAATCGCATGACCCGGCGCAACGACTCCCGACCAATCTTGGCTCCCGACACCGCACCTTTGTCCTTGGGTATCAACATGTGGGGGTTCATGTGCATGGCGGTCAGGCTAAGGGCGCGACACGGCAAGTCTGTGCACCACTCCTAGGCTGAAGCGCAATGCGTAACCGTGTTGCATCTCCTCGCACGTTCACTGCGCTTGTCGCTCTCGCTGCCCTCGCTGTTGCCGGGTGTTCAACTACTGAAACCCTCAACACCACGACCACGGCGACGGCAGTCGAAGTCGATACCACTTTCCCCATCGAGCCCATCGAATGGGAACCCTGTGCTGATGCCCCAGAGGAATCCCCCGTGCAGTGCGGCACATTGACTGTGCCCTTCGACTACGCCAATCCCGACATTGGCACCTTTTCTCTTTTCGTGAAGAAGCGTCCAGCAGGCAAAGACTCCGTTGGTCCGCTCCTCGTCAACCCAGGTGGCCCCGGCTTCGGCGGCAGCAGCCTCGCCGACGACGCCATGTATTACTTCTCGGGTGAACTCATGGACTCGTTCGACATCATTGCCTGGGACCCCCGTGGTACGGGCCAATCCACTCCTGCAATCGATTGCATCGATGAATACGACCCCTATGCCGGCCTCGACTCGCCTCCCGATGACGACGCCGAGAAGCAAGCGCTGATTGACGCAAGTGCCGCATTCAACAACATGTGTTTGAAACGCTCAGGCGAAATCCTGCCGTACGTCTCTACCGAAGCCAGTGCCCGCGACATGAATAGCCTTCGTCTCGCGCTCGGTGTCGAGAAGATCACCTACATGGGTTTCTCATACGGCTCCGAACTCGGCGCCACGTGGGTCACTATGTTCCCCGACACGGTTCGTGCAGCAGTGTTTGACGGCGCCACCGACCCCACCTCCACGTCAATCGAGCAAGGCCTCGCCCAAGCCCAAGGCTTCGAACAGCAACTCTCTGCCTTCCTTGCCCAGTGCAGCCTTGCCCCCTCGTGCCCATTCCACAACGACGGCAACGCCGAAGACGCCTTCGATCAACTCTTCCTCGATATCGATGCCAACCCACTCGTCGTCGAAAAAGACCGCACGCCAGTCACTCAAGGCGTCGCTTACACCGCCGTTGCCCAGGCCATGTATTCCGACTACTACTGGCGCAATCTCGAGAAAGCACTCGCCGATGCACAGAAAGGCAATGGCAAAGGCCTGCTTGACCTTTATGACGAGTACTACCAACGCAACGACGACGGCACCTACGGCAACGAACTCGAAGCCTTCCTCGCCATTTCGTGCCTCGACGACCGTGATGTCGCCACCGTCGACGAAGTCGAAGACTACGTAGACGACTTCGTTGCCGTGGCCCCGCGTCTCGGCGCCAACTTTGCCTACGGCTACTCCTGTGTTCTATGGCCGGTCGAAGCCGTCACCCGTATCACCATCACCGGCAAGGGTGCTGGGCCCATCGTCGTCATCGGCACCACCGGCGATGCAGCGACGCCCCTAAGTTCATCCCGCAACATGGCCAAGGCACTCGAACAAGGCATCCTCATCGTCGTCGAAGCCGACCAACACACCGGCTACGGCGCCAACTCATGTGTGGTCGATGCCGTCGACCGCTACCTCATCGACCTCGAGATCCCCAAGAACGACACCCGCTGCAGCGACTAGGCCAAACCCACAAGGTCAAGCCACTCATTGCTGAAATAGTCGACCTGACCATCAGGCAGTAGCAATACCTTTGTTGGGGCGAGGCGTTGAACAAATTCAGTGTCGTGACTTACCAACACAATTGCCCCTGGCCAATCACTGAGTGAGTCAGCCACAGCCTCACGGCTCTCCGGGTCAAGATTGTTCGTCGGCTCATCCAGGAGCAGCACATTGTTTCTCCCCACCATCATCATCGCCAAGGAAAGCTTGGTCTTTTCCCCACCCGAAAGTGTCTCCGACTCCTGGAAGACCTTTGAGCCTGTCAAGCCGAACATGCCGAGCATGCCGCGCAGCTGGGTCTCCGTCAGCCCCAGTCGCACCGGAGCCTGACGCCTCATGTGGTCGATGAGAGAGGCGTGTGGGTCCAAGTTGTCGTGTTCCTGGGCGTAATAGCCAGCCGTCACTTGGTAGCCGAATTCGAAACTTCCTGTGCTCGGTGCAAGTTCACCAGCGAGAATGCGCAGCATCGTCGTCTTGCCGGCTCCGTTCAGACCGAGAATCAATATTCGCTCGCCACGACCCAAATCGAACGACACATCTTCAAACACCGAAGGCCCTCGGTATGCCTTGCTCAACCCTGTTGCGGTCAACACCGTGGCGCCACAGTGTGGAGGTTCAGGAAACTTCACGCGCAAGGTGCGTCCTTTCTCAGAAACCTGAACACGGTTCTCTTCCATGCGCGAAATGCGTTTTTCAATGCTGTGGGCCATTGATGCTTTCGATGCCTTGGCACCAAATCGATCAACGACGGTTTGCAGTCGATCAATCTCTTTCTCCTGCAGCATTGCCTGGCGCCGTGTTCGCTGCTCGTCCGCCGCTCGGGCCGCCTTGTACTGGGTAAACGTTCCCCGATACTCCACGAGTTCGCCCACCGACTCCTCAAATGGGCGGTCGAGGTGCAACACCCGGGTAATCGCCTCATCAAGTAGTTCAAGGTCGTGGCTGATTACGACCAGCGCTCCGCGATAGTCGCGCATGAAATTCAATAGCCATGTCTTGGCATCGAGGTCAAGGTGGTTGGTGGGTTCGTCGAGCAACAATCCATCGCTGCCAGCGAACAAAATTCGCGCAAGTTCAACGCGTCGTCGTTCACCACCAGACAACACGCTGATCGGCATATCCAAACGATCGGGCTTGAGGCCCAATCCAGCCGCAATCGCGCGTGCTTCGCTCTCTGCCGCGTAGCCGCCCTGCGTTGCAAAGTCGTCCTCAGCACGCGAGAACTTCGCAATATTGGCTGCTGACGGAGTCTCTTCCATCGCAATGCGCAATTTCTCTATACGAATCAGTTGCTCGTCGATCGAACGGCCTGAAAGCACGTGCGAGATTGCCGGCATGGATTCCCGTTCATCCGGGATCTTCGGGTCCTGCGGCAGGTACCCGAAGTTACCCTTGCGCAAGATTGACCCAGATGACGGCTCCAGTGCGCCACCAAGGGCCTTGAACAGGCTGGTCTTGCCCGCACCATTTCGCCCAACGATGCCTACCTTGTCCTTCGGCATCACCGTGAACGATGCACCCTCAACGACTGTGCGACCACCAACGGTCACCGAAATGTCTCGTACCTGGAGCACTATCTCAGGCTCGCACGATAAAACGATTCAGACATCACACGTTCAACTTTTCTGGCGGAAGGGGGGGGATTTGAACCCCCGAGAGGCTTGCACCCCTGACGGTTTTCGAGACCGTTCCATTCGTCCGCTCTGGCACCCTTCCGTCGCGAAACGCTATCGGGCAGATGAGGCCGTCGAGTCCCGACGCTCGCCGAAGAAGTGTTGTAACAGCTCCGAGGCCTCTCGCGAACGAACTCCGGAAACAACCACTATCTCATGATTCAAACGTGGGTCAGAACAGACGTTGTACAGGCTGCCCGTTGCACCTGTCTTTGGTTCGAGTGCTCCGAATACGAGGGTGCGAATTCGTGCATTGAGAATCGCGCCAGCACACATCATGCAGGGTTCCAAGGTGACGACCAATTCACAGTCATCTAGCCGCCAACGTCCGAGTTTCTCGGCCGCCATACGTAGTGCAAGCACTTCGGCATGCGCGGACGGATCCTGCAGCTTCTCGCGCTGATTACGCGCTGAGGCAATGATCTGCCCATTATGAAGAACAACTGCGCCAACAGGCACATCGCCATCGTCCATCGCATGCTGGGCCTCAATGAGTGCTGCGCCCATCGCGTCTTCGTAGGAAATGGACATGGCGGAGGGGGTGGGATTCGAACCCACGGAGGCTTGCACCTCACACGCTTTCCAAGCGTGCCGATTCGGCCGCTCTCGCACCCCTCCCTCGGCCCATGGAACGCGTTCCACGGTTCGTTCAGGCTATCTGTCTGCCATTCATACGTCTCTCGGTAGCCTGACGGCGTCCGTCGAGTGAGGTGACGGTCGGGGCCTGTGCAACGCGAGCCCGAGAATCAGGTCAGGGCCGGAAGGCAGCAGCCTTCATCGGACACTCGTGAGTGCCGCAGATTTCCTGGCCGTCACTTCAGTCGGCGAACACGTTCGACGATGTCGCTTGAACCCACATCGTTTGCCAATTGAGCAAAGTATCCAGTGGGTCCCTTCCATCGCCACGAGTCCAACTCATCAACGGCAACATCCACGCGCAACGTTGCGAGGATCTTGAAGGTCTGAACGAGTTGGTCGTTCTCGCGTAGAGCCGCGGCAAGTTTTTCTGCACCGCGAACCGTTACTCCATCGCGCTTCCATTGTTCGGGGTCGGCCGGGATGTCTTCTACGTGTTTGTAAAAAGCCAGAACCTGGCTTGCGGACTTCGCGCCCCATCCTTTCAGCCCGGGAAAACCATCGGCGGAATCGCCGACGAGTGCGAGATAGTCGGGGATCGAGGCGGGACCGATACCAAACTTTGATCGAACCGCGTCTTCGTCGATTTCGACCTTGTTCTTGCGATCTACCTGCACCACGCGCTTGCCTTGAACGCACTGTGCAAGGTCTTTGTCCGGGGAGTAAATCAGCACTTTGTGAACGCGTCGGTCCTCACACGCGACACGTACCGCGGAAGCAATCGCATCATCTGCTTCGAACTCTTCCATTGCCCAGACGGTGACACCCATGGCGCGAAGAGCTTCCTCGAGCACGGGAATCTGATCCAACAGCACTGGGTCCATGCCTTCGCTGGTTTTATAGCCGTCATAGAGCGTGTTGCGAAAGCTTTCGATGGTGTGATCGGTGGCAACACCAATGTGGGTGGCCCCGGCTTCAAGGAGTTGCAGCGTCGACTTCAATACGCCGATTGTTCCTGCGAGAGGCGGAGGTGTGCGTCCGTGAATGGCCTGTCCAAAATGCTGCCGATACAGCTCGTACGTGCCGTCTATGAGGTGGATCTGCACGGCTGCAACCTATCCCTGTGCCACGAGAGCCGCGAGAAGGCCTCCGTACATAGCCGGCACGTAGGGAATGCGTGCGTGAGGGCCTTCGCGAAGCATCGCCACGATTGCCCACGTTGCACCGATGCCTGTCATCACTACAACGCCGAAAACAAATGCACCGAATGAGAAATAGCCAAGTGCCATGCCGATCACTGGGGCAAGACGCACATCTCCCCTCCCGAAACTGCTCTCGTTCCCGCGAGCAAGCAGGAGGAACCCGACCCACAAAAGGAAAGCGCATACCGTCATCCTCACGAGTGCTTCCATCTCGCCAACAACTACCGCATGCAGGGCAAGTGTTGACGCAGTCCACGCAAATGCAGCGCGCGTAACGGCGACATACACGCGATGAGTTCTGATGTCCACGTAGGACTGCGCGATACCGATACCCAGCAGCACCACATACGACAGCATCAGCCACACGTCGGCGACCGAGCCACCCAATTCGAACGGCGTTGCGGTGACCCACACGCCGTGAATGTGTTACTCCTGAACGAGTTCGATCAGGGTGCCGAAGCTGCCCTTGGGATGAATGAACGCAACCGTCGTGCCGCGGCTGCCTGGGCGGGGCGCCTTGTCGAGCGCAGTTGCACCCGCGTCCACCATCGCCTTCAGTGCAGCAGCACAGTCGTCGACGCGATAGCCGATGTGATGCAGGCCTTCGCCGCGCTTTTCCAGCGACTTCGCAACCGGTGAATCGGGGCGGGTGGGCGTGAGGAGCTGGATGTAACTCTCGGCCACTTTCAGCAATGCCTCTTCGACACCGTCAGACTCCACGATCTCGCGGTGGTCAACCGTTGCGCCGAATGCACGCTGGTAGTAGTCGATTGCGGCTTCGAGGTCGTTAACGGCGATGGCGACGTGATCAATTTCGGTGAGCAGCATGGTTCTATTCTCGCAGCGATTTCCTACTTGTTGCGAAAGTAGCGGAGCTTTTCCTCGCCCACTTTGGCGCGGAGCTCATGGTTGGTGACGCCCATGCCCTCCCGAGGGGCCATGCACAACACGCCGATTTTGCCCTCGTGCATGTTGCGGTGCACTTGGTAGGCGGCGTCTCCGGTTTGGTCAAGGGTGAACACTTGAGAAAGCACGGGGTGGATCATGCCCTTGGCGATGAGCCGGTTGGCCTCCCACGCTTCTTGATAATTGGCAAAGTGGGAGCCGATCAGGTTCTTCAGGCGCATCCAGAAGAACCGGTTGTCGAACTCGAGCATGTAACCACTCGTGGCGGCACAGGTGACCACCGAACCACCCTTCTTTGCCACGTACATCGATGCACCAAACGTTGAACGCCCTGGGTGTTCGAACACGATGTCTGGGTCTTCACCCACAAGTCCGCGGATGTCGCTGCCGAGACGGCGCCACTCGGATTCGTTATGCGTATTGTCGTCATTCCAGAATTTGTAGCCGGCTGTCTTGCGGTCGATCACCGCCTCGCATCCCATGTTGCGCAGGATCTGCGCTTTGTCGGGCGAACTCACCACCCCAACGGGAATGCCACCGCCGTTCAATACGTATTGTACGGCATATGCGCCGATGCCACCTGTGGCGCCCCAGATCAACACCACGTCACCCTGCTTCATCTGCGCGCCATTTTTCGACACCAACATGCGATAACTCGTTGAATTACACAACGCGTTCACCGCGGCTTCCTCCCATGACAGGTGGGCGGGCTTTGGCATGAGTTGGTTGGCCTTCACCACACTGAGATCGGCGAGGCCGCCGAAGTTTGTTTCGTATCCCCAAATGCGCTGGTTGGATCCCAGCATCGAATCGTTGTGCGAAGTGGGGTCTTGGTCGTCGACGTAGTTGCAGTGAACAGTGACCCGATCGCCTGGCTTCCATGCACGAACTGCTGAGCCCACTCGCAACACCACACCCGATGCATCGCTTCCCACCACCTGATACGGCAGATCGTGGCGCTTGGCCCATTCACTTTCGCGGGCAAGTCGTGTAAGCGAACCAAATGTGCTGATTGGCTCAAAGATGCTGCTCCACACCGTGTTGAAGTTGATGCTGCTTGCCATCACGGCAATCAGGCACTCGTCGGGGGCGATCTCTGGAACCGGAACCTCTTGCACCTTCACGCTCTTGCGTGGATCCTTGTCGCCTGATGCGACGACAGCGAACATCTGCTCATCTTCTTTGCGCACGCACGCTGCGCGATAGGACGACGGAATGGGCAGCGCGGCAATTGCCGCCGAGTCGGCGCCATTTTCTATGGCTTCGAAGATCTTTTCCATGGGGAAACGATAGTGAGGCCGCTCGCCTACGCTCTAGTTCATGCCTGGTTCATACATCGTCGCTGGAGCCCGCACCCCCATTGGAAAGATGAGTGGGGCATTTTCTTCGCTGTCGGCCGCCGACCTCGGCGGCTTCGCGATTGCTACCGCCCTGCAACGCGCAAACGTGCGGCCCGAGGAAGTGGAGCACGTGATCATGGGCCAAGTGTTGATGGCGGGGCAGGGCCAGGTGCCGGCACGGCAGGCAGCAGTCAAGGCCGGAATACCGATGAGCGTGCCAAGCATCAACATCAACAAGGTGTGCCTCTCGGGTCTCAATGCGATCTACCAAGCCGACCAAATGATTGCGAGCGGTGAAGCCGACATCATCGTGGCCGGCGGCATGGAATCCATGACCAACGCCCCCTACATCGCAAACGGTGCCCGTGGTGGATTCCGCTACGGCAATACCGAGCTTGCAGATGCGATTATCAAAGACGGCCTGTGGTGCGCCTTTGATGCGTGTCTCATGGGCTTGGGAACTGATCGATACTCCGCAGGCACAATTTCACGCGATGAACAAGATGAACTTGCTATGAAGAGCCATCAGCGCGCCGCTGCGGCAATTGCATCAGGCAAGTTCGTTGACGAAATCGTGCCCGTGTCGATGGCACAACGCAAGGGCGACCCGATCATCGTCGACACCGACGAGGGCGTGCGCGCAAGCACCACGATGGAATCACTCGGTGGTTTGAAGCCCGCCTTCGATAAGGACGGCACGGTCACCGCGGGAAATGCAAGCCAGATCAGCGATGGTGCCTCGGCAATGGTCATCATGTCAAAGCGCGAAGCCGAAAAGCGTGGCGTGAAACCCCTGGGCGAGTTCGTGGGGTATGGCATGGTTGCGGGCCCCGACTCGGCCTCGCTGCTGCAGCAGCCAAGCCGCAGCATCCTGCGTGCGCTCGAGCGTGCCGGCAAGCAACTCAGCGATATCGACCTCTTTGAAATCAATGAGGCATTCGCTGCAGTGGGCGTCGCATCAATGCGCGACCTTGGAATCAGCGACGACGTCGTGAACGTCAACGGTGGTGCAATCGCACTCGGCCACCCCATCGGCATGAGCGGCAACCGCATCGCCCTCACGCTTCTCCATGAACTTCACCGACGTGGCGGCGGTATGGGTGCTGCAGCACTCTGTGGCGGTGGCGGTCAGGGTGACGCGCTACTGATTCAGACGATCTAACCGACTATTTCGCGGCGGCCATCGAGGGCGCGCCCCAATGTCAGCTCGTCGGCGTATTCAAGGTCGCCACCCACGGGGAGGCCACTTGCGATGCGTGTGATGGTGAGTCCAAGTGGTTTGAGTAGTCGGGCGAGGTACATGGCGGTGACATCGCCTTCGGTGTTGGGGTTGGTGCACAGAATGATTTCTTTGATGCCTTCATCGTCGAGTCGGGCAAGGAGTTCACGGATCTTGAGTTGTTCTGGCCCAACGCCCTCAAGTGGGTTCAATGCGCCGAGGAGTACGTGGTAGCGACCACGGAATTGGCCGGTCTTTTCGATTGCCACAAGGTCGCGTGACTCTTCCACCACGCACAAGGTTGACGGATCGCGGCGTTCATCAGAGCAGATTCTGCACACCGATGATTCGGAGAAGTTAAAGCATCGATCACAGAACCGAACGAGGGCCTTTGCCTCAAGGATTGCGTTGGCGAGTCGGGTGACATCGTGTTGATCGGTTTTCAATAGATGAAAGGCGATGCGTTGTGCTGACTTGGGGCCGATGCCTGGCAGACGACCAAGGGCGTCGATGAGTGCCTGCATCGGTGGCGTGTAAGCCGAGGACATTACGACTTCTTGGTCTTATCGACCACCTGTGAGCCAGGGAACGCCTTCGTGAGCTGGTCAACAACAGAGGGCATGTTCGCCGGGCTGGCATCCATGATGTCGCGGGGGTCCACCACGTCGTCGAGGTCGTTTTCAACTGGTGGTCGGGCGGTGCGTGCGGTGGGCGATGTGGGGTCCTTTGGTGGGGCAAGCACAAAAGTGATGCCAACACTGCGGCCAGACACCGTGCTGAGCACAGCTTCCACCGTGGCGCGATGTTCATCGGCCTTCTTCAGATGCGCATCGTTCGGCGCGGAAAGCGTGAGCGCGTCGCCCGCACATTCCACAGGAGTAATCGCGCTGTACAGCGCGCGCACCAACGGCTTGAGCCCAGCCACTACGTCGGGCCATGCCAACACCACCTGCGAATCGGAAAGTGGCTCTGCGGGAGCCGATGTTTTAGGTTGCTGCGCTGGCTTTGGTGCGGCCTTACCGCCCAACTGGGCTCTGCCAGTGGTGGGGTTCACCGGGGCTGGGCGCACCACTGGGGCGGTTGGCTCACGCACGACGCCGGCTTCAAGACGCTCAATGCGAGTTATCAAGCCAGAGAAATCGTCGCCTGCGGATTGCTTCGTGAGTTTGACCAATGCAACTTCGAGCAAGAGTCGTGCATCGGGTGCGTGACGCATTTCGATCAACGCTTCACCCAAGGTTTCAATAGTTCGCACTGTGGCAACAACGCCCAACCTTCGGCCCTGATCCGCCACTTGCTCTCGACGATCGTCACTCAGTTGCACCAAGTCGGGCGACATTTGCGTGAGGAAACAGTCGCGCAGATGTCGAATGATGTCCTCGCTCAACGATCGCGCGTCAGCACCCAACTGCACTGCCTGCGCAACAGCAGCAAGCGCTTTGCCGGGGTCTGCGGCAATGAGTGCCTCGACAAACTCATCCGACGACACGCGTTCGTCAACATCGCCTCCTGATGAGGCAATCAGTTCGAGAGCAGACAGCGTGTCGCGCGCCGAACCCCCTCCCTGGTTGAGCACGTGTTGGATAGCGCTCTCGCTCACCGTCAAGTTGGCGTCCTGCACAACAAAGCGGACATGTTCTTCCAACTCGTTCATTGGAAGGAGGTGAAACTGTAGGTGTTGGGTGCGACTGCGAATAGTTTCACTCACCTTTTGTGGGTCGGTGGTGGCCAGCACAAACACCACATGCGGTGGTGGTTCCTCGAGTGTCTTCAGCAGTGCGGCCTCGGCGGGCTTAGACAACATGTGGACTTCGTCGAGGATAAACACGCGATGTCGGCCCGGGTTGCCGAGCGATGAGCGTTCAATAAGGTCGCGCATGTTTTCGACGCCGTTGTTGCTGGCTGCATCGAGTTCGAGCACGTCGTAGCTATTACCGCTGTCAATGGCGGCACACGAATTACAGATGCCGCACGGTTCGCCGTCTTCCGGCGACTCGCAGTTAAGCACCTTGGCCAAGATGCGCGCGGTGGAGGTCTTGCCCGTGCCACGGGGGCCGGAAAAGAGGTAGGCCTGGCCTTCGCGGTGGTTGATCACCGCATTGCGCAGCGCGCGCACCACGTGGTCTTGTCCCTTGAGTTCATCGAATCGTCGGGGGCGATACCGCCGATACAGGGACTGGACTGCCATCGCAGCGAGCCTACCCACCCCGTGCGCGGCCCTCGCTTGTGGATGCCATTGACTACCGTGGTTTGCGGCCCATGCTGACTGCTGCACTTCGTCGACCGCTCCGCGCAGCGTTGCTGATGCTTCCCCTTGGCGTCGCCGGCTTTTCGATTGTTGCCACTGCGGCCGCCGCGAGTGCCGGAACGAACGAGGTCATCTCTTCTAACCCTGCGGCGAACCAAGTAGTTGACGTCGCGCCCACGCAGATTCAAATGGTGTTTCGCGACCCGCTGGCCAGCCCCGAGGCGGGGGCCGACGTCAAATTGGTGTTGGCGTGTGACGGCACACTCGTTGGCTTGGCCGCACCCCAACTCGGGGAAGACCTCAAGACCGTCTCGGTAGCACTCACCCAGATTCCGCCGCCCGGTCTGTGCACGGTGAGTTGGTCACTTCCCGACGGCAGCGTGGGGTCGTTCTCGTTTACCTCAGCCATTGCCACGGCAACCACTGTTGCCACAGATGGCGCAGTGACTCCTGAAGAAGGAGCGGAGACGGTCACAGTCATTGGCGAAGTAGTGCCCGAGCGCACCGGTTCGGGGCCACGCGTCGGCGGCATCCTCGGCCTGCTGCGCATTGCCGAGTATTTGCTGGTGGCCGCACTCTTCGGTGGCCTCATGATCGTGTTGCTTGCATGGCCCGAGGGCATTGAGTACGGCGTGTGCTTGCGTTTCTTCCGACTCACGTGGCTGGCCGCAGTGGTCGTGATGTATTTGGTGGTGGCAATTACCGCCATGCGCCAAACGGATGCGGGGCTTGCGTCGTCACTCAGCCCATTTTCGTGGTTCTCGTCGTTGAACTATGGGGCCGGTTACATCCTGATGTTCCGGTTCGCACTCGTCGCTGGCGCGGTGTGGGTTGCATTTAAGCCCGATCGTATTTTCGACCCAGCCACGCAGGTCCCGTCGATCACGCTGATCACCTTGATGATGGCCACGTACGGCTTCTCTCGCCTCGGCCAGAACGTGCCACTCCTTACCTATGTGTTTGGTGTCGCTCATGCGTTGGCGATCGGTTTGTGGATCGGCGCGCTGGCGCTGCTGTCGCGAGCCGTGCTCGCCGGGCCGGGTGAGGAGGACCTGCTCCATGCGGTACGCGGTGTTGCTCGGCTCACCACGCCGCTAATCGTTGCCGCATCATTCACCGGCGTCGTACAGGTGTATCTGCTCGATGGATTTTCGATCTTCACCTCTGGCCACGGCTTACTCAACGTGGTCAAGATCGTCGTTGTCGCGGCGATGGTGTGGATCGCACTCATGCTCAAGGTGTTCACCAATTCGCGACTCTCTCGCGAAAGTGAACTGTCGGGCAAGATGGCCTGGCGCCTGCGCCGCGCAGTCAGTGTCGAGTTGGTCATTGGCTTAATTGCTCTCGGCATCACGTCGTGGATGGTGCCAATGCGACCGCCGCAAGCCAATGCCAGTGTGAGTGGTCCCGCGGTGACGTATGCATTCCGCGAGGAATTGCAAAATGATCGCTTCCGCGTGATTGTGTCGCTCACGCCTGCCACGACGGGCACCAACGCCATGCGGATTGAACTGCTTGAGCCCTCGCGCATCAACAACTTCACCGTCAAACTGATTCCGCAAGAACCCGGCTACGCCGGTATTTCGATCAGCATGCCTATCAAGCGGCGTGGCGCGGTCATCGTGCCTGGCGACGGCACACTCAACCTCAACGTTCCGGGCGTGTGGTCGATTGAGATCACGGGCGCCACCACCACCGGCGAACTCATCCCGCTCGCCACCACCGTCACGGTCACCGAGGCAGCCGCGCCCGCCACCACCGTGCCTCCAGACACGGCAACCACGGTTGCACCGGTCACATCTGTGGGAGGCTGAGGCCTCGGGCCAACTAGCGTCGTTTGGGTGACAAGTGACGCAATGCAGGCCAAACTCGACGACCTTCGCACCCGCAAGGAACAGGCGTTCAACGCCGGTTCACCACGTTCAGTAGAGCGCCAACATGAGAAGGGCAAGCTGCTCGCCCGCGAGCGCATGAATGCTCTCCTCGACCCCGACAGCTTTCACGAACTCGACCTCCTTGCCCGCCACCGCGCACACGCCGCAGGGCTTGAAGAGCGGCCGTACACCGACGGCGTGATCACGGGATGGGGCACCATCGACGGGCGCAAGGTGTTTGTGTTCAGCCAAGACTTCACCGTCTTCGGCGGCGCGCTTGGTGAAGTCTTTGCCGAAAAGATTCACAAGCTCATGGACCTTGCGCTCAAAGTGGGCGCGCCGGTCATTGGCCTCAACGACGGTGCCGGCGCACGTATTCAGGAAGGTGTGGTGTCGCTTGCCAGTTATGGCGGCATCTTCCACCGCAACGTGCAGGCCTCGGGCGTAATTCCACAGATCTCCGTCATCCTCGGGCCGTGCGCAGGTGGTGCGGTGTATTCACCCGCCATGACCGACTTCATCTTCATGGTGCGCGAAACCAGCCACATGTTCATCACCGGCCCCGACGTAGTGAAGACCGTTACCGGCGAAGACGTCACGCTCGAAGAACTGGGCGGCGCAATGAGCCACGCATCAAAGAGTGGTGTCGCCACATTCGTGAGCGCCGACGAGCAGGCCTGCTTGCAGGACGTTCGCTACTTGTTGAGCTTCTTGCCGCAAAACAACCTTGCCGAGCCACCCGCCGCCGACAGCGGCGACGACCCCGCGCGAATTTGCGAATCCCTGCGCAGCATCCTGCCGGTCTCACCCAACCAGCCGTACGACATGAAGAAAGTGGTAATGGAAGTGGTCGACGACGGCGAGTTCTTCGAATACTTTCCGCACTGGGCCAAGAGCATCATCTGCGGCTTCTCACGCTTGAACGGCCAAACCGTGGGCATCGTTGGCAACCAGCCAATGGTGTTGGCCGGCGTGCTCGATATTGAGTCGAGCGAAAAGGCCGCACGCTTTGTGCGCACCTGCGACGCCTTCAACATTCCAATCGTCACCTTCGTCGACGTGCCAGGTTTCCTTCCCGGCGTCGATCAGGAATACGGCGGCATCATTCGCCACGGTGCCAAATTGCTCTACGCATATTGCGAAGCAACCGTGCCACGCATTCAAGTCATCACCCGCAAGGCCTATGGCGGTGCGTACGTGGTGATGAACTCCAAGTCGATCGGCGCCGACCTCGCCTACGCGTGGCCAACTGCCGAGCTCGCAGTCATGGGCCCTCAGGGCGCCGTTGAAATTGTCTACCGCCGCGAACTCCAGCAAGCCGCCGACCCCGTTGCGCGTCGGGCTGAACTCATTGCCGAATACACCGAGAAATACGCCAACCCATATGCTGCCGCCGAGCGAGGCTACGTGGACGACGTCATCGACCCTGCCGAAACAAGAACCAAACTGATCGCTGGTCTCGCCATGTTGAAGACCAAGCGCGAAGAACTTCCCCGCCGCAAGCACGGAAACATGCCGCTCTAGACCATGCGTCACCACGTCTCACCCGTTCCCACCGACGACGAAGCAACGGCTATCGCCTCTGCCATCGAAGTGCTGTGGCCGCGGGCGCAAGCGGCAGCGCCCCAGGAGCGACCAAATGTGGACTGGCGCTTCAGTGGTCGGTGGTGGAGCGAATCTGCAGTGACCAGGCGAACACGGCCCGGTTACTAACCGCGTGAACCCACCGCTTCACGACCTCAAAGTTCTCGACATCTCCACAGTTTTGGCAGGGCCAAACTGCGCTCGCTACCTCGCCGACTTTGGCGCCGACGTCATCAAGGTGGAGCACCCCGAAACGGGTGACTCACTACGCGGCATGGCCTGGCGCGACCCACGGGACGGCACGGGACTGTGGTGGAAGCTTGTTAATCGCAACAAGCGACTGATCGCCCTCGACCTCAAAGCCGACGAAGACAAGGCGTTGTTTCTTCGACTCATCGACGAAGCCAACGTGCTTGTCGAAAACTTCCGCCCCGGAACGCTCGAGCGCCTCGGCCTTTCTCCTGATGTGTTGCTCAAGCGCAACGCTTCACTCGTCATCGTGCGCATCACGGGCTTTGGCCAAACAGGCCCCTATGCGCATCGTCCCGGTTTCGCTTCCATTGCCGAGTCGATGGCGGGGCTTGCTGCAATTAGCGGCGAACCCGACGGCCCACCAACACTTCCTCCCATCGCACTCACCGATGAAGTCACCGGCATCGTTGGCGCTTTCGCCGCACTCGTGGCCCTGCATTCAGGTGTGGGTCAAGTGGTGGACGTCAACCTGCTGCAGACCATCTTCCACATCATGGGGCCACTGATTTCGGTGTACCTACTGAGTGGCGAACTGCAGCAACGCATGGGATCGCAACTGCCCTACAGCGTTCCCCGCGGTGTCTACCAATGCCAAGACGGCGAGTGGATCGGCATCTCGGCTTCGAGCGACTCTGTGGCCGCACGCATCATGACACTGCTCGGCGTGGGTGATGATGAGCGATTCACGACATTTGCCGGGCGAATCGAACACCGCGGCGAACTTGACGACCGCATGCGCAGATGGTGCGCCCAACATTCACGCGACAACGCCATCGCGATACTGACCGAAGCCGAGATCGCCGTGGGCCCCGTATTCACCATGGCCGACATCGCCCGCGATGAACACGTCCTCGCGCGTGGACTTATTCGCATGGTCGGCGACACGCCGATGCAGGGGTTAATTGCCGATCTCAGCGCAACCCCCGGACAACTCAACTGGGAAGGCCGAGCAATAGACACAGATAAAAACGACATCACCACACATGGCTGGGGGACTCGATCATGACCAAGTGGACCCGGGGTTCCAAGGTCCTGGCGCTCACCTCGGTAGGCGTGATGCTGGTGTCGCTCGACATCTCCATCGTCAATGTCGCGTTTGGCTCTCTGGTCGCCGAATGGCCCGAGAGTCGCCGTCTGCTCACCTGGGTGTTTTCTGCCTACAACATCGCCTATGCGGCCGGCCTGTTGACTGCCGGCCGTTTGGCCGATGCGTTCGGTCGCAAGCGAGCATTTCTTTCCGGGCTGACCATATTTATGGTGGGCTCGCTACTCTGCGCCCTCGCCCCGTCTGCACTCTTTCTCATAGTGGCGCGTGTAATTCAGGCGCTCGGCGGCGCAGTGCTTACCCCTGCTGCTATTTCGCTCGTGCTTCCCGAATTTCCAATTGAAAAGCGATCTGCCGCAATCGGTATTTGGGGCGCGGTTGGTGCAGTTGCGGCAGCGAGTGGCCCCACCGTCGGTGGCCTCCTCGTCGACAGCCTTGGGTGGCATTGGGTTTTTTTGGTCAACGTGCCATTTTGCCTTGGCGCACTTCTCGTTGGGTCAAAGCTCTTGCGTGAATCGCGTGACGAAACCGCTCCCCGCAGTGTGGATTTCTGGGGCGCGTTGCTCGCAGTCCTCGGCGTTGGTCTGCTCACGCTAATGATCGTGCAGAGCGACCAATGGGGCTGGGCGAGCCAGCGCTCGCTGATCGTCGGTGCGTTTGCGATTATCTTCCTCGCCGCATTCGTCGTACGATGCCGACGTGTTGCACACCCCGTGCTCGACCTGCGTCTCTTTCGTCTGCCGTTTGTTTCCGCAGCTGCGCTGTCGGGCTTTGGCTTCTCCATGGGCTTCTTTTCACTCATCTTCGTCAACACGCAATGGCTGCAAACCGTCTGGGACTATTCGCCGTCACAATCGGGGCTTGCCGGAATACCCGGACCAATCATGGCTGCTGTTGTTGCCGCCCCAGCAGGGCGCGCGGCGCAGAAGATTGGGCACGGCAAGATCGTCGCTGCAGGTGGCGTCATCCTTGGATCAGGAATCATCGCGTTGCGCTTCATCATCAGCGAGACACCTGCGTATTGGACGCAGTACTTCCCAACGATGCTTTACACCGGAGTCGGGGTGGGGCTGTGTATCTCCACTATTTCGAGTGCCGCAACGGCATTTCTCCCCCAACCGCGGTTCGCCATGGGTTCCGCGCTCAACAACACCCTTCGACAAATTGGTGCTGCGCTCGGCATCGCCCTTGTCAGTTCACTGCTTGTCTCTGCGTCTATACAAGGCGACGACCTTGCCGGCTTCTATCGCGCATGGATGATCACCGCGATTGTGATTATCTTGTCTGGATTCGCCATGCTGCTGTTGTTCCGTCGGCCCACGCCTGAACAATTACAAGCAGCGATTTAGCTAGAGGCAACTCCGGTGCCAATTGGGCATGTCACCCCGGTACCACCAAGCCCGCAATACCCGTCCGGATTCTTCGCCAGATACTGCTGGTGATACTCCTCGGCGTAATAGAAGGTGTCCAACGACGCAATCTCCGTCGTGATTGGCCCAAACCCCTTCGCCCGCAACGCAGCCTCATAGACCTGTCGACTCTCCGTTGCCGCTACATGCTGTTGTTCGTTCGTGGTCAAAATGATGCTGCGGTACTGCGTGCCGATGTCATTTCCCTGACGCATGCCCTGCGTGGGATCATGCGACTCCCAGAAGACCTTCAACAGATCTGCATATGACAGTCGCGTGGGATCAAACACCACAAGCACCACCTCGGCGTGCCCTGTTTCGGTGTAACACACATCGCGGTATGTGGGATTTTCAGTCTGTCCTCCGGCATACCCCACTGCAGTCACATGCACACCAGGTGTTTGCCAGAGGCGACGCTCCGCACCCCAGAAGCACCCCACGCCAAAGACCGCAGTCTCAAGGCCATCGGACCATGGTCCGATGATGGAAGCACCCAGCACGACATGTGTCCCACTCGTTTCCGTCATGTCACAGAACGGTAGTAGCAGGCAGATGTTTCCCCACCGCTAGCCTGTGATCAACGATCAAGGGGAGCCCATGAAGACGTTTGCTAAGTCCATCGCCGCCATCACCACGCTCAGCGCAATCACCACGCTTGGCCTCAGCGGTATCGCGCACGCCGCAACACCCACTCTCTCGTCTACTTCTCCGGCAACCCTCGCCACGGGCGTGGCTATTGATGCCAACATCGTCCTCACCTTCTCCGAGGCCGTCTCAGCCGAGGAAGGCCAGATCACCATCATCAAGTTCACCGACAAGACCGTCTTTGAAGTCATTCGCGTAGGCGATTCTTCAAAGGTCAGCATGAACGGTGCAGTAGTCACCATCAACCCTGCTGGCACATTCGCCCTCAACACCCGCTATGCAGTGCTTGTTGACGCCACTGCATTCGACAGCGTCTCCACAGACGACAGCTTCGGGGGCATTCAGTCCGAAGGCACCCTGAACTTCACCACCGTCGCTGCAGCCGCTACGACTACAACCCCAACGACAATCGCGACGACCACCACGACGATCGCTGCTCAACCATTGATCCTTGGCAAGCGATGCCCGAAGGTTGGCGCGACTCGCACCGTCAATGGCGTCAAGTTGGTGTGCAAGAAGACCACACGCAACGTGTGGCGTCGCGCCTAAGGCTTCCGCCTAAAAGACTCCCTTAGGGGGCCGTTCATACATATGGCTCACCGTGAGCCAGCCATGCGGCATCGAGTTGGGCGATTCGCTCATCTGCTCATCGGAACACTTCTCACTCTTGTCGTGTTTGCCTTGGTCTGGCGTACATTCCATGAACTCAATGACCCCATTAACGGTCAAGACGAAGCAATTGTCTTGCTGTACACCGATCGACTCCTCGCGGGCGATTTCGCATACTTCAGCTACGAAAGTGTCTACCCCTTTGGTTTGGGCGCACTACTTGCTCTTCCAGTCGCACTACTCCAGGACGACCTCCTGCTCATCCGTCTCCTCCCGTTCGTGCTTGCGGCTCTCATGGTCTCATTGCTCATCCTGCGTACACGGCGGACCCTCCCTGCACTCGTTCTTCTTGTCGTTCTCCTCGGCACGTGGCCTGAGGGCGCTCTCTTTTGGCAATACGCGGTGCTCCTGTTCGGAATCAGCCTGCAACTACTCCTCTTCCCTAAACCATTCATTCAAGGAATGGGTGCATTTCTCTTCGTGTGTGTTCTCTCGGTACGGCTTGACTTCGCACTTGTGGTCGCGCCCATTGTTGTTGCTCATCTTTTCAGTATGTGGAGAGGAGGTCTTACCCCGGGGCGAAAAGCGATACTGCTCGGATACGTGATCGGCTCAGTTCCTCTCCTCTTTCAAGTTGGTCTCTTAGTTGTCCAGCCGGGCTTTTTCAACTGGCTGCATATCCAACAAACCATCGGCAAAGGCCGAATCCTGCCACTTGATCTCGCGACGTCACTGAACTCGCTCATCGTGCTAATTGGTGGCGTAGTGACAATGACACTTACAGCGATATTCATGTATCGCCGAAAGAGACGTATCCCTCTATTTGTTGTGCTTGCAATAGGTGGCGCTGGAACGCTTGCTGTATTTCAGGCACTCCGGCGTTTTGATTCCGTCCACCTGTACTACGCACTCGGACTATGCGCAATTGCTGTTGCCGGAGCCTCAACGAATCACAAGCGGTACCGATCGTTCCCGCTTGTCACCGTTCTCGGTGCCCTCCTCCTCCTTGTCCCCCATATCGGTGTTTTTCAGGCGGCGACCCAGTTTTTCCGTCAACTTCCCACAATTGACTTTGCTACAACCGACAGAGAGTCGCGATCTCTGTGCACGAACAGTCGATGTATCGAGGTCGAGCCGCGTCTTGCTGACTGGTATGACGAGCCTCTCAAACTGGTTTCTGCAAACGATTCTTCCTCGGTGTTCATAGGGCCGAGCGACCTGCGGACGGCAAACTACTCCGACGACTGGGCATACCTGCTGCTGGATAATCCGGTTTGTAGTCGGTTCCTTGAAATGAACCCCGGATCATCCAATCGATCTGACTCTGGCCTCGAGGACGACCTTGCAGATTGCGACTACCTGGTGCTGACCGCGCTCTACAACATGCCCATCGAAAATGAGTGGGCGCGAGATGAGTTCGCTAGAAGCCGTCACAATGACGCACTCTCGCGTTTCGATCTTGTCTATTCCAACGATGTGGTGTTCGTTTACAGGAATCGGAAAATCTAATTCGATACTCATCCACACAAACGACGTCCGTGGCGCGCTCGGCAGGAGTCGAACCTACAACCTTCTGATCCGTAGTCAGATGCTCTATCCATTGAGCTACGAGCGCTTGCGGGCAATGAGCCTAGTGGGAATGGGTGTGGTTTTGACTTGTCACTCCCAGGGGCCCCAACCGTTGTTGCGTTGATACATGCGGTAAGCGGCTTTGGCGTTGAGGCGTGGGTCGAGGAGTTGTTCGGCGCTGGCGATGCCGAGGTTGGGAAGCCAGGTCTTATGCCATCGGTAGTAGATCTGGAAGAGGCCGTAGCAGCAGTTGTTGGGAATGCCGACGGCATAGGGATTGAGCTTGCTTTCGCGGATCGCGATCTGGATTGCGCGTTCCTCGAGTTCATCAGGCCATTCCTCGCGAATGATTTGTGTGACTTGAGCGGGTGAGTATTTGACGCGGTTGGCAGCTTTGGGGGTCTTTTGGTTGGTGTTGCCGGCTTGTTTGGCGATACACACGTCGTCGCCGATGAGGATTGTGGTGTTGGTCTTGGCGTTGTTGAGTGTGAGCACGCGTTTGAGTGGGAGCCCGTGGCGTTGGGCGATGGACCACCATGAGTCGCCAGGTTTGGCGGCATAAGTGGTGGCGCACGTTGCAGCGTTGGCGGTGGTGGGTGCTGCGATGAGGAGCGTGGAGAAGACGGACGCAGCGATGAGCGTGCGGATCGTGGCGGAGAGGGTGGGATTTGAACCCACGGTCCGGTTTAACCCGGACAACGCCTTAGCAGGGCGCCCCATTCGGCCTCTCTGGCACCTCTCCAAAAACAACCTCATTACGTGAAGGGCTGAGTGTACTGGCGGAACGGGAGGGATTCGAACCCCCGGGCCTTTTGAGCCTTCCGCTTTCAAGGCGGATGCGATTGTCCACTCTGCCACCGTTCCGTTACGAAACGCTAGCGGGTGATCTGCGACCTGAGTTCAGTGATCCAGTCGTCTGCTTCGCGCCAACGTGTGTCGGCGTGTTCGCGTGCGGAGTGTGCGTGTTCACCGGCTGCGGGATACGAGCCGAGGAATTTCACTGCGCCTTGTTTTGCATGAAGGTCACGGAGTGCGTCGGCAACGAGTTCGTCGGAGATGTGTCCGTCTGCATACATGATGAAGCAATAGTCGCCGAGGCCGCCGCGCTTGGTGGGGCGTGAAAGCAATTGCGAGAGATTGATGCGGCGCGCGGCGAACTCTTGCAGAATAGAAATGAGGCTGCCGGGTTCGTCGGCACGCTGGAAGACGACGATGGCGGTGCGGTCGTGACCAGTGGGTGCAGGAATGGTGTGTTTGCCCACTAGTACGAAGCGGGTTTGGTTGCCGCCATGGTCGGCGATGTTCTGTACCAACACGTCGAGGCCATAGAGGACCGCTGCTGATTGCGGCGCGATGGCGGCGACTGATGTGTTGTTGGCCTCGCTCACCAATTTGGCTGCTTCGGCTGTGGAGTTCGCAGCCTGCACGTTCACGGTGGGCATGGAGGTACGAATGAACTCGTGGCACTGGGCGGTGGCTACTGGAATGGAATACAGGGTGGTGATGCCGGCGAGGGTGCTGCCCGGCGTGCCAACGATGCAGTGTTCGATGTCGAGCACCACCTCGCGTTGAATGAGGAGGGTGTGGTCGAAGACGAGTGCGTCCTGCGTGAAGTTGACGGTGCCTTCGATGGAGTTCTCGATGGGCACAAAACCAAGGCTCACTTCGTCGCGTTCGACTGCATCAAGCACGTCGGGGACGGTGCGGTAGGCGACGCGTTCGAGTGCAGCGAGATCGGGTTGGGTCAGGAGTGCCTGTTCGGTGAACGTGCCAGCAGGACCGAAATACCCGACACGAGATGATGAAGCCACGCAACAAGGCTAGGTCTCGGCATTCCGACCTGCGCTCTTACCCGGTATCGGGGGCGGCAGTAGCCTGAAGATATGTATGAATACGCGGCGTTCAACCCCTTTAATACGAGCCCCGAGGCAATGGCCGCAGAGCTGACCAAGAAGTCGGCCGAAGGCTGGGAGGTCGTGAGCATTGTGACCACCTTCGATGGTCGGTACTGCGCGTTCTTGCGTCGACAGAGTGGGTCAAGTGGTGCTGCCGTCGCGGCTGCTACCACCTCGGTTCGTCCCGCAACGTCGGCTCCGTCCTCAACTGCGAATGCGCCCGCCGCGTGGTATGCAGATCCGTCGGGTCGCTATGAGTTGCGCTATTGGGACGGCAGCGAGTGGACGGAGCATGTAGCCCGGGGAGGCCAGCAGTTCGTCGACCCACCCGTGGCCTGATGAAGGCAACCTCGCTCGGCCATGCCGGGATATTGGTGGAGACACGTCAGGCAACGATTGTTTGTGACCCGTGGTTTATTCCGGCGTTTCACGGCTCGTGGTTCGTGTTTCCCCGCAATGACCAACTTGGTGAAGCGCTCGTGGCCAAGGTGCGCAAACCGGAATACCTCTATATCTCGCACCAGCACGCCGATCATTTAGATGAGCCATGGTTGCGAGACAACATCGACAAATCGGTGCCGGTGTTACTGCCAGACTTCCCCACCCGTGAGTTGCGCCGCCAGTTAGAGGGGCTGGGGTTCACTCGTTTTATTCAGACGCGCGATGCCGAAGAGATGGATCTTGGCAACGGGCTAACGATCGCCATTCACGTGGAGGGGTCGGTGACCGACGGGCCCGGTGGCGACTCCGCGATCGTGATTAGTGACGGCGAAACGCGGCTCGTAAACCAGAACGACTGCCGCACGGGTGACCTTGAAGCACTACGCAAGCACGGGCCGGTGGATCTGCACTGGCTGCAGTTCAGCGGGGCTATTTGGTATCCGATGGTGTATGAGGAGCCGAGGGAGAAGTTGCTGGAGCTCGCACGTAAGAAGGTGGAAAGCCAGTTTGCGCGAGCACTCACGTATGTGGATGCCGTTGGTGCGCGCATGGTGGTGCCATCCGCGGGTCCGCCGTGTTTCTTGGATGACGAGTTGTTTGGGGCCAACTGGATCACGGGCAGCGAGGTGTCGATCTTTCCCGACCAGACACACTTCATCGAGCGATTGGCGCAGCGAGGTTTGCCGTCAGGTGTGCGCAACGTGCCGGGGACGACGATCGAGGTGACGCCGTCGTCGATTGAAGTGACGAATCCGGATGGTGTTGATGTGGAGCGGCCGTTTACGGACAAGTTGGCGTACCTGCGCGAGTATCAGCGCGACTGGAGTGGGTGGCTTGCCGACCTGAAGGACTCGTGGCCTCGAGATACCACTGACGTGTTGGGTGTGCTGAAGGTGTGGTGGGAGCCGTTACTTGCCCTTGCGCCAACCTTGCGCGGCGCAATTGGTTCACCGTGTCGGATCATCTCGGGGGATGCCGATCTGTTGATCGACTTTCCGCGGGGTGTGGTGACTGCATTTGCTGGCGAGGAGCACCGTTTTCGCCTGCAGATTCCGCGTCCGTTGTTGGAGATCGTGGTGCGCGAGCGGGCCGTGGACTGGTCGAATTCGTTGTTCCTGTCGTGCAGGTTTTCGGCTTGGCGCGACGGGGAGTTCAACGAACATCTCTATAACTTCTTCAAGAGTCTGTCGGTGGAGCGGATGCGCCGCGCCGAAGAGGAAGCGGTTCGTCGCGTTGCTCCGCAAGAGGAGTTGTCCGAAGAGATCGAGCTCGGCGAGTACCTCGTGCAGCGATATTGCCCACACCGCAAAGCCGACCTGTCGGAATTTGGTGTCGTCGAGGGCGACGCCATCGTGTGCACGTTGCATGGATGGAAGTTCAGTGCCGTTGATGGCCGATGTTTGAACGCCGAAGATCGCACGCTCAAGGTGCGGCGTCGCTGACGCCTACGACAACTGCAGCGGGAGCTCGAACCAGATTGTTAGCGAGTACTTCACGCCGCGTGTAATCGGTGTGCTGTGATGCGGATGAGTAACCAGGCTTGGCCAGGCGAGCAGTGATCCAACGGGAAGATCGGCATTTGATACGCCTTGGCGAGGAAACTCGAGCACAGCGCCTTCGTAGTCATCGTTCAGTTTGATACTGGCCGACACCTGTGCAATATCGTGATGCATGCGCAGCGACTCTTGCCCACCTTGTTCGTATTTGATGACAAACGCGTCGTTGATGCCGTGATAGTCGATGAGCGGCCATTCTTCTTTGAGAATTGGCCAGATGCGCGCGCCCATATCGTTCTGGACGGCCTCGAAAAGCAGCGGGCTGATCATCGCAAGCGAAATTTCGTGAGCGGGAACGGGGTCACCCGGGTCGGACATGAATCCACCCGTGGCTTCAGCGGCACGAATGAGTGCGGCGCAAAACTCTTGCGTCCAACACGGCACCACGATCATGTCGCGCTCGATCATGCGCGTTGGCCCTGACGCAATTGCGCCGTGATAGCCAAGCACGCGTTGCAAATCGTCGAATGATTCGTGTGATGTCATTGGGTCAATGCTGTCAGGTCGATGCGCCAAGTACGGGTATGGCGCCACTGGTAGCATGACGCGCAATGGGTGAGACCGATCCCCTCCTCACGCGTGCGGCGCTTGTCGACACGGTGAAGTCCAAGTGGTGGATCATTCCGCTCGTCATGGGGATTGCTGTGGCGATTCTGTTTGCCCAGGAATCCAACCTCGACTCTGAGCCCGTTTCGGCAACGGTGACCCGCCGCTATGAGGCGCGTGAGGCCTACTCGGCGCTTACCGCATTGGAAATTGATGCTCAAGCGTTTGCGCCAATGCTGAGCGTGGGCGGCCAGATTGCCACGTTCAACAGCGAAGAGGCACGGATACGACGCGAGCAGGATCTCGGCGTTTCTGCTCGACTGACCATCACTCAGGCGCCCGGCGACTACACGATCGTGAACCAAGAAATCGCTGATCGCAAGACGATCTATTCGGTGATTGCTGTTGGGTCAAACATTTACACGATGACGTGCCAAGAGGCGACAATTGCCACCTGTGCCGACGCGCTTGATGCGGGCAAGACCGAGTTCGAAGCCGCGCGGGACGAGGCAATCGGGGCCAGCATCACCAATGTCGCTGCCACCCTACAGGCGCGACTGAATTCCGTTCGCGCATCCATTGCCTCGAGTTCTGACCCCACTGCGCTGTTGGCCCAACGTCAGTTGGAAATCGCACTCAGCTCGCAGATTGATGCATTGACAGCCTCCCAGGATGCGTCGGTATATGCGCTTGTCTTGATTGACGAGGCACAAACCGAACCGTCAGCCACCGTGTCGTCGGTGTCGACCTCAACCTATTTACTGGGCATGATCATCGGCCTGGTGTTGGCCGCAATCATCATCCTGCAGTTCGCTGTCCTGCGATCACGCCGTCGCTAACTGCCTGATAAAACACGGGGCCGAATACGCCCGCGACGAAGAGCACCATGAAAAAGTGGTTGCCAATAATGAATGACTCCTGGGTCGCGGCCAGCAATACAAAGATGGCGAGGGCGGTGTAGGCCTGACCAAAGGCCATGTTCGGCACTTGTCTGCCGTGCACGTCGAGCGTGACGACGAGAAACGTCACGAAAAGTGCAACTGCGACGAGCCCACCGCCCAGCAACACGTCGAAGTAGCTGCTGTGGCTCCATGGCCCGGCAATCGTTTGCTGCCACGTCCACAATTCGCGCGGGAGGAAGTTCGGTGTTTCCCACGCCGACATCCACCCCCACCCCGCCACCGGTTTTTGCAGAAAGCCCTCATAACTCAGCACCCAGATGCCCTCGCGTCCGCCAATGCTGAAACGATCAAGAAAGTCGCCAAGGCTGTTGATACCGAACACCAGAATCCACGGTGCGACAACCACGAGAGCGATGCCCGTTCGCCAGGCTGTGGTGAGCGGAGTCGTCGCGCCCCGTCGCTGCGCAAGCACCATGAAGCCACTGACAAGTAGCCATGCGACGATAGCGACAACCCCTGCATACAGCGTGGTTTCCGATTCGGTCTTGAGCAGCACATAACCGTTGAACACAATGACGTCGAGAAGCAAGATGGCGAGCGCGGGGCCCCACGGCCATGGCCGTTTGGCGATCACGATCCACAACAGCGCGAGTGCGGTGAGTGCACCCACTGCCGACACCGGGGCGAGCGAGTTGCGGTTGTAGTAGATACCGATCCATTCGCCGAAGGGTCCAACGGCTTGCGACCACTTACGGTCGACTGCCACATACGACCACACCACGCCCACCTGCATCGCCACGCAGATCAAGATCAACTTGTCCACCACAGAGAACCGCACGGCCAAATAGAGGCCGGCGATGCAGGTGGTGGCCAGTGACATCACCTCGACGATGGAGTGCGCGCTGTAAGTGGCCCATCCCACCGACGCCGTGAGCCACACCACGACGACGACCAGCAGACCCAGCGGGCCCTTGAGCAATCGGGGTGAAAATCGCTGGTAGGCGAAAATGAATAGAGCAGGTAGTTGCAATGCGATGTAGGTAGCAATGATGGCAGGCCGCACCGGCACACCCGCCTCGCGGGCACGTGTCCACCACAGTTGCAACACAGGGCCTTGGGTGAGCCCAAAGAGCATGAGCACCACATAGAGGCGCTCAAGCCACCTGCCTACCTGTTCCCATGGCAGGCGGTCGACGAACATCAGTTGGCTTTGCGTGACAGCGTCGTAATGACAGTGTCGCCAGAGACTTCACCGGCCACCTGCGCCCGCTTGGTGGTGAGCAAAATGACGACGGCACTGCCATGAACCGCAATCGCGGTGAGAATTAACCAGCCATAACGGGCTTCCATTTCGGCGAGTGCGATGCCAAGGATGCCGAGCACTACTGCCCCAAGCAAAATGACGGTGACGCCGCGACGAACGCTCACACTGAGGCGAAGAAAGCGGTGACTGATGTGGTCCTTGCCACCTTCGAAGGGGTTCACGCCACGGTGAATACGAGATACCACGACAAGCGTGGTGTCCAAGATCGCTACGCCCATGATGACCACAGGAACGAACAGCTGCGTCCACTCTGTCTGGTCCACGCGCAACTTGATGCTCAAGTAAGCAAGGAGGAAGCCCAAGTAGAGGCTTCCGGCATCACCCATATATATGGTCGCCGGATTGAAATTGCTGCGCAGGAAGCCCAGCGTGCATCCGGCGAGCCCAATGGCCAGCAGTGCGGTCAGCGGCTGGCCATACAAAAGGGCAATGACGAAGATCGCACTTGCCGCAACCGCGGTGACGCCCGCGGCGAGGCCATCAATGTTGTCGAGCAGATTCATGGCATTCGTGACGCCAATCACCCACACCAGGGTGATGATCGCATTGACGCTGTCGCCGAGCGGCGATTGAAATTGGATGCCCAACACGATGAGCGTGCTCGCGACAACGAACTCGATACCGAGTCGCAACGATGGGTTGAGTCCACGCAGGTCGTCAACTAAACCCATGGCACTCAACACGAGTGCGAGCCCAAGCACCGCGAGCAACTCGCCGAACGGGCCAAACCCGGCGTTGAACAACCCCTCTGTCTTAATGAGCACCGTGCCATCACCAAACGAGGTGTCTTGCTGAAGCAACGCACCAATAATGACGGCGGCGGAGAAGGCCACCACCATGGCGAGACCACCGAGGTACGGCACGGGCGATTGGTGCGACTTGTGTGCGCCAGGTGTGTCGAGAATGGTGCGGCGAATAGCGAAGGCCCGTACGATGGGCACAAGGATCAGCGATAACGCAAGGGCCCCCACAAAACTCACGACGTAGAGCCACTCGGTCGTCACAAATGCTCAGCCTACTCGTGGTCGAAAT
Source organism: Ilumatobacteraceae bacterium (assembly GCA_044237775.1). Classification (GTDB taxonomy): domain Bacteria; phylum Actinomycetota; class Acidimicrobiia; order Acidimicrobiales; family Ilumatobacteraceae; genus UBA3006. Next base: position 129,674 of record JBIIEO010000001.1, on the reverse strand, counting down.
TCCCCAATGGGTGTGGGCGGTATCGTGTTTCCGGTGCGCAAATCAACGGTGAGCCTCCCATGAACGTGCTCGTGACGGGTGGCGCCGGCTACATCGGGTCGCATCTTGTGGATCGCCTTGTTCGTGACGGCCATGCGGTGACCGTGCTTGATGACTTGTCGACAGGCAAGCACAGCAACCTTGCTGCTTCACATGCAACGCTGGTGGTGGGCAGCATTCTTGACGAGCCACTCGTGCGTCAGCTGGTGGATGCTGCCGACCTGGTGTATCACTTGGCTGCCGCCGTTGGTGTGGGCAACATCATGGCAAGCCCCTTGCAGTCGATCATTACCAATGCGCGCGGCACCGATGTGGTGCTGCAGGCATGCGCCGATGCCCAGGTGAAGGTGATGGTCGCCTCCACCTCGGAGATTTACGGCAAGACCAGCACAATGCCGATGAGCGAAGACGACGATCGCGTGCTTGGCTCCACCAGCATTTCGCGCTGGAGTTATTCCACTGCCAAGGCGCTCGATGAACATCTTGCGCTCGAATACGGTCGCAATGGCCTGCCTGTGTCGATTGTTCGCTATTTCAATTCATTTGGCCCACGTATCGACTTCAAGGGGTACGGGTCGGTAGTGGCCAACTTCATGCGCCAAGCGCTCGCCGGCGAACCACTCACCGTGCATGGCGACGGCACGCAGACGCGATGCTTTACCTACATAAGCGACACCGTGGAGGGCACAGTGCGTGCAGCCACCGTTCCTGCTGCAGAGGGCGGTGTGTTCAACGTAGGCAACGACGTGGAAATCACAGTCAACGACCTTGCCGCGAAAATCATCACGCTCACCAATTCGGCGTCGGAAGTCGTGCACGTGTCGTACGAGTCGCGTTACGGATCGTCATTTGAAGACACCAAGCGCCGCGTACCCAATCTCTCCCGTTCGCGCGACGTGTTGGGATACTCGCCTGCCGTTTCGCTGGATGAGGGGCTTCGCCTGACTTTGGACTGGTGGCTGCGAGAACACGCGTGATTCGCGTTGTGCACGTGCTCACTCGCACCAATATTGGCGGCCCCTCGGTCATCGTGGCTTCTCTGCTGGCCGATGATCGCAATGCCGACATTGTGCAGTCGGTGGTGCGCGGGGTGCCGCGTGAGGACGAGGGCGACTACTTCGCCGAATCACCATTACTTGCGCACATCACCACGATCGACGAGTTGGGCAAGCGCGTGCGGCCATGGGACGACATTCGCGCCTTCGTGTCGCTCGTGCGTTTCTTTCGTCGCACCAAGCCGGATGTCGTGCACACGCACATGGCGAAGGCGGGCTTCGTTGGCCGACTCGCGGCATGGTGCGCGCGTGTTCCCATTCGCGTGCACACGTTTCACGGTCATTTGTTGACGGGCTACTTCAGTGCAAACGTCACCCGTCTCATCGTGTTCGCCGAGCGCGCGCTGCGGCTGCTCACCACTCATGCGGTGGTTGTGGGTCATGCCGTGCGTCGCGACCTAATTACCAGTCGCATTGTTTCGGCAGATCGCTCAACGGTAATTAACCCCGGCATCGGCGTGCTCGAGCCCGTTGACCCTACGGTCGCCCGACGCGCGCTCGGGTTGCCCGCGGCCGGTGTGATTGTGATGTATGTCGGGCGATTCGCCGCGATCAAGAGGCCCGATCGATTCGTTGCACTCGCGCACTCGATGGTGGCTGACGCCGACGTTCACTTTGTGATGGTGGGAGACGGCCCGCTGTTGGCCGAAACCCAAGCAATTGCTGGCCCGAACGTCACGTTTCTCGGTTGGCAACGCGACCTCGCCACGTTGATAAGCGCAGCCGACGTGGTCGTAATGTGCAGCGACAACGAAGGCGTGCCGCTTTTTCTGTTGGAGGCCGCAATGGTGGGCCGCCCTGCGGTGAGCACCGACGTGGGTTCGGTGCGGGATGTGTTGGAAGACGGCGTGACGGGGTTGGTGGTGGACAACGGCGACGCAATGGCGCTGTCCAACGCGGTTCGCCGCTTGGCGCACGACGCACACCTACGTGCACAACTTGGGGCCACTGCGCGCAAACGTGCCCAGAATTCCTTTACTGCAGATGTAGGCGTGGATGCGCACGCGGCGCTGTATCGATCGCTGATTGCGGCTAGAGGCGCTCGCGCAGGTCGCTCGGCTCGCCGCCCGCGTTAACCGCATCGAACACCGGCCGGCCGCTCGACTCGATGGCTGCTAGCGGCCACGATGACCCACCCACCAACACCACCGCAGCGTCGAACGTTGCGGATGCAACATATTCGACATCGATGGACTGCAAGGTTGTGCCATTGATCGTCACGCTTGGCACATGCGGATCGCAGTACACAATGGTTGCGCCCTGCTTGGCAAGCAGCTCCATCACATGAATTGCACGCGAGTTACGCACGTCGCTGACACCTGACTTAAAGGCCGCGCCGAGGCACAGCAACGTGGTGCCGCTTAGCGCACGACTGCGTCGATTGAGCATGTCTTGGATGCGCCACACGACATAGTTAGCCATCTGCGAATTGACATCGGCGGCGAGTTCCACAAATCGCGTATTGAATTCGAACTCTCGTGCCTTCCAGGCCAAATAGTGCGGGTCGACCGGGATGCAATGGCCGCCAGGCCCAATGCCCGGGGAAAAGGCCTGAAACCCGAACGGCTTCGTAGATGCTGCGCGAATCACTTCCCATACGTCGATGTTCATCTCGTGGCAGATCTGCGCCAGTTCGTTGACGAGCGCAATGTTCACAGCGCGATAGGTGTTTTCGAGGAGCTTCGACATCTCGGCAATCGCCGGCGACTTCACCGGATGCACCAACTCGGGGTGGTCCATCAAGGCACCCAGTAACTGCTGACTGCGGCGGGTGCATTCGTCGGTGAACCCGCCAACAACCTTCGGCGTGTTGGCAATGCCCCACACGGTGTTGCCGGGGTCGACGCGTTCCGGCGAGAACGCAAGATGAAAGTCGCGGCCTGCCACCAACCCACTCGACTCGAGGATGGGCTTGACGAATTCGGTCGTGGTACCGGGATAGGTAGTCGACTGCAGAATCACCAATGCGCCGGCCTGGAGATGTGCGGCGACTGCTTCGGTAGCTGACTTTACGTACGACAAATCGGGGGTTTTGGCCTTATCGAACGGCGTAGGCACGCAAATAAAAATGACATTGGCCTGACCCAGGGTTGCGGGGTCGCTGGAGGCGCGGAACGTGTTGTTCGCGCGCACCGCAGCAAGGCGCGAATTGGCAACGTCTTCGATGTGGCTTGTGGCGGCGTTTAGCCCATCAACAATGCGCGATGACACATCGTGGCCCACGGTGGTGAAGCCCGCTTCGGCAAACGTAATTGCGAGTGGCAATCCCACGTAGCCGAGCCCGACGACTGCAACCACAAGATCACGTTCGCCCACTCGGCGATGAAAGGTGGCTGCGTCCATACCCGAGAAGTCATGCTAACTGCCTACGGTGCATGCACTTTCACCGCCTCGACGATGCGTGAACCATGCGCCAGTAGGCTCAATGCGCATGTCTGGCGATGATGATCGCGACGAGCTGATCAAGGAGCTCCTTGCCGAATCCTTTGGGTTGCGCACCCGCGCCGAGCAGTTGAGCCAGTACGTCGAAAGTCGAGTTGCAGAACTGGTGAAAACCAAAAAATCCCTCGACGAACTCGAGTCAGGCGAGACACACCGCAAGCTCAATGACGAACTTGCACAACTACGACAAGGGCTCGAGGAAACCACACGTCAACGCAACGAGCTCCAGTCACGACTCGATGCACTCGTGAAAGAACACGGCGAACTAGGTGAGGCCCATGGGGCAATGACCGGCCAGCGTGACCGTCTGCGCGAGCGCATGGCAATGGTAGAAACCTCTCGCGAATATCGCTTGTCGTTGCGATTGGCGAAATGGTTGCCATTCCTCCACAAGGGCAAATGACATGACGGCGCAATTCCCCGTCATTATTAACGTGCGCGATCGTGTGGAGGCGCTGCGCGACTTGGTGTCGTGGTTGGAGCGCGCGGGCCAACAAGACATCTGGTTGTGTGACAACGCCAGCACCTACGAGCCGATGCGCGAATTTCTGGCCTCGACACCACACCGCGTGGTGCGCAACGAGATCAATCTTGGACACCGTGGGCCATGGTTGAGTGGATTGGTCACACAACTCGGTTTAGATCGTCACTTCATCATCACCGATCCCGATGTAGTGCCGGGCGATGAGTGTCCAATGGACGCCCTCGATGTCTTCTACGACCTCTTGTGTCGTTTTCCGGAGATCGACAAAGTGGGTTTCAGCCTGCGCCTCGACGACTTGCCCGAAAGGTACGCACATCGCGATGACGTCATCCTGTGGGAGTCACAATTTTGGAAGAACGTGCACCCCTCGGGGTGTTTTGTCGCCGAGATCGACACCACGTTTGCGATGTATCGACCGGGTGAGGGACACCAGAACAACCGTGCGCTGCGCACCGCGCCTCCTTACACCGCCCGACACACCCCCTGGTATCAAGATTCCACGCACCCCACCACCGAGCAGACGTATTACGTGGAACACGCCGACTCGTTGATCATCAATTGGGACAAGAAGGTGTTGCCGGCGTCGCTGCGCGCGCACCTGCAGTTGTTGCGTGGCACAAGCGCGTCTGGCGCCACTAGGTAGAGTCGCTTTGCGCATGTCGGACCCCGCCATCCTCGTCGAATCGGTCTCGAAGAACTTTCGGCTCTATCGAGAGCGCAACCGCTACATCAAGTCTGCGGTGCTGCGTGGTCGACGTGCTCGCTACGAGGAGTTTTGGGCGCTTGAAGACGTCTCGTTCGATGTTGACCACGGCGCGACACTCGGCCTCATTGGCTCTAATGGCTCAGGCAAAAGCACGATGCTCAAGTGCCTGACCGGCATCTACCGCCCCGACAAAGGCAAGATCACCATGAACGGCTCGGTTGCCGCGCTCCTTGAACTGGGTGCCGGATTCCACCCCGAACTGTCGGGGCGCGAGAACGTCTTTCTGAATGCTGCAATTCTCGGCATGTCGAAACGCGATGCGGAGCGCAACTTCGACAGCATCGTTGAATTCGCTGGATTAGAACGCTTTATCGACACGCCTGTGAAGAACTTCTCCTCGGGCATGACGGTGCGACTTGGTTTTTCAATCGCCACCCACGTGGAACCCGAGATCCTGCTGATCGACGAAGTGTTGAGCGTGGGTGACCAGGCCTTTCAACGCAAGAGCAGCGAAAAGATCGAGCAGTTCCGTCGCGATGGGCGCACGATTGTGGTGGTGAGTCATTCGCTCGGCGCAGTACAGCAGTTATGCAAAGAAGTGATTTGGTTGGAGAAGGGCACGTTAAAGATGCGTGGACCCGCGACCGACGTTATCGCCCACTACACCGGCGAAAGTTACGACGTGCACACAACGAAAGATGCCGACTTACGCGAACGCTGGGGATCGGGAGCCGCCCACATCAACGCAATTCGCCTGCTTGATGCTGCGGGCCAAGTCACCGACCGCGTCACCACCAACAGCGCCGCGGCAATTGTCATCGACGTCACGCCGCAAGAGAAATTGCAGTCGCCGATCGTGCGTTCCACGATCAGCACATTGGATGGCACTGTGCTGTGGTCGTCAACGTCGCAAAACGCCCAACCGAGGCTTCGTCAGATGGGCGAACCCACTACATTGCGCGTCGACATCAATCGTCTCCCGCTGCTTGAGGGCTCGTACTTCCTCTCGGTCGCAGTCACCGATGCCACCGGAACCACCGAGTTCGATCATTGTCGCAACTGGGTGCGCTTCGACGTGCATCAGGATCAACTGTTCGAGGAAGGCATTGTCGCCATCAACTCGAGCTGGACACTGTCGAGCTAAAGCTCTTCGGCGATTCGGCGCGACAGTCGTTTGAAGATCGTCCAGCCAATAGCGAATGACGCGGCGGACACCACGACCAGGTAACCGATCTTCGACCATTCAGGACTTGCGCCCGAATACAACATGTGGCGGAACTCCATGATGAACACCTTCGCGGGGTTCCACTCCCACAAAAAGTCGACCACCGGCGGGAGCTTGCCCTCTACGCGATCAGGTTGATAGATGATCGGCGTGGCAAAAAACATCACTTGAATGAAGATCGTCCACAAATACTTGAGATCGCGGAAATACACGCTGGCTGCCGACAACGCGAGTGCGAAGCCAGAGGCAAAAACGGCGAGTAACACCATCAGGAACATCACCACCGGGATCCATGGCAGAAAGTGCGCGCCAAAAAAGAGCAGCGCGATAGCAAGTAGGCCCATTTCGATCGAGAACTGCACCACGCAGAAAATGACTTGTGCAAACACCAGGGTTTCGCGAGCAAACGCCACCTTGCGTACAAGACCCGCATTTCCTGTGAGCGAGGCCATTCCCAGGTTGGTGGTCAGCGTGAAGAAACCCCACGGCAGGATGCCGCACAACAGATACAAGCCATACACCTGGATGCCCGACGGTTCGCCCACCGGCGCGGTAGCGCCAAAAACCACCGCAAAGACAAAGGTGTAGATGAGCATGCTGGACAGCGGGTTGAGCATCGACCACGCCCAACCGAGGAACGAGCGGCGATACTTGGCGCGCAATTCGCGCAACGTGAGATTCCACAGCAAATTCTGGGAACGACGGAGTTCGGTCAGCTGCTGCACGACGGTTAAAACCCTACCAATGGCGCAAGATCCGCCGCGGAAGCGTCAACCGTTGGTATTCGCTCGTTCGCGGCCAAGGTTGCCCACGACCAATGCAACAACAGTTACCAGGAACACTTGACCAAATACCGCTTGCATTGCAACCAACATGCGCGTGAAGTTGGTGACGGCCAGGACGTCGCCAAAGCCGACAGTGGTGAGCGTGATGAAACTGAAGTATTGAAATGTCGATGCCTCGAGCGACCCTGTCGACACGGTGTAGGCATCTGGGTCGAACTGATGAATGAGGTGGTGGACCGAAGCAAAAAACAAACCGATTAGTAGAAAAAGAGAAATAGCGCCCATCACCGTTGCCATCGAAATACTGCGGTGTTGGGTAACCGATCGAAACACGGCAAACGGGGCAGAGGCAACCAACACCAAGTCGACAACAAGAAGAATCTCAGGTTGGGCGCCGATCAACCAGCCAATCAATGCGATTGCCACGCCAATGAGCGCAATCGTTGCGACACCAATTGCTACCCCACGACGCAATGTGCCGAGACGTACGATCAGCAATAACGCGGCGGCCTGCATCGACACCTTGATCACCATTGCGCCTGCGGAATCGGGAAGCCCCGCCTGGGCAAGAAACACTGCAAACAGCATCATCAATATCTGTGCTTGGTGCGCGCGTTCGGGATGCTCGCCGGCGGTGTGAAAAAATTTTCGCTTTTGGCGTTTTCCTGTCGTTGCCACGGCGGCGACGGTACCACTGGTGCGGTACTACGGTGACGAACTGTCGCCTGGCTGACCACAACAAGGAGCACTCATGTCAGATGTTTCAGATCTTCTTATCTTTGGCATCGTCGTTGGGCTTCGCCTCTTCGTCCCGCTTCTCATTCCGCGATTTCCATTGCCATCGATCATTGCTGCCTTGGTTATTGACGCAGTCGATCAGACCGTCTTTCAACAGTTCACCAACCTCGACCTTGATGGGTATCAAACATATGACAAGGCACTGGACATCTATTACCTCACCATTGCCTATGTCGCCACGATGCGCAACTGGGGTGGTGGGTTTGCTTTCAAGGTGGGTCGTTTTCTTTGGTACTACCGCCTTGTTGGTGTCGTGATCTTCGAACAGACGCAATACCGCTGGTTGCTGCTCGTATTTCCCAACACCTTCGAGTACTACTTCATTGCGATTGAGGCCATACGTTTGCGATACAACCCGCTTTCGTTTTCGCACAAGCGAATCATCGCTATTGCCGCATCAATCTGGGTATTCATCAAGTTGCCGCAGGAATGGTGGATTCACGTCGCCAAGCTGGATTTCACCAATGCGGTGAAGCAGCACGTCTTTGGCGTGGAGCCAGAAGCCAAATGGGGAGAGGCGGTTACCAACCGACCCCTCGTATCTCTGCTACTTGTACTTGTCGTCGTTGGAATTGGTATCGCTATTCGAATGTTGAAGAGGCGCATGCCGGTGACGCCGTGGGAAAGTTCGTACGACTCCGACGTGCACAACAGTCGACTTGGATGGAACGCGCCGGCCAAGAGCGCACAGCCCACCGCAACATTTGGCGTGTCTTTCGTTGAGAAGGCTTTGCTCATTGGGCTCGTTTCGACGATCTTCGCCATGATCCTTCCGGGGGTTGAAGCCGGGCCGTTGACCGTGATCATTGCGGTTGCCGTGCTGATTGCCGGCAACACGGTCGTGAGCGAACTCTTTGCTCGCCGTGAAATCAGTTGGAATTCAGCAGCAAAACAGTTTGTGGCGATGACCGCAGTCAACTTGCTCCTGTTTTTCGTATGGAACGCGTTGTGGTCGGGAGACGAGACGCCTCTGCCAATTGCTGTAACGCTGTTTTCTGTGGGTCTGATCACGCTGCTCACTGTTTTGTTTGATCGGTACCGTGAAGCCGGGGCAACACACCGTTCTGAAAACGCAGTGGTCACCGAGTAAAAATTTTTTCGGTTCTCTTGCTCGGTGACCATGTGGCAATGGCCGCGGCGCCACGCGCCTAACATTGTTAGTCGTGCACTGACGAGTCGGTCGGTGGACTGTCTGTGGTCAATGGTGATCGCAGGGTGATTTCCTCAGGAGGGAAAATGTTTGCTGGTGATTTCGGAGTTGGCCAGGTGCTCTGGTCGATGATCTGGTTCGTCCTGTTCTTTATGTGGATCATGATTGTGATCAACGTGTTCATGGACATTGTTCGTGACCGCAATCTGGGTGGTGTCGCAAAGGCACTGTGGACGTTCTTCGTGATCTTCCTGCCGTATCTCGGTGTATTCGTGTACTTGATCGTTCGCGGCCGCGGTATGTCGGAGCGTTCGGTCAAGCAAGTGCAGAAAGAAGAACAAGCCTTCCGTGATTATGTGCAGTCGGCTGCTGGTGCAAACCCCGCACAACAGATTGCCACGCTGACCGAATTGCTCGAAAAGGGCAAGATTACGGAAGCCGAGTTTGCAACGCTCAAACAAAAGGCAATGCAGGGCTAATTGATCGCAACCTGGGGTGGTCGACATGCGTCGGCCACCCCGTTGCGCATCCTTCCGAACCCACGCCGCATGGACACGCTCGCTTGGTCGGTTAATGGTCGTGATGTTTCGTTTCGCACGAGCTTTGATGTCCCCACCGAAATTGGTGGTTACGTGGTGGTGCATACGCCCAGTGGTGCGCGGCTCTTAACCCAAGTACATCACCGCCGCGCTGTCGATAGCGCCAATAGCGCTCGCCTCATTGAGGGAGAGGGCCGAGTGATCCGTCGCTTGGATTGCGACGAACCGGTCGGTGCATTCGATGAAGGCGCACTCAACCAAGCGGTTGCCGACGATGTTGCCGATGTTGCACTTCCCGCTTCAGCGGATTCCGTAGCCCTCCGGGTCGGCAGCCTCACGACACCTGCAGTTCACGCGGGTTTTCGCGCTGCGGGATTCTCCCGACATACCTTTCTCTGCGGGCAATCAGGTTCTGGCAAGACCTATTCGATGGGCGTACTCCTTGAGCGGGTGCTGTTGGACACCACCCTGCCGATGATCATCGTCGACCCGAACTCCGACCATGTCCACTTAGGTCATCGCCGTGACGGTGGCGTCATGGAAAACGGTCCGGTCATCGTGGCGGGCGCTGATGCTGATGTTGCGCTCCGTGTGCATCTTTCAGACCTCACGATCGACGAACAGGCACTGACCATTGCCTTGGACCCCATTCGCGATGCGGCAGAATTCAGCGCATTTGTCCACGCGATCGACGCCATTGGATCTGTTCGCTACGGCATGCGCGACATTGCACGAATAGTTGGCGCCAAGACCGACGAGATGAACCTGCGCCTCGCACAGCGCATTGCCAATCTTGGTGTTGCCCGCTGGGGTGTTTGGGCCAACGAGGGCGAATCGTCGCTCGTAGACATTGGCGCCAACTGGCGCACCTTGGTGCTTGACGTGGGCTCACTCGATAACGACGCGGAACGTGCAGTGGTATCGCTCGCGCTTCTCGGGTTCATGCGACGACGCGCACAGAAGCGCTCGGTGCTGATTGTTATCGACGAAGCGCACAACGTGTGCCCGCCCACCTCACACTCTGCGCTCGGGGCACAGGTCACCGACTACGCCGTGTGGATTGCGGGCGAGGGTCGAAAGTACGGTTTGCATCTGCTCCTTGCCACACAACGACCGCAGAAGATTCACCCCAACGTGTTGTCGCAGTGCGACAACCTATTGCTCATGAAAATGAATTCGCGTGATGACCTCCGCGAACTTGCGCGCGTGTTTTCACATGTGCCTGAGGGAATGATCAACGAATCCACTTCATTTACCCAAGGCGAGATGCTCGCTTCAGGACCAATCGTGCGCTCACCTCTGCGCTTGCAGATGGGCACACGTTTGACACCCGAAGGGGGCGCGGACCTTCCAACCGATTGGGCAAAACCACAATGACTGACACCCTGACAACCACTGGGCCAACACGCTCTCGTGTTCGCACGATTTTCTCCGTGATCTTCGGCATCGTGGCAGTCGTAGGCCTCTTTGCTTCGACGCTGGCCTCATGGGGCCGCTCGGAGTTTTTCAACTCCGACACGATTGCTGCTGCTGCTCGTGAAGCACTCAGCGAGCCGGGCGCGACCGAAGCGGTCTCCGAGTACCTCACCGCACAAATCTTCGAAGTGGTCGAAGCCGAGCAGCGACTCAACGAGGCGCTGCCCGAGAACCTCACCGTACTGACACCGATTCTGGTGGGCGGTGCCAAGAACTTCGTTGAATCACGGGTGACCAACGTGCTCAACGAGCCACGCGTGCAAGACGTACTGGTGGGGGTGGTGCGCGAGGCTCACAAGGCGTTGGTGCGGGTGCTTGAAGGTGATAAGGCCGTGGGCGGGGTCTCGATTGCTGGCGACGAAGTGCAGCTCAATCTGCTTCCACTGGTGACGGTGGGTCTCGATGCTGTGCAGGGACTTGGCTTGCTTCAGCGCGTTGACCTGCCGGAATTCACCGTCGACGGTGACCCGAATGAACAGATCACCGAACTGGAGGAGGCGCTCGGTCGTGACTTACCCGACGACTTCGCTCAGTTGACGGTGTTCAAGGGTGACGCAGTGCTACAGGCATCGTCGACCGTTCAACAGGCGCAAAACGCCGTGGTGCTCGTCAAGCGATCGACTGCGTTCATCTTCGTCGCCACCGTGCTCGCCTGGATTCTGGCCCTGCTCTTGGCGCATCGACGCCGGCGCACCGCGCTCACCCTGGTGATCTCCGGCATTGTCGTCATGCTGCTGGCCCGATTCGCCATCAATCGCGTGGTGAGTGAATCACCGAACCTTGTGGTCAACCCCGGCGCCCGCGCCGCGCTCGCTTCCGCCCTGCGCACGTTGGCCGGTGGCTTGTTCACCACCATCACGTGGCTTGTGTTCATCGGCTTCATTGCGGCGATCATCGTGACCATCACCGGCAATGGTGCAAAGATGACCGCATTACGTGCCCGCATCGGCGAATGGGCAAAGTCTCTGACATCCAAAAAGTCGCAATGAACGAACGCGTCCGGCAATACACAATCGCCGCTGCGATCGGCATCCTTGGCGGACTCTTTCTCATTGGTTTCGAATGGCTCGTGCATCGCCTCGAACACGTCTGGTGGCACACGCTTCCCGAGGCACTCGCGGTTGATCACACCTCGGCGATCTGGATGTTCGCGGTGCTCGGCATCGGTGGTGCCGTAGTTGGCATGGTCGTGCGATTCTTTCCCGGAGGCGCTGGTCACGACCCCGCCACCGAGGTTCTATTTGGCGAACCAATGGCAATCACCGCAGTACTCGGACTGATTGTCGCGGCACTCATCAGCCTGTCAGTCGGCGCAAGCCTCGGTCCCGAGGCGCCGTTGCTAGGTGCGACGACCGCAATGCTCGCGTGGGTTGCACAGCGTCGTGGACTGCCGCAGGAAGGACTTGTCTCATTAGGAATCGCGGGGCTCCTCGGCGCAATGTTCGGCGCACCGGTCGGAGCAGCCTTTGCGTTCATCGAACTCGTGCCACTCGCCGGCAAGGCGCTGTATGAGCGTTTGGTGCCACTCTTCATCGCGTCATCGGCCGGTGCGCTCACGATTACTGCTCTTGTCGGTCGACCACGATTTCTTGCGCCGTTTCCCGCAGCCCGCGACTTCATGGCAATCGACATCGTGACTGCCGCCGTGATCGGCGTGATTGGGGCAACAGCAGGGTTGTTGGTCGGTGTCGGTCTCCGTGTGCTCTACCCGTTGGCCGTACAAGTGCCTGTCATCATTCGCCTCACACTGGGAGGCCTCGTGCTTGCCGGCGCGGCTTCTGTTGCCGGCGATGTCATCTTGTTTAGTGGTCAACGTGAGATTGAAGTGCTGGTCGGCGACTTCACATCATTTTCGGGTGGTGATCTGATTTGGATCACCGCACTGAAGTTGCTGTCACTCACCGTCGCCGTAGCGGTGGGGTTCCGGGGCGGACGCATCTTCCCCGCCGTGTTTGTCGGCGTCGCCATCGGCGCCGTTGTGCATTACTTCGTGCCCGACATTCCCTTCGCTCTCGCCGCTGGAGCCGCAACCGTGGGCATCGTGCTTGCACTCATTCGCGTGTGGTTCCTCACCGTGATGCTGGTGGCAATGATTGTGGGAATTGAGTGGCTTCCCGTGCTAGGTGTTGCACTCATTGCGGCGCACCTCGTGGTGCAGGACCGCAAGCCGGTTCAAGTCGCCCATGAGAACCCGACCACCTCTTGATATCATGATGTCATGACAAAACAGACCACCGTCCGACTTCCGCGCGAACTCGCCGATCAGGCAGAGGCGATCGCACGCGTTCGGGGTGCAAGTTTGAATCAGATGATCATTGAGTCGCTCGAAGCGGAGATTGAACGTGTTCGCAACGATGCAGAGTTCGTTGCACGCGCGAAACAGCTTCTTGAACGAGACCGGGAGATTATTGACCGTTTGGCTCAATGACGCGTTACATCAGCCGAGCGGAATTCTGGCTACTTGCTGAACTTATTACTGAAATCGACACACAAACACTTCTTCGCATCAGTCGCGTCGACCTCGCCGACTCTGCATTGAATGCCCCAGCAGCAGGGTTTGAACAAGACGACTTTTATCCAAACCTCTTCGACAAGGCTGCGGTTCTTGCCTGTCGAATCGCATGGAACCATCCACTCCCCGACGGCAACAAACGCGCTGCTTGGGTAAGCCTCACCATGTTTGTTGAGCTCAATGGGGGGTCGTGGAACGCTGGCCAACCACAGGTCGACGATGCAGTCGCCGCAATGATTGCAGTTGCTGGACGCACCGTGGATGAGAAGTGGCTCGCAGAGTGGCTTCGCCAACGCATCACATTTCCCGCGCAGACTTGAAGATAATGGTGGGCGAGGAGTAGTTGAACCCCCACGAACTACCGCAAACAACACACTGGTGGGCGAGGAGTAGTTGAACCCCCACGAACTACCGCAAACAACACACTGGTGGGCGAGGGGGGACTTGAACCCCCACGTCCTTGCGAACACTGGCACCTGAAGCCAGCGCGTCTGCCATTTCGCCACTCGCCCGAGTGGAACGATGACGCTAGCAACGGTGGTGTCGGGCTCCAACTGAGGCAACAAACTACTGAAGTAGCATGAACAGCATGTCGGATGGACACGTTGCCATCTCGCGGGACCCCGATGATCTGCGTGACGCCTCGCGGGAACGCCTCCTCGCTGAGATCGGACGTCTCCACCATCAATACGACATCAATAACGTCCCGGCACTCTTACAGCGATTAGCCCAGATGGAAATGGAGTTGCTGCAAAACCGCGATTATGTGCGGGGGTTGTCAGCCGAAGTGGGCGAGCTCCAAGCGCGTCTTCATGCTGCCCATCGACAATTGCACCAGGCGCGTCAGGAAACCAAGCGACTCCATGATTCGCGCACCTGGAAGATTGGGCGCATGGTGTTGTTGCCTGTGCGCGTGTTGCGGCGCATTGTGAAATAGGTGGCCGTGCCACGCTTTTCAATCGTCACGCCGGTGTACAACACGCCGACAAACGTGTTGCAGGCCTGCATCGACTCGGTGCGCAGCCAAACGTTTACCGATTGGGAATGGTGCCTGGTGGACGACTCCTCCACCGATGCACGCGTGCGCAAGGTGCTCGATAAGGCCAGGAAGCAGGACCCGCGCATTCGTGTTGCACACCGCAGCGCAAATGGCGGCATCATTGCCGCGTCTCGCGATGCGCTGGACATGGCAACGGGTGAGTTCATTGTGTTGCTTGACCACGACGATGAATTACACCCCGATGCCTTGCGTTTGGTGGCTGCCAAACTCGACGATGACGACACCATCGACTATCTCTACACCGACGAGGACAAGATCGACCTCGAGGGCAACCACTTCGACGTCTTCCGTAAGCCCGATTTCGACCCGATTCGACTGTTAGGCCAGAACTACTGCAGTCACCTATCAGTGTTTCGCTCGTCGATAGTTGACGATGTGGGTGGTTTCCGCGACGGGTTTGAAGGTTCGCAGGATTTCGATTTGGTATTGCGTGTCGTTGAGCGTGCACGCACCGTTGCACACGTGCCGAGAGTCTTATATCACTGGCGCGCACTTCCTGGTTCGACCGCCGAACTCCAACATGCCAAGCCGTACGCACTCGAATCCTCCGTGCGTGCAGTGCGCGAACACCTCGATCGCACAGGCCAGCATGCTGACGTGCGCATGAGTGACGACGGTTTCATTCAGGTGTTTCCGCACTTGGCTGCCACGCCGAAGGTGAGCATCGTGATTCCCACCCGCGGCGATTCACAGCGCATTTGGGGGCAACACACCAATCTTGTGGCCTACGCCGTCGACAGCATCCTGCGGCACACGACGTATCCCGACTTCGAGATTGTCATCGTCTACGACTATCGCAATGGCGAGCCCGTACACCCCGTACAGATTCCCGTTGACTGGCGCGTGAAGGTGGTGCCCTACGACGCGCCATTTAATTTTTCTGACAAGTGCAACGTCGGCGTGAGACAGTCAAGTGGCGACGTGGTGGTGTTGCTCAATGATGACGTGTACGTGGATGACCCCACCTGGTTGCATGCACTGGTTGCAATGCTGCAGTTTCCCGACGTCGCGATGGCGGGCCCCTTGCTTGTGCTTGAAGATGGTCGCATTCAAAGTGCGGGGCACACCAACGAGCCCACGCCGCACAGCCTGGGCACGGGCGAATCAGGCACCGCAACGGGAATGTTTGGCATGTATCGCGTGTCCCGACGTGTGAGCGGCGTGACCGCAGCATGCGCAGCGATTCGCCGAATGGCATACGACGAACTCGGTGGGTTCTCCATCGACTTCCCCGCGTGCTTCAACGACCTCGATTTCGGCTACAAGGTTCTCGAGGCGGGTTGGCACATCGTGTGGACACCACTTGCGCGGGTGTACCACTTTGAGTCGCTCACCCGGGATCCTGCCGTTCAGCCACACGAAATGGCAATGCTTGAGCGACGGTGGAAGCGTTACTTCGGACGCGAAGAATTCTCGAGGCTCAGCGCGTAGAATCATTACGTGTTTGCCCGCTCTCGCACACGCGGAATCAGACCAATCACTATTGGCCGTCAACTCGTCGACGCCCTCGATGACATTGCCTCGTCCGAGGGCACGCTGCCCAATGCGTATCTCGTGCGGGTGAGCCCCACTGACCTCGCGCTACTTGAGCCGGTGAAGAAGCCTCTCATGAGCGAACTCCGCCAAGCAATCACGAATCACGCACGCTTCGAGGGATATGCACTTACCGGCGAACCCACCGTTGCGCTCGTGGCTGCCGAAGATGTTGCTTCCGGCCAATGTCGCATCGAGCCCACCGTTGCAGTCGTATCGGCCGTGACCGAAACATCCGCGGCTCCCGCTGTATGGCGCCTTGAGGGAGAGGGCGGCCTGCGATTTGACATCGTGGGTGACCACGCCACCATCGGTCGTCAAGGAACGTGCACCGTGCATATACCCGATACCAACGTGAGTCGCGTACATGCCGAGATGCACATGTCAGCAAACACCTGGACAGTGGAAGACCGCGGCAGCACGAACGGCACCAAGGTCAACGGCGTGCAGATTGTGGAGCCCACAGCAGTGAACCCGGGAGACACGCTGTCGTTTGGTTCGGTGACATTGACGTTTGTGCGCGGCTAAGGCGAATGGTCACCATTAGCCACGGCGTCGCCACTGACACCGGCAACCTTCGCCCACAAAACGAAGACTCGTATCTCGTCACCGATCGACTGATTGCGGTTGCTGATGGCATGGGCGGGCACAACGCCGGAGAGGTTGCCAGTGCTATGGCTGTGGCGCTGCTGCAAGAACGAACCAGTGATGCGGTGACCACTGTTGACTCCTTTGTCGACGTCATTACCGGCATCAACACATCCATTTACGACGAAGCCACTTCGGCAAGCGCGCAGCGTGGCATGGGCACCACGTTGGCCGCAGTGTTGATGGTGACCGATGACGCCGTGCCACACGCGATTGTCGCCAACGTCGGCGACTCACGGACCTATCTCTTTCGTGAAGGTGAACTCCGCCAACTCAGTGTCGATCATTCCTATGTTCAAGAACTCGTCACCGAAGGCGTGCTCACCGCAGAGGAAGCCCGTAGTCACCCACGACGCAACATCGTGACACGGGCGTTGGGCATCGACCCGAACGTCTTGGTCGATACGTGGACGGTGCCACTCATGGCCGGAGATCGGTTCATGCTGTGCAGCGACGGCCTCGTGGACGAGGTTGCCCCCGGTGACATCGTGTCGATACTTGGATCGGTCACCGATCCCGCCGAGGCCGCTCGCCGTTTGGTGGCGAGCGCCAAGGCCCGCGCGGGCCGCGACAACATCACCGTTGCGGTATTCGACGTGGGCAGCGCCGAGCCCGGATCAGTGACTGTCGAGCCCACAACCCGCAAGAAGATGTCCACGAAGCGGCTACTCGTCGCCGCTGCGGTGGCCCTTATGGCGCTGGTGCTTGTGGGGTTGACCGTCGGGGCAACGTCTGCGCGCAACGGCTACTTCGTAGCGTTCGACAGTGACGATGTCGACGCTGTACTCGTTGTCAAACAGGGCAAGGTTGGCGGATGGCTGTGGATCACACCCACTACCGCCGATGTTTCGACCATCACTAGGCAAGACATCTTGCCCGCGCTCGAATCAGAGCTCGACCGCAATCCCCGCTTCGACACCCTCGCCGCAGCGCAACGCTATGTGACATCGATTGCGGAGGTCGTCAATGAGTGACCGCCGATTGGTGAACAACCGCTACGAAGTAGAACGCAGCGTGGGGCGCGGCGGCATGGCTGAGGTGTTTCTCGCCCGCGATGTACTCCTCGACCGCCCTGTTGTACTCAAGGTGCTGTTCCCTGAGTTCGCCACTGACCCATCGTTTGTCGAGCGCTTTCGTCGCGAGGCTCAAGCAGCCGCAAATCTGTCGCATCCGAACATCGTCGCGGTGTATGACTGGGGCACGCTGAACAACACCTATTTCATCGCGATGGAGTACGTGGCGGGAACGACGCTGGCCGACTTGCTGAAGGAGAAAGGGTCGTTATCACCATCGCAGGCAAGCGACATTGCCCTTGAAGTTGCCTCCGCGCTCGGATTTGCCCACGAAAACGGCGTGGTGCATCGCGACATCAAGCCCGGCAATATTTTGATCAGCAATTCGGGCCAAGTAAAGGTGGCCGACTTCGGCATCGCTCGCGCGCTTGGCGCGGCAGTCGAAGACGGGCTCACACAAACCGGTTCAGTGATGGGCACTGCGACGTATTTGTCACCCGAACAAGCGCAAGGCGCGCAACCCGATCCGCGCAGCGACCTGTACTCGCTGGGTGTCACGATGTACGAAATGGTGGCGGGCAAGGCGCCATTTGTTGGCGACACCCCCGTTGCGGTCACCTACCAGCACGTGCACGCGATGCCCACACCGTTACATGACCTGAAGACCGACGTTTCGCTCGACTTCGAAGCGATCGTTGCCAAATGCATGGCCAAGTCGCCCAAGCGTCGATACGAGTCGGCTTCTGCGCTGCGGGACGATATTCGGCGATCGATCAACCGCGAGCCCGTTCGCGCACTCGACGTGGTGAAGCCTCGAGTAGAAACGGCTCCGACGACTGCCATTCCGGTGCTCATACCCGACTCGCTTCCACCCCTCGAGGATGACTTCGACGACTCGATCCCCGGACGCACTGCTGCCTACGTATTTGGTGCAGTATTCCTGGCGCTTCTGCTCGTTGGCGCAGGTGTCTTTGTTTTCCGCGCACTCACCAACACCACCAGCGACAACATTGCCGTGCCGAGCGTGGTCAACCTGCCGCTCGCCGAAGCAAGTCAGATTCTTCTCGACCTTGGCCTCACGCCTATTCCCAATGCCGTACCGGTCGATGGCGTAGACGATGACATCGTGTATCAGCAGGATCCTCCCGCAACGGCGTTCGTGCGAGAAGGCGACGTGGTGACCATCACCTACAACCCTGCCTCGCAACGAGCGACTGTGCCGCCCATTCAAGGACTACTCGTGAAGGACGCCACCGCGTTACTCGCCCCACTCGGTCTGCAACTCACGATTAGTGAAGTGCGTAACGACCCCACCATTCCGATCAACCAGATCATTGCGCAGGACCCAATTGCGGGTACCGAGGTGCGCAGTGGTTCTGCCGTGAGCGTGGTGGTATCGGGCGGAGCCGGCGATTTGGTGGTGCCCAACGTTGAAGGCCAGCTTGCGTCGGCAGCAACGCAGCTGCTCACCACCGCGCCCTACAACTTCGTCGTGACAACCGTCGATGAAGTGAGCGAGACCGTCGAAGTGGGTCGTGTGTTGCGCACCGAGCCAGAAATCGGCTCGCCAATCGGCAACGGTGCTCCAATCACGCTCGTCGTGTCCAAGGGTTCGAACAGAGTTGCTGTTCCGCAGGTTGAGGGCCTCACCGACGCAGAAGCGCAGAGCGCGCTGTCGATAGCTGGCCTTACGTGGGACGTGCGATTCCAGAACGTGCCCGAAAATGACCCCAGCGCAGGACGTGTTATTTCACAAAGTCCACGCGCGGGCGAAAATGTTGCGCCTGGATCCAAAGTGTCACTTGTCGTTGGGCGCTCCACCGCCCCCGTGAGTGCGCCCTAAGCGCGCGACAAAAAATTGCGCAACATCGCGTGACCGTCTTCGGTCAAGATACTTTCGGGGTGAAACTGCACACCCTCAACATCCATCATTCGATGCCGTAGGCCCATGATCATGCCCTCGGATGTGCGGGCCGTGACTTCGAGTTCCGCGGGCAACGTGGCTTCGTCCACCACAAGAGAGTGATAGCGCGTTGCCACGAGTGGTGAATGCAAGCCGGCAAACACGCCGCGACCACCATGAGTAATCGATGATGTCTTGCCGTGTAACAATTCAGGCGCCCGCACCACCGATGCGCCATACACATGGCCGATGGCCTGGTGCCCGAGACATACGCCAAATACCGGCACCACACCCGCAAACGCGGGAATGATGTCACACAAGATGCCCGCGTCTTCGGGGCGTCCTGGGCCGGGCGACAACAGCACGGCGTCGGGCTTGAGCGCAACCGCGTCGTCGACACTGACTGCGTCGTTGCGCACAACAATGGGATCAGCCCCGATTTCCCCCAGGTACTGCACAAGGTTGTAGACGAAACTGTCGTAGTTGTCGATCACCAGCACCCGTTGCACCCCTCAATCCTGCCGGCAGAGAGGTCTCCTCCACACCAAAAAGACCAATACACTGTTGCCCGCATGGCACCGAAGAAGCGCAGAACTGGTGGACGCGTTACCCCGAAGGGCACGCAGTCCGGTCGTCACGCTCACAAGACGCACCGCTTGGATCATGCTGATCCGCACTCAATGCACGGCAACGAGATTGCGGAAGCATCCTCCCGCTACACGCCGCCGATTCCCAAGGAAGTGCGCGTGAGCCCCTCCTGGGTGCCGATACTGATGTTCGCCTTGCTTGGCCTGGGTGCGTTAATCATCTTGCTGTACTACCTAGGTTTTGTACCAGGTGGCCGCAACAACTGGTATCTGTTTGTTGGCTTGGCATCCGTACTCGGTGGCCTATTCACCGCCACCAAATACCACTAGGTCATTCGACCGGCGCCACGAGGTCCATGTCCTCAAGGCAGTGACGGGGCGGCGGTGGATCTTCATCCGGCGCCATCACCATGCGCAGTTCTACCCCGCACACGCTGCAGCGATATCGCACGTTGATGCGACGCATTTCGCCTGATGGCGGTGGTGGCGGCAGTGGAGCCGTCATTGATCGCAGCATGCCAAAACCGACACGCCAAATACCGAGGAACAGCACCACCCCGACGAGGAACCAGACGATGGTTCCGAACATGACGGCGAGTTCTAGAGGCGCTCGATAAGCGTGGCGTTGGCCATACCGCCGCCTTCGCACATGGTCTGCAAGCCGTAACGGCCGCCCGTGCGCTCGAGCTCATTGAGCAATGTGGCCATAAGTCGTGTGCCAGAGGCTCCCAGCGGGTGGCCGAGAGCGATCGCGCCGCCGTTGGCGTTGACCTTGGTCATGTCGGGGTGGAGTTCCTTCTCCCACGCAAGCACAACGGAGGCAAACGCTTCGTTGATCTCGACGACGTCAATGTCGTCCATTTTCAAACCGGCGCGCTCCAGCACCTTCCTGGTTGCCGGGATGGGCGCCGTCAACATCAAGCGCGGATCATCGGCCGCCATGGAGAAGTTGATGAAACGTGCGCGTGGTGTGAGGCCGAGCTGCTTGGCCTTCTGCTCGCTCATGATCAGCATGGCGGATGCGCCGTCGGTGATTTGCGAGGAGTTACCGGCTGTGACGCGACCGCCCTCTTCTTCTGGCTTGAACGATGGCTTCAACTTGGCAAGCGATTCCATCGTGGTTTCGCGAAGACCTTCGTCGGTGGTCATCATGTTGCCCTCGGCATCCAACACCGGAATGATCTCGTTCTGGAAACGGCCCTCGCGTGTTGCGCGCTGGGCATACTCCTGTGAACGCACACCGAACGCGTCGAGCTGATCGCGGCTGATGTTCCACTTTTCGGCAATCAATTCGGCAGAAACACCCTGGCCGACAAGACCACCCTGTGGTTGGTAACGCGCCATGACGCGCGGGCCGAATGGAAAGCCGTACGTGCGATCCGATACCGACGCGCCCATTGGCACACGTGACATGACTTCAACGCCCGAGGCAATCACGATGTCGTATGCGCCGGCAATCACACCCTGTGCGGCGAAGTGCGCAGCCTGCTGGCTAGATCCACACTGACGATCCACTGTCGTACCGGGAACGGTGTCGGGCCAACCGGCAGCAAGAACCGCGCTGCGCGCAACGTTGAGGCTCTGCTCACCCACCTGCATCACGCACCCCATCACCACGTCATCAATGAGCGCGGGATCGAGGTTGTTGCGCTCGACCAGTTTCTGCATGATCTCCGACGCGAGATCAACTGGGTGCCAGTTCTTCAACTTCCCGTTTCGCTTACCAAGCGGACTACGGACTGCATCGATGATGACTGCGGTGTTCATGGCACGAGTCTCCTTGGGTATTGATGTGGTGGAGACGATGGGAATCGAACCCACGACCCCCTGCTTGCAAAGCAGGTGCTCTAGCCAGCTGAGCTACGTCCCCGTATGGCGCACTACAGGGTAGCGGTTTCGCAGAAATGGCCACCGATAGCCTGCCTATATGGCCGCAGAACTCATTTACGCCTTCCGAGTCATGCGCCTTCCCCTGCTGGACGGCGGTGGTTCACCCATTGGCCGTATTGACGATGTCGTGGTCGTGGCTGGGCGTAGCACCGAGGCGCCGACGGTATTGGGGTTCGTGGCGAGCAGTCAGCGGCGGCGCATTTTCGTGTCTGCCAGCCGGATTGCAGCGATCGATAATTCAGGCGTTCGGCTGAAGTCGTGGGACGTGGACCTCAATCCCTTTCGCCCACGGCCAGGCGAACGTCTCCTCGGCAAGGACATCTTGGACCAACGCGTTGGTGACGAAGTAGTGAGCGATGTAGCTCTTGGCCACCATGCGGGCAAGAAGCCGGGTTGGCATGTGGCCAAGGTGCGGCTGTCGCGACGCAACATGTTGATACCACGACCGAGTTACCGCCTCGTGGATTGGGAGCATGTTGCTCATTTGTTTGCACCATCCACTCCGATGGCCGCCGAAGTAGCACGTTTACGGGAGATGCATGCAAGTGACGTAGCGACACTTATTCGCGCATTGCCGCTTGAGCAACGTCGACTGTTGGCTCAAGAAATGGATGATGAGCGGCTAGCTGACGTGCTTGAAGAGATGCCCGAAGACGAGCAACTGCGTCTGATCGAGGGGCTCGACATGGAGCGGCTCACAAGCGTGTTCGACAACATGGAATCCGACGACTTGGCTGACCTTCTGGCCCAGATGCCTGGCGAGCAACGCCGACAGGTACTGGAGGCGATGGACGATGACGACGCCGAGAACGTGCGCCGACTGTTGTCGTATCAAGAGGGCACTGCTGGATCGCTGATGACGCCTGACATCATCGTCATGTCGCCCGATGCAACGATTGCCGACGCGTTGGCGCGCATCCGCGAGCCGGATGTACTCGTGTCAATTGCTGCGCAAGTGTTTGTTGCGCACGCCCCGCACTACCCGCCCACCGGCTCCTACTTGGGTGTGGTGCACTTCCAGCGTCTGCTGCGCGAACCCCCACACATGCCACTTGGTCAATGTGTTGAAGAGGAGCCAACGATTGGGCCAACGATGCCCGAGCGTGAGGTTGCCGAGCGGCTGGCCTCCTACAACTTGCTTGCTGTCAGTGTGTGCGACGCCAACAATCGTCTACTTGGTGCAATCACGGTTGACGACGTCCTTGACCGTGCCTTGCCGGCCAACTGGCGCCGCACCTCGGGAGCAGCATCATGAAGCGCCGCGACAATTTGGCCAGGCCACGCCACCGGCGGCCGCAAATCGGCGTGCACTACGACCAGGAGAGGTTTGGTCGGCTGTCGGAAAGCGTTGCTCGTCATATGGGCACCGCGCGCTTCCTGATTATTCAAAGCATCCTTGTCGTGATCTGGATCACGCTCAACGTGCTCGTTGTGACGCTGCAATGGGACCCATACCCATTCATTTTGTTGAACCTGATGTTTTCGGTGCAGGCCGCCTATGCGGCTCCGTTAATTCTGCTCGCCCAAAATCGCCAAGAAAGTCGCGACCGGCAACAGGCTGAAACCGATCGAGCCGTGGCTGCGGCCACCCAAGCCAACGCCGAATACTTGGCTCGCGAACTTGCCAGCGTGCGCCTCGCATTATCAAACGTGGTGACTACCGACGAACTTCGCGAGCAACTCGAGTCCTTGGCTGATCGCCTCGACGGTCGAACTCAATCCTGAGCGTTGCGGCACTCGCCGCACACGCCGATGAGATCAAGGCGGTGATGTTCGAGTCGGAAACCCTCGCGTTTGGCAACACGAGCAAAGGCGTCGTCGAGTGTGGTCTCTAACGACTCTGGAATGACCACATCGCGCATTGCCCCACATTGCGAACACACCAAGTGGTGGTGATGCCCGGCGAGCTGCTCCGACAATTCGTACCGCCCGGTGTCGCCAGTGCTCACAACGCGAGATACCACGCCACCCTGTTCGAGTGTGGTGAGGTTTCGATAAAGCGAGCTCTGCGCAACGTCGGGTAGCGCTTCGAGAAGGTCGGTAATGGTCATCGGCCGCCGCGTCGACATCAACGCATCAACAATTTGTCGTCGTGTGGGCGTGTAGCGCTGGCCCGCTACGCGCAACAACACAGACACTTCGGCATGAACATCGATACCGGTCACAACGAACCCACAAACCGGTTCACTCGCAAACCATCTGCTACCAGCTGGTGGTAAATCCACTCGTTTGGCATGGATGTATCACCCAAGACGCGCACGCCGTTACCGGTGATATCGCCGCGATGAATGCCATGACTCACAACTGCGGCGAGCAAACCAGCGGCCTGCCCCGCTCGTTCGGCAACCCCGCCCACCTCGACACAGCGCGCGGCTCCCGTGAAACCCCGTACCTCAACACGAAGCGCGCCCATCCCGCCCTCAGCATGAGGTGGGGACAGCATCGGCAACCGAGACGTGAACCGGTCTCGACGCGTGGCCGAGACGCGAGCGGTAACGCGCCGGAGTTGCGGAATGGCTCGCTTGAGCAACACGGGGTCAGGCATCGCCGCCCGATAACAGTCGTATGCGCCAACCGGCTCGGGGAACCAACACAATTCACGACCACTGCCACCGGGGCGCCGCAACCAGTCGTCGTCGTGCCAGCCAATCGATTGTCCGCTCAACGCTTGGTGATGTTGTCGAGCACAGTTGGGGCCACCTGTTCCATGCAATGCAATGTGCACTTCATCAATCGAATCAAACCGCTGTTCCAGATGGCGCACGATGATGCCCGACAGGCCGGGCGCCATAGCCGCACCTACGACAAGCGAGCGACCACGTTCCGTCGCAAAGACATCCAAACCGAGCATCGCATCCACGTCATCGAGGTCATCACTCAGCGAAACAACATGGGCGCCCTCGTTCAAAAGGGTGCGGGCAATCGCCGCATGCGGCGTTCCACAGGCCAGCACCACGACGTCGGAGGAGCCGATCTGTTGCGGCTCCACCGCGGAAACCCGAAACCCATTGTCACGATGCAGCGAGGCAACCTGCTGGGACCGATAGCGGTCGGTGTCATACAACGCGATCTGGTGTGATCGCTGCACAAGGTATTCGACCACCCGGGAACCCGTGACACCGGCTCCGACGACGCCGATCATCGGTGTACTACTCCTCAGTCGAAGACATTGGTCGCCATCCGCCGCGGCGCGTGGCTTGCTCGGTCTTGCCCTTCACTCGCAGCACTGCAGCCGCAGCGATAGCAATGGTGAGCACGGTGAACACGCGACGAATGAACTGCATGGTGGGGCTAACAAGAGTCGAACTTGTGACCTCATCCTTATCAGGGATGCGCTCTAACCAACTGAGCTATAGCCCCTCACTACAGGGACCGCAAAGCCTACTGGCGTCTCGGGTCGGCCTCAACCGGCTTGATCACGACTTCCTCTTCCAGCACGGACACGCGAATACCGCCAACGAGATCGGTGATGAGATTGAACACTGTTGCGGCCAGGACCCACAGTGCAGTGAGTAGCACGACGCCGAAGAGGCCCAGGATCAACGTGTTGATAAACAGCGCACTGCCGTCGAATTGAAATGACTCCCAACCGAACGATTCGAGAAAACGTTCGATGTTGTCGATGGTGCCGGTGGCAGATGCGACGCTCCACAGCAAGACCGAGGTGACAAGCAGTGTGAGATAGAGAACAAAGTGAAACACCAAGCCGACTTTCAGCGCCGACCAGGGGTCGACATCTCGAATGACGCGCGTTACCCTGCGCACGCGAGGGGCTTTGCCGTTCACGGTTCAAGTGTAGGGGTGGCAGGTGCCCAGGTATCGACGGCCCACGCCGTTGCACGATGCCGACCGACGGTCACTGTTACACCAAAACGCCCGTTGTCACCGCGTGTATCGGTCGTCTCAACAATGGTGCCACCGTTTTCCTGCGCAACAATCGCGGCCGTGTCATCACCACCATAAATGCCGGCAAGTGCAGACGCGTCTGCGCTGATGCGTGCGCGAAGTTCATCGACCATCTGCTCGCCAACCGTGGCAACGGTGTACATGAGGAATGCAGCGATCCCTATGACCACTGCGAGGAGTGGCGTGATGCTGCCGTCTTCGGCCTGAGCCACTAGACGTCGTCGTGAGCAAGAATGAGCGCGGCTGACGCAACTACTTGTCCGGCGTCCAGGCTCATGATGCGCACACCTGTCGCCGCGCGACCCTGACTCGAGATCTCGCGCACAGGTGTGCGGATGGTGGTGCCGCCGGAGGAGACGATGACGATTTCGTCGTCGATTCCCGTCATAAAGGCAGACACCACGCGGCCCTTCTTGCCCGTCAACTTGATGCCGATCATGCCAAGGCCGCCACGGCCCTTACGCGCAAAATTGCTCACTTGCGTGCGCTTGCCATAGCCGGACTCCGTGATCATAAGAATTGATGAGTCGCTCCGGGCGACGTCGACCGACACCACTTCGTCACCTGCGCGCAACTTCATGCCTCGCACGCCCGCAGCGGCGCGTCCCATGGGACGCACCACCTTCTCGGCAAAGCGAATCGTCTGGCCACCCTTCGACACCATGAACACATCATCGGAGCCGGAGGTTTCGATCACCCGAACGAGTTCGTCCTTCGGACGCAACTTGAGGGCAATAAGTCCATCGCGTCGCGATGAGTCGTATTCGTTGAACGAGGTCTTCTTGACTTGTCCTTGGCGGGTTGCGAAAAAGAGGAACCGTTCGCCTGGGAACTCGCGGGTGTCGATGATGGCCTGGATGGTCTCCCCTGTTTGCAGTGGCAGCAGGTTGACGATCGGAATGCCGCGCGCTGTGCGTTCGCGCTCGGGAATCTCGAGTGCGCGGAGGCGATAGACGCGCCCACGGTTGGAGAAGAACAGCAGATAGGCGTGCGACGTGGTGAAGATGACGTGACGAACAATGTCGTCGGCCTTGAGTTTGGTGCCGCTCACGCCGCGGCCACCGCGGCCCTGTGTGCGGAACGAGTCTGCCGTGACGGCCTTGATGTATTGAGCCTCGGTCATTACGACGACGAGTTCCTTGTTGTCGACGAGGTCCTCGACGCTCATCTCGCCGACATCTGCAGTGATCTGACACACGCGGGGCGAAGCGAAGGCTTCGCGAACCGTAGTGAGTTCCTTGGCGATCACGCTGCGCAATTTGGAGTCCGAGTCCAAGATGGACTGCAGTTCCTTGATGCGAGCTTGTACATCCTTCTGCTCGGTCTCCAGATCGATACGCGACAAACGCGTGAGTTGACGCAATTGCATGTCGAGGATGTCAATCGCTTGGCGTTCGCTGAAGCCGTACTTTTTACCCATCAGGGCTTCTTTGGCCGCCGCTGCGTCTTCACTGCCTCGAATCAACTTGATGATCTCGTCGATGACGTTGAGCGCCTTGAGGCGGCCCTCGAGAATATGATTGCGGTCCTTGGCCTTCTGCAACCGATAATTGGAGCGACGGGTGATGACCTCGATCTGGTGGTCGACATAGCCCACGAGTGCATCGCGCAAATTGAGCGTGCGGGGCACACCGTGCACGAGCGCCACCATGTTGACGGGGAAGCTGGTCTGCAACTGCGTGAGCTTGAACAAGTTGTTCATCACCACGTTCGAGTTGGCATCGCGCTTCAGCGTGATGATGAGGTTGGTTTGACCACCTGACGAGTTGTCGTTGACGTCAGCAATACCGTCGAGGTCGCCGCCATCAACAAGTTCTTGAATGCGTGCAGCGATAGCCGAACAGCTGGCCTGGTACGGCAATTCGGACACGACAATGCGCATTTGGCCGCGCTGCCCTTCCTCGATCGCTACCTTGGCGCGCATCTTGATACTGCCCCGGCCGGTGCGGTATGCGTCCTTGATGCCCTCTCGTCCAAGAATGAGGCCGCCGGTTGGGAAGTCTGGGCCTTTGATGAACTTCATCAGATCTTCGGACGTTGCCTTCGGGTTGTCGATCAGATGCAGGGTTGCATCAACTACTTCGCCCAGGTTGTGCGGCGGAATACTCGTCGCCATACCCACGGCAATGCCTTGGCTGCCGTTGACGAGCAGGTTGGGGAATCGGGCCGGCAACACGATTGGCTCCTCGGCGGTGCCGTCATAGGTGGCAATCAGGTCGACGGTGTCTTCATCGATATCGGCGAGCAACTGCATGGCAAGCGGATGCAGTCGTGACTCGGTGTAGCGGCTGGCGGCTGGACCGAAATCGGGTGAACCGTAGTTGCCGTGAAAGTCGATGAGTGGGTGACGCAACGAGAATGGTTGTGCCATGCGCACGAGGGCGTCGTAGATGGCGCCGTCACCGTGGGGGTGATAGCGCGCCATGGTGTCGCCGGTAACACGCGCACATTTCACGAATGGTCGATCGGGACGGAAACCTTGCTGGTCCATGTCCCAAATGATGCGACGATGCACCGGCTTCAAGCCGTCACGCACGTCTGGCAACGCGCGCGACATGATGACCGACATCGCGTAATCGAGGAACGAGCGCTCCATCTCGTCTTGTAGCTGTACGGGCTGTACCGAGTCGGGATTGGCGAACAAGTTGTCCTGGCCTGCCGGTGGTTTAGCGGGAGGGGTGGCACCTGCGGTAACTGGCGCCTTCTTCGATGACGACTTCTTTGCAGGCGCTGCCTTCTTTGCCGTCGTCTTCTTCGCTGCTTTCTTGCTGGCCATATTCGTTCCTTGGACTAGAAGTCGAGGTTGCGCACGTCACGTGCGTTGGTCTGAATGAACTTTTTACGACTCTCCACGTCATCACCCATGAGCACGCTCATGATGTCTTCGGCGAGCGCAGCTTCGTCGACCGTTACTTGGAGCAATGTGCGTGAGTCGGCGTGCATGGTGGTTTCACGCAACTCCTGCCAGTCCATTTCGCCGAGTCCTTTGAGCCGCTGGAATTCCTTCTTGTGGTTGGGGTGCTCGGCAAGGAATCGTTCCTTTGCACCGTCGTCCTTCAGGTAGATCTTTTCTTTGCCAATCTCTGTGCTGTATAGCGGCGGCTGGGCAATGTAGATGTATCCGGACTCGACCATTGGGCGCATCTGTCGATAGAAGAATGTGAGCAGCAGCGTGCGAATGTGGCTGCCGTCCACGTCGGCGTCCGCGAGGATCACCACCTTGTGATAGCGCGCCTTGGTGGCGTCGAATTCCTCGTTGCCGATGCCGCCGCCGATCGCGGTGATCAATGTTTGGATTTCGTTGTTCTTCAGCATCTTGTCGAGTCGAGCTCGCTCAACGTTCAAAATCTTGCCGCGAATCGGCAGAATCGCTTGCGTGCGCGGATCGCGTGCATCGACAGCGGTACCGCCAGCCGAGTCGCCTTCCACGATGAAAAGTTCGGTTTCGGACGCGTCCGTCGAGGTGCAGTCCTTCAACTTGTCGGGCATGCCCGCGCCAGCGAGTGCTGTTTTGCGGCGCACGGCGTTGCGCGCATTTTTCGCTGCGATGCGAGCTTGAGCGGCAGCGACAGCCTTCTTCACGATGCGGTTGGCCTCGGTGGGGTTTTCCATCATCCACTCTTCAAGGCGCGCGTTTGTTTCCTTCTGCACAAACGAGCGAATGGAGACGTTGCCTAATTTGGCTTTGGTTTGACCTTCGAACTGTGGTTCACGCAGCTTGACCGCGATGATCGCGGTAATGCCTTCGCGAATGTCTTCGCCGAGCAGGTTGTCATCCTTTTCTTTCAGCGCACCAGCAGCACGGGCATATTTGTTGACCACTGAGGTGAGCGCTGTTTTGAACCCCTCGACGTGCATGCCGCCTTCAACGGTGGAGATGCCGTTGGCATAGCCGTAGATGCCCTCGTAGTACCCGGTATTCCATTGAATAGCGACGTCGAGTGTTTGGTCGGCTTCGCTGGCTTCGTAGCTGGCGACTTTGGTGAACAGCGCCTCACGGGAGGCATTGAGGTGCTTCACGAAATCGACGATGCCACCCTTGTATTGATAGGTGATCGACTGCTTCTTGTCTGCGCGCTCATCAACAAAATTGACTTCGAGGCCTTTGTTGAGGAATGCCATGGTCTGCAGGCGCTCGGTGACCGTGCGCGCTACGAACTCGACGCCTTCGGCGGCGAAGATCGAGGGGTCTGGCCAGAAGGTAATGGTGGTGCCGGTGACTTCCTTCTTTGGCGACGCGCCCACCTTGGCCAACTTGCCTTTCGGTTTGCCACCGTCCACAAACTCTTGGCGATAACGCGCACCACCACGATCGACTTCAGCAACGACGCGCTTCGATAATGCATTCACCACACTCACGCCTACGCCGTGTAGACCACCCGACACCTTGTACCCCTCGCCGCCAAATTTTCCTCCGGCGTGCAACACCGTCAACACGACTTCGAGTGCACTCTTGCCTTTGTGTGGGCCGCTTGGGTATGGATCGACAGGAATGCCGCGGCCGTTGTCCTTCACCGAACACCCGCCGTCGGTATGCAGGGTGACCGTGATAGCCGTGCAATAGCCCGCCATGGCTTCGTCGACCGAGTTGTCAACTACTTCCCAAATGAGGTGGTGAAGGCCGGCGAGGCCAGTAGAGCCGATGTACATGCCTGGGCGTTTGCGCACCGGGTCGAGGCCTTCAAGGACCTGGATGTCCTTGGCGCCATAGGTTGCCGAGCCCGAGGTGGAGGTTTTTGTGGTCTTGGAGGATGCCATTTAAATGTCCGTCATTTCCTGGTTTTTCACGCTTGCCGCGATGCGCTGTGTGCGGCGAAGATACGCGATGAAACGGTCACATACAGCACGACAAATCCTACCAATTACGCGTTATGGGGATTGCGTTTTACCCGCACCTCAATGGCGGTAATCGATACCTGCGATCGCGCCGACACGCGGTCGATGATGTGGGTCTCGAGGAAGCGCATTTGTGTCGCCCAGGTTGGGTCGTCTACTTCGACAAGCAAACGTCCGTCCTGTAATCGAACGGGGGACACGTGTGCCGCCACCTGCTCGCCGACGAGGGCGTCCCAGTCGTCAAACACGCTTGCCAAACTGTTCGCCGGTTCGGAACCCAGTCGCGCAAGCAACCGGTTCAGTTCGTCGCCGAGACGGCTGTCCTTGTCGAGCCCGTCATCGTCGCTCACGTCCCCACCACCTTGCCTCCCGCAATCCGCAGCACCCGGTCTGTCTGGGCCTCGGGTGGTGGTGCACTCGCGGTGGTGATGAGTACTTGTCCGGAGGGCACATGCGCGAGCAGTGCTGTGGCACGGTGCGGGTCGAGTTCGGACAACACGTCGTCCAGGATCAACACAGGAGGGGTGCCGATGCGTTCGTGCACCGCCCGATGCACCGCCAGTCGCAGGGCAAGGGCGAGTGTGCGTTGTTCACCTTGCGAGGCATGTGTGCGGGCAGGCGCACCGTTGACCCACATCTCGATGTCGTCTCGATGTGGACCAATCGTTGTGGTGGCGCGTCGAACGTCGTCTGTTCGGGCAGCCACGAGTTGTCCTTCGAGGCTCGCCTTGCGCCACTCGGGGTCGTAGCGCAACTCGATGCTGGTATCTCGTCGTGCAAGGTCACAGTACGCCCGATGCACGAGTGGGGCGAGGAGCGCAACAGTTTTCGCTCGAGTCTCCCCGAGTTGTGAGGCGTGCTCGACGAAACGCGCATCCCACACGTCGAGCGATGCAGTGATGTCGGATGTAAGACGGCCACCTGCTTGCTTCAACAAGGTGTTGCGCTGACGCAGGACGCGATCCACTTCCGCAACCATGTCGCCAATCGACGCGTCAAGGGCGGTCGCAGCATCATCAATGAATTCGCGTCGCAAACCAGGTGCGTCCTTTATGAGATCAAGGTCGTCGGGGGAAAAAATCGTGGCGCGCACTACGCCGAGCAGGTCTCTTGTGCGCCGTAGCCGCTGCTTATTGACCAGTGTGCGGTTGCGCCCAGCCTTGACGATTTCCGCCTCGACCAGCACCTCGCGGCCATCGGCGTGGCGGATGGTTGCGCGAATGATGGCCGCGTCGGCGCCCGTGCGGATGAGCGCCTCGTTCGGTACGCCGCGAAAGCTTTTCAGGTTCGAGAGGTAGGCAATTGCTTCAGCAAGGCTTGTTTTGCCTTGCCCGTTATCACCCACGATGATCGTGGTGCCTTCGGCAAGCGCGATCGACGCGGTGTGGTAGTTGCGAAAGTCGATGAGTTCGAGTTGCTCGACAATCACGGCAACGTGAGCATTAGCCGTTGAGGCGCTGTGGCATCACCAAATAGAGATAGTCGGGATTGCCGACACCACGGATGACCGCGGGCTTCACCGGATCGGAAGTCTCGATTGTGATTTCGTCACCCACCACCGCTTCGACTCCGGCAGCAAAATAGTCGGGATTAAAGCCAACCGTAATTTCAGATCCCTCGAGCGATGCATCGAGTTCGTCGACGGTGTTGCCCATGTCTTGAGTCACCACAACGAGTCGCAATGAGTCCGCGGACATTTCCAGGCGTACTGGTGTGGTTTCGCGGGCAAGGATGCGACATCGTCGGATTGCCTCGAGTAGCGGCTCGCGTGCGGTGGTGAGCCGATTTGGATACGACGGCGCGATGAGTTGCTGATACTTCGGAAACTCGACGCCGAGCAGGCTTGTTGACAACGTTGCAGACCCAGCAGTGAAGGTGGCTCGGTCGGATGCCAAACACACAGTGGCTTCGTCAACCGTGGACAACAAACGCTGCAGTTCGCCGAGTGCGCGGCTCGGGATCACCACTGGTTGGCCCTGCACCAAGATGTTGGTGTTCGCCAGCGTCTTGACCGCGAGACGGTACGAGTCGGTAGCCACAAGGCGGAGCCCTTCGGGTTCGACGGCGATGAGCACGCCGGTAAGCGCCAACCGTTGCATGTCGTTGCTCGCCGCCCGAATGACTTGTCGCAATGCCTCCGCAAACTGCGGGGCGGAAATGGTGACCGGCGGCGCGCTTGCTACGGCAATTTGCGGGAAATCGGACGCAACAAAAGTTGGTACGGTGAACTGCGATCGCCCCGAACTAATACTCATTTCGTCGTTGTTTGTTTCGACGGTGATCTTTCCCTCGGCAAGGGACCGCACGATGTCGCTCATCAGCTTGGCGCTGGCTACCACTACACCGTCGGATTGACCGCCAACAGAGACGGCAAATTGAATCGATAAATCGTTGTCGGTGCAGGACAACGTCAGCTGATCCCCCGCAACTTCCATCTTGACGCCCGACAGGGCCGGCATTGCGTTGTTGCGTGTGGATGCAACACGCGAAGCGGCTCCGAGAGCTTCTGCCAACACATCACGCTCAACCCGGAATTTCATCGCTGCTCCATTGTTATTTGTGCATGTTTGTATACATCGTTAATAACCGTAATAAGACCTGTGGATTGTGGATGATGTGCCGCAAACCGATGCGGTGATTGGCGAATTACATCACATGGAATTTGCGCGACAAGCACATCTTGCATCGTTGTGGTTTTTGGGTCGGTGGAAAACCGGGGGTTATCCACCAGTTGTCCGCTTGTTACACACACGGTCGTCCCCATGACTTAAGACGTCTTGAACTTCTGCACCAATTCGGTGACCTGGTCGTATACCTGCTTGCGCTCTTTCATCATCCGCTGGGTCTTATCGACAGCGTGGATCACCGTGGTGTGGTCACGTCCTCCGAAGAGCCGAGCAATTGCGGGATAACTGAGATCGGTGAGTTCACGGAATACATACATCGCGGTTTGGCGTGCCGACACCAACGGTCGCTGACGGGACTTTCCGCGTAGGGCCTCCACCTCGAACCCCAGGTGCTCCGCGATCTCCGCGAGCAGTTGTTCATCCGAGCGGGGTTTTGGTGCAGCACGATTGAGCAGGTCGGTGAGTAGGTGTTGGGCCATATCCACGTCTACTTGGGTCTTGTTCAACGAGGCATATGCCGCAACACGGATGAGAGCGCCCTCGAGTTCACGGATGTTGGTCGTGACTTTGCTTGCGATGAACTCAAGCACGTCGTTGGACACACTGGTGCGCTCCCGCTCAGCCTTGTTACGCAAGATCGCTAGTCGGGTCTCCATGTCGGGCGGCTGAATATCGGTGATGAGGCCCCAACGGAAACGGCCACGGAGGCGGTCTTCGAGGGTGGGGATTGCATCGGGCATGCGGTCGGAGGAAATCACGATCTGCTTATTTGCGCCGTGTAGTGAGTTGAACGTGTGAAAGAACTCTTCCTGAAGACCTTCTTTGCCCTCCATGAATTGAATGTCGTCGATAAGGAGGACGTCCACTTCGCGGTAGCGGCGCTTAAAGGCTGCGATGGTGTTGCTGCGAATTCCATCGACATATTCGTTGAGGAACGTCTCGGTCGATACGTAACGCACCTCGTAGTGGGCGTAGTTCTGATGCACGTAGTACCCAATGGCGTGCAGAAGGTGCGTCTTGCCGAGTCCTGCGGATCCGTAGATAAAGAGCGGGTTGTATGAGCGGCCAGGGGTCTCAGCCACGCGCTGGGCGGCGGCGAGAGCAAATTGGTTGGAGGTGCCCTTCACGAAGGTTTCGAAGGTGTAGCGCGGATTGAGCCCCACCGCGGTGCCACGTCCGCTGCGCCCCCGGGTGGTGGTTGGTGCGGCTATTTCGTTGCCCTGCGGGTTGAGTTCGACAGGGAGCGACGGCGGTTCGATGGCCAAGGTGGAATCCACGTCGTGGGCGGTGTTTGTTTGCACGTCGACAAGCAGCTCGCGATCGGTTGCACCCACTTCGTTGAGCGCATCGCGCACGAGTGACATGTAGCGGGTAAGGATGCGCTCTTTCACGTAGGTGTTGGGCACCTGAATGCGCAGACTCATCTTGTCGTCGGCAACGGGTACGGCATCGTTGAAGGTGGAGAACCAGACCGCCTCCGAGACCTGGGCGCGCAACACTTGCGCGGTGGCCTGCCACACAGCGTCGAAGTCGTCGACCTGGTGATCGGCAGAATCGGCGGGCACTACGTTGTCCACGGAACGTCCTTTTCGAGTGAGAAACCTGATGAAACCTGTTGTACGTCAACTCCATCACCCATCCACAGCGATATCCACAGGGTGTGGATGAACCCATGGGGTGGGTGAAGGGGACATGACCGTAGCAGGTTTTCCACAGGCGGAAAAAATGGACTTCTGCCTGTAGAGTGCTGGATGTTGTAGTCCAGTGGGCGGGGTTTCCTGCCCACAACGGCGCTGATGCATTGGCGCCGCATTGAGGAGGCGTCCATGAAGCGAACTTTCCAGCCCAACAATCGCCGGCGATCCAAGAAGCACGGTTTTCGTCATCGCATGAGCACCCGGGCCGGTCGCGCGGTGCTGAAGTCGCGCCGGGCCAAGGGCCGCCACCGCCTTTCGGCTTGATAGGAAGAATTTCCCAAAAAGACGTCTTTGGGCGTCTCCAACGGGAAGGAACCTATGCGCGCGTTGATGGACTCTGGGTCTCCTGCCTGGAAGACCCCTCACTTCCTGGCCCCCATGTGGGGTATGCCATTGGCCGATCGGCAGGTAATGCTGTGAGGCGCAACCGTGTGCGTCGACAACTGCGCCACTTGATGGCTGCACGGACCGCCTCACTGCGCCCAGCGTGGTATCTCGTGGGGCTTTCGGCTGGTGGCGCCGACGCACCGCTTGACACACGCCTCGATGCCGCACTTGAACGGGCGCATCAACGGCTTACTCTCCCTCAGCCATCACGCACGGTGAAGTCGTGACTACCCAAAGTGACCTACAGCGGCGCATGCTTAGTGCCATTGGGTGGTACCAGCATCAACGTGAGGGTGTCCCCTCGCCGTGTCGATTCTTTCCGACGTGCTCGCACTATGCCGCCGAGGCCATCCACGCACATGGCCCGTGGCGTGGAGGGTGGCTGACCATGCGCCGCCTCGTTCGTTGTCGCCCGTTTGGCCCAAGCGGATTTGATCCTGTCCCCCCCACTCACGAAGATTGCCCCACCCAAATCGGCGACCCTCGCGCCGCACACGAAAGCTGCTGACATGTTCGAACTTGCTGCTCGATTGATCGCGTTCTTTTACGCCTGGACGCACAACTATGCCTTTGCGATCGGGCTCGTCGCGGTGGTCATCATGTTGTTGATTACGCCACTCACATTGAAGAGCACCAAAGGCATGCTCGAGATGCAACGTCTGCAGCCAGAAATGCGTCGTATTCAAAGTGAGCATCGCGGTGATCGCCAGAAAATGAACGAGGCGATGATGAAGCTCTACCAGGAGCACAAAGTCAATCCACTGGCCTCATGCTTGCCGCTACTCGCGCAGATGCCGATCTTCATCATCATGTTCCGTGCATTGAGTGGACTTATCAACCGTGCACCTGACGGCACCTTTGCACCGAAGTATTTGAACGAAACCTCTGAGCTGTATCAATCGCTGGTTGGCCAGACCGAGATGGTGTCTTTCGGTATTGACTTGTCAGTCACGCCGGTGCAGGCAATTCAAGAGGATTTCCTCTACGGCATGATTTACGTGCTGTTGGTCGCAGCGCTTGCAGGGGTGTATTTCATCCAGCAGCGCATGGTGGCATCCCGCACGGTGAGCCCCACCATGTCGGCCACGCAAGCCAAGGTGTTGCAGTACTTGCCGGTGGTGTTCGCGGTGTTCCAGCTGATTTTGCCGACATCGCTTGTGGTGTATTACTTCGTGCAAGCACTCGTGCGAATCGTGCAGCAGTTCTATATCACTAAGCGTTTCTACGGGAACGATGCTTCGTTAGGGCGCCAGGCGCAGGCGGCAAGCGCTGAGGCACGAGAAATTGCGCTCGACGACAAGAAGAACAAGAAAAAAGATGCGGACAAGGTTGATCCGACACAGCCGTTCGTGAGCAAGCGCGTAACTCCTCCGAAGGGTTCGGCGTCGAAGCGCCCGACACCTCCGGGAAAGAACCGCAGCGGATCAGTACAGAAAAAGAAGAAGTAGCAAGATCGAGTACATCGTCGTGCGCGAACGCGACATTCATCGTGAAGGGAAGACAACATGGAATGGGTAGAGACCACCGCTGAGACAATTGAGGCGGCGAAGAACTTGGCATTGGATCAATTGGGCGTGGCGGAAGACGACGCCGAGTTTGAAATTCTCGACGAGCCCAAACAGGGTCTGTTCGGCAGAACGCGGGGCGAGGCCCGAGTGCGCGCTCGCGTGCGTCCGACGACGCCGCGTGCCAAAGCCGACCGCCGGGACAACGGTCGCAAGCGGCAGAAGAGTGCTAAACCGCAGGACCGTCGACGCGACCAGGCTCCGCGTGCCGAAAAGGCGCCACGAGCCCCGCGGCCAGACTCCCCACCCGTGGATCCCGCCACGGTGAGTGCTGCTGCCACCACTTTTTTAGAAGGCCTCTTGCAGGCAGCAGGGGTCTCGGGCACGGTGCAGGTGGCGGTTTCAGGGGAAGACATTGATCTCACCGTTACTGGTGAGGGCGCGGAAATGTTTGTTGGCCCAAAGGGCAGCACACTGTTGGCGATCCAGGACCTGACCCGTGTGGTCAGTCAGCGTCGTCTCGGCGACCACGACACACATTTACGTGTCGACATCGCACAGTATCGGGAGCGTCGCCGGGAGGCTCTCGGTCGCTTTGCGCGCAAGGTCGCCGACGATGTGATTGCCAGTGGGCAGCCCCGCGTGTTGGAGCCGATGAATGCGGCCGACCGCAAGATTGTGCACGACACCTTGATTGATGTACCCCAGGTAGTCACCCGTTCGCAGGGACAGGACCCCCATCGTCGGGTGGTGGTTGAACTCGCCGACGAGTCGGCGCTCGCGGACCACTAAACGCGATGACCGCAGTGGCCCGCCACTCCGGTCTTCTGGCGGTACTGGGCGAAGCCCAGCGAATCGGCGCGCTTGGCGCCGCACCGCTGGAATCGATCATTGGCCACGCTGAAGCCTTTACCGACGCACTCCCCGAATCGACGTCGACCTGTATTGATCTGGGTACAGGCGCCGGTGTGCCCGGGCTGGTGATTGCCGTTGCGCGACCCATGATGCGCCTTACCCTGGTGGATCGCCGGGCAAAACGCACCGATGCGCTCGAGCGGGCGATCCGCGTGTTGGAGATGCGGGATCGGGTGTCGGTGGTCTGTGCCGACATGATGCATCTGGCCCGGCAGGAGTCAGTCCACCATCAATTTGATGCGGCCGTCACCCGAGGGTTCGGTCCGCCGGACCTCACGCTCCTTACCGCGGCAGCTTGTGTGCGCTCGGGTGGCGTTGTCGTGATCAGTGAACCCCCCGAGGACCACGCCCCACGGTGGTCACCCGACCTGCTCCAGCAGGCTGGAATTTCCCACTGGGAACGCCGCGGACCTGTGGCGGTGTTCCACGTGGAACATTCCTAGACCCAGACTTTCCCGAATTTCCGCGGTAAGGCGGTGTTCCACGTGGAACATGGGTCCACCAGTAGGGCCGAACGACGGGATATTCTGGAGGTTATGAGCTCGTCGGATGTGTCGTCGTCCACCCCCCATCCACTGCCACGGATCATCGCTATGGCGAACCAGAAGGGTGGCGTGGGGAAGACCACGACCACGATCAATCTCGGTGCATGTCTGGCTGAGCAGGGGTACCGCGTTCTTCTCATTGACCTCGATCCGCAAGGTAATGCCAGTACCGGATTGGGTCTCAACACCCGGGAGATGGAGACCAGCGTGTATGACGTGCTGCTCCAGGACACCCCACTCGAAGACTGCCTTGAACCAACGGCAGTGAAGAACCTCTTTGTGGCACCCTCCAACCTTGATCTTGCGGGCGCAGAGATTGAGTTGGTGCCGGCGATGGGCCGCGAGACACGACTGAAGAACGCAATTGAGGTGATCCTTGACCAGTTTGACTATGTGCTGATTGACTGCCCTCCCTCGCTGGGCCTGTTGACCGTGAACGGCCTGACGGCAGCACACGAGGTCATCGTGCCCATTCAGTGTCAGTACTACGCCCTTGAGGGCCTTGGTCAGTTGTTGCGCAACGTGGATTTGGTGAGTCGGAACCTGAACCCAGGCCTCGAGGTCAGCACCATTATTTGCACGATGTTCGACACCCGCACCAAGTTGTCCAGCGATGTGGTGGCTGAAGTACGCGAACACTTTGGCGACAAGGTCTGTCAGACGGTTATTCCGCATACCGTGCGCATTGCGGAGGCGCCTTCCCATGGCAAGCCAATCACGACATTCGACCCGAGTTCCGCTGGGGCAAAGGCATATCGAGCGGTAGCACTGGAGGTGAGTGGTGGCGAGGCGAAGCGGGCTGGGTAAAGGGCTGGATGCCCTGATTCCGCAAGCGGGAGGCAAATCTGCGGAGCAGACCCCTGGGTCACCCGATGATGCAACCGGCTTACGCGAGTTGACGATTACCGATATTCGACCAAACCCCAATCAGCCACGTGTGCACTTTGATGAGGAATCGCTCGTCGAGTTGTCGGCATCGATCCAGGCCATTGGGGTGCTCCAGCCGATTCTGGTGCGACCAGTCGAGGGTGGTTTCGAACTCATCGCGGGTGAGCGTCGTTGGCGTGCGGCACAACGGGCCGGCCTGTCGCGGATCCCGGCGGTGGTGCGGGTTACGGATGACGTCGCCTCAGTAGAGCAAGCATTGGTGGAGAATCTTCACCGACAGGACCTGACGCCGCTTGAAGAAGCCGCCGCGTATCAGCAACTCCTTGAAGACTTCGGGATGACCCACGAACAAGTCGCCACCAAGGTGGGCAAGAGTCGGTCGGCAATCACCAACGCTCTTCGTCTTCTTTCCTTGCCAGCATCAATTCAGCAGTTGTTGGCAGACGGACGCCTGTCTGCCGGACACGCAAAGGCAATCTTGGGAACACCCGATCGAGGGCTTCAAGAGACCCTGGCCAAGCGTGCAGTTGCCGAGCAGCTATCCGTGCGAGCGGTCGAGGAGGCAATCCGGGGCGATCAACCGAAGCCCGCGGCCGTGGCTGCTCGACCCAAGC
This sequence comes from Ilumatobacteraceae bacterium, assembly GCA_044237775.1. Lineage (GTDB taxonomy): Bacteria > Actinomycetota > Acidimicrobiia > Acidimicrobiales > Ilumatobacteraceae > UBA3006. Next base: position 89,909 of record JBIIEO010000001.1, on the reverse strand, counting down.
CCGCATCGGCAACATTGCGGCCACCGGGTCTTTTGGAACTCGAACAGCTCCTCGGTGATCACCTGCAGACGTCAGTATCGGTAGCGATGACGACCAAACATGGCCGCGTGGTGATCGAGTTTGCGGACCTTGAGGATTTGGAGCGGATTTATCGCCTCATGACCGAGGGACCAACCGAGCAGTAGGGCTGACGGTTCACCTGACGGTGAGTATCACGATCAACTTGAGCGTATGCACAGTCTGTGGATAACCCTGTGTGTAATGGCTAGTGCGGGCGAACGTCGGCTGATTCCCACCGCACAATTGCGTCAGCAACGACCGATGCGCTGTGCACAGCATTCTGGGGGGTAGGGGAAAACCTGAGGGCACAGAGCACGGCAGGCATTCGTGTTTCCCGGAGCACGGGGTGGCGGGCCCCCTGGGCTGCTCCAGGTGTGTCGAAGGCCGACGCAATTGCCGTGGCGAGGTGTGCTCCAGTTGGCGACACGAAACCCTCGGTCTCGTAGAACGCGATGCGCTCGGAGTCGGTTGCGCGCGTGACGCCGACGTAGAGGTCGGCGGCAAAGGAGTTCGCCGCAACCGTGTGTCGCTGCGGATCGTCTGACTCGATTAAGACGACGAGGTACCCACGCGTGCGGAGTTGTCGAGTGAGTCGTTGTGCGACTGGTGCCATTACGTCAAATGCACCGACAGCAACACGCAATGTAGTTGATGCACGAGATGTCTCTGCTTCACGCACTGCGACAACACCGGGACCGTCGCCACTTTGCCCCCCAATTCGCTCCAGTGCGCGGAGTGTCTCAACGCCACAGATGCCATCGGGCTGCAGACCGTAATTCTGTTGAAAGTCGGCGAGACCTTGTGCGGTCAACGCACCAAAAATACCATCTGCTTTTCCACAGTTGAAACCCAGACGTGCGAGCCGTACTTGGAGTTGTTCGACATCGTCACCGCGTAAGTGTGGTGACGTCAGATACAAGAGCCGGGATCCGAGTGCCCATGTGGATTCAATCAATGTTTGCCACGTGGCTTCATCGCACACGTCAGACTCAGGTATGCCTCGCTTGCGCTGAAAACTTCGCAACCCCTCTCGGGTGCGATCACAGAACACACCGAGTGTCACACCGACGAGGCTGAGTGTCTTGGCTGCGGCGAGTCGAATCTGGAGGTCGCGAATGAAACGCTCGTCGTCGACCGACCGGTCTCCTACAGAAATTCTGCGATCTCCTGCATGAGTTGACCCTTGCCTTTGGCCCCCACGAGCCGTTTCGCCGGCTCACCAGCCTTGAACAAGATGAGCGTTGGAATGCTCATGACGCTGAAGCGCATAGCGATGTCGCCGTGGTCGTCCACGTTCAGCTTGGCAATTTGCAGCTTGCCGGCCTGCTCCGCAGCCATTTCGCTGAGCACGGGAGCGATGGCCTTGCACGGCCCGCACCATTCGGCCCAGAAATCCACCAGGACGGGCTTGTCGGATCCACGGACCACTTCGTCAAAGGTGTCGGATGTGAGGGTGACGATTGCGTCTGCCATGTTGTTCCCTTTCGTGTGCCAAAGAGATGCATTCTCAATTGGCGAACTGATGCTAATCAGATGCAACGCCGAGAGCTGGCGATTTATTTCCTAGTGCTGCGCCTCAAGCCAACGCTCGCAGTCGATCGCGGCCATGCAACCTGAGCCTGCCGCGGTAATTGCTTGACGGTAGGTGTGGTCTTGCACGTCGCCACAGGCGAATACACCAGCGATGTTGGTATATGTGGAACCCGGTTTAGTGACGAGATACCCAGTGTCTTCCATATCCAGAACGCCTTTGAACAAATCGGTATTCGGTCGATGGCCAATTGCAACAAAGACACCAGTGACGTTCAACGTACTTGTTGATCCGTCGATGGTGCTCGTGATCTCGACACCTGACACTTTGTCGTCACCGATCAGCTTGGTGACTTGCGAGTTCCATAGAAACTCGATCTTCTCGTTGGCCAACGCTCGATCCTGCATGATCTTGGAAGCGCGCAACGTATCGCGTCGATGAACGACGGTGACTTTGGAGGCAAACTTCGTGAGGAATTGCGCCTCTTCGAGCGCAGAGTCTCCGCCGCCAACCACGATGATGTTCTGACCGCGGAAAAAGAATCCGTCGCAGGTTGCACATGTTGACAAGCCGTGCCCAATGAGACGACTTTCTTCTTCAAGTCCAAGCATCAACGATTGCGCTCCTGTGGAGACGATCACGCTGTCTGCTGTGTATTCGTCATCACGAACCCACGCGCGAAATGGTCGCGAGGAGAAGTCGACTTTGGAGACCTTTTCTGTAAGGAACTGTGCGCCGAACCGAGCGGCCTGTTCGCGGCAACGCATCATCAATTCGGGGCCCATGATGCCTTCGGGGAAGCCAGGGAAGTTCTCCACCTCGGTGGTCAACATCAACTGACCGCCGGGTTGATCGGATGTCGAAGAGGGCTCCCCTTCGATGATGAGGGGGGCGAGGCTTGCACGTGCTGTGTAGATGGCGGCGGTCAAACCTGCGGGACCGGAGCCAATGATGAGGACGCGATGGTGGGAGGAACTCATGAACAGACTCCTTCGTAATGGCGGGGGACCCCCACCATAATCAGGTTCGATTACGGGGCTGGCGACGACGCAAGAGCACCGCACCAACGAACCCGAACAGCGCAGCCAGTAGGAAGTAGGTGAACCACACAGCCACTTCTCGCGACCACCACAAATCAAACAGCGAGTGCAGGCCTCGGACGAGGGCAATCAGTAGCACTACACCGATAAAGAGTGCGCCAATAAGCGCCATGAGCCCAAACACGATCCCACGAATGACTACAACGAGAGGTTTTGTGGTGCGGTTGCGAACGAGGCCAACAATCTGATCGATGCGGTCGACGATTTTGGTCGGCAAATCGGGGTCGTTAAACCGATCGAATTTCACAATGTGAGGCTAACCCTGTTGGAACGACACTCCGGAGACAATCGACTGATAGGGATTGGCGTTGCTACACGAGGGTCCGCGACCCGCCTCGCGAAAGACAACAAGCAAGTACTGCGCCGGAGTCACGATGTCAAAGGCGGACCCCCGCCGCTTCGTGTTGAATTTGCGGTCGGTGCGTGCACCCCATTCAGCAAGCGTGAACGGGGCATTATCGAGTGCTTGGTAGACCTCGATGGTCCATGGTGCGTTGGCCATGGCAATCTGCAGTGTGCCGGTGGCGGGTTGATTGAGCTGGACTACCAATCCGACGTATTCCTTGCTCCCGAAATATTGATTGGCGTAACACGTGCTCATCCATGTGGTTTCGGGATTGCTATCCAATAACAGGGGCGTGAGCGCCTCGTTTTCTTCACCATCATCACCATTGGGGTCATAGCTTGTGATTGTTGAAATAGCGACGGGCCCAACCGGTGCACTGAGCACCTCAGGCGCATCGTCGGAGGGGATCACGACGTCGTTACGCGACACACTCCACAACATCGTCGCCGCAGCGACACCAAGTGCGACGAGGATTGCGAGGAGTCGGCGACCTTCACGGCGTGCAGGTTGCGACGCGGGGGCCTTCGCGATCTCGATTGGCGTGGTGTCAGTCGGCACGACAGGGTTACCCGACGGCGGTGTCAGCTCTGTTGTTTGATCAAGATGTCCAAGACTGGCCGCCTGTAGCGCCAGGCGCGTTGCGGCACCAGAGGGGTATCGGTGATCGGGGTTGCGTGCAAGCAACGTCATGATCACCTTGACAAGTTGAGGTGACAATGAGGGGCGGAGGCGGGCGAGATCGGTGGGTTCGCGTTGGAGGCGCGCGAGTGCGGTATCTGCATCGGTTTCGCCGAGGAACGGCACACGGCCAGCCAAGCATTCGTAGAGCACAAGGCCGAGTCCATAGAGGTCGGCTCGCCCGTCGAGCGGCTTACCACGCACTTGTTCGGGCGACAGATACTTGGCGGTGCCCATCATGATGTTGTCGCTGGTGAGGTCATCACCCTTCGAATCGAGGGCTTTCGCAATACCGAAATCGGTGAGCAACACGCGGCCTTCTGGTGTAATCAGAATGTTGCCGGGTTTGACATCGCGATGAATGATGTTTTTGCCGTGTGCTTCGTCGAGCGCCGCGGCAACTGACATCCCTATGTGGATGGTGAGTTGTGGCCCAAGTTTCTTCTGTCGGTCGAGCACATCACGCAAGCTCTTGCCCTTGACGTACTGCATGATCACGGCCTGTTGACCCATGTGTTCGATGCAGTCGTAGACGGCGACGATATTCGGATGTGTGATTCCCGCGCAGGCGGCGGCCTCGCGCCTGAATCGCTCGGTCAGCGTGGGGTCTCCAGCCAAATGGGGACGGAGGATTTTGACAGCGACCTGACGGTCGAACTTGGTGTCACTTGCGAGCCAGACCTCGGCCATACCGCCGCGAGCGATGTGGCGGTCGAGGCGATAACGATCGCCAATCATCCCGCCGAGCATGTCTTTCTGCGCCATCGTTGTAGCGCGACGCTAGTGCTCGAGGCACTAGTAAGTGGGTGATATCACGCGTGGTGGTAGGCGACACCGATGGTGCCGGCACCTGTGTGCGCACCGATGATTGCTCCAATGTCGCCGACAACGATTTCACCCGAGTACACCTCGCGAAGTGCGGCAACGAGAACATCGAGGTCATCACATTGTGCTTGGAGCACAGCCAAGTTTTCAATGGGGCCAGCGTTCTTCACCTTGTCGACGAGAAAGGCGAGGGCCTTACTGCGTGTGCGTTGTTTGCCGCCTTCTTCGACGCGGCCTCCGCGGACTTCGATGATCGGCTTGATCGACAGCGCGGAGGCAAGCATGGCCTTGGCGCCCCCAATACGTCCGCCCTTTTTCAGGTTCTCGAGGGTGTCGAGTGCACCCCACACCTTGGAGCGCTCAGCCAGTTGACGAGCGTGAGCAACAATGTCATCGATGGGCGCACCGGCGGCGGCCATCTTGGCGCAGGCGACTGCCGTGATGCCCTCACCCATTGATGCGGAGCGGCTGTCGACAACACGCACATCAATATCGGGTGCGACTGCTTTGGCGGCGAGCTCGGCGCTTTGCATGGTTGCCGATAAATCTGACGACAACGACACCACGACGATGCCAGTAGCACCCTCCTGCTTTAGGCGACGAAACTCGACTTCGAACTGGCCAGGTGACGGGGCGGCGGTTTCGGGAAGCACGGGTGACGACGAACACTTCTGCCAGAACTCGGCAGTCGTGAGATCTTTGCGATCGATGTATTCGGTATCGCCAAACCGAATCGACAACGGCACGATCGTGATGCCATGGGCATCAATCAGTGCTTGGGGCAGGTCACATGCGCTATCGGTAACGATTTTTACGGCCATGCGGGTCAGTGTAGTGCAGGGTGATTTTTGACCGAATCGCCCCGCCGCTTGGCGCGCCAATGGGATATCCACCATGACATCAAGATGAGTACGGCGGCCCCAGTGACGACTTGGCCAAGTCCAGCAAGTGCGCTTACTCGTGCAGTCATCTCGATGCGTCGTCCCACCGCAGTTGACCCGTCCGGCGTCGAGAGCACTACTTCGAGCGGGAATGTGCCGTTTGCCCGCGCAATAACGGGGATCACGACATCTACTGACGTACGGGCGGGCACAGCGACAACTTGTGGTCCGCTGGGAAACTGCAGTTTTGCGCTCTCGACGGTGACAAGCACGGAGAGTTGCTGATCCGCGTCGTTGCGCAATTGCAGTCGCAAATCACTTTCGCGACCGCCGAGCGTGAACGTCAAGGCTTCAGGAATCTGCACAGAATTTCGCAATGCGCGTAGTTGCGCCCGCAGACCACGCACATAGGCGTCGAATTGCTCGGTGGTGAGTGTGTCGGTGGCGGTGGTCAGCATTGACAGCTTCCAGCCCAGATGTTGTGGTGCATCGTCGAGCAGCATCGTCGATGTCGAGGCGATTTCGGAGCGCACTTGATTCATGATCTCGCGACGTTCGCCAACATTGACGCGATCCGTGGTGGGGAGGTTCACGGTGGTGGCCTCAGCGATATCGGTGACCATGTCGGTCAGTGACGTCAATCGCAATTGTGGGGCTCTGTCGAGTGCAATGATGAGCGGGTTCATGGTGGCGAGTGGTGCAAGGTTGCCGTTTTGTGTGGAGATCACTACGTGACGGTCACGTGGTGCGCCACCCGCTTCGACAATCTGTTGTTGTTGCACAATGAGTTCGGCCGCGAGGGCATAGGCGTTGGTCAACGGGTCTCGTGTTTGATCGTTGAGCCATTGGGCATGTGACGGATCGATCGCGCGTAGTCCTACGGCAATGCCGGGCGTAGTGCCAACCACCCGATATGGCTTGACGTACGAGTCGAGCCGTCCGAAGGACGACGCCGCTTGTGGTGTGAGGACAATCGTTTGCACGCCGAGCTGACGGAGCAACGAGACGGCGTCACGATCGATCGAAACACGCGACACCCAGATTCGCCGCGAAACGGGCGATTCACCGTTCAGAAGATCAACGACCGACTCACCCTGCAGAAGCTGCTCAGCAAACTCGTCGGTCATGGCGTTGCGCTCGGCGCTTGACGCGTCGTAGGACACAAAGGTGGATGGCAGGAGGTCATTGCGGGGAAGTGATGCCACGAGGCGGGCGAAGAGCGCCTGATCCTCGGGTGATGTGGAACGCCGCATCCCATCGAGGAGTTGCGGGGAAAGATGGAGACTCACCGGGGCGTCGACCGACTCAAGCAGCGAGGCCAATGCACCGAGCTGTGCACGAGCCGCAATCGGCACATCGGTGCTGCCGTCGGGTTGCATGGTGGGTTGGGAGTCGACAGAGAGAACCGTCGATACGGGGAGCGCCTCGAATGTTTCGTCGGGTGTATAGAGGTTGATGACCGTGGTGATCGACGACACGGGTTCGTCGGAACGTGAAACAACGAGTGAGACGGGGTACACGCCCGTGCGCAACGTGCGTAGTGACCCCACAAGCGACGTGATTGCCACGAAATCACCGGACGCGTTGCGCGTTAGTTGCCTAAACCGCAGTGTGGTCGACGCAACAGGCGTGGCATCAACACCACGTTCAAACACCGTCCGCACCTCTTCGCGCGAGGTGAAAGGAGCATGAAAGCCGATAGTGAACTCCGCCGATGGATCGGTGGCGAGTACAGCACGTTGCGTGTCGTCGGACACCGCAAACACAAATCGCAATTGACGGTTTGTTGCGACGTTGAAGTTTTGGGCGATTAATCGAACATCGAGTGCCGGTTCTGTCGCGGCAGCACGAACACCGTGGGGCACCGCGACCATCGTCACAAACATGACGACGAGCGCTGCGACAAGGCGTTGAGGTCGTCGAGCCATCGCGGCTTTGCGGAATGACACCACTCGACGGTAGTCGTCGGATCACTACACCGGCTTTGCGAACGTTTCCCCTAGCCTGAACCAAGTGATTCCGCAGCGGTTTGCACCCGTGCTTCAGGAGTTGGCCCCGCTCGCCGCCGTGTTTACCGCGGCGGGCAAGCGCGCCTATCTCGTCGGAGGGTCGGTGCGTGATCTGATGCTGGATCGTTCGACGGCGAACTTCGACTTCGACCTCACCACCGATGCCCGGCCCGACGAGGTCAAGACGTTGGTTGGTGGTTGGGCTGACGCGGTGTGGTCTCCCGGAGAGCGTTTCGGCACGATTGCATGTCGCAAGGGTGATCGAACCTACGAAATCACCACCCACCGAGCAGAGGCGTATTCGCCTGATTCGCGTAAACCCGATGTTCAGTTTGCCGACGATGTCACGACAGATCTCTCACGCCGGGACTTCACGGTCAATGCGATGGCACTTGAAATCACTTCGAATACGCCAACGTTGGTTGATCCATTTGGCGGCATGACCGACTTAATGACCAAGGTGCTACGCACGCCATTGTCCCCAACGATAAGTTTCAACGACGACCCATTGCGCATGATGCGCGCCGCTCGGTTTATTGCGACGTTGTCGCTTGAGCCCGTTGCTGAACTTGTTGATGCGGTGAAGGAACTTCGTGACCGACTTGAGATCGTGTCGGCCGAGCGGATACGCAATGAACTCGACCGATTGATTGTGACCGAACACCCGACATTGGGTCTGTGGTTTTTGGTGGAAACCGGCTTGGCAGACAAGTTCTTCCCCGAACTTCCAGCGATGCGACTGGAACAAGACCCCATTCATCGACACAAGGATGTGCTCACCCACACCTTTGCGGTGGTGGAAAACGTTCGGCCTGATGCATCTGACGATTTTGATTTTCGCATCACTCGCCTTGCGGCACTATTTCATGACATCGGCAAACCCAAGACACGTGCATACAACGAAGGCAAAGGTGTGTCGTTCCATCACCACGAAGTGGTGGGTGCGCGGATGTCTCGCCAACGACTGAAGGCGTTGAAATATTCAACGGAGGACGTGGAGGCCATCACTGAACTGGTTGCGCTGCACCTTCGCTTTCACACCTACCAAATGGGATGGTCTGATTCTGCGGTGCGGCGATACGTCCGTGATGCAGGCGGGCTACTGAACGAACTCAACGTGTTGACCCGCTGCGATTGCACGACGCGTAACGAGAAGAAGGCGCTCATGCTGTCTCGGCGAATGGACGACCTGGAGAATCGGATTGCGGAGTTGGCAAAGAAGGAGGAGCTTGCTGCACTCCGTCCCGAGATGGACGGGCAACAAGTAATGGATCACCTGGGCATTTCCCCGGGCCGCGATGTCGGGAAGGCATTGGACTTTCTTATGGAGATCCGTCTCGAGGAAGGCTTGCTTGGCGACGATGTCATTCGGCGACGCCTAGACGATTGGTGGGAGGGTCACCGCCAACGCTGAGGCGGTGACTATCGTTCGCCGTCATGGGAGTACAGCGACGACAAGGTTGGCTGAGTGCACTTGCGCTTACCGACGATCATGGTGAAGCCCTTGGTGGCATCATCGACCATCGCCTTTCTCGTCGTGCGTTGATCAACGAATTTCGTCGTGGGCGCCTGCGCAAAGATCAGGTGTGTGACGCGCATCCAGATTTGATGCGCGCGGCACGCAACTTTGGCGACGAGACCGAAGTGCGCTGCCCAATTTGCATCGATGACAACGTCGTGCTTGTCACCTATGTGTTTGGTCCTCGACTGCCGAGTCATGGCCGATGTGTCACGAAGCCGAATGAACTCGAAGAGTTTCGGCGTCTTGCTCAGCGCAGTGGCGCACAGGACTACACGGCATATGTCGTGGAGGCCTGTCGGTCGTGCGCATGGCACCACCTCCTGCGATCATTGCCGATGGTGCCCACGCCTGCCGTAGAACGGCGTCGATCGGGCTCCTAAGGATCCGTGCCACACCCCGGTGGCACGCTTCGGTGGTGGCGATACGCTTCTCAGTCCTTATTCACCCTGCCCCATTACGGGGCTCCGGCCTCGGCCGGAACCGAAGGGAGTACACCAGCACATGCGTGCATATGAGTTGATGGTCATCGTGAATGGCGCTCTTGAAGAGTCGGCCGCACACAGTTGGGTGAACCAGATCACCAAGGCGGTAGAGACCGTCGGTGGTTCGGTTCATGGATCGCCGGATTGGTGGGGCAAGCGTCGTTTGGCGTATCCCATCAATAAGCAGTCCGACGGGTACTACGCGGTGTTCAACCTCGTGGCGAAGGGTGGTGCTCTCGATGAAGTCGAGCGCACGTTGAAGCTCTCCGACGACGTGTTGCGCCACAAGCTACTCCGACTTCCTGATCAGGAAGCCGCTCGTCGCGGTATGACCGTTGCGTCGGCCTGATCTTCCACGACCCAACCAAGGAGCATTGATTCATGGCTGATAACACGATCACACTCGTGGGTAACTTGACCCGCGACCCCGAACTGCGTTTCACCACCACTGGACGAGGGGTTGCCTCGTTCGGTATCGCCGTTGGTCGGCGCTATCAGGTGAACGGTGAATGGCAAGAACAGACGTCGTACTTCAACGTGACTGCATGGGGGCAGCTCGGCGAAAATGCCGCTGCGTCGCTCACCAAGGGCACGCGCGTTGTGGTGACGGGTCGGCTTGAGCAGCGCGAATACACCACCCGCGAAGGCGACAAGCGCACCGCCATCGACGTCATTGCCGATGAGCTCGGACCAAGTCTGCGCTGGGCAACTGCACAGGTGGAGCGCACCCCCAAGGGTGAAGGCGGCGGCGGTGGCGGCAGCCGCGCACCACAGGCCGAGGCGAATCCATTTGATGGCGGCGAAGAGCCCTTCTGATATCAGTATTTCGACATAAAGGACACCACTCATGACTAGTAAGAAGAACAAGGAACGCGCAGCCAAAGCGGCGATGCGCAAGTACAAGAAGCGCCCCAATCTGCTCAACGCGGAAAAAGTTGAGTACATCGACTACAAGGACATCAATCTGCTGCAGCGTTTCATGTCGGACCGTTCGAAGTTGCGCGCCCGTCGGATGAACGGCAACAACGTTCAGCAGCAACGCGATGTGGCAACTGCAGTGAAGAACGCTCGCGAGATGGCATTGTTGCCCTATACCAAGCGCGTGGCCTCGGCCCGTGCGCCACGCCGTGGCGAGGAAGACGGTGGTTACAACGATCGGCCGCGCCGCGAACGTCGGGATGCTGACTCCACGTTGGCTGATACCTACGCAGACGTGATTGAAGCAGCCGAGAACAGCACGGCGACCGAATCAATTGTCGAGGCCGCTGTAGAGACCGAGGAGGCATAGAGCCATGAAGGTGTTGTTGCGTTCTGATGTAGTGGGCGTTGGTCGCCGCGGAGACATCGTCACCGTGTCGTCGGGGCACGCTCGTAATTTCTTGATGCCCCGAGGGCTTGCAGTGCCTGCATCTGACGGCACAGTTCGTCAGTCGGAATCCATGAAGCGTGCCCGCCAGTTGCGCGAAGCCGCCGATCGTGAATCCGCGCAGGTGGTGGCAACCGAGTTGGCGTCGCGCACTATCACGGTGTCGGCCAAGGCTGGCAACGAAGGCCGACTGTTCGGCTCGGTATCTGCTGGCGACATCGCTGCTGCGGTGGCTGCCCAGACGGGACTGGCGATTGATCGCAAAGGCATCGTCATCAACGAGCCCATTCGTTCGGTTGGCGAGCATCGCGTTGTAGTGGAACTGTTCCCTGGAGTCACCGGCACCGTCACGTTGTCGGTTTCCGGCGAATAAGCCGCGCACTCGTTGCTCGGTAGCGATCACCAGGGTTAGTCAGACAAGGTGGAGTGATGTCGAACACACAGGACGCCCGACCACGCTCGGCGAACCGTGTTCCACCGCACAACCTTGACGCCGAGGCGTCTCTCCTGGGCGCGATGTTGTTGTCGCGCGATGCAGTTGGCATAGCCCTCGAACGCGGCGTTCATCCTGACGAGTTCTATAAGCCCGCACATCGTCATATTTACGACGCGATTCGATCGCTGAACACCGGTGGTGAACCAGTCGACCCGGTCACGGTGGCCGACGAACTCCGGCGTGCTGGTCTGCTCGACATGGCGGGAGGCCTGGACGGACTCCTCGCGATGCAAAATGCCACACCAGCCATTTCGAGCGCCGACCGCTACGCCAAAATTGTTCGTGACACCGCTCGCTTACGCAAACTGATCGGCGCGGCATCGGAGATCGCCGAGATTGCGTACGGCGAACCCGACGACGTTGAGCGGGCGCTCGACGAGGCTGAGAGTCGCATCTTCAACGTGTCCGAGAGCCAGACCGGCGACAACTCTGAGCGCATTGATCTGTTGATTCAGCAGACGATGGAGAAACTCGAGGACCGTTTCAATTCGAAAGACGTCATCACCGGTGTACCCACGGGCTACACCGACCTCGATCGCGTATTGCTTGGCTTGCAACCGGGAACCTTGAACATTGTGGGTGCGCGTCCCGCGATGGGAAAGAGCGCCTTTGCGCTGGGGATCGCGGTGCATGTTGCCCAGCAACTCAATCAACCGGTGCTGTTCTTTTCGTTGGAAATGGGCAAGGCCGAACTTGCGCAGCGTATTTTGGCGAGCGAGGCGCGAGTGGACGGCACCGTCTTGCGCACTGGACGGCCGACACCAAACGATTGGACCAAGATCGGTCACGCGGTCGGTCGACTCGATGTGCCGCTCATCATTGATGATTCAGCGGGCACCACGGTGGGCCAAATTCGTGCCAAGGCGCGGCGCACATTTAGTCGCGAGGGGTCATTGGCGTTGATCGTGATCGACTATCTCCAGTTGATGGGCGGCGATGGTCGACCCGAGAACCGTCAGTTGGAGGTGAGCGAGATCAGCCGAAAGCTGAAACTGCTCGCACGCGAGTTCAATGTGCCGGTATTGGCGTTGAGCCAGTTGAGCCGTCAGCTTGAGTCGCGCACCGACAAGCGTCCGACATTGTCCGACCTCCGCGAGTCGGGCGCCCTCGAGCAGGACGCCGACGTCGTGATGTTCTTGTATCGCGCCGAGATTTACGATCCGGACCCCAATTTGAAGGGGTATGCGGAGGTCAACGTGGCGAAGCATCGCGCCGGACCACTGGGCCAGGCACGGTTGGCGTGGCTTGCGTCGTACACACGATTCGAAAGCATGGCCAAGGATGCCGTGGTCGACGAATTTTTGGGCGACTAGCCGATGTTTCTCGGCGAGGACATTCTTGTATGGCTCGTGCTGGCCTTTGGTGGAGCAATGTGCGTGGGCAACGTGCTTGCGATTGTGCGTCCACCCACTCGGCGCACAGCAGACGGTGACCTCGAGCGGGCGCCGGTGGCGCGAACAGTAGCGATGGCACTGGTCGGTGGTGTTGCCGCGGCGTGGGCGCTGATCAGCCTTTTGAGCGGGTGACGGGAATCGAACCCGCATTCTCAGCTTGGGAAGCTGATGTTCTGCCACTGAACTACACCCGCGACAAGTGACCTCGAGGATATCGACTGGGAACAGTTAGTCGATTGCGTTGCACGGAAGGGTAAACATCTCACTTGCCCCCGTGATGTGGACATCGCCGTCAATTAAATCTCGACATTGCATTTGAGCATCATCCAACGCCTGTGACCAGTTGCCCACATACGGTTGCACAAAGAACGGATCGTGGAGGTTCTTGCCAACGAGTGGCGCTGCGGAAAAGGAGAAAAATCCGACGGCAACCAGCGCAATGAGTTGACCCACCAGGCGAGTGGCCGGCCGACTAGTGAGTGACGATGACGCAATTGCGAGTGCTGACCATAAACAGCCAAACGGTACGACAAGGTATTGGTGGTTGAGGTTGCCATTGAGATAGACGCTGACGAGAAGAAAGAGAAGACCAGAAAGCGTCAACATGACGATGGCATTCGTACGTTTCGGAGCGTGTGACTTCAGTTGACGAACTGCAAACACCAATGCACTACTAAAGGTCGACCAGAACACGAGGATTAAGACAGCGCCGAGTGCGCTAGGAGGCGATTCCACGCCAGAACGAAACCCCGACGGCACAACGATCTGAAAGGCATAAAGAAACTCTCGTGCTAGATCGGTAATCGCATGTGACTCAACCTGTCGCGAGTCTTGACCGAGGTAGGTAATGACTTGGAGGCCAAAAGGCACGGCAGTAGCTGCAAGCAATACGCGCGAAAACTGACGCGTCGTGCCATAAAGCGCCGTGACTGCCAAGACTGCAATAAGGAGAAAACTCAGCGCAGCACTCAAAGCGGTCAGCACAAATAGCGCAACTATTCCGTATTGTGCCCATCGCGCGCGCGGTTGAAACCGCGTGGCAATGATGATCGCGCAGGCGAGCAGCAGAGGCCATTGCAGCGCATTGAGTTGACCAAGCAGGATGACGTTGCTCGCTGGACCGAGGATCACGGCCGCGGCTGCTGCGCTGCCGGCAATCGCCGATTCACTTACGTCTGCTATGGCAGCGAACACGACCCATGCGGATGCCGACCAGACCATGGTCGCGGTGAGCCATGTCCACATCGGGTAGGCGTCGATGGAGCGTGTGAAGAACTCGGCGAGGACTCGCGGCGCGAGGTGGATATAGCCAGAAAATGAATTGAGGAGCCCCGCTGGGTCAAGCGACCCACGGATCCCTCTGTACGTCACGTCCGGATCAATGGCGTGTTTGACGAACACTTCGTCCAGATACATCAGCCAAGAACGGGCGTCCCATCCTCGATAGGCGAAAATTGCTACCGCAATGCCCACCACACTGAGATGAAATTGAGGCGAAATGCGAAAGGTCGGAGATGCATTTGCCATCGCACGTCACGGTACCAGTCGTTTATCTCACGATTGTCGGACTGACTAGTGTCTTGCGCTGTGATCTTGTCCGACCGAAGCATTCGCGAGGCCATTACGGCAAAGCGCATTCTCGTGGATCCTCTCGACGAGTCATGCCTTCAGCCTTCCTCGATTGACGTGAAGCTTTCGCCACTGTTTCGCGTGTTTCGTAATCACACCGCGGGTGTGATCGATGTGAAGAAGGATCTCACGGAGCTCACTGAATTGGTTGAGGTTCCCGAAGACGGCGTATTCATGTTGCATCCAGGCGAGTTCGTGTTGGGCTCAACGTTGGAGCGAATTGCGATAGCAGACGATCTTGTGGCTCGTGTGGAGGGCAAGAGTTCGCTTGGCAGGTTGGGCTTGCTGATCCATTCGACTGCCGGTTTCATCGACGCAGGATTCGACGGGCACATCACATTGGAGTTGTCGAATGTGGCGAACTTGCCGATCACGCTGTACCCGAAGATGAAGATCGGCCAAGTGAGTTTCATGGCGATGACGACCCCCGCTGATCGCCCCTACGGCAAGGGTGCAAGTGGGTCGAAGTATCAGGGTCAGCGTGGTCCCACGCCGAGCCGCTATTTCGAGAACTTTAAATAACCCGCGCTATTCCCCCGCTACTGGAGCGCCCAGCGGCGAGGACTTTGTGGCAGCGAGGCGTTCACCATTCTCGATTGCGTCCAGCAAGTGGATCGAGATGTCGGCAACTTTGACCTCGTTCTCTTCCTTGCCTGCGCCCTTCACGCCGTCGTCCAACATGATGTAGCAGAAGGGGCATGCCGTTGCGACGCGTGACGCGCCAGTCGAGATGGCTTCTTCCGCTCGTTCATCGTTGACTTTGGTGCCGATGCTTTCTTCCATCCACATGCGCGCGCCGCCTGCGCCACAGCACATGCCCTTCGTGCCGTTGCGCTGCATCTCGACAACTTCAACGCCCTTGATCGACGACACGACATTGCGTGGGGCCATGTAGACATCGTTGTGGCGACCGAGGTAGCACGAGTCGTGGTACGTGATGCGCTCGTCAAGCGTTGCCGACGAGACGTCGAGCTTGCCTGAGTCGATCAGGTGTTCAAGCAGCTGTGAGTGATGGATCACTTCGTAATGTCCACCGAGCTGCGGATACTCGTTGGCCAATGTGTTGAAGCAGTGGGGGCATTGCGTGATGATCTTGCGCACACCCATTCCATTGAGCATCTCGATGTTGGGCATAGCCAACATCTGGAAGAGATACTCATTGCCACTGCGACGAGCGCTGTCACCGGTGCACATTTCGCTGGGGCCGAGGATGGCCACATCGATACCTGCGCGCTTGAGCAACTTGGCCATTGATTGAGTGACTTTCTTGTTCTTGTCGTCGAAGCTGCCTGCGCATCCCACCCAGTAGAGGTATTCGTGGTTGAACGCGTCCGATGGATCAAGCACGGTGACATCAAGGTCCTTGGCCCAGTCGGCACGCTCACCCTGGTTCATACCCCACGGGTTTCCTTGGTTTTCCATTGCGCGATACGCGTTGCCGAGTTCTGCGGGGAAGTCGCTTTCCATCAATGCGAGGTAGCGACGCATGTCAAGAATCTTGTCGAGGATTTCGATATTGACGGGGCAGATTTCGTCGCACGCCTTGCACGAGGTGCAGGCCCACACCTCTTCGGCGGTAATGCGCTCGAAGAGCGCATTGGCATTGATGGTGATTTCACCGTCCACGCTCAGGGGAGGCGAGACCTTGCCACCGGGTGCGTGGGATGCGGTTGCCGCCATTACTTCGCCGCTCTTCAACACAATTTCGCGTGGGTCGAGTGGCTTGCCAGTGGCGTGCGCGGGGCACACGCTGGTGCATCGCCCGCACATGGTGCAGGCATCGAGGTCAAGCAACTGCTTCCACGTGAAGTCCTCCACCACGTTGGCGCCAAAGGTCTCGAGCGACGTCTCGGTGAGATTGGGCATTGCCTTCATTGCGCCCTTTGGACGATCGCGATCCTTTAGGTACATGTTGAGCGGCGAGGTGAAGATGTGACGCAGCATCGTGATGGGCAGAATTGCAAGGAAGGCGATGAACGTGAGCGCGTGGACGACCCACCAGATCTGGTGCCACGTTGCCAAGGTGTCGGCGCTTGCCCCGTTGACGAGCTGGGCAAGCGGGTATCCGACGACACTCCACTTCTCGTAACTGAGGTCTTGGCCCGCGGCTTGGCCCTGAGCGATTCGGTACATCTCTGTGCCGAACCCCGAAACACCAATTGCCAAAAGAACGCCCAAGATGAGTGCGTGCTCAGGCTTTGATTTGATGCGAATGCGGTACGGTCGCTGTACGTAGCGACGCACGATTGCCCAGACGACTCCGGCAGTGAAGACCACACCCGCCACGTCTCCGACAAGTGC
Organism: Ilumatobacteraceae bacterium; assembly: GCA_044237775.1. Taxonomy (GTDB): domain Bacteria; phylum Actinomycetota; class Acidimicrobiia; order Acidimicrobiales; family Ilumatobacteraceae; genus UBA3006. Next base: position 73,289 of record JBIIEO010000001.1, on the reverse strand, counting down.
ATACGCCCGGTACACGTCACCGTGCAGGAACTTCAAAGCGGGTGGCATCTGGTGGTCGATTTCCAGCACCGTGGTGACGCCGAGCAATACGAGGAAACCGAAATAGATCATGGAGTGCATGAGACCGGCGCCGCTATCGCGCAACAGGGTCTTCATGTACACACCCGCGCGGTAGTCAGCCAATCGTTGCTTTACATTCTTCTTCGTGGTTCGGCGACGGTCCGGTGCGCCGCGTTCCCAGTTGCGAATACGGTCGGCAAAGCGCAGCGATCCCCAAATGAGCATCACGGGGATAACGGTGTAGAACGCAATTTTGAGTGCGCCGGGAATTCCGCCGAAGACCTCGCGGTGAATGGGCGAGTCGCCCTTCCAACCCGTGATCAATGGGATGATTCCCGAGACCATGGTGAAGACGCCGATGCCGACGCCAAGCGCAATGGATAACTGGTAGGGCTTGAGGCGCTTGGGCGTGGAAGAAGAGGTGTGCTGCGTCGTTTCCATTCGCTAAACGCTAGTGCCCCGCTTGACGCGCAACCGCCTCTGTGGCCTCGGCAATAGCGGTGGCATCTCCTAAGTATTCGACCTCGTCAACGCGCATATCGTCGCTGAAGCGGTAACGACGCGGCACGCCCGTAGGAATGTTGAACTCCGCAATCTCGTCGGGCGGGATACCTTCGAGGTGCATCACGAGTGCGCGCAACGAATTGCCATGCGCGGTGACTAACACGTTGAGACCGTCGCGCAATTGCGGAGCGATGACGTCATTCCAATACGGCAACACGCGCGCAAGTACGTCTTTCAGGCATTCCGTTGCTGGCAACAGTGCAGGATCGAGACCTTCAGTAATGAGGCGTTGATACACCGGATCATTTGCTGGATGCTCAGGGCTGTCGCGCGTCACGGGAGGTGGCGGGACATCGAAACTGCGGCGCCAGACGTGGGTTTGTTCTGCACCATGGCGGGCGGTGGTTTCCTTCTTGTCAAGACCCTGAAGTGCGCCGTAGTGCCGTTCATTGAGCCGCCAGCTGCGATGCGTTTCGAGGTCGTCACAGCCCATTTCGTGCAGGGCGAGACGGTGGGTTTCCATTGCCCGTGTCAGCAGTGATGTGTGTGAGGTGGCAAAGCGCAGTCCAGCAGCGGCCATGGTGCGCCCCGCCGCCTGGGCCTCGCGAATCCCTTGCGAGGTGAGGGGCACGTCATGCCAGCCGGTAAAGAGGTTGCGTTCATTCCAGGTGCTCTGGCCATGGCGGAGGAGGACAAGGATGCCGGGCATGAGCCAATCGTAGAAGTGCCGGGCCCGGTGGCCCCGATTCCAGAACTTGAGTGCTTTTCACTCAGGATTTCTGTCACACATGTTGGCAACCTGGTCTGAGCGGCTCTATCGTGCCCCAGCACCCCGATGATAAAAGGAGCACAGCACATGCCCAAGGCAGTTGGCATTGATCTCGGCACGACGAACTCGGTCGTTGCCGTATTGGAGGCGGGTGAGCCCGTCGTTATTCCCAACTCGGAAGGGACGCGGACCACGCCTTCCGTCGTTGCGTTTTCGAAGGCGGGCGAGGTTCTCGTGGGTGAGGTGGCGAAGCGTCAGGCCATCACGAACCCCGATCGAACCTTCCGCAGCATTAAGCGTCACATGGGCGAGAACTGGAAGTCGGAGGACATCGACGGGAAGCGCTACACGCCGCAGGAGATCAGTGCACGAACGTTGATGAAGTTGAAGCGCGATGCCGAGGCATACCTTGGCGACACCGTGACCCAGGCGGTCATTACGGTGCCCGCGTATTTCGACGACGCCCAGCGCACCGCAACTAAAGAAGCGGGACAGATCGCTGGCCTCGAGGTCTTGCGCATCATCAACGAGCCAACCGCTGCTGCGCTGGCCTACGGACTTGACAAAGGCAGTGAAGATGAAACCGTTCTCGTCTTCGACTTGGGTGGCGGCACGTTCGACGTAAGCGTGCTCGAAATTGGTGACGGTGTGTTCGAAGTGAAGAGCACCCACGGCGATACGCACCTCGGTGGCGACGACTGGGATCAGCGCATCATCGATTGGTTGGTGCAGCAATTCAAAGCAGCGCACGGTGTCGATCTCTCGCAGGACCGCATGGCCGTTCAGCGCCTCAAAGAGGCCGCTGAAAAGGCAAAGATTGAGTTGAGCCAAACCCAGCAAACGCAAATCAATCTGCCGTTCATCACCGCTACTGCAAGTGGACCACTGCACTTGGATGAGTCGCTAACCCGAGCGAAGTTCCAAGAGATGACCGCTGATCTGATCGAGCGTTGTCGCAAGCCGTTCGAACAAGCAATTACCGACGCGGGCTTGTCCAAAGGTCAGATCAATCACGTGATCCTCGTCGGTGGTTCGACGCGCATGCCTGCGGTGCAGGATCTAGTGCAGTCGATGACCGGTAAGGAGCCCAACCGTACGGTTAACCCGGACGAGGTGGTGGCAGTAGGTGCCGCAGTGCAGGCCGGCGTGTTACGCGGTGACGTCAAGGATGTGTTGCTACTCGACGTAACACCGTTGTCACTTGGCATTGAGACGAAGGGCGGTGTGATGACCAAGCTCATCGAACGCAACACCACAATTCCAACCCGCCGCACCGAGGTGTTTACAACTGCCGAAGACATGCAACCGTCGGTGGAAATCCACGTATTGCAGGGTGAACGAGAAATGGCGTCGTACAACAAGACGCTCGGCAAGTTCCAACTTGTTGACTTGCCACCAGCGCCTCGGGGTGTTCCCCAGATCGAAGTCACCTTTGACATTGACGCAAACGGCATCGTGCACGTGTCGGCCAAGGACCGTGCAACGAGCAAAGAGCAGTCAATGACCATTACGGGCCAATCGTCATTAAGTAAGGACGACATCAACAAGATGGTTAAAGATGCCGAGTCGCACGCAGAGGAAGACCGGAAGCGTCGCGAAGAGGCCGAGATTCGCAATAACGCCGACTCGCTCGTGTACCAGACGGAAAAGGTGCTTCGTGAGCAAGGCGACAAGGTCAGTGAAGAAGAGCGCACAGCAATTGAAGGCCCACTCGCTGATCTCAAGTCGGTGCTTGGTGGACAGGACACCGAGGCAATCAAGGGCGCTACGGAAAAGTTGATGGCCGCAAGTCAGGCATTCAGTCAGAAGCTGTACGAGGCTGCCGCGCGGGACACCAATGCGACCGGTACGTCGGCGAGTGGACAGACGCCCGGCGATGACGACATTGTCGATGCCGAGATTGTCGACGAGAAGTAAGCGACGGTCGTACCAATGTCGGAGCACGAACAACAGTCGATGGAGGAGGGCGCAGATATCGCTGCGCCCGAACCCACCGAGTTGGAGGTCGCTCAGCGCGAGCGTGATGAGTTCAAAGACATTGCGTTGCGCGTGCAGGCGGACTTCGAGAACTATCGCAAGCGTGCGGCGGGACAGCTCGCCGACGAGGTGGATCGGTCGACTGGCAAGATTGTTGAATCGTTACTGTCGGTGCTTGACGCGTGTGAGGCCGCAGTTGCCCATGGTGTCGATGGCGTTGAACCGATTTGGTCCGCACTTATTGGCACCTTGCAAAAGCACGGACTTGAGGCTCTTGATCTCGAGGGCAAGGAGTTCGATCCTGAACTCGCCGAGGCCGTGGTGCACGAAGAAGGCGATGGCGGGGTGAGCACGGTCGTGGAGGTGTTGCGCACCGGATACCGATGGAAGGGTCGCGTGTTGCGCGCGGCAATGGTGAAGGTCAAGGGATGACTGCGCAACGCGAGTGGTTCGAAAAGGACTACTACGCCGTTCTCGGCGTATCGAAGGATGCGTCGGCGAAAGACATTACGAAGGCCTATCGCAAGCTCGCGCGTCAATACCATCCGGACGCGAATCCGAACAACGCTTCTGCGGAGGAGCGCTTCAAGGAAGTTTCTGGCGCGTACGACGTGTTGGGCGACGAGTCGCGGCGTAAGGAATATGACGATGTTCGGCGGATGGGTCAGAGCTCGTTTGGTCCTGGCGGAGGCTCATTCCGATTCGATCCCAACGACGTGGGTGGCGAAGGTCTCGGTGGGTTGTTTAGCCAAGTGTTCGGCACTTCACGTGGCGCGGGTCCCAAACGTGGTGGCGATATTGAAGCAACCCTCACGTTGAGTTTCGAGGAGGCCGTGCACGGGTTGACCACACCGATCCACCTCACGGCAGATTCCGAATGTTCTGGTTGTCGTGGTACTGGAGCGCGACCTGGAACAACACCCGTGCGTTGTCCTGAGTGCTACGGACGTGGAGTTGTGGAAGACAATCAAGGGCCGTTCTCGTTTTCCGCTCCCTGTCCACGATGCGGGGGCCGCACGGTCATTATTGAGTATCCGTGCATAACGTGTCGCGGTACTGGCGTTGAACGCCGAGCTCGCGAGGTCAAGGTGCGTATCCCCGCGGGCGTGCAGGATGGCCAGCGCATTCGCCTCAAAGGCCGCGGTACTCCTGGGCGAAATGGTGGGCCGCCCGGTGACTTGTTCGTGCAGTGCATCGTGTCGACGCATCCGGTGTACGGACGCGATGGCGCGAACCTGACAATGCATCTGCCGATCACATTCGCCGAAGCCGCGCTTGGTGCCGATATTGCAGTGCCGACGCTTGATGGCGGCGATGTGACGTTGCGTTTGCGACCAGGTACGCAGAGCGGATCGCGTCACCGCGTGAAGGGCAAAGGAGTGGTGACGCCCAAGTCGTCGGGCGATTTGATTGTCACAGTTGATGTAGTGGTGCCTAAGTCGCTGAATGATGAACAACGAGAGGCACTTGAACGTTTTGTCCGCGCAACGAACGAGTCGCCACACACGGAATCCGTCAAGGCCGATCGAGCGGCAAAGAGTTGAGGAGGGAGCGTTGATGGAACGGGAACACCAAGCGGTGTATGTGATCTCGGTTGCCGCTGAGCTTGCTGGCGTTCATCCGCAGACCTTGCGGATCTACGAGCGACGTGGCCTGTTGCAGCCTGCGCGCACACGGGGCGGAAACCGTCGATACAGCAATGCAGATATTCACCGGTTACAGCGCATCGCCGAGTTGGCGAATGCCGGAGTGAGCTTGGAGGGAATTCGTCAGGTGCTCGAGCTTGAAGCAGAGGTTGAGCAGTTGCGCCGACGTGTAGTGGAACTTGAGCAACAGGTTCACCGAGCAGCCACCGAGCGTCGTTACGAGATCGTGCCGCTTAGACAGTCCATTTCGCTCTTCGGTCGTCGCCCGGGCATCTTCAGGGAGGACAGGTAGTGGCATTTGATCCAAAGCGATGGACGACGAAGACCAGCGAGGCTGTCGCCGAAGCAATGCAATTGGCGACCACGGGTGGCCATCCAGAACTCACGGTGGATCATCTGATGGTGGCAGTTACACGCCAGACAGACACCATCGTGCCGGCTCTGTTATCGAAATTGGGTGTCGCAGTGACGATGCTGCGCGATCGTGCCGAAGAGGCGTTGGCAAAGTTGCCACGCACGCAGGGTGGCAGCGAGCCTCGTATGAATCGCGAACTTTCAAACGTATTCGCCAACGCCGACTCGGTGCGAAAGGATCTCAAAGACGATTACTTGTCAGTTGAACATCTCCTGCTTGCGATGAATCAACGCGTAGGAGTGTCGACCGAGGAGATGCTCAACGCGTTGCGCGATGTGCGTGGTTCGCATCGCGTGACAAGCCAAAACCCCGAGGATCAGTTTCAGGCGCTCGAGAAGTACGGGCAAGACCTCACTGCCCGAGCGCGTGATGGCAAGATCGATCCGGTCATCGGCCGCGATGAGGAAATTCGTCGCGTCATCCAGGTGCTGTCTCGGAGAACGAAGAACAACCCGGTCTTGATTGGTGAGCCCGGTGTCGGCAAGACGGCAATTGTGGAGGGTCTGGCGCGACGAATTGCCGCCGGCGACGTGCCAGAAGGTTTGCGCGACAAGCAACTCGTGGCGCTCGACATTGGTTCGATGCTCGCAGGGGCGAAGTATCGCGGCGAGTTTGAGGAGCGGTTGAAAGCTGTGCTCAAAGAGATCACCGACGCCCAGGGTGATGTCATCACATTCGTGGATGAGATTCACACGCTCGTTGGGGCTGGCGGCGCGGAGGGAGCCATGGATGCCGGCAACATGATCAAGCCGATGCTTGCACGGGGAGAGTTGCGAATGATCGGCGCTACCACGCTTGATGAGTACCGCAAGTACGTGGAGAAGGACGCTGCGCTCGAGCGCCGTTTTCAGCAGGTCTATGTTGGCGAGCCCACGGTGGAGGACACCATTGCAATTCTGCGTGGTCTTGCGGAACGCTATGAGGTGCACCACGGCGTACGCATTCAAGACAGCGCTCTGGTAAGTGCCGCGGTGTTGTCCAATCGGTACCTCACGAATCGCTTCTTGCCGGACAAGGCGATCGATTTGGTAGACGAAGCTGCAAGCAAGCTGCGTATTGAGATCGATTCACTTCCTACCGAGATAGATGTGGTCGAACGACGCATCTTGCAGCTAGAGATCGAACGTGTCGCCTTGGAAAAGGAGACCGATACCGCATCGCAGCAGCGACTTGAATCCTTGAATGAGGAACTTGCGGTGCTTCGCGCAAAGTCGGCGGAGATGAAGGCACATTGGGAGTCGGAGCGTCAAGCAATTGGTGCAATTCGATCACTGAAGGAGGAACTTGAAGGCCTCCGCGCTCATATTGAACGCGAAAGCGATCTTGAGAAGGCCGCCGAAATTCGATACGGGCGAATCCCTGAGGTTGAGCGTCGCATTGCCGATGCGACTAGTCAACTTGATGCACTACAGACAACGACGAAAATGTTGAAAGAGGAAGTCGACGCCGAAGACATTGCCGAAGTTGTGTCGAAATGGACCGGAGTTCCGGTGAGCAAGTTGATGGAGGGCGAGATGCACAAGTTGGTGCATCTCGAGGATCTGCTGCATCAGCGCGTGATTGGTCAAGATGATGCGGTTATCGCGACAGCGAACGCAATTCGTCGCAGCCGTGCAGGTCTCTCCGATCCCAATCGTCCAATTGGGTCATTTATGTTTCTTGGTCCAACCGGTGTTGGCAAGACCGAACTTGCTCGTGCACTGGCCGAGTTCTTGTTTGATGACGAACGCGCGATGGTGCGTATCGACATGGCTGAGTACATGGAGAAGTTTTCGGTCAGTCGATTGATCGGTGCTCCCCCCGGCTACGTGGGCTACGACGAGGGAGGACAGCTCACCGAGGCGGTGCGTCGGCGACCGTACAGCGTGGTGTTGCTTGACGAAATCGAAAAAGCGCACCCCGAGGTCTTCAATGTGTTGTTGCAGGTATTGGACGACGGTCGTCTCACCGATGGGCAGGGGCGAACTGTGGATTTCACGAATGTGGTGTTGATTATGACGAGCAATCTTCCCGGTGAACCAATTGAGTACTTCAAGCCGGAGTTCGTCAATCGGATCGACGAAATTGTCCGATTCAGAAGTCTCACCCAGGATGATCTCGGTGCGATTGTTGAAATTCAGTTGCAGCATCTCATCGATCGGGTCGCCGAACGCCGGATTACCTTGGCGGTGACGCCTGCAGCACGACTGCTTCTTGCTGAGCGTGGGTACGACCCACAGTTCGGTGCTCGTCCACTGAAGCGCCTTATCCAGAAGACCATCGCTGATGCAGCAGCACTCCTGATTCTTGAAGGCAAAGTGGGCGAAGGAGATGGTGTCGTTGTTGATGTTGCTGACGGTGAGTTCACGGTGGGGGTGCGCGAATCCGTTGTTGTATCGTGAACCAGGGAGCGATTGACCCCACATCTGAGTAGAATTCAATTACGTTCCCCTCAGTCAGGAGCGTTGCATGCCCGTTGCAGTTGTCGTAGGTACCCAGTGGGGTGATGAGGGCAAGGCGAAAATCATCGACTTGTTGGCGGCACGCCACTCCTATGTCGTTCGCTATCAGGGTGGACACAATGCGGGACACACCGTTGTCGTGGGTGACCAGCGCTACGCATTGCAGTTAGTTCCAAGTGGCGTTTTGTACGACCACGTCACGCCGGTAATTGGTAATGGTGTGGTTGTCGATCTTCCTACATTGTTTGCCGAGGTAGACGAACTCACTCGGCGCGGGGTTGATTGCTCTCGCCTCAAGGTCTCCAGCCTTGCCCAACTGATATTTCCCTGGCATCAAGCAATGGACGCACTGCAAGAGTCGTCGCGCGGTGATGCAAAGATCGGCACAACACTGAAAGGCATCGGCCCTGCTTACGCAGACAAGGCACTTCGTGTGGGTATTCGTGCAGGTGAAGTGCGCGATGCACAACGGTTTGCAGATCGTGTACGTGAGCGAGCGGAAGCGGCGTCAGTCGTTCTGCAAGCGGCTGGTGGCGAGCCGATTGACGTAGACGACATAGTGAATCGATTCGCCGTACTGGGCGCTCGCCTTGTTTCGCACATTACGGACACGGTGAACCTCCTCCACGACGCGCTCGATGCTGGAGAGCACGTGCTCCTTGAAGGCGCGCAAGCGACGTTCTTGGACCTCGATCATGGGACGTATCCCTATGTGACGTCGTCGAATCCAACGGCAGGCGGCGCATCGGCAGGAACAGGCATAGGCCCGCGTCGAATCGATCGTGTAGTGGGTATTGCGAAGGCCTACACCACTCGGGTTGGATCTGGCCCGTTTCCCACCGAAGTGATCGGTCCGCTTGGGGATGCGATTGTGGACATCGGCCATGAGTTTGGCACGGTGACTGGAAGGCGTCGACGCCCGGGATGGTTGGATTTGGTGATGCTGAAGCACGCCGTGCGAGTCAATTCGCTCACCGAGATTGCCCTGACAAAACTCGATGTACTCGACAGCTTCGATTCGATTCGCGTGTGCACCGCCTATCGGGTGGATGGCGACACGCTCGCGGGCTACCCCGATGACATTGATCTATTGGGACGGGTCGAGCCCCAGTATGAAACCTTCGATGGGTGGAAGACGGTGCTGCGTTCCTGTCGACGGTACGAAGACCTGCCGCAGTCCGCACGGCAACTGATTGAACTCGTCGAACGGTTTACGGGAGTACCCGTGTCGATGATCGGCGTGGGTCCGGAGCGAGACGACTGTGTGGTGCGGGCATGATTGAGCGCTACTCGTCGCCGGAAATTGCTGAAATATTCTCCGACGTCGCGCGGTTTGGCCGGTATCTCGAAATTGAGCTGTTGGCTACCGAGGCCCAGTCACGCCTTGGTGTTGTGCCCGCGGCTGCCGCAGCGGTGTGCCGTTCTCGGGCGCCTCGCGTGGATGATTCCTTCGTTGCCGATGTGACGGAGCGGGAGCGGGTGACCGATCACGATGTGGCCGCATTCGTGGATGTCGTTCAGCAACGTATTGGTGTGCCAGAGGGAGCGTGGATTCACCACGGACTCACGAGCAGTGATGTGGTGGACACAGCGTGGTGCTGGATGTTGCGCGATGCCGCCACGGCAATAAATAATGCGCTTGATGGCTTGATTCGTGAGGTGGTTGGTCTTGCCCGGAAACACCGTGCGACCACGATGATGGGTCGCACGCATGGGATGCATGCCGAACTCACCACGTTTGGTGCCAAGGCAGCACTTTGGGCATTGCAGCTTGATCGCGACCGGCAACGGTTGCGTGCGGCCCGCGATGGGATATCGGTGTGCAAGCTCTCTGGAGCAGTCGGCACGTATTCGAACATCGATCCGCAGGTGGAGCAAGATGTTGCGAGTGCACTTGGCCTTGTGGCCGTACCTGCCACCCAAGTGATTGCCCGTGATCGTCATGCCGAATATCTATGGGCGTGCGCAAGCATTGGAACCACCATCGAATCGATTGCTGTCGAGTTGCGTCACCTGCAACGATCCGAGGTAGGAGAGGTGCGTGAAGGCTTTAAGCCGGGCCAGAAAGGTTCGTCAGCAATGCCTCACAAGCGCAATCCAATTTCTGCTGAAACGTTGACCGGGCTCTCACGGGTGTTGCGTGGCCACCTGGCTACGGGTATGCAGAACGTTGCGTTGTGGCACGAACGAGACATCTCCCATTCATCTGCCGAACGGATTGTTTTGCCAGATGCATCGATGCTTGCGTTCTATGTCGTCCGACGACTAACTCGGCTGATTGCGGGCTTGGAGGTTGACTCGACCCGTATGACAACCAACATCGAGGCGGGATTGGACACGGTCTACTCGCAGTCGGTGCTACTTGCGCTTGTCGATGCGGGTAGATCTCGCGACGACGCATACCGACTCGTGCAAGAAGCATCCGCGACGGCATGGTCGCAACGACTGCCCTTGCGTGAGGTGGTGGCGAAAGACGACCGGATCGGATTTGGGTCGGAGACCATTGCTCACGTGTTCAATGAACAGCGAATGCTGCGTCATGCGCACTTGGCTGTTGATGCCCTAGATGGCCTTGGTTTATGAGTGAATTGCCGGCTCTTGATGACCATCGCGAGTCTCTGCGCCGGCATGTGCTCGAGCATTCATTGAAGCGTGGTTCGTTCACGTTGAAGTCGGGGCGAACGAGTGAGTGGTTCCTAGATACCAAGCAAACTGCGTGTAGCCCAGAGGGAATACTCGCTGTTGCTGATGTCGCATTGCAGTTGTTGCCCATGGAGGTCGATGCAATTGGTGGACTAACGATGGGTGCTGATCCTGTTGCATTCGGTATCGCCGCGGTTGCGGCAACGCGGGGTCGTTTGCTACGGAGCTTCAGTGTGCGCAAGGAAGCAAAAGATCATGGCGTTACGGGTCGAATTGCTGGGGCACTACGTCCTGGTGATCGGGTGGCGATCGTTGAAGACACCGTGACCCGTGGCACGTCGATCTTCGAGGCGGTCGAGGCCGTTCGGGAGTTTGGTGCTCACCCCGTGTTCATCACCGTGATCGTGGACCGAGGAGGAACATGTGAGGCGATGGCAAGGAATGCCGGCATTGCCTATAACCCGATGTTGATCGCACCTGACCTTGGCTATCGTTTCGGGACGTGAACAAGAACATCCTTGCTGTATTTGCCGCACTCGTTATTGCCGCTTCGTGCTCGTCGTCTGATGAAGTGGATACATCGGCTGACGACACGGTTGTTGTGGATGACTCGGTAGAAGACGTTTCTGACGAATCAGGTGTCGATGGTGTGACCGAGTTTGCGGTCACCGTGGGTGAGAATTCCGGAGCGGACACGCTCTTGACTGTTGCAGCGGGTACCGAGGTACGACTTGTATTCGTGAACCCGAACGAGGACGATGAGTTCCACCTGCACGGGTATGACCTCGGTGGTGCCATGACTCCTGCCGGCGAGGCGGCGATCATGCAATTTGTGGCATCTGATGCTGGCGAGTTCGAAGTCGAAAGCCATATGACCGGTGACGTGTTGATGGTGCTGGTCGTCGAGTAGCGGCGACATGACCCTCGGCGAACTTCTCGAACTCACGCCGACGGGTGCCGACACATTCTCCGGAGTGGGCTACGAGTACTCGTGGGGCGGCCTGTATGGCGGTCACATCGTGGCGCAGGCGTTGCGCGCCGCGGCGTTCACTGTTGAGGAGGGGTTTCTCCCACACTCATTGCGCGCGTACTTCATTCGTCGAGGGGACAACACTTGTCATGTCGACTACGACGTGGATCGTATTCGTGATGGGCGAAGTTTCTGCACGCGGCGCGTTGTTGCTCGGCAGTCTGGTGACGCGATCTTGAATCTTGAAGCATCATTCCAGGTAGCCGAAGAGACATTCGAGATATCGCCGATGGCGAGCGTCGACGATCTTCCTGCACCAGATGTCTTGCCCGATGCGTCATGGATGCCGTTTCTTGAGCGCCGCAATATCGAGATGGAGGATGTCTATGCAACTGCACGGGGAGGTCTTGGTCGAACTGCCGCATGGATGAAAACGTCAACTCCCTTGGGCGGCGAGTTGTTAAACCGCTGCGCACTTGCATTTCTCTCCGATGATTTGCCAACGGAAAGCGTGGTCAATGCAGACCACCGGTTTCGCAAAGCCTCCGATGAGGGGAGGAGATTCAGCGCAAGTCTTGACCACACGATTTGGTTTCATCGTCCTGTTGCTGCTCACGAATGGCATCTGTATGAAATGTCGTGCGTGAACTACACGAACGGCAGAGGACTCGCTCAGGGGTACGTGTTTGCAGTCGACGGCACACACGTTGCGACGATCGCTCAAGAGACTCTGGTTCGTATTCGCCCCGAGTGAGCGTGGGTACGTGGTTCGTTCACCCTGTGTGAACGAACGATTGTGGTCGGGACCGGCGTCGATCCGGTGACCCCGCGCTTTTCAGGCGCGTGCTCTGCCAACTGAGCTACCCGACCTTGAGCAGTGCGAACACTGACTCAGCGGTCCCGACGGGACTCGAACCCGCGACCTCCGGCTTGACAGGCCGGCGTGAACTCCAACTTCACCACGGGACCAGATGAAGCGGAAAGATTCCGCGCACTTGGTCTTGCTGTATTGCTTTGGCACCCCCAACGGGATTCGAACCCGTGCCGCCACCTTGAAAGGGTGGTGTCCTAGGCCACTAGACGATGGGGGCTCGGACTCAAATTCAGTTGGAAGAGCCCTAGAAATCTACCAGTGGGTGCCCACCGTTCACTCACGAGTCAGCGGTCGTCACGCGCCTCTTGTTGGGCTTGGACCAGCCATTCGAGAAGCCAGCCCAGGTAGCCGTAGAGCTGAAAGTGGGCGAAAGCAGGATCGTCGGCAGGTGGTTCGATGTGGTCGTCCTCATGCACGTCGAGCAGCGTGCCCAGAACGAGGCGCAGGTCGTTGAAGGAGCGCATCATGGCATCGAGTTCGGCATCGTTGATGTCGATTGAGTCACTCTGCGCATCTCGACCGAGTGTGGTCAATGCGGTGGTTATCGCATCGAGCCGAGACGCCAATAGTTCTCCGTGCATAAGACGCTGGTACTCACCGTCGTGGTCGGGGTCCTCGTGGTAAGCGACAGGGAACAGTCGACGGAATCGGTCGTCGCCAGCATTTCCCATGACTTCGTCGCGCAGTTGGCTAATCAAGTCAGCAAGTATCCGTCGATGGGCTGCATCGACGTCGACGCGGTAACCGCCGTCGATGTGGCGCACTGGGCCTTTGCGAAACATCAGCCGTTGTCTTCCCGTTGCATCGTTGCCCATAGCCCGTGTTCGTGGAGTCGGTAGACGTCAATTTCTGCGTGTTCACGAGTGCCCGAGGACACAACGGCGCGACCCTTATGGTGCACGTCGAGCATGAGCGCAGTGGCTTTTTCTTTGCTGTAGCCAAACACCTTCTGCAGAACAAAGGTGACGTACGACATGAGATTGATTGGGTCGTTCCACACAAGGACAATCCATGGCCGGTCGATGTCGGTGTGTTCAGCAGAGTCGCCTTCGACATTGCGATGAGGGAGCACCTCGGTTTCGCTCACCCGCACATTGTGCCGCGATATCAGTTCAAGTAGTTGGTCGGCTGGATGCAGATGGAGTTGCGCCCGTAGTCTTTGGGGCGTGGCACTCCCCGAAAAACCGCTGGTGCCGTCTCGGCTGTTCCGCCACGAGTCGACGGGCCCATCGACGTCACGAGTGAGGGGATTTATTGCCCTCACCAAACCACGGATCATTGAGCTGTTGTTGGTAACCACCATCCCGACGATGGTGCTTGCGGAGGGCGGGTGGCCATCGGTGGGCTTGATGGTTGCGACCCTGGTGGGTGGAACCCTCGCTGCGGGCGGCGCGAACGCAATCAACATGTACATCGATCGCGATATCGATCGACTGATGGAGCGCACCAAGCATCGACCGCTCGTGACTGGCGTGGTTGGTCCCACCGAGGCTCTGGTATTTGCGCTTGTTCTGGAAATTGCAGCGTTCGTTGTCTTGTGGGCGTTCGCCAATTTGTTGGCGGCATTGCTGGCGTTATCTGCGACCGCGTTCTACGTTTTTGTTTATTCACTGTGGCTCAAGCGAACGAGTCGCCAAAACATCGTCATTGGTGGTGCAGCCGGCGCAGTCCCCGTTCTTGTCGGTTGGGCAGCGGTTCGTGGCTCGCTCGACTGGGCACCGGTTGTGCTGTTTGTCTTCATCTTTTTGTGGACGCCACCGCATTTTTGGGCGCTTGCCATTAAGTACACCGCCGACTATCGCAACGCGGGCGTACCGATGCTGCCGGTGGTCGCCTCAATGGAGCACACGATTCGGCAGATGATGCTCTACGCGGTGCTGGTTCTCGCGTCATCGCTGGCCGTGATTCCCCTGTCGGAATTGGACTGGATCTACGGAATTACAGCCTTGGTATTGGGCGTGGCATTTGTCATTATGACGGCGCGCCTGCGATCTGACCCCTCTGAAGCGCGGGCGATGCGGGTCTTTACGTTTTCCATCACCTATGTGTCGGTGTTGTTCTTGTCAATCATCGTGGATGTGGTTGTCGGATAAACCGAAGTTCGGGGCGAGACCCCCGTGATTGTTAGTGTCTTAGGCGATATGTCCGCGGTTGAAGCACCCCCCGTGATGGGAGCCGTATCCACATCCGATACCCAACGGATGAACGGAGTTGGCGCCTGGATCACCACCACCGATCACCGTCGCATCGGGCGAATGACCATTGTTGCGTCGGCTTTGTGGCTGATTGTTGTGACGTCATTGGGAGCGCTACTCGGCATTGAACGCGTGGCATCATCGTCCACGTTCCTTCCTGCTGATGCCATTGACCAGATGTTTGTGTTGATGCAGACCCTCGCGTCATTTGGGGTGTTGCTGCCGATTCTGTTTGGCGTCGCGGTTGCGACGGTGCCCACGCAGGTGGGTGCGCGCACGATTGCAGTACCTCGTGTGGCGTTACTTGGTTTCTACGCGTGGTTGTCAGGTGTGATTGTGATGGCGGTAGCGATCCTGGCGAACGGTGGGCCCGCCGGGGGCAATGCTCAAATGGTCGACCTCTTTATGATTGGACTTGGCACCACGATTGTGGGTCTGTTGGCAATCGCAGTTGCGTTGTTCACTACGGTTGCCGCCTCGCGGCGTTCAGGTCTCTCGCTCGTCGACGCATCATTGTTGTCGTGGTCGAGCTTGGTCGGCTCGGTTGCGGTGCTCGTGTCGTTGCCTGTGTTGCTCGGCACGGTCGTGTATGTGGCCGTTGACTTGCACTATGACAGCCTGGCGTTTGGTGGCGCGAAGTCGGTCATGTCGTGGATCGGTTGGGGCTTCACTCAGCCACAGACATTTGTTTATGCGATCATCGCCGTTGGTTTGCTCGCCCAGATGGCCCCGTCAATGGCCGCGCGCAGCCAGCCACTGCGGGGAGCGATGCTGGTGGGAATTGGACTTGTCGCCGCCACTGTTGTCGGGACCGTCACGCAGACCTCGCAGACCTTCGAGTGGAAGGGTTCGTTGGGCGACAAGTTGGACAGCTTCGTGCCGTACGCGCTGTACAACCTGCTGCCTGTCTTGGGAACCGCAGTCGTCATCCTGCTCGCGTTGCTTGCTGTTAAAGGCGGTGAGCGGAGACTGTTTGTGCCGTTCGTCCCTGTTTTCCTTGGCGTAGGAATGGTCTTTACGGGCATGGCGGGTAACGCAATTGTGCACATTGATTCGGCAGGTGTTGACGGCACGGTGTTTGCTGAAGGGGCCACGATCTATGTCGTGTACGGCGCAGTTCTTGCTGCGTGGGGAGCCGTGGCGCTGTATGGACCGAATTGGACGTCGCGGTCGATTCCCTCTCCAGTTGTCCTTGGAGTGTCAGGGCTGGGCGTTGTGGCAACGGTTCTTGCGGGATTGCCGATGTATGTGGCGGGTTTTGCCGATCAGCCGGCAGCAACCGTGAGCGATTTTGTGTATTCCGGGCCAAAGGAACTCCTCAATGCGGTGTCGGCCGCTGGACACGTGTTGATGCTGGTCGTGACAATCGCTGCCGTGCTTGGCGCGCTGAAGGCGTTGTCGAGTGGTCCGCAAACGGGGTCTGAGTGGGGAGGGGATCGCTAATGGAAGCGACGCTGGAGCGGCACCTGCCTGCTGGTCCGCAGCCCGAGCCTCGACATGTCCTGCTCGCAGCGACGTCCGCAGTGGTCGCTGCCGGCACCATGTTGGTGTTTGGCATGTTGGGGATGTGGTTCCGCTTTAGGGATGCCGCGCCGTTGCGCGAGTCATCACGGGGCAAAATGATTCGTGACTGGTTGCCCGCCGACATTCCGGTTCCTGAGGTGGCAACGAACACCTTGATGATCACGATGGTGATTGTGTGCATCATGCCGCAATGGGCGGTCTACGCGGCCAAGCGACGGGACGCACAACATACGGGTCTTGCGTTGGCCATCACGATGTTCCTCGGCATCGCAGCAATCAACGCGCAAATTGCCGTGTACATCCAGATGGGCATGGGCATTGTTGATGGCCCCTACCAGACGATGTTCTACACCGTTACGGGCACCGTGTTGGCGCTCCTGATTGGTGGCGTTGGGTTCTCGGTCGTTGCGATGTTCAGGGCCTTCGCGGGTCGACTGGCCGATCGCGAAGTGTTTGTTGCGCACGCGTTGTATTGGTATTTCCTCGCTGCGGCGTACCTCGCACTGTGGTTCGTCGTCTACGTGCAGAAGTAGGTCATTCAATGTTCACCACGGGATCCAAGTTCTACGTAGCACTCACGGCACTTTCGGTGTTGTCGTTTGCGGTGTACATGATCTTGATCAATCCATCCTCTATTGGTGCGACTGCACTGTTCGGCCTGGTTGCGGTCGGCATCTTCCTGGTGTGGATGGCTCTGCATACGCGGGATGCAGAGAACGTGTCAGAAGCAGAATCTGGCGCGAACGCCGCCGTTCCATCGCCGAGCATGTGGCCACTCATCTCGGTGGTCGGTGTTCTCATGATGCTTATCGGCACGATTACCACCGAGGCGGTGTTCATCCTTGGCATGGTTGTGGTCCTTGCAGCATTCATTGAATGGATGATTCAGGCATGGGCCGATCGTGCGTCAGCGGACCCCGGTTACAACGCCTCGGTGCGCAAGAAGATTCTCAACCCGATCGAGTTTCCCGTTATTGCGACACTCGGTTTGTCCGTTGTGATCGTGTCGTTCGCCCAGATCATGCTTGCAATTGAACGCAGCGCCGGCGCTGTCGTCTTCATGGTGCTTGCGTCGTGGGTCTTGGCAGCTGGCACGTTGTTTGCGCTGCGCCCCGGTCTAAAAAAGGGGATTGTCACCACGGTGGCGGTTGTCGGTTCGGTAGGCATCGTTGCCGGTGGCGTGCTCGCTACAAGTGCCGGACTACGACCCGAATTGGCTGAGGCAGCCGCCGAGGATCACTACTCGCATCGTGAATGCGGACCAGAGAAATCGAAGTACACGGACAAGTTGCCGCTGGAGAAGGTCTCGTCACGTAGTGGCGTCATTGCCACGGTGGAGTTGATAGACGGCAAGTTGGTTGCCAGCGTGCAGGGAGTTCCTGGCACCCAGGACACCATCACCATTCCTCGCTCGAACCCCTCGTCGATTCTGTTCCGCAACAAGTCCGAAGGCGAGTTCCGATTTGTCGCAGTAATTGGCAAGTCCGAGGTCTCTGAGGGTGTGACAAAAGTCGATGAGGTGTGCACCCAGTTGATGGAAAACGGGATGGAGCAGGTCCTCACGCTCACGCTGCCAAAGCCAACCGTTGAGGGTGGAGAGTTCTACTTGTATGTCCCGGGCCTCGATGGCCAGCAGGTGGAATTGGTGGTGCCGCTGTGACGAGCACCCCTTCGCATCTTGCCCGAGCGCTCAATAGGCTTGGCCTGGTGTTGCGCAGTCGCAAGATTCTCCCCGTAGTTGGCCTCGTTGCACTCGGCGGTTGCGCGTCGAATGCGCCTCAAGACACGTGGGCACCAAGTGGTCCCAACGCGCAAATCATCGATGACTTGCAGAGGCCTGTTTTTGCTGTCGCAGGCATCGTCGGGCTCATCGTGTTTGCAGCAGTGGTCTACGCGATTTTCAAGTTCCGCGATCGTGGACAGCCAATTCCTGAACAAACACACGGTAAGCCGGCTCTCGAAATCACTCTCACGATCATCCCTGCGCTCATTTTGACGGTGATTGGCGTCTTAACGGTCCGCACGGTGTTTGATCTCTCTCGTACTGATGACACCGAGATGATTATCAACGTCACTGGTCAGCAGTGGTGGTGGGAATACGACTACCCGGTGCAGGCCGAGTACGGCATCGACAAGCCAATTATTACTTCTGGCCAGTTGGTGTTCCCTGTCGGTACGAAGGTGATGTTGCGTCAAACGAGTCGTGACGTCATCCACTCGTACTGGATTCCGAAGTTAAACGGTAAGCGTGATGCGGTGCCGGGACGTGTGCACCTCAACCGCCTTGAGGCAGATGAGCCCGGCATATACGCAGGGCAGTGCACCGAGTTCTGTGGTTTGTCACATGCCAATATGCGCATGGAGGCCGTCGCGCTGAGCAAGGAAGACTTCGCCAAGTGGGCGCAGGGGCAACTTGCCACCTACAAGTCGCCAGAAGAGGGATCGCTCGCCAAGGAAGGCGAGTCAGTATTCCTCAATCAGTGCGTGCGATGCCACCAGGTAAACGGCTTGCAGCGTGCAGACGGTTCGCTGGCGATCGCCGCGCCTGATGAGAGCGTGGTCTCTGGTGCTGCACCCAACCTCACCAAGTTGATGACGCGAAACACGTTTGCGGGTGCGATGTTTGATCTGTTGACGCCCGAGTGTCGCGAAGATGTGTGGGGTGCATCGTCCGCCGAGGTTGGTGAGAAGTATCTTGCCGGCGTAAGCGAGGGGTGTCTCAATCAGACCGACTTGCGTGGCTGGTTGCGGAATGCTCCCGAGATGAAACCGATGTATGCCAATCCGGCCCTGCTTACGAGCACCGGGGGTAAGTATCGCGGCATGCCATATCTCGGATTGTCGGAGTCTGATATCGAAAAGCTCGTCGCCTACCTGCTCACGCTGAAGTAACGGGAGATCACCATGGCCATTATCGAACGTCCAGCGACCGACACTCCAGCTGTCGTTGCGCCAACCGTTCCGTCGGCGGCATACGGCGCGCTCAAGCGCCCCGTGTCCACTACCAGCACGTGGCGCTCCTGGCTGTTCACCGTTGACCACAAGAAGCTGGGATTGATGTACGGCGCCGTTGCGCTCTTTTTCTTCATCGTGGGCGGACTGGAGGCGGTACTTATTCGCCTGCAGTTGGCGGCTCCGGATGGCAAGGTCTTGAATGCTGACCTCTACAACCAGATGTTCACGATGCATGCGACCACCATGGTGTTCCTCTTCGTGATGCCGATGGCAAGTGCGTTTGCGAACTATTTCCTTCCGTTGCAGATCGGCGCACGCGATGTGGCATTCCCGCGCATCAATGCCTTCGGTTTCTGGGCGTTTCTTTTTGGCGGCATTTTTATCAACATGTCGTGGTTCTTGGGTGGCGCGGCCGACGGCGGTTGGTTCATGTACGCGCCCAACTCTGGCCCGATTTTCTCGCCGAGTAACGGCATCGACTTCTGGGTGCTTGGTCTTCAGATCACTGGTATCGCATCGCTGACCGGCGCCGTCAACCTCATCGTGACGGTGCTCAACATGCGCGCGCCCGGCATGTCACTGATGCGGATGCCCATTTTCACGTGGATGGTGACGGTTGTGCAGTTCCTGTTGCTGTTCGCGATGCCGGTCATCACCGTCGCCCTCTTCCTGCTGATGTTCCAGCGCAACTTTGATGCCACCTTCTTTGATGTTGCTGCAGGTGCTGACCCCTTGTTGTGGCAGCACTTGTTCTGGATCTTCGGTCACCCTGAGGTGTACATCCTGATCCTGCCAAGTTTCGGCATTATTTCGGAAGTGCTGCCGGTCTTCTCGCGCAAGCCGCTCTTCGGTTACCCCTTCGTGGTGTTCTCTGGCGCAGCAATCGGCTTTGTGGGATGGGGAGTGTGGGCCCACCACATGTTTGCATCAGGACTTGGGCCAGTGTCGGTGGCGGTGTTTTCAGTTGCCACAATGGCGATCGCGGTGCCAACCGGTGTCAAGGTCGTCAACTGGACGATGACCATGTGGGGCGGCAAGTTGCAGTTCACCGTGGCGATGAAGTTTGCGATCGGTCTCGTGGTGCTGTTTACCATCGGCGGCCTCTCAGGTGTCACTCACTCGGTTGCCCCGTCGGACACGCAGCAGACAGACACGTACTACATCGTCGCCCACTTCCACTACGTGCTCTTCGGTGGTGCCATCTTGGGTCTGTTTTCTGGCTTCTATTACTGGTGGCCGAAGATGTTCGGCAAGATGCTCAGCGAACGCATCGGTAACTGGAACTTCTGGTGGATGGTGGTGGGCATGAACATGACGTTTGGCCCAATGCACATCCTTGGTTTGCAGGGCCAGCCGCGCCGTATGTACGTCTGGACCGAGGCGCGCGCCGGTGAAGGATTCTTCAACCTCGGGTTCTGGAACCTAATCGCGTCGATTGGATCGATCATTCTGACGATCGGTGTGCTCTTTTTCCTGATCAACATCTTCGTGACGGCGCGAAGCAAGAAGCAGGCGCCACTGGATCCGTGGGATGCCCGCAGCTTGGAGTGGATGACTTCCAATCCGCCGAAGGAACACAACTTCGACAGCCTGCCCACCGTTGGTCACCTCGATGAGTTCTTCCACCGCAAATATCAGGAAGACGAAAATGGCCAGATGCAGCGGGTGAAGAGCGCCGAAGAGGTGCTCAAGGAGCTTGAGGACAACGCAGATGCGCATATCCACATGCCATCGCCGTCGTACTGGCCGATCGTGCTTGCCCTCGGCTTGCCGGTAATCGGCTTTGGCATCATTTACAGCATTCCGTTGGCTCTGCTTGGTGGCGCAATCGTGTTGTTCGGCTGCTACGGCTGGGCGCTTGAGCCATCGACCGCCACTGAAGATGAGATCGATCCGCCGTCTGGCGGCCAATCACAGGAAGTGGTCAAAGTTGGCTGATACCGCGCTGCACACCGAGCACCACACCTCTACGGGTCTGTCCAACGTCAAGTTGGGCATGTGGTTGTTCCTGGGCTCTGAATGTCTCCTGTTCGGTGGTCTGATCTCGACCTACATGCTCTATCGCGGGCGCGTGGGTGAGGGTCCGACGCCTTCGCAGGTGTTCGACATTCCATTCACATCGGTATCGAGCTTTGTGTTGCTCATGAGCTCCCTCACCATGGTGCTTGCGGTATCGGCCGCCAACCAAAAAGATGACCGTGGCACCACGCTCTGGCTCACCATTACCGCGCTTCTCGGCGCAACATTCGTCGGCGGTCAGGTGTATGAGTTCACCGCCTTCTACAACGAAGGCCTCGGTTTCACAACCAGTCTGTTCGCCTCAAGCTTCTACGTTCTCACCGGATTCCACGGTGTCCACGTAACAGTGGGCATCATCATGTTGATGTCGCTCGTGGGTATCTTGAAGCGCAGCAAGGTACCGGGTAGCAAATCGGAGACGGTCGAAATGATCGGCTTGTATTGGCACTTTGTGGACGTGGTGTGGATCGTGATCTTTACCCTCATTTACCTCATTCCGGTGTGACCATGACGACTGAACAGACCCACGAGGAAGCCACCCACCAACACGGGATGAGCAACGCGGGATATGTGAAGATCGCGTTGATCTTGGCGGCTATTACCGCGCTTGAGGTGTCGACGTACTACATCGATTTTGGACCGTTCTTCATGCCGTCCTTGATGATCATGATGGTGGTGAAATTCGTCATGGTGGTCAGTTACTTCATGCACCTGAAGTTTGACAACAAGATCTTCAGTTGGTTGTTTTATGCCGGTCTCTTTTTGGCCATTGGCGTGTACGTTGCGTTCTTGTCAACGTTTAAATTCTTCATCGCCTGACAACGAAAGGGGCCGCCGGTGATCGCTGAAGCAGCGAAGCTGGACTTGGATCCGTGGCGCTTTCAGTTCCACCCGGAAGTGTGGGTCTTGGTGGCCTTTCTTGTCGCGAGTTATGTCTATGCCATTCGGTCCCTGGGCCCACGTTTGGCCCCACAGGGCGAAATCATTACCCGTAAGCAGATTGTGGCTTTCGGTTCAGCAATCGGCCTGCTGTGGTTCGCCTCCGATTGGCCGATGCACGACATCTCCGAGGAGTACCTCTACTCGGTGCACATGTTCCAGCACATGGTGCTGTCGTATTTCGTTCCACCGCTGGTTTTGCTTGCAACGCCGAAGTGGCTTTTTGATGCGGTGATAGGACGTGGGCCGGGGCGCCGTGCTGTGCGATTTCTTTCTCGTGCAGTAATTGCCGGAGTCGTATTCAACATCATGGTGATGATTACGCATATTCCGGCCCTCGTTAATCAGAGTGTTTCTAATGGCCCGTTGCACTATTCACTGCACATTCTTGTGGTCACCGCATCGCTGTTGATGTGGGTGCCGGTGCTCTGCCCCGACCCGTCGTGGCAAATCAGTTATGGCGGCAAGATGATCTATCTCTTTTTGATGTCGGTAGTGCCGACGGTTCCTGCGGCGTGGCTCACGTTTGCCGATGGCGCGGTGTACAAGCACTATGACATTCCTGTGCGTGTATGGGGATTGTCAGTTACGACCGATCAACAGTTGGCTGGTGCAGTCATGAAAACAGGCGGCAGTATCTTCCTGTGGACGATCGTGACGTTCCTCTTTTTTAGGCGATTCATGGCGCGATGGTCGGCTGAGCAGACGTATCGCTCGTCTGACACGCTGACGTACGAGCAGGTTGCGGACGAATTCGAGCGTCTCGAACCAGCTCCCGAACCACGCCGCTAGATCATTCCCAGCGAAACACGCGGGCAGCCGCCAATGGGGCCACAAGCGCCCACGCAGCGAGGATGACCCACGCGGAGGAGCCATAGAGTCCTTCTTCGCCAACTGCCTGGCGTAGCGCATCAGCCAAGTTGGCGGCGGGTAATGCACGCGAAAGTGACTCGAGTGGGCCAGGAAGCGCCGAAGAGGCGATGATCATCCCGCCGGTGAGGAGGAGAAAGAGATAGAGCCCGTTTTGTGCGGCGAGATTTACTTCGGCGCGCAGTCGACCGGCCAGGATGAGTCCGAGTCCAGCGAACGCAAATGTGCCTAAGGCCGCAGCACCTACGAGGAGAAGCCATGTGGTGCTCTCGATCGACCACCCCATAGCGAGGCTCACAACACAAATCGCAGCAAGTTGGACGAGCTCGATGATTACTACCGCGAGAGATTTTGCAAGCACGAGCCGAGAGCGTCCAAGTGGAGTCGCTCCGAGGCGCTTCAGTACCAGATATTGGCGCTCAAAGCCGGTGGCGATACCAAGGCTGACCATCGCGGTTGACATGACTGCCAAAGCGATGATGCCCGGCACCAGAAAGTCGACTGCTGGTTGATCCGCAGTGGGGAGCACGTCAACATTGCCGAAAAAGAGAAGAAGCGCCATGGGGATGATCACGATCAGGAGGAGCTGCTCACCATTGCGCGCCATAACACGTAATTCCGTTCGCAATTGGGCCATCAGGACAGCCATCAGAGGGTTTCCTCGGTGAGTCGATGGAACAACGTCTCGAGGCGCTGCGCTCCCGCTCGCACGTCGACAACTGTTGCTTGGTGTTCGCCGGCGACTCGGGCCACGGTGGCAATGGTCTCCGTCGCAGCGCTCCCGGTCACCACATAGTCCTCCCCGTCGCGTTGCACCGAAAACCCGAGTGAGTCGGTAAACACTGACGGATCGACGGGTGTGGAGAGCCGGAAACGTGTTTCCGGTTGGCGGAGCGTGGCAAGCGGTCCCATCGCGGCGACTCTTCCCCGATCGAGAATCAGCACATCGTCGGCGCAGCGCTCTGCCTCGTCAAGCTCATGAGTTGCGAGCACAACTGCGCAGCCGTCTGCGGCGAGGTCGTGGATGATGGAACGAATCTCGCGACGGCCATCGAGATCGACCCCGGACGTGGGTTCGTCCAGGAAGGCAATCGAGGGACGGGCGCATAGGGCGAGGGCAAGTGAGAGGCGCTGTTTTTCCCCTCCTGACAGCGTGCGCCACGTGCGTGAGCGCAGTGCGGCGAGCCCGATACGTTCCAAAACGGCATTGGGTTGTACGCCTGCGCCGTAGAGCGTGCAGTAGTGGGCGACGGTTTCGCCCACGCGGGCGCTTGGGTAGATCCCCCCACCCTGCAACATGACACCCATGTGTCGGTTGAGCGCAGCACGGTGTGTCGCAGGGTCGAGTCCGAGTACGCGAACACGTCCTGCCTCGGCTCGGCGAAATCCCTCACATACTTCGATCGTCGATGTCTTACCTGCACCGTTGCGCCCGAGTAACACCAGAACCGAACCTGAACGGACGTGAAACGACAGCCCGTCTACCGCCACCGTCTTGCCGTATCGCACGACGAGGTCGTGTACCTCAAGGGCGTGATCAGCTGACGTCGACATGTCCACCACGCAACAGTAGACACTTCCATCGGGGGAGGGAGCCTCGCACGGCTAGCCTGAAAGGCGCTGTGATCGACATTCGCCACTTGCGTAACGACCCCGAAACGGTGAAGGCACTGATGGCTCGTCGGAGTAAGCCCGCGCTGGTCGATGAGCTTGAACGTGCGTTGCGCCTTGACGCGCGGCTTCGCGACATCACCACCGAACGTGACACGACCCGGCAGCGTGTGAATGAGTTGTCGAAGCAGGTGGGTCAGTTGCGGAAGTTCGGTGATGATGCCGGTGCGGAAGCCCTGATGGCAGAAAGTCGAGCACTCGGTGATGGCGAGGCTGCTCTTGCTGTTGAGTTTGCTGAAGTGGAAGAGGCACTGCGGGCGGTGCTTCTGTCGATTCCCAATTTGCCGCATCCTGATGCGGTAGTCGGTACTGGAGATCATGAGAATCCGGTTCGTAAAGGTCCGGTGAACATGCCCCAGGTGTTTGCAGACTGGCAGCGAGTGCCGCACTGGGAAACGGGGGAGGCGCTGGGCATCCTCGACAATGAACGTGCGGTCAAGATCAGTGGCGCCATGTTCACCATGCAGCGTGGAGCGGGGGCAACGCTGGCGCGCGCCCTGTGTCAGTTTGCGCTCGATAGCAATGCGGATGTATTCGAAGAGATTCGTCCACCGTCATTGGTGACGACAGCGACATTGACGGCCACGGGTCAGTTGCCAAAATTTGCCGATGATGCATATGCGATCGAACGTGATGACCTGTGGTGTATTCCGACTGCAGAATCCTCGCTCACGTCAATTCATGCGGGTGAGATTCTTGCCGATACGGAATTGCCGGTGCGATATATGGCGCATACGTCGTGTTATCGACGTGAGGCAGGGTCTGCGGGCCGTGACACGCGAGGTATGTTGCGGGCGCATGAGTTCGACAAGGTAGAGATCCTTGCTGTTGTGACGCCGGATCAAGCCGAAGAGGTATTCCAGGACTTGTTGCGCCGCGTTGAGCGGGTGATTGATGCGTTGGGCCTTCCCTATCGGGTGATCGAGATCTGCACGGGCGACATGGGACAGAGCCACCATCGCAGCGTCGACGTAGAGGTGTATGCGCCGGGCTGCGACACCTGGTTAGAGGTGTCGTCGGTGAGTTGGTTTAGTGATTATCAAGCTCGTCGCGCCGATATTCGTTTTAAACGTGCCGGCCAAAAGGGCACCGAGTTTGCTCACACACTGAATGCTTCCGCACTTGCAGTGCCACGCGTGTGGGCGGCAATCCTCGAGAACTTCCGCTTGGAAGATGGCACAGTTGCAGTGCCGCCGGTGCTGCATCCTTACATGCGCGGCATGACTGTCATCGCCGGGGCGTAGAGGGCCGTGTCTCTCCGCGACCGTCGGATCCAGTATGAGACGGCGGGGCTCGATCGTCATGAACTGAACGATGATCCAATCGCGCAATGGACGCGATGGTATGACGAAGCAGCCGCCGCGGGGGTGTCGGAGCCCAACGCGATGACGGTCGCCACGGTAGATACGGAAGGTGTCCCCGATGCGCGTGTGGTGTTGGCCCGAGGGGCCGACGAGCGAGGCTTCGTGTTTTATTCAAATACGTTGAGCGTCAAGGGCCGTCAGCTGGATCACCGACCGGTTGCTTCTGCTGTATTTGCTTGGCTTGACCTACACCGTCAGGTGCGTGTGCGGGGTGTGGTGACGCGTATCGATGATGTCGAAAGCGACGCGTATTTCGCTTCGCGCCCGCGTGGTTCGCAGATTGGCGCGTGGGCATCACCACAGTCGCAGCCGATCGTCGATCGCAGTGAGCTTGAACGACTCGTTGAGGCCCAGACAAATGCATTCGAGGGCCGCACTGTTCCGCGCCCAGAGTTTTGGGGAGGGTGGGTATTACGTCCCGTGACCATGGAGTTTTGGCAGGGTCGACCGAGCCGGTTGCACGACCGCTTTCGTTACGAGCGCGTCAACGATCGCTGGACGATTACTCGTTTGGCGCCGTAATCGTGTGCCGTTGATTACGCCACACGATTGACGCGGATGCCGCAACAACCAGGACGAACACAACAAGGAGTCGCCATGCGCCTTGTCCTTGAAGAAAATTGGCAACCGCCGACTGCCACCGTTCTACGTTCGATCCCACCGAGCCGAGTGAGTCGCGCTCGGCGATTGCGACATACCAGTACCACGATAAGTAGACGCCGGTAAGCAGAATGAACACTGCGGCAATCCGGTCCATGTAGGGAAGCCCGCGCTTCAGGAGGGCGACAAGGCCACTGTTAGCGGCTGCTAACGAAATGGTCAATGTTGTGACCAACAACGCCATACCCAGTCCATACAGCACGATGCTGACAACACCAGAGACGAAACCATCGCGTCCGATGGAGCCAAAGATGGCTGTGGTAAGGAAACCAATGGTGCATCCAATTGACGCCACCGCATAGGCGACGCCAAAGACAAACATGGCACGCAACGAGCGATCGGTGGACCGAGAAATGGACGGCGTGGTGAAGGCAGGCTTCCAACCGATGAGCATGGCGATACCAAAGGCCACAAGGACAATGCCGACGACGAACCCGGCGTATTTGGCATTCAGTTCTACCCACTGCGTCAACAGGCGAGAGATCGTGCCAATGACCAAGAACACGAGAAGAAATCCCGACGACACAGCGAGGCTGACCATGAGTGCACGACGCAATGGAGCGCGTTGATGTGCGGTATCGCGTGAGTCGATACCCAAGAAATACATCAGGTATGCGGGCAAGAGCACAAAGCCGCACGGGTTAACCGCGGCGAGGACGCCGAGCATGAAGCTGTACGCAAAGTTGCCGTCAAGCGCCAGCATCACGGGGCCGCTAGTTCGGTGAGATGAGCAGCGATCTTTTCTGCGGAGAGTTCGCCAGACACTTGATCAACGATGACGCCGTCGGCGTCGACGAACAGGGTGGTGGGTGCAATGGAGATGCCGAGTCTGAGCGTGAGCGCCGAGCCTTCGTCAAGGAGAATGGGAAACGTTACGCCATAGCGATCTGCGAAATTTTGTGCGACCACTGCGGGATCGGACATATTGACGCCAATGAATTCCACACGGTCACCAAATTCGGCGTAGGCCTCTGCCAACGCCGGCATCTCACGACGGCATGGTTCACAGGTGGAATACCAGAAGTTCATGAGAAGGGGGCGATTACGAAACGATGCTGTGGAGACGGTCCTGCCACTCGTGGTTTGTAGGTCGACGTCAGGAAGGGGGCTACCCGTGGCATTGAGGTTTGTCTGGATCCCAGTGGTGCTCGTGGGTGTGGTGCTGGAGTCGTCGCGTGCACACGACGAAACTGTGATGAATGCTGCCGCAACGAGGGCGGCGCGAACGGGGGTTCGTGCAGAGACGCGCACGCTTGCAGGCTACCGATTCTTGTCGCGTAGGTGGCTAGCGTCGGTCGGGTGACCATGATCGGTGAACCAGTTGACCTTCCGCCATCGGGTCGCATCTATCGCACATCGCGCCGTGTGCGACTCGGCGATGTGACGCCCAAGGGACGACTTCGCCTCGATGCGGTTGCGCGGTATCTCCAAGACATTGCTAACGATGATGCGGTCGACGGACAGTATTCGGATATCCATGGATGGGTGGTGCGCCGCACCGAACTATGGGTTCATCAGTTGCCGAGCTATATGACGGATATCGAACTCGCGACGTGGTGTGGCGGTCTTGGGTCGCATTGGGCGGAGCGCCGAACGTCAATCACGTCGGCGGATGGCGCCCGCATTGAGGCCGCGACACTGTGGGTGCATGTTGATCTGCAGACCCTCAAGCCAAGCCCTCTGCCACCGGATTTTCCTGAACGTGTGGCCGAGGCGAGTCGCGGGCGCACGATCCGAGCAAATTTGACCATTGGTAAGGCATTGCCCCAGCCAGACCTTTCTGCTGCGGCGCCATGGCAAGTGCGATTTGCTGACATGGACGCGGTGGGCCATATGAATAACGCTGTGTATTGGACTGCAGTCGAGGAGTATTTGGCATCTCATCGTGCGTTTCGTCCACCGATGCATGCCACTATCGAGCATCATCTGCCGGTTGACCCAGGTGACGAAGTCGCGATCGAAACTCTCACATTCGATGATCGCGTCGTATTGCGGCATGTGCTTGGCAACGGCAACGTTGCTGCAGTGACGCAGTTGGTTGGACTTAGCTGACGCGCACGTAGTGGTGGACACCCGCATCCGCTGTTCGAGCGAACTCTCCTGCAAGGCGTAAATGTTCAAGGTGCGCGTAGGTCTCGCTATCTGCCATTGCACCTTGGGCGCGTGGTGAGAAGAGATGCTTCGAAAAATCCATCACCGTCGTTGGTCGGTCGAGGTCGGCCGCCACGTCGCGGAGCTTGGTGAGTCGTTGCTCGTGATGCAGCTTGATCTGGTCGCATCGGTCTGCGAGTTTTTCAAAGGGTTTTCCATGCGCTGGTAGAGATACACGTACCTGTTCGCCAAACGATGCAATCTTGTCGAGCGACTGAAAGAAACCAAGTAGCGGATCGGGGTTGTTCGACATTCCTGATATGTGCGGGGTGATCGTGGGCAACACGTGATCCCCACTCAACATGGTTCCTTCATCGGGGTCAAAGAGACACAAATGATCTTGCGTGTGCCCCGGCGTGTGTAGAGCCAGCCACTTCCGTCCTGCCAACGTGATGTACTCGTGCTCGGCTAATCGCACTGTGGGTTTCGGCAAGGGAAAGAAGCGGGGGAGCTTCTGGTGAGCGAGGTAGTAGAGCCGCCTGTTGCGCGGCAGGTAGAAACCGGGACCGCCCCACGGTGTCACATCAAAGGCGCGCCGGAATTGCGCCTGCGTCTCGACGTCGACGTCGTCGGGCTCGGTGGGATCGAACCACAATCGGAAGCTCTCGTGAGTGATGATGTCGGCGCCAGTGTGCTGCTGCAGGCGCATGGCGCCACCAAAGTGATCGGGGTGGCTATGGGTGATGACAATTGAGTGCACGCGCTTGACGGGAACACCCAGGTCTTTCAGCCGGGACACGATCGCCTTCCAGTTGGCTTTGCCCGGTAACCCTGGGTCCACCACCGCAACGCCACGGGAGTCCTCGAGGACGTACATATTGACGTGGCCGAGGCCAGGCATGTCGATGGGGAGTTGGGTGCGGAATACTCCCTGCGCGACCTGTTCGATCTCGCTTGTTGCGGGCACCTGCTCTTGTTTGGTGTAGGCAGGCGTCGTCACGCGATACAGCGTACTGCCGAGTGTTTGTACACAAGTTCGTACCATGGTGATGGTCATGGATGTGCTCAACGCAGTGCTCACTGCAGACGTGTTGCTCTACCTGGGAGCATCACTCGCTGGTTGGTGGTCGTTTGCAGGTGTTCGCGCGCTTCCTCGTGGTGCGGGCGCACGTCCAACTGTTGCGGTGGTGATGCCCGCTCGTGACGAGGAACACAACATCGGAGAAGCGGTGGCGACAATCGTGTCGCAGTTGCGCCCGGGTGATGAGATTGTGGTGGTCGACGACCAGTCGGGAGACGCCACCGCCTCAGTTGCTCGGCAAGCGGGCGCCCGTGTGGTGACTGCCCCTGAACTTGCTCGGGGGTGGATGGGAAAGCCCCACGCGTGTTGGGTGGGCGTCGGCGCAACGTCCGCTGACATTGTGCTCTTTGTCGACGCCGATGTACGTCTACGGGGAGCGGATGTCGTTGATCGATTGGTCAGCATCGTCGAGAGCCATCCCCGTGCACTAATCAGTGTGCAGCCATGGCACGAGCCAGGAACGTTCGCCGAACGTGCTGCCGCAATGTTCAATGTCGTGGCGGTAATGGGTAGTGGAGCAGGTCGCCTGTGGGCGCGTACGCCGAACGCCTTAGTGTTTGGGCCCGTGCTGGCCTGTCGCCGCAGTGAGTATCTCCGCGTTGGCGGTCATGCTCATGAGTCGGTTCGCGAGTCGGTGGTCGAGGACATTGCATTGGGGGAACTCTTTGACGCAACGGAAGTGTTTCTGGGCGACCCCTCAAGCGTTGTCTTTCGGATGTATCCGTCAGGATTTCGCTCGATGATCAGGGGTTTTGCCAAAAACATGGCAAAAGGCATGATGCACACGAAGATCATTGACGCCGTCGCTGCCGTGGTGTGGATTTCGGCACTAATTGGCGCGCTTTTTACGTCGCCGTTGTTCTATGCGGCAAGCGTGGTGCAGATCGCGCTTGTTCAGCGTCGTGTGGGCAGGTTTGGACTACTGGCTGCAGTCGTATATCCGGTGATTGCGCTGGTGTTTCTTGGCGTGATGTTGCGCTCGGCTTTGGCGGCGCTAGGAATTGGCCGCATCAGTTGGGCCGGTCGCCGACTGCCCTAAGAACACCTTGATGCGATAAAAGCGAAGTTCGTCCACGCTCGCTCGCACATCATCCATTGCGCGGTGAGACCCGTTCTTGTGCGGACGCTCCATGCCGATCTTCGGATACCACCGGCGGGAGAGTTCCTTGATCGTGGAGACATCGACACTGCGGTAGTGCAGATAGTCCTCAATCTCCGGCATGTATCGTGCGAGAAAACGACGATCGGTTCCGATCGAATTTCCACACAGTGGAATCGATCGGGGCTCAGGAATATGTTTGCGTATGAACTCCAACGTCTGTTTCGCCGCTTCATCGAGTGTTATGTCGCTCGCGCGGATGAGGTCGAGCAGTCCTGACTTGGTGTGCATATCTACGACCACCTGATTCATACTCGACAATTTGTCGTCAGGTTGATGGATGACGAGGTTTGGCCCCTCTTCGATGATCACGAGTTCGTCATCGGTGATCAGGGTCGCAATTTCGACTATTACGTCAACCTCGGGGTTGAGACCAGTCATCTCGAGATCCATCCACACCAACATCAGATGCAATCTAGGCGTATTCTCGAGTTGTGACGAAACGTACGGTTCGCGTGGAAGTACAGCGACTTGACGACGGCCTCCCCCTGCCGGCAACCGCACATGAAGGTGATGCGGGTGTGGACCTTCATGCACGAGAAGGCGCCACGATTCGAGCGGGTGGTGGCCGCGTGTTAATGCCTACCGGTATCGCGATTGCGCTTCCTCTTGGCTACGCGGGACTCGTTGTGCCACGTAGTGGGTTGGCGCTCAAGCATGGCGTCACTCTTGTCAATACGCCGGGCGTCATCGACAGTGGTTATCGCGGCGAATTGAAAGTGGTGATGATCAATACAGATCCTGAACACGACTATGTCGTTGAGCGCGGCGATCGAGTAGCACAGCTACTGGTGCAACCAGTTGAGAGCGTGAGTTGGGCGCAGGTCGATCAACTGGACAACTTTGACCGCGGCGGCGGCTTCGGACACTCAGGTCGCTGAGCCACCAGGTCCGCGCGACACAAGTACGCCATCGCTCTCAAGTTGCGCGATAGCACTCTCCGACAAACCCAGTAACGAAGTCAACACGTCTCGATTGTCTTCGCCGCGGTACTTGGGGATTCCGCTCACTGAAGTATCGGATTCCGAGAAGTGCCACGGACTATTGGGCACTCGAACGTAACCTGATCCACGGTCGGACACCTCAACGGTGGCATGTCGGTGGGTCGCCCAGTCCGTGTCGGCAATGTCGCGCACATCACGGAGTCGCCCGACTGCAATTTGGTGCGGTGCGAGCCGGGCCTCGATGTCATCGGTGGTGGCACACGTGCGACCCCACGCGAGGATGAGTGCAAGCAGCTCGTCGTAGTGCCGAAGGCGCGTAGCAGTGTCGGCAAATCGGGGGTCGGCAAGGAGCATGGGCTGTTCCATTGCAGCAACGAACAACTCGAAGGTGCCACGGTCGGCGGGATGGCCGCTGCAGACCACCGTGGAGCCGTCTGCGACGACAATGACGGGATAATCGGCGGGTTGAAATGACCGGATCACGCCCGTCGGGGGGTCCCGATCCCACAGATTGTTGTGTGCATGTTCATTCACGTAAAGCATTGTTTCCGCCATAGAGACATCGATGTACTGGCCGCGGCCAGTCCGCTCACGTTGATATAGCGCAGCGAGCACTGCTGCTGCAGCCTGAATTCCGGTATAGACGTCGGCATGGCTATGTGGGTCGTTTGCGTACTCGCCACCGCGAGCGTCGCCTTGAGACTTTGTTATCCCCGCCTCGGCGTTGACCACAGGTGCATAGGCGCGGCGGGCTTGCCATGGTCCTGTGCTGCCGTATCCCGTGATTGAGACGTAGACAATTCGCTCGTTACGTGGACGAATGGAGTCGTAGTCGAGTTCGAGCTTTGCCATGACGCCAGGTCGAAAGTTTTCGATCACCACATCCACACGCTCCATGAGTGAGCCAACCAGTGCGGCTGCCCCAGGCTTGTCGAGGTCGATGGAGACGTTCTTCTTGCCCACGTTCTGTTGGATGAAATAGGTCGAGAGCGAGTTGACACGAGGGGCGGTAAATCGGGTGAGATCTCCAATGGGAGGCTCAATCTTGATGACGTCGGCGCCGAGGTCGACCAGCATGCGCGTGGCATGTGGGCCGGACAGCACTCGGGTGAAGTCCAGCACGATGATGCCATCGAGCGGTCGCGCTCCATTGTGATGCACTGCGCGAGTCATTGTTCAGGAAAGCGTGACGCCAAGAGTGCGAAGTGCAAGCGAGGAATACAGTGCCATGCCACTCACCATCGCCTGTTCATCGAACTGCACACGGTTGGAATGGTTGGGAGCAGCAGTGCGTGGGTCTACGCCATGGGGGGTGCCGCCAAGAAAGAGCATGGCACCCGGGATCTTTTCGAGCACGTAACTGAAATCTTCAGCACCCATTACGGGATTAGGCATTCGTGCGACATGTGGCGAACCAACTACCGCTTCTGCAACATCCAAGCCGAACTCTGCGGATGGGTTGTCGTTCACCGTGACGGGATAACCAAGCTCGATGGTCACTTGTGCGGTCATACCGTGTGCGGCCGCAATGCCCTGGGCGGCGGTAGTGATTGCTTCATGAACACGCGATCGAGTTTTAGCACTGAGCGCGCGAATTGTGCCTTCGAGGCGAGCGGTCTCGGGGATCACGTTGTAAGCAGTCCCTGCAATCAGCTTGGTGACGGTGACGACCGTTGGGTCGAAGATGTCGAACGAACGAGTCACCATGGTCTGCAATGCTTGAACGATCTCGCATGCCACGGGAACTGGATCTTGTGCGCGGAATGGCTCGGAGGCGTGGCCACCCTTGCCGGTAACGGTGATGTCGAGTCGATCACTGGAGGCCATGATCGGTCCGCCTTTGCTTCCGATCATTCCTGACGGCAGCGATGATGTGATGTGGAGCGCGTATGCGGCAGTAACGGGTGAAGGCGCGCCATCGGCGGCGGGAGCGACCTCTAATAGGCCTTCGTTGAGCATGTATTCGGCACCCCCATAGCCCTCCTCGCCGGGTTGAAACATGAACAACACGCGCCCGTGGAGATCGGCTTTTCGATCCGCAAGCATCTTGGCGGAACCGGCGAGCATGGCGACGTGGGTGTCGTGTCCGCACGCATGCATGACGTTGTCGACGCGGGATGAGTATTCGAGACCAGTGTCTTCTGGCATGGGAAGTGCATCCATGTCACCGCGCAACATGACCGTTGGGCCCGGCTTATCGCCGGTAAGCAGGGCGGCGATACCGCTCGTCGTCGCATGCAAGGTGATGTCGAGGGGGAGCCCTTCGAGGGCTTCGAGCACCCGCTCGCGAGTGTGTGGGAGGTCGAGTCCCACCTCGGGACGCATGTGGAGATCGCGTCGTATGCTGCGCGCAAATTCCAGCGTCTCTGCGGCGTGTGCAGTGATCTCCGTCGCCACACCGTGGCGATCGGTTGCGGATGGTGATGTGGATGAATTGGCCATAAAGCCCCCTCTGCGCCGTTATCGCATCGTAGGTCGGTCGACAGCATTCACCGACCCTGTCATTCCGTCATGGATTGTTTACGATGACGGGAGAGGTTGATACATGCTTACCGTGGAATTCACCATCGAACCCTTTGTTGAGGGCGCCCCAGGACCGCACGTTACGGAGGCCGTTGCCGCTGTTGAAGCACATGGATTATCGGTGGACTTCGGACCGTTCGGCTCCACATTTTCAGTACCCGATGACCGTGCACCAGCCGTTGTGGCCGACTTGTTGCGTGTTGCCTATGCCAACGGGGCAACCTATGTCAGTGTCGACGTCGGACGGTTGGACGGGTAGCGCTGGTGACCTCCCCCAACCCCCACGAGATTGAATCACTACTCAAGCCATTGTTGGACGCGACCGGAGCAACGATTGTGCCAGTCGATTTGATACAAGGAAGTGATGTCGCACTGCGATGGAATGGCGAGACGGTTGCCGCTGTTCGTCTCGCACCCTTGCATGGGGCGCTGGATCGCGTGATTGAGAGTGTGGAGCGCGAATTGGGCGGGAAACTCTCAACCTTGTCTCGCGATGGCAAGCAATCGGCGATTCGATTACTGGACGAGCGCGGTGCGTTCGTCTTGCGTCGCGCAGTTGAAGACATCGCTGACGTGATGGGTGTCTCCCGAATCACGGTGTACAACTATCTCAATGCGTTGCACCGACACACTGATACGCAGTAAATCATTATGAAATACGAATTTGATGCAATCGGCTTTGACGCAGACGACACACTGTGGTCGAGTGAAGTGTCGTTTCGCAAGTATGAGCAGGAATTTGTCGAATTGGTGACGCCGTATGTTGAGGATGGTGTCGACATCAAGGCAGCGTTGACCGCAACCGAGCGCGCCAACATCACTACCTACGGATACGGGGTGAAGTCATTCGGCCTTTCTGCGCTGGAGGCAGCCATTGCAGTTTCTAATGGTGCAATTCCCGCATCAGTGGTGGCTGAGGTCCTACGAGGCGTTCGGGATCACCTGACGGAACCGGTTCGCCTGTTTGAGTCAGTTGGCGAAGTGTTGTCCGCGGTGAGTACGAATCACCGGGTCGTCCTGATCACCAAGGGTGACCTCGTGCATCAGACGCGAAAAGTCGAAACGAGTGGCCTTGCGCATCATTTTGACTCTGTGGAGATCGTGTTGGAAAAGGATCCAAAGACGTATGCCAAGGTATTGAAGAGCCTGGGAATCAACCCTCACCGGTTTTGCATGGTGGGCAACTCGTTAAAGAGCGACATTTTGCCCGTTCTCGAGCTTGGGGGTTTTGGCATCTATGTTCCCTACGAGATTCACTGGGAACTTGATCACGCAGATCATCCGCCGGCACCCGGATCGCGGTTCGTGGAGCTCCCTAATCTGCACGATGTAGCCGGCTGGCTTGCAGAAAACGTGGTCTAGAGCCGACGCAGGTGGACTTCGGTCATCCGATGGTCCGAACCCTTGTGGATCACCAGTGATGCGCGCGATCGCGTTGGAGCGATGTTCTCACGGAGGTTCTTGCCATTGATCGACTTCCAGATCTCACGTGCCACCATGTCGGCTTGCGTGTCGGTGAGATCCGCGAAGTGGCGGAAGAAGCTGTCGGGGTTCTGGAACACGGTGGCGCGGAGCGCGAAGAACCGTTCGACGAACCAGTTCTCGATGTCTGATTCGGCAGCATCGATGTAGATCGAGAAGTCGAAATAGTCACTGACGAACTCGGTGGCCTCGTTGCCAACCTGCAGCACATTCAGACCCTCAAGAATGAGAATGTCTGGTTGGCGGACGATTTGTTGCTCATCTTCGACGATGTCGTAGACCACGTGGCTGTAGAGCGGGGCAGCCACCGACGGGTTTCCGGCCTTGATGTCGCGTAGAAACTCAATAAGGCGCTTGGTGTCGTAACTCTCAGGGAAACCCTTACGGTCCATGATGTTGCGCTCTTCGAGAACCGAATTGGGGTGAAGGAATCCGTCGGTGGTGATCAATTCGACGCGAGGGTGTTCCGGCCAGCGTGTGAGCAATGCCTGCAAAATGCGAGCCGAGGTGGACTTTCCTACTGCGACGCTGCCCGCTACGCCAATCACATAGGGAACTTTTGGTGCGATCGTGCCAAGAAAGGTCGCCGACACACGGTGAAGGTTTTGTGTTGCGCTGACATAGAGATTGAGGAGTCGTGTTAGTGGGAGATACACAGCAACAACTTCATCCAGATCGATTCGGTCGTTGATACCGCGTAACGCGTTGACATCGCGCTCATGGAGTGTCAGCGGTGTTTGGGCACGGAGCTCAGCCCACTCTTCGCGGTCAAAGCGCAAGTACCGATCGATGTCGACTTGATCAATCATGTCTCTGTGCTCAGCGGTTCCATGGGGCGGATGGCGAGGCTGCTCCGTTGCCGCCGGTCAACACGTCGACACCGTTTTCGGTAACAAGGACGGTGTGCTCAAACTGCGCAGTTCGTTTTCCATCAGCGGTGACGGCAGTCCACTCGTCGTCCCACATGCGGTGTTGCCATGTTCCGAGGGTGATCATGGGCTCGATGGTGAAGGTCATTCCAGGTCGCATGATCGTGTTGTTGCGCGGTTCGTAGTAGTGCAGAACCTGCAAATCAGTGTGGAACTGCTCGCCAATGCCATGACCAATGAATGCGCGAACCACACCCAACTTGTCATGCTTCGCACGATTCTCGATCGCCCGCCCGATTTCGCTCAATGGTCGACCCGGCACAACAGCCTCGATGCCGCGCCACATGCATTCTTCGGTGACGTTGATGAGGTGACGGTCGGTCTCGCTGATTGCGCCCACTGCGAAGGTTGCATTCGTATCGCCGTGCACGCCGTTGATGTAGCAGGTGACGTCAAGATTGATGATGTCGCCGTCTTCAAGCACGCGTGAGTCGGGAATGCCGTGGCAGATGACCTCGTTGACCGAGGTGCAGACACTCTTTGGGTAGCCCGAGTAGTTCAGAGGGCTGGGATACGCACCACGTTCGAGACACAACTCGTGCACGTACGCATCAATTGCATCTGTTGTGATCCCAGGCTTGACGAAATTGCCCGCAAGTGCCAGGACTTCTGCGGCGGCAGAGCCAGCGATTCGCATTCGTTCAATGACGTCGGGTGTCTTGATTGCAGACTCGGGTTGACGGCTGACTTTGCCCGACGCCGCATAGGGCGGCTTTACGATGTGATCGGGTACCGATCGCATCGGGCTCACCACGCCGGGCAGCACGCGCCCTTCAAGCGGCTTGTGACAGCGCTTGTACTTTCGACCGCTCCCGCACCAGCAGGCATCGCCGGCTGCGGGAAGGTTCATCGGTGGGGTGGTGATCTGGCTCGCCATTGCCCTACAGGTTACGGGGACGGACGTTCGTCCGAAATCACGTTGCTGCAATTTGCGCCGATTTGGAGCGAGGTGCCCTCTTCCGCTGTGCTTGCATGAAAACACACATCGCACCATCGGCGGATTGATTGCGATCAAGGGGGTGACCGTGAAGCGACGGTTGGCGGCCTCTTTGTCGAGATCAAGGGTGGGAGTGTCACAACGTGTTGTGACGTCACCTGACGACCTCGACGAGGAACGACAGCGGGTACGCCGATTGCCAGAAGTGGCAATCGGCATTGGGTTGGTGATTGCGGGCGGTATCGGCAGCCTGATGCTGTATCAGTCTGCGTCAGACACCGAGACGATTGTGGGCGTGTCACGTGAGCTACGACGCGGGCACATTGTTCAACGATTAGATCTGATTGGCATCGACGTGTCGACTGATGTCGGCTCGTCGTTCGTGCCCGGCGCTGAAGCAGCGTCGCTTATTGGCACGGTAGTGCTCGTTGATATGCCGGCAGGGACACCATTCATCGCGACAATGGTGTCGCGACAGAACCCGTTAGCCCCCGGAGAGGTGCTCACCGCAGTTGCTCTGCGGCCAGGACAGTTTCCACCCGGACTTGCCGTGGGAGATCGGGTCAGTGTGGCCTTGCTTCCCGATGCCACCATTGCTCAGGCAAGCCCACCGGAGATTTTCGAAGGTGAAGTATCGGTGTGGTCGATAACACAGCCCGAAGGCGAATTCTCCGAGGCGATCGTGACGTTGCGTGCAAACCTCGACTTCTCTCATGCAGTGGCGAAAGCGGGCTCTACTCGTCTTTCACTGATTGGGAACGAAACCCGTTTGGACGTGCCGTGAACGAGTTGTTGTCTGCTCATCGTGCGGCGCCGAGAGTCGCCGACCTAGTGCACGAACTCTCATCAGTGGTGAGCGAGCGACTCGCCGACGAACGGGTGTCAAGGCGTGCGATCGGCGAGTCCGATCTGACGCCTGAAGGGGAGGTCGAGTTTGCTCGACAGACTGCGCTGGCAGAGTGTGTGAGGCTCAACGCGCTTCGTGGCAATGAGGGGAAGCCTTCGATTCACGCCGATCTCGAACGTGAAGCAGTATCACGAGTTGTTGCCCAGGTGCTTGGGCTCGGTCGTCTTCAGCCGCTGTTGGAAGATGACGAAGTGAGCGACATCCATATTCGTGGAGCCGAGCCGGTGTGGGTCAAATTGCGGTCGGGGGTGCGGGAAAGTCGTCCACCGGTCGTTGACTCCGATCAGGAACTCGTCGACTTGGTTCGCAGGATTGCATCGCGAATGACGAAATCCGAACGTCGATTTGATGCGGGTAGCCCTGAAGTCAATCTCCAACTTCCAGATGGCTCACGTCTGTTTGCTGTTATGGATGTGTCGAAGCATCCGAGTGTGGTCATTCGGCGTCACCGCTTCGAGATTGCGAGTCTTGAAGACCTGCATCTACGCGGCATGATGGACGCCGACACCCGCGATTTCTTCCGCGCAGCCGTCCTTGCACGCCGCAACATGGTGATTGCCGGTGGCACGGGATCGGGAAAGACGACTCTTCTCCGAGCCCTGCTCAATGAAGTACCACGTGACGAACGCATCGTGACGATTGAAGATGCTTATGAACTCGGTATTGAACGATTTAGCGATCAGCACCCTGATCACGACGCACTCCAATCTCGTCCGATGAACACCGAAGGCACCGGGGAGGTAACCCTTGCGGACTTGACTCGTATGGCCCTACGAATGGACCCGGATCGGGTCATCGTTGGCGAAGTGCGCGGAGCTGAAGCGTTTCCCATGCTCATGGCGATGAGTCAAGGCAATAACGGGTCGATGTGCACGATGCATGCCGACGGCACTCGTTCGGTGTTCCCGAAACTTGCTGCGTATGTGTCGATGGCATCCACGGGTTTACCTGTTGAGACCGTCAACTTGTTGATCGCGAGCGCGGTTCACTTTGTCGTCTACATCGACAATGCATCGGGTGTTCGACGGATTACCTCGATACGAGAAGTGGTCGATTCAGATGGTGTGACGATCGTGTCGAATGAGGTTTTCCGGCTCGCCGCTGAAGGAGCAACTGGGTATCCATTTCGTGACTCCACGAGGCGACTGCTGAGCTCGTTTGGCTATGAGGACGTCGTTGCCGGTTTGGGGTCGCGGTGAGAGCAATTGCCGTGTTCGGAAGCGGGACGCTGATTGGGCTGGGTGTGTATTCGATCATTACCGCCCGACGCGGGGGGTTGGCAGGAATGCTTTCACGGCGTTTTGCACGTACAGCGATACGTCCGGTTGTCCTTGTTGTGCCGTTTGCAGGAGCACTTGCTTTTGGCGTGACCGGATGGCCCGCGCTGGGTGTGGCGATATCGCTCGGACTCGCCGCGATGCCAGGTATCTGCCGACGGCCCGTAAAGCAGCGTGACGAGCGTGAGCTGGTGGAAGCAATTGCGACATGGACGGAGCAGATTCGTGACACGCTCGCGGGTGCTCATGGATTGCAGGAAGCAATCATTGCTGCCTCCCAGCGATCGCCAGCACCGATCGAGAGCGCGGTACACCGACTGACCGCTTACATGGCGTACGGACGGCTCGAAGACGGGCTGAGACGTTTTGCAGCCGATGTCGATCATCCGACCGCAGACTTTGTCGTCGCGGCGTTGTCCACAGCAAATCGATTTCAGGCCCGTGACGTCAATCACCTGCTTACTCACGTGGCACAGTGTGCGCGAGATGAGAGCAGGATGCGCTCTCGAGTATGGGTGAGTCGGGCACGAACTCGAAGTGCGATTCGCATCATCAGCGTCGTAGTCGTCCTGTTTGTGGCTGGCCTTGTCATGTTCAACCGTCAGTACCTCGAGCCTTACTCGAGTCTTGAAGGGCAAGTAGTTCTGGGATTCGTCTTGACCGTGTTTGCGGGCGCTTTGGTTTTGATGCACCGGATGTCGACGATTCCATTACCCGACCGCTTCATCACGCGACGTCTCTCGGAATCGCCGTGATTCTGTGGTGGGGTTGTGGGACGCTGATTGGCGCCGGTGTTGCATTAGGTGTCATTCCTGGCTTGGGGCACCGCGCGATGAGTCGCCTGAAAGCAGCGCGCTCGTGGGCCGAGTACCGAGCCGGGCGTATGACATTACGTACCAGCAACACGGATCTTGCTCTTTGTGAGATTTCGCTCAACGAACTTGTTGCCCAAAAGCTCTTGTATGCCGTTGCTGGAGGAATGATTGGTGCAGTAGGTGGTTTCACGCTCGTGTCATTTACCGGTTCTTCTGGTGCACTGACCGTGATTCTGCTGGGCACCGTTGGGGCAATTGGTGGATTTGTGTTGCCAGATGTGTCGCTTCGGTCGGAGGCAGCACGTCGCCGGCTGGACTTCGTTCACTCGTTTTCAGGGTTTCTTGACTTGGTAAATGTTTTGCTTGCCGGTGGAGCAGGACTTGAAACGGCACTTGTTGCGGCGTCAGATGCGGGTGACGGGCCGGCTTTTGCAAGCCTCCGAAATGCACTCGCTCGGGCGCAGACCATGCACCGCTCGCCGTGGGTAGAGCTGCACGACCTCGGTGTACGACTCGGCGTCGAGCAACTCGTCGAAGTGGCGGGAAGCTTGCAGCTTGCAGGTGAACACGGCGCACGTGTTCGCACGTCTCTCGCCTCACGAGCCGAATCGCTTCGATTCCGTCAGATGTCGGAAATCGAAGCATCGGCTAATGCTTCAACCGAACGTATGGGGCTGCCAATGGTGATGCTCTTCATCGGCTTCCTCGTCCTCATTGGATACCCCGCCATCACGCATGTGATTGGTGGGCTCTGAATACTGCATTACATCACACACAACACAGCAAAGGAAAACAATGAAAGACATCATCAAATACACATGGATTCGTTTCAGCGCATCTGTTGAACGTGATCATGAGGCAGGCGAGGTGAGCGCCACAACCATTGTCATGGCCGCAGCCCTTGTTGCGTTGGCCATAGCAGTCGGGGCAACGATCACTGATCGCGTTCGAGACAAGGCCAACTCGCTCGATTTGGGCTGATATGCGAGTGGAGCGCGGCGAAGTGTCTGCACAGACAGTGATCGCAATACCTGTGGTTTTCTTGTTCCTGATGATTGCTGTTCAGGCCACGGTTTATGTACACACCGCACATGTCGCGTCGGTGGCTGCGATGAATGCAGCAGCTCTCGGTGCGTCGGCTGGAGGGTCAGACATCGGCGCTCTCACGGAGGCCGCTCATACCATCGCGGAACTGTCGGCACGTTCAAGCACGGTGCCGATAGTTTCTCGCGACGGCGAAACCGTTTTGGTGCGGGTGAGTTTGGCGGTCCCTCGAGTTGCGCCGTTTTTCGACCTCACAGTGACCCGGACGGCTCGGGAGCCGATTGAGCGATTTGTTTCGGAGATTGAGCGATGAGATCTGATCGGGGGAGTGCGAGTGTCGAAATGGTGCTGTTGGCACCGGTGTTGATGGTGATGGTGCTGCTGGTCGCGTATGCCGGACGGTCAACCCAGGCACTCGTCACTATTCGACAGGCCGCGGATCGAGGTGCACGCGCGGCGTCAATGGTTCACCCTTCGAGGATGGAGAGTATTGGCAAGCAAGCCGTCTTTGACGATCTCCAACGAAGTGGCATGCGATGCGAGCAGTACATGGTCAATGTGGCCTTCGATGGCGACGCATCGGTTCGATCGGTACTTGTCGAGGTGGAATGCACGGTGAATCAACAAGGACTGGCCCTACTTGGCTTGCGGGACCGCACGTTGTATGCAAAGTCGATTGAGGTCATCGACGTGTGGAGGGTGGACTAGTGCCTGCGTTCCGTGTTGAAGACGGCTCGCTGAGTGCGTTTGTGGTTGTGCTCATGTCCGCATTTGTTGCGTGTGCTGCGCTCGCGGTTGATGGTGGTCGCCTCGTTGCAACGCATGTCCAACTATCTGATCATGCAGGAAATGCTGCGCGGCGAGGGGTTCAGGAAGTGACCTCATTGCGTAGTGGTAATCCGACGGTGGATATCGACCGCGCCCGCCGAGCGGTGCAGCAGTATTTCACTCTCCACGGGCTAGACGGCGAAGTCGTTGCCACAAATGAATCGGTCACCGTCAGTGTCGCGGCGCGAGTCGTAATGACATTACTCAGCGTGATTGGCGTGGCAGATCGTCGGGTCACCGTTCAACGAGTAGCGATTCCATTTGCGGGTCCATGAAGCGCATTGCAGTTCTCCTCACGGGGATTGCCGCGTTCATTGGCACCCCTGTTCTTCTTGCGACCGTCGCGGGCCGACCGTGGATGTTGGCAAACGACCTCTTGGCGGAGTGGCACCTCGCCTCAGCGTCTGACCGCTTTGTTTGGTCAGGGATCCTGCTGCTCTGGCTGCTGTGGGCATGGGTTGCCGTATCAGTCGGTGTTGAAGCGATTCGCTATTGGCGCGGTGCCTCCGATCCCGATCGAATCACTACACGGTTGACGATGCTATTTCTTGCGGCGGTCTCGACCGTTGCTCTCCCGCGTGCGGTAGTCGCACCACCGTCTACGTCATTGACTGAGACACGTGAGGGTTCAGAAGAAAATACATCGCACCCACTTCTTCGACCGTTGGGACTTACTGCATCACTATTTGCGGTGGCGCATGTCTTGCAGCTCGTCCACGATCGTCGTCAATTGGCTATTAGGACCATGAAGGAAGGAAATCAATTCGCTCCAGTGCGCGGTAGTGATGCCATGTTCTGGCGCTCGTTGCACTTTGCCGGCACTCAACGGAGGGGGGACGTGCAAGTCGCCATCGGCACAGAGATTCCTTTGGG
This sequence comes from Ilumatobacteraceae bacterium, assembly GCA_044237775.1. GTDB lineage: Bacteria > Actinomycetota > Acidimicrobiia > Acidimicrobiales > Ilumatobacteraceae > UBA3006. The sequence continues at coordinate 29,903 of JBIIEO010000001.1, read as the reverse complement.
CAAACAAGGAGATGCAGTGCTTTCGGCACCTATTCAGGGCGGAGACTCGGTAGGGGTCGCGTCAACGAACTCGGCCGATGCTCGGGCGGTGGTTCGGCATGTGGAGTGGATGGCGGAGTCGGTATCGAAAAATGGTTATGGATCTCCGGTGTCGGTGAGTCTCGGTTTGCGCGACGGACAGCGGATTCAAATTGCACAAGACGATTTGGGCTGGCGACTCGTCTCGTCCGGTGAGCGATTTGATGTCTTTGGCGTAAGTGACGATGAGAACGACAAAGTCATGCGGCTAATCGATCTCGCTGTAGCCACCGAATCGAGACAGATGGCCCAGACCCACACTGCGTGGCGGGTGCTTGTTCGATTAATGGGTCCGGTGACGGTCGAGTTGCCTAATGGACAAAGTTGTTGTTTTGAAAAGTCACGTTCTATTGAACTGCTCTCATGGCTTGTTACTCATCGTGGGCGGCCAGTTCGGTCGGCTGCGCGTACGGCAATGTGGGAAACGAACGTACAAAACGCCACATTCAACAACGTGGTATCAGATCTTCGCACTGCCCTTCAGGCATCCATGGACGAGTCGGAAGATGTTGCTCTTGGCAAAACGTTCGATGAGTATTTTGCCCTTCATCCATCGGTCATTTCAGACGTCGATCTTCTTGATGCTGCGGTTCAGTCGTATTGCAATAACCCCGATGAACACACTCGTGAAACTCTTCGATCGACGCTCAGTCTGGTGCGAGATATGCCATTTCTTGGTGCCGACTACCTGTGGCCCGATCCGGAGGGCATTACCTCCAACATCGTTCACCTCATTGTGAGCGCATCGCAGTTGCTTGCTGAGGATGACCTAGTACGTGGGAATACGAAGAACGTCTTTGCCGCAACGGGTCAGGGCCTCAAGGTGTTACGCGGACACGAGGGCTTAATTGGCCTACGTATGAGGGCGTACGCCCTCGAAGGCAATACTTCTGGCGTACTTCAGGAGTGGGAACGGTACGAAAGTGTCCTGCGTGGACAGTATGGAGAACAGGACTGGTTGAGTGCGCAGTTACGGCAATTGCGAGACGAGTTGCTCTGTTTTGTTGCCGTCGATTGATTGTTGTCTTCGGTCTTCAAGCAATGAGTGAATGACCACGATTGCCATGACGGACAGGAATGGCAGGTTCTGGCGGAATGAATTGAAATCTGACTTCGTGGTGATGCCGAGATAAAACCCGAGGCTTGCTAGGACAGCAAACTTGAGTGTGTCAACCGAACGTTTTGGGATAAAGAGAGAGAGTGAAAAGAGGACTGGTACCAGAATCGTTTCCGGGAAAATGATTCGAGGAAGCCACAGGTCGGTAACGCTCCGCTCAATGGCTACAAAATCGGCACCGAGAAATTGCAGTCCGGTGAAGTTGGCGAGAACCTGGAAGGTCTGATCTTTGTTGAACACGCCATAGAACCGAAATGGAGTGTCGTGATATGCGGCGAGGGCAAAGCTGTACACCGTTGCACCGAGCGCGACAGTGCCAACAAGCGCAACAAGGACGGTGACGTAGTACCAGTCACGCTTCACGCGCTTGAAGAGCAGTGTTACAAGTGCACCAAGGATGATCGCTAACCCAATGTGTGGGCGAAGCAGGGTAATGACCACGAGGCCGAGCACACGCAGCGAGGGGTTCTTGCCAACAAACACATAGGTCACTCCGGCGAGGAGCATGGTTTCGCGAAGAGCGAGAAGCGAGAAAAAAAATGCCACTGGCCCTGTTGCGAGCCACGCGTATACGGGACGGAAGGGGATTCCTTTTCTTCGGAAATAGCCCCTCAGGGTGATCACGTTGAGAAGGAAGCAAGAGAAGGCCACGAACTTCATGGCCAAGATGGGGTTGATGCCGCCGAGGGTAAGGAGATACGCGGGACCAAGGTAGGCGTATCGACGGTCGATGAGCTCCTGAACACTCGTCGGTCGGCCCCCCCACTCGAGTTTGCCGAGCATGAATTGATGGAATTCTTGATCATTGGAGTAAAAGCCGAGTTGTCCAACCGGTCCGTATCGGTAGTAGATGACGGCCACACCGACGGCCCACAGAGTGGTGAGCGCGACGAGCGGTATGCGTGTGAGGTACGGAGAAAACACTGCGATGGCGAAGATGCCTAGAAGGATCGCCTGGAGATAGAACACCTCAGATCACCCCAGACGTGCGGCGATGCGGCGTCCCACGATCTTGCCGAGCACCGGCGGCTGCGAGTGTTCCCATTCTCCGAGAAAGCGTACGACGTTGGCGCCGGTGCCTTGCTTGAAGTCGTAAACACCCTTGTTGTTGATGGGGTCTGCGCCGCCTAGGTCGTACGAGCGCACGCCTCGCTGACGACAGATTTCCATCAACTCCCAGAATGCTCGATATGAGGCGTACGACTTGCGTCCTTCTGGCGTCGCTGCAGCAAATGTGTCCCAGGCCAAGTCGCCCATGACTAACGCGCCGCGAAGGGCGAGCATATTGCCTTCCGCGTCATCACATCGCACGATTATGCAGTCGTCACCAAAAAGGGAGATGAGTGATTGGATCGAACTTAATGAGTTCTGCTGAGCGAGGTGCTCGATGCCTTTGTACGAGTGCATTGCGTCATAGACGTTCTTCATTTCGTCTGCGGATGGGTTCACCCAGTGGTAGGCGACGATCGGTCGCTTCAGCGATCGCTTTAGATTGTGCCGCCAGTTTTTGGTCGACAGGGACTCGCGAACAGTCGCGTCTGTTGTTAAGTCGTACACGAGGCTAAGACCGCTCAAGATGGTCTCCTGGCTGTTGATCCAGCCTTGACGAGACATCATGGCCGCATCGCCATCGTCGTAAGGCCTCATGGTGTTGAGTCGGAACACGACGTATCGAGCGCCGATTGCTCGCGAAATTGCTCGACGCATTTCACGACCGCATTCGGCGAGGTCGCCAACGGGTCCACCCGGTGACCACACCAATCCGACGAAGGACAAATATCGACGCGTCTGCACCTGAATCATCGCAACAACACGGCCATTGCGTCGGGCGACCATGCGGATGGGCGTCCAACCAAACTGCTGTCGATGCTTGCCCCAACGGTGGCTTTGATAGACGGACGCTCCGGCACAAGTGCGAACGGTGGCGTCCCAGTCGATGTCGCTTCCTTCCCAGCGTTCCCATTGGGTGTCCGCTGGCTTGAAAAACTCGGTGCCTCCACGTTGCGTGCCGCGAATGATCCGAGCAACTGCAGAGTTGCCGAGGGTGCGCGAGATGCGCGAACCGGCATCCCACTCGCCGAGATACTCAACGGTCTCACCACCAAAACCCAGTTTGAAGTGGTCAACTCCCGAAGCGCGTCGATCGTGAGGAGCAATACCGCCAAGATCAAACAGCGTGATGCCCAACCCCATCAGGTGGTTGCGCAACGCAAACATCATTCCGTATGCAGCGGACAGCGTTCGACCATGTTGAGTCGTTGCAGCCGCGAGATAGTGCGCCCGAGCACCCTGTGAGACGACCAAGGCACCCGATACGGCCTGCCCGTTGTGGTGTCCCACAATGACCGTCATCGCAGCACCAAGCTCCTGTCGCATCAATTTCAGTTGTTCCAGCGAATAAATCGGAATATGGATCTGTTTCTCACTCACCATTTGCTGTAACAAATTGGCCAACGTCGCAAGACTTGCGTCATCGGTCCCGGTCGACCATTCGATGCCGTGCTTGTTGGCCTGCCGTACGTAGTAGCGATGCTTTTTCGACATCGCAGTTAACCACTCGTCGGCGGTGCCAGAGAGTTGTAGATAGACGGAGTACCGACTGTTGACCTGTCGTTTTGCTCGCACCATGAAGGAGTTACGTGCGAAGAACTCCGTCTTTGTTGTGGGTTGCATGACATTGCAGCGCATGAAGCAGCGGCCAACTTCGTCTTCGAGTGCCGCATAGAGCAACTTCATGTCCTCGGCGAGGCCGTTCATTCGTGTTGCTACGGGGCCGCCGGGTATCCACGCGAACTCGATGCCGCCGGGCATCTTGCGGCACAGCACTTGGGCAAGCGTGACATCGTGGGAGTGTGGGTTGATGCGATGGAATCGCAGTGGACGCCAGCCGCTGCGTCGCTGGAATTCACCCCATCCCCAACTTTGGAACACGGGCGCGTCACCAACTCGTGTGATGAGGTCAGACCATGTCTGCCGGTCGTGGATGAGCGCCCATTCGCCGTGGGTGTTCAAATGAAGTTCACCAGCCAAACGTTGCGGTAGTGGTTCGGCGCCTGGGCCGCGACTTGTTCGGGCAGCGCAGGCCACGTCATCGTCGTCACATGGTACCGACGGACAATTTTGGTTACTTCAGTTGCTGCGTGAGTGTCGGCACGAAATGGAATGCCATAGGGGACCACACCTGCCTCGAGCCGGTCATAGAGCAGTGTCACGCCTGGCACATGTCCGACTTCTTTGCACAGACGAATGAAGAGCGAGCGACGACGCTCAGATTCGCGGGCAGGATCCTGTTTGTCGAGGACTTGATTTGATGTGCAGCCGATTGCGTGTTGCGTGGGCAACTCGTGCTCTTCGCGCGCTGAACTCAGGAGCACCGATGGCCTCCCAGCAAGTTGTCGAGCTACGCGAATGATCGCGCGCATCATTGACATGAATGGCAGTGTCGTCTTGCGCTCCAAGCGAGATAAGTGATATCGAAGTTGGTCAAAGGGCGAGTCCACATGGTCAAGGCAGTAGCGGGGGACGGTGGAGTCGGTGTTCGTCGCAGCCAGTAGCGCTGAACCAGTAGTGACATGAAACGTCTTGCGCATGCTGAGGATGCCGTAGTCGCCCCGCGTGCCGAGGAGAGAACCCGAGCTGTCACGACTGAATAGCCCGTGTGCGTTGTCTTCAATCAGTCGTGCGTGGTGACGGGTGCAATACTCGCGAAACGGTGCGAGGTCCTGGGGAAACCCGAAGTAGTTCACGGCGAGTACGGCCGTTGCGGCCGGACATTGATCTAACTGTCGTGGGCGAAGCTGCTCGTCGACGTCATAGAACGCCACGTGTGCGTTGAGCGCATGAACACTCGCAAGGACATCTCGGCAAATAAAGGCGGGAAGGAGAACCGTGGAGCCCGCAGAAACACCAGCCTGGTTGAGTGCCTCAACGAGTGCGTGTCGGGCATAGGCGTATCGAGCGACCACGTGGGGGTGGTATTCGCGTAAGACGTCCATCCTCATCGCCTCCGAGGGGGCGCGAGGAGGATGATTGCCGCATACGTCTTTGCCGCAAAAGGGAAGGTGGCGAGTGATCGTAGGTATTGACCAAGGGCCAGGCTGCGTTGACGTGCTGCTGCGAACCCGCGACCGGCCGTGTAGGTGCAACGAGCCATTCGTCTACGTCGGTGCCACGATCCAATCGAATTGTCGAGTGCAAGATGCTTAGTTACCACCGCCTGTTCGGCAGCGAGGTGTCGAAGAACTGCACCGCTTGCATTTGATTCGTGTCGACGATATTCACCCAAGACCTGGGGAATGAACTCGATGCGATTCCCAGCACGTGCAAGCTTCATCCACAATTCGTAATCCTCCGCCGTGACAAAGGAGGGGTCTTCGTCGAACATGCCGACTGCGAGCAGAGCGGATCGCCGCACAGTCGTTGCCGATGTCGAGATGCAGTTTTGACGAAGCAGAAGGTTGCGCCACGTCGCCATTTCAGCGGGGCCGTAGTGCATCGTCCGGGGGGCAAGACCGCCGCCTACCCAATTCTCTGCATGACACACAAGATCGGCACCTGCCTCGAGCGCGCGAAGCGAGAGTTCGAGCTTGCGTGGCATCCAGATGTCATCAGAGTCGAGGAATGCAACGAATGTGCCCGTTGCGTGTCGGATACCTTCGTTGCGTCCAGCAGCGATTATGCCGTTGTTGCGGAAGTTGATGAGCGTGATCCGAGGGTCATTGAACGAACGCACGACATCTTCGGTGTTGTCCTCGGAAAAGTTATTTATGACCAACACTTCCCACAGGGGATACGTCTGGTCAATCACTGACTGCAGCGCTCCTGCAAGAAATCGGGCATGGTTATAGGTCGGGATAACGATGGACACTGTTGGGGTGGTGGCAATCACGACGCGCCGCCAAAAGTTTCGGCGCAATAGCGCAGAAGCGCATCTACTTCGGAATCAAGATCATCGGAAAGCTGCAGACCAGTCGAACGAAGCTTCGACGAGTCATAGTGCAGACCGGGCGAGGCATCCTCATTCAGTGCAGGAGGAATGTGGAGCTCAAGATCAAGTCCGAGCACGGCTTTGGCTCGGACTTGTACTCGCTTCGCAACGTCAATCACGCGCATTGCTTCGGGTGACCCAAGATTGAAGAGACCATCACCAACAACATCGGTGGGCATATCGATGGTGTGGACGAGCGCGCTACAGACATCAGTGAAGGGAATGAAGTTGCGGTGCTGTAACCCCGACGATTTCAACGTAAGCGAACCATTCACGATTGCCTGACGGCACAAGTCGTTGATGACGATCTGCCAGATCGCGTTGTCACGAAGTTTTGGGTAACCAAATCCATTGGACAGCCGAAGACGAACCGTTGTCATGCCATTCGTTTCGTGAACGTTCGCGAGGAGTTTTTCTGCCTCGAGATGGGTTGTCGCATAGGGCTGCTGGGGATTTGGGGGTGTGCTTTCGGTGATGTGGCCGGTGTAGGGCGTGCCGTACACGTGTCCGGTCGACATGAAAATGATGCGCGTGACGCCACTTCGCTGTGCATTGTCTATGAGATGGCGGGTGCCGTTAACACCCACACGCCATGCTTCGTCGGGGTCGTCCTTGGCTTGGAAGTCGGTGAGCGACACGAGATGCACGACGGTGTCGACGCCATCGAGACGGTGTGACCAGTCTCCGGTGTCGGTGATATCGAGGGCGCACGTCTGGGCCCCCGGCGCCCACGCCGGAGCGTCTCGTGGCACACGCGACGAAAGCGTTAAGCGGTGGCGGCTTGTGGCGGCGAGACGTTCGGCGAGACGGGCACCAATTGTTCCGAATCCTCCAAGAATGAGGACGTGCGAGGTCATCGGTGCTTGATGGCCCAATCGTAGGGAATCGAGTTGTTATCAGGATCAACTCGGGAAATCTCATTTGGATCGTGGGGGATGGATGCGCAGTTCGCAACCAATGACATCTCCGTGCCGAGACCTTTAAATCCGTTCCACACCAGCGGCGGTACGGTCACAAGAAGGTAGTTGTCTGGTCCGAGAATGAGTTCCTGGACCTCGCCTTTTGTCGGACTCGTTGGACGATCGTCGTACAAAACAAACTTGATTCTCCCGACCGGTACTGCATAGTTCAGTGTCATCGTCTGGTGAAGATGCCATGCCTTCACTATGTCGGGGTACACACATGAGAAGTAGATCTCGCCAAACTGATCGAAGTGTTCGTCGGTTGTCTTGAGCATGTGCATGACTTTTCCGCGCTCATCGTGAATTTGGCGAAGTGGTGTGATCTTGACACCGTCGATCATGATCGAGCCTCCATGTACTTACGGATGTGTTCTCTTGTGATTTCAATCGCAGGAGCACCATGGTGCTGATCGCGATACCACCCGACGGTGCGTTCGATGGTTGTGGGGAAGTCCCATCGAGGACGCCAGTCGAGTTCCTTGCGTGCCTTGGCACAGTTCAGGTTGAGTAAGCCTGCTTCGTGCATCGCGCCATCTTGCGGAACCACTTCAACGCGTCCTGATCCCCAATGGTGGAGCGTTGCGTCGACCACATCGCCCACCGTGTGGATAGAGGTCTCTTCGGGTCCAAAGTTCCACGACCCTGTGGCGCGATCGGGACTATTCAGGAGGTGAGCAGTCAATACCAGATAACCCGAAAGGGGCTCGAGTACATGCTGCCATGGTCGTGTCGCCTTTGGGCTGCGAATACGGATGGGCTCTCCTGCAGAGAGTGCGCGAATGCAGTCCGGAATGATGCGATCCTCGGCCCAGTCACCACCGCCGATGACGTTGCCTGCGCGTGCTGATGCCGCGCCAAAATCGTGACGTGAGCGGAAAAATGAATCGTTGTATGACGAGAACACCAATTCCGCAGAAGCCTTTGAGGCGCTATACGGATCGTGTCCTCCTAATTCATCAGACTCGACGTAACCGACGTTGGTCTCACGATTGCGGTAACACTTGTCGGACGTGGCATACATCAATGCGCGAACGGTGTCGCTATGTCGCACAGCTTCCAGCACATTGACGCCACCACCAACGTTGGTATCGAAGGTTTCTTTCGGATTCCGATAGGAACGGCGCACAAGTGGTTGGGCAGCGAGATGGATCACGATTTCGGGTCGAGCCGTATCGAACATCGTTTTGACGGATTCGAGGTCGCGAACATCACCATCGACGTGATGAATGAGCGCATGTAGTCCGAGTTGCTCGAAGTGGGAGACAGGCCCTTCTGGAGGAAGTGCGTATCCAAATACTTCGGCACCGAGATCGTGCAGCCACAGCGACAACCACGACCCTTTGAAACCGGTATCCCCGGTAATGAGAACGCGCTTGCCCGCAAAGGCGCGGGTTGCTGCTACCAGCGCTTCCAAGGCTGACTTTCACTCTCCGCGAGCGTATTGAGCAGACTCCAGTCGCGGTGGGTGTCCATGCACTGCCAGAAGTCGTCGTGTTCGAAAACAGAAAGCTGATTGTTGCGCACAAGACCACGCATTGGCTCCTGCTCGAAAACCAGGTCTTCTCGGTTGTCGAGATAGTCGTAGATTGACGGCTCAAGGACGAAGAATCCACCAGAGATACGGCCGCCTGTGGCCTGTGGCTTTTCGTTGAATTCAGCCGCAACGCCGTTGTAATTGACAACGAGTTCGCCAAATCGTCCTGGAGGGCGAACTCCCGTGACCGTGGCGACGCTTCCTTGCGACTTGTGGAAGGCGACGAGCGCATCAATGTCCACATTGCTGAGGCCATCGCCATAGGTCAGCATGAAGGTGTCATTGCCCACGAACTCTTGGACGCGCTTGACGCGTGCACCGGTCATGGCCTCTAGTCCCGTGTCGACGAGGGTCACCTTCCAGTCGACGTCGCTGTCTTTCGAGTGGTAGGTGATGCCGTCGTCGCGGCCCAGATCGACGGTGAAGTTCCGTGTTCGTGCCCGATAGTTAAGGAAGAAATCCTTGATGACTTCTCCCTTGTAGCCAAGGCACAACACGAACTCGTCATGCCCAAAGTGGGCGTAGTAGCGCATCAAGTGCCAGAGGATTGGGAGACGGCCAATCGTGATCATTGGCTTGGGAACGTCGGCTGCAACGTCACGGATGCGGGTGCCTTGACCTCCGCAGAGAATGACCGTTTTCATGGGGTGGCACCTACCGATCGCTAGCCGACAAATCTCGCACTGCGGCCCTATCAAGATACCAACGGGTCGGATGTACCTGAACCGCCGGTGGATCCCATCCACTGTGGATACGGGCGATGACCGCCGATTTTTCCTCGCCAAATGCGGCGACGAGTCGATGAGTGGACGTGCGAAGGGTGTTGATCGATAGCGATACCCGCTCAGCGGGTGGTCGTGGTGAGTCGTCAACTGCAACCGTTGTAGTGGTTGATTCGACAGACGAATGGTTGGGAAAGAGGCTTGCAACGTGGCCGTCTTCGCCGATGCTGAGAAAAACCGCATCAAAGTGTGGGAATGCATCGATGGTCGAGGCATAACGCGCTGCGCCTTCATGCGGTCCGTGTTCCGCAGGTATCGAGTGGATCGCACTGCGTTCCATGCGGCGCGACTCGACAAGTAACTCAATGAGCAAATGGTCATTGCGCTCGGGGCTTTCGGTTCCCACGCACCGTTCATCTGCAAGATAGAACTCCACGCTGTCAAAGTTTGCTCGCAGGTTGACCAGTCGAGTGAGCACATGACGGGCTGCGTTACCACCGCAGATGGCGATGCGACAGACACCGCGTTCTCGCACAGCCGAGTCGATGATTAGCGAGAGGTCGTTTGCGCACGCGTCAACTGCGGCGTCCACGGTGTCGAAGATTGCGGCCGGCGCATTTCCGAACGAAATCGAATCGTCCCGCACGGAGAAAAGAGTACTGCTATGCGTTCGGTTCGAGAAGCAGTCGACGCCACCGCCTCAGATCTGCATCAACATGAAACAACGAATGATCCGTCGTGGCCTGAGCAGATGTGGGCAAGAGCATGTCTTGCAATGCAGATTCGAATTCTTCAGCAGTTCCAACAACCTTGAGCAAGGGGTGTTCGCGAATTGTGCTCAGGTCGAGTTCGGCGGGGTCGAGGACGCAGATCGTGGGAATGCCGCGAGAGAGCGCTTCCAACACGGTTGATCCACTTGCTCCTGTTATCAGGACACGTGCGCGGCGCAAGAGAACCGAAACATGGTCTGTGCTCGCAGTGGCATTGAGGGGCTGCAAGTCGAACGTCGTTGCATCGACGAGGGGGTGTGCCTTGAACTCCACGGCGTGATGAGTTGCCGACTTTTGGCGGGCGTGAGTGAGAAATTGCAGATATCGCTGCGTGGAGGCATGGTCGAGTTCGCCGAGCACCACGATTTCGTCGCCTTGGCCACACGCAGAGTCGGGGGTATTGAGGTAGAGATACATCAGCGCCTCGACCTCGCACAGGCGGTCTGCGGACCATCCTCCATGTTCCAATTCCTGGCGTGCGAGTAATGAATTGACGGCAATGACGTCCGGCTTTCCAAATCGCGAGTCGGTGAGCGTTCCGGCGCTCACGAAGTAGCGCACATCCCAGAATCGAATCGTGGAGTGTGGCACCGCAATCAGCGGTGCAGGTTGGTGCTTTCGCCATGTATGAACGAGTGCTGCTTCCCATGGCTGATTCTCGTAGATATAGAGACAGCGCTTGGCCCCGTGGGCTAAGCCGATGGTCGATTCGAGAGCGGTGTGCAGCATCGCCATGCTCATGGCATGCGATCCCCGGAAGGACTCCTCCCAGTCGTGTTTGAAGATTGGCCAAAGATCTGCACGCTCAGAACGAAAGCGCTCGGCAATGTCTGTTGATTGCCGGCCAAGACGGCGGATGGTTCGATAGCGACGAAAGGTTGCTCCGAGCTCCTGAAGTCCGTGGATGTCGTCGAGTAGGACGTGTTTACTGGGAAGGTCAGAAGAGTTGAACCGTTTCAACAGTTGACGTGCACGGCGTCTCGTAGGGATCGCCGAATGGGGAGTAAATCGGTGGAGCCACAGCGTGCCTCCTGTGAGTATCTCCGGAAGGTGGGCCCAATACTGTGAGCGGAATGGCCCCCCGCTAAGGGACTGTGGTTCCAAGCGGAAGAGATAATCGACGATCACGTTGTCATGCGGGGGTTGGTGTTTGCGTGGCATGAATCGAAACCCGCTCAGCAGTATTCGCGCGGCACGGAGCGGTGATAACCGAGAGTGTTGTGGCGTGGCTGTTCTCTGCGACTCGTGTGGAATGCCGAGGAGCTGTGCCGTTGACACGATGCTCTGCATTATTCGCTCGTCGGAGACTCCCACGACAAGCAACCTTGGTCGTCGCTCATCAAGGAGATCGGCGAGCGCCAACATCTTTACTGCCTCTGGAAGGACACCGAGATCCCCCCATCGTTTGGCAAACACCAGGGTCATCCACCAGTAACTCAGATCGTCATCAGCGCGGAGAGAATCAACGAGGTCACCTGTGGGGTGAGGAGATGTTTCGAGGCGGCGAACAAAGTTGAGCAGTGCATCGCGATAACGCAGAGGTTGTTCACGGATGATGCTGGGGAGTGAGATATGTCGTGAAACCCCATCGGCAAATTCACTCCATGCGACGACCAGGTCGACATGGGTCGACACGTGGGTGAAGTCGTCGCCGACGTACCAGACGTCCGATGACGTCACGGCATCGAGAACGGGACGCGTCCGTTCGTCGCAACGACGGCACAGGGTTCGTGGAAGTGGGTCATTTTCAGCGAGACCGTTCCGCCAGCACCTTCAATAACTGCGAGGCCAGCAGCAACGTCCCAGATCATGATCTGGCGTTCAAAGTAGGTATCCGCCGCACCACGCGCCACCAACATCAATGAGGCTGCAGCCGATCCGATCATGCGCACTTTGCCAAACACGAGGATGTGCGACATGTATTCACCGATAGCAGCAGTGTCCTTGGCAGGGAATCGGCTAGGGAATCCGGTGCAGACAGTTGCACGGGACAGCAGTGATTCCGCAGACACAGCGATGGGGCCATTGTCATCATGCGACGGAATGTCGCGACCACCCCAATACAGCCGCTTTGCGCTGAGGTCGTACAGCACACCGAAAACGGGTGCGCCATTTTGCCAAAGCGCAACACAAATCATGGAGGGGCCGAGTCGCCTTGAGAAGTTGTAACTGCCATCGAGTGGGTCGATAATCCACAAGAGGCTGTCAGGCGACTGATGGTGCGAGTCCTCGGTTTCCTCGCTGAGCACAGGAATACCAGTTGCAGCGAGACCGTCAAGGAGGTGCTTTTCGAGAAACTTGTCGGCAACGAGTTTCACCTCGCGCTCACCGATCAGGCGATCGGTGACCGAACCCAGAGTTGCGTGGTCAGCAGCATCGAGTGCTTTCGCCGCATCCCGCACAAGCTGCTTTGCTGTCTCGAGTAGCGCGTGTAGGTCGGTCATGGCATATTGATTTCTGGGCTTGGAATCCCAAACCGATCTCGCCATCCAGCGTCGGCAAAGTAGATCCGATGTACCAATTGCATGGTGTTGAATGCATCGGTTGAGGATCCACTCTCAATCGAGATGTCTTTGATGATCGCATCAGCAAAGACGGCAATCTCGGCATCCCAAGATGGGTCGTTATGAAACTGTGTCGTGGTCTCTTGGGGGTCACCGTTATCACGGTCTGGATCTGCGACGATCACCGTCATTGTTTCTGCGCCATAGCTCTTTGATCCGCTGAGAATTCCGCGTAGGACGATTCCACCAAATTGCATGTTGATGTCGAGGTGAAATTGGTGTCGCCACTGCGTCGCGCTTGAGTTGATCATCGCCACCACACCGGTTCGTGATCGCATCACTGCGTATGCGTTGTCCTCGACGTCGTAACCCCAGTGGTCGTTGGAAATGAAGCTATGCACCTCTTCGAATTCGCCGCCAAACATCCGCATCAGATCGACCATGTGGATGCCCTGATCGAGCAGCACACCGCCACCTGCGACTTCTCTCTTGGCTCGCCAGTCCGCTTGGTTGAAGGTGATCAATTTTGATTTGCCGTAGACGCCGCGCATGTTGATGATTCGTCCGAGTCGCCCTGACTTGATGATGCTCATCGCTTCTTGGATGGACTCGTGGTAACGGTGATTGAATCCGTACATGAGGTGAAGATCGGGATGACGCCGTTCTTCGTGAATCACCGCTTCGATATCTGCCATGTTTCGGCCAGGTGGTTTTTCGCACAACACATGGAGCCCGCGCCGGAGACCAGCGATCGTGGTTTCAGCAGCCATGTCGTTACTCATGCACACGATGAGTGCGTCAAGGTCTTCGGTCAAGAGTTCTTGGTATGTCCGATAGTGGCGCACGCCATCGGGGAGTGTCCCATTGCCTTCAAAGGTTCGGTCGCACACCGCGACGACTTCGAGGTCTGGATGCCGGTCACAACATTCGCGGCGACGTTTACCGACGACGCCGTATCCGGCTATGCCCACGCGCACGCGACCCTGGGATGAGCTCATAAACCGTTCACCAGACTAAGTGACGCCGCTGGTTGACTGGCGTCCACTTACGGTCGTGGTGCAATTGCCGCCTCGCGGAGAAACACGGTGTCGACGCCATAGGCGATGAATTGGTAGCCCTCGTTGATGCGCATCTGCAGTATGTCCGTATTGGGTGAAACGATGTGTGTGCCAACGGGCTTTGCGGATCGTTGGCATGCCGAACGGATTGCTTCGATTGCTCCGAGGACATCGGGATGTGTCAGATCCCCCGTGCGACCGAGGGAAGCGGAAAGGTCGTAGGGGCCGATGATTACGGCGTCCACGCCTTCGACAGCGACAATTGCATCCAATTGCGCGATTGCATCAACGTGTTCAATCTGCGCGATGACGAGTGCTGACTGTGCTTCTTCTCTGTAGTCCTCAAACTGGGCACCAAAACCATTTGCACGGCAGAACCCAACACCGCGCGTGCCCTTCGGGGGCCAGTGACACCCGCTGACGAGTGGTTCAAGCTGGGAAGCCGACGTGATCATTGGGATAACGACTCCCGCAGCGCCACCGTCGAGTGCTTGCCGGCAGTTAATGACGGTGGGCGAGGCAACTCGCGCAAGCGGAAGAGCGCCACCTAATTCGATTGCGCGGAAGAGATCGGGGAGTTGGTGCTGAGAGAAATGCCCATGTTCAAGGTCGAGCGCAATCCACTGATAACCAGCACGAGCCATCAGTTCGGCGACGTTTGTGTCGGCGATCTGCATCCATGAGCCGATTGTGGGCTTTCCCGTCTGTAGTTGCGATCGAACCGCCTGGATCCCCTGTAATCGATTCATCGCCACCCCCTTGTGCGTGCGCACCCCAAAATGTATCGGCGTTGACGTGTTCTTCGAGTTCTAGATCTCACCAATACTTCGCAGGTGTTCAACGAGCTGCGCCGCAGCCTGACGTTCCATTTGCCCCCGAGTCTCGATGGCGTATGTACCCATGTGCGCCGTCATCTGCACATTGTCGAATGATGTCAGTGGGCCGGAGTACGGCTCGTCCTCGAAGCAGTCGAGCGCTGCACCGGCGAGCGCGCCACTCTGCAATGCATTGGCGAGCGCAACTTCATCGATGAGTCCGCCGCGCGCAATGTTGACAATGATTGCCCCAGGCTTCATCATTGCAATGCTCTGCTGATTGAGCAAGTGATGATTTTCGCTCGAATAGGGAACGTGCAACGTGACGATGTCGCTCGTACTGAGCAGTTCATCAAGCGATACAAGTGTTGCTCCCGCATCCATGACGTGTGGGTCGTGAACGATGACTTCGGCACCAAATGCTTCGAGCAGCGTGGCAACTCGACGCCCGATGCGACCGTAGCCAATAATGCCGACGGTCTTACTTGCAAGAAGTGCACCAAACTCACCCTTCCAGTTACCTGCTCGGATTGCACGATCAACGCGAGCAATATGTCGAAGCATGCCGAGTATGTGGCCCATCGTGAGTTCCGCCACGGCTTGGGCGGGTGGTTCGGGTGTGTTCATTACATGAATGCCGAGCTCGGCCGCGGCGGACAAATCAACGGTGTCCAATCCAATCCCCACGCGAGCAATTCCACGCAGGGTTGGCGCGGACCGAAGCACACGGGCATTCAGTGGTTCAAGCCCAGCGATCAGTCCGACTGCTCCATCCAGGAGCGCGATTGCCTCGTCCTCCGTCAACTTCCGGCCGAAGGGGTTGTGCACCACTTGGATGCCGGCACGCTTGAGCACTGCACGGTCGTCAAGTGAGAAACTGGTCGGGTCGAATGTGGATGTCGAGGTGAGTATGCGTCTCATGACTTGATACCCGCTTCGATTTCGTCTGCGACGATTTCCCACAGACGCCGGTGGTCGTTTGGTGAAGATGAGAGAAAAGAAAGGAGATATTGAGCGTAAAAGTCGGGGTAGACGGATAAGTCGAGTGAGCGAGTGGAGGGGTACCCCACAGAATCATCGATATTGAGTGGTGACTTGCCCAACGCGTTGCTGTACGCCGCGATGAACTTGTTTTCCCAGGAATCGAGGAGCTCGGTGGTGGTGATCTGCACGATTGGCTTCGAGTACAGCACAGCAAAAGAAATTGCAGTCGAGTAGTGCGCCAGAACAAACTCACAATCCGCAATCAGCTCTACCGTTGGATCAGAGCTGATCTTGGCATTCCAGAAAAGATGTTCGTTCTGCGTGCACGTCGAACGAGGATGAGGTGCCACGACCACGTCAAAACCGGTTTGCCGAGTGACTTCGGCAAAGAATTCGTTTATAGCCGGGTAAAAGCAATTGGGCGTAATTGGTGATTTAGTGCCACTCTGTTGGTAGTCGGGGTGATAACCGAGATTTTGATCGATGTAGACGACATACGGAGTGTCGAATCGCGATTGGCGGCTGACTCCAACCATGTTGATTTCATGGAACGTCTCGTAATCGAGGCTGTGTGCATCCACCACTCGAGTTTTGCTGAGTGGGGATCGAGAAACCGCAGCTTTCCCACCCCGAAAGAACAGGGTGGGGTGATCACGGCCAAATCGGAGCCGGTTGATACGAGCCCGCATACCTCGAACTGCAACCGTAGGTTTTGACAAGACAAGTTTGAACTTGGATCGAAGTGAAAAAATCAATTCGTCACCCGGTATCGCGCCGAATTGGAACTCAGCAGTAATCGCCGATTGACGCTGAGCGTACTTGTAGAACTGGTGCCGGACGCGATGCACTCCGAGATTCATGATGATTGCGTCAGGGCTGCTTGAGTTGAGGAAACTACACAAGTCAGACATGGAGTGCACGGCATGAGTGGGCAGGTCATTGATTCCGACTGATTTCTGTCGTTTCCACCACCGTGGATGTACGAGTTCCGTGACGTCGAGGACTGTCAGATCAAAACGATGACGAAGAATTTCAATTCCGAACCGCTTCCAATCCCTTTCACTGAACGGATTCTCCACGACGAAAAAAACCTTGGGCCGTGTCATCCTCTGGCCCTGTGTGTTCCTCGTAAAACTCCGTTTATAAATAGGCGCAGTTTCGAGTTGCCCGGGTCATTGGAAATCAACTGAGGCACAAACTGACTGCGCAGAGTCTCCCATGCGCTGTCGTCGAGATGATGAAGAAATTCGAGTATTTCCATGGTTGCGTCTTTATCTAGGAAGTTGGTCCAAAACGGACCGCGGTCCTCGAATGGTTCCGGCCATGCGAATCGTTCGCCGGGATTATTTGTCACTTCTGGGTCAAGCATAAAAAATGCGCTCCGGCTTCCTCGGGCCAAGGCCTCATACCCAAGGGTGCTGCTGGAGGACACCACGATGCGCGCTTGATCGATAAGCGTATAGCTACTAAGCCGTTCAGTCCGCGGCACAAACTCCCACTGCACGGAGCTATCGGTGAATGCCTGTCCATACATTTCCATCTCTCGTGAGGGGTCTGAATCTTTGCCCGCAATGAGAAGGCGTAACCCATTTCGTTCACAAAATTCCGCGACGAATTTGGCTAATTTGATGCGTCGCTCGTAGATCGTGTGGTACTCAACGGTAGGGCGACCCGTGTGATCAAGTACTCGAGCATCAAGGTCCACCTTGGGACGGATGGTAGAGACAAGCACAACCACATCCTCGGTGGCGCGACGGGCGACGGGCACATGGTTCGAGCGGAAACTTCCGATGATGATTGGCACCACGTCGATACGACTCCGATAGAGGTTGGCTGCGGTTTCCCCGAAGCAGAACACGTGATCGGCTTGAAGTCGCTCTATTGATGACTCTCGATTCAAATCGAGATCGAATTCGATTCCACGCCAGCCATTTTGGACGGCAGCAACGACGATCTGTGGGTGGGCATTCTTAATGCGGTAGAAGAAAGGAGTGGTATCAATGCATGTGACGACTAATCGCGGTTGAACCCAAGAAAGATAGCGAATCGCATAGTCATGCATCGATCGTCCACCTCGGGCCAACGCCCCAAGAAGTACCCACAGGTTGAAGGAACGGCCGCTCAGATCAAGGACTACGGTGCGTGCTTCGGTCAAAAAAGGAAGTAGTTCATCAGCTCCCTCTTTGTCGTAGATGACAACGTCGAAGGGACGAGGGCGATTGAATTGAAGTTGAGTGCTTAAAAGACGTTTCAGAACTGAGTACAAGGGAAGATTCTCAGATGATCAATTCAAGGGAGGTCAGTTCACTTGGCCACAGCTCGTTGTAACGATGAATCACGTCATGAAAGCGTTCAATAATCGGTGCAGAACCGTGCTCGTTGATGTAGTCCATCTCCAGCTCGTAGACCTGGCGCTCTGTGGCATCTCCCGAGGTCGCCCAGTTGTGGGCGGAGAAGGCCCGACCGTGCGTGATTGTGGGCCTAGGAATGCGTTCCCGCTTGAGGATCTTGTTGGTCTTTGGACTGAGTTCGCGATTCAGGAAGGAGGCAATCCGTGGAAAGGTCTCTTCAGGTCGCATGACCAAATCCTCAAAAGAAATAATGAGCAACCTCGGGTCATCCTGACGATGCACGCATTCATCTATGAGCAACTTGTACAGGTGCGAAATTGAAGATAATGCCTTGTCCATGGTGTTCATCGAAATGAATTGGTCGGCCCATTCGATAGCCCACCACGGAACTTTGTGTCCGTCAACGTCGAATGACACTGTGAATTCACGGTGTCTCAAGAAGTCATTGAGGTAATCGTGCCAATAGCGCGCAAGATGGACGGGGTGACGAACGATGTGGATCATCTTGAGACGGTCGCCGAATGCATCAAACAATGGTTCGCCGACAGGAAGAACCTGGTGCGAAACAATGTGATGGGCAATGTTCTTTTCTTGAATGAGATCGACAATCTGGTCACCGTCGTCCTGGAAGAGCCTTCGAAAGTAGGTAATTGTGCTCCCAGCAGTGTTTTTTGTCCCTGAAGCATCACGGGGGCGGAAGTTGACTTCTCGTCCGATGAGATTGCTGTATTGGTCGATGTCGGCGTACGTGAGCAGCATGAATCGAGTTGCGTCATCAGACATCTTTTCGAGGTGGTGCATCGTGCACACATACTCGTGAACGTGTTCAAGCTTCATTTTTTCGACGTTCTTCATCGCGCCGATCGTGGCGGTCAGCGCCGTCTTGCCAACACCCCAGAGACCATCGACGACAATGACGTCACAGTCAATGGGTAAGAATTTGCGAAGCAACATAAGTCTCTCTAAAGAATACTCGCGAGACGTTTTAAGTGTTGACTGTTCCACTTCGCGAGATTCATGCCGTCATTTAGAAGACGTTGACGTGAGAGTTCCAATGCATTGCCCACAAAATTAAACAGGTGTGCAGTAGCGACAGCATCTACGCGTGGGTCGCTGAGGGCAGCCGAGAAATGTTCAGGCTTGCCCGCACCTCCCGCGAGTATGACGGGCACCTGGAGTCCGTCTGGCAGACAATCCAGGAGCTCAAGGTCGTAGCCCTGGCCCGTGCCATCACGGTCCATCGAATTCAGATACAGCTCGCCGATGGGGAGATTGGCGATGCGGGTCAGGTATTCGTCGAGCGTCGCGTCTACGAGGCGCGATCCGTTTTCGACGGATGGGCGGATGACTCCATCAACTCGTTTGGCGTCGACGGAGGCCACCAGACACTGACTGCCAAATTCGCTGGCCAGTTCTTCGACCGACATGGGGTCACTGTCAAGGATGGAATTAATCACCACCTTGTCTGCCCCAGAACGCAATAGTGCTCGTGCATCGTCGACGCTGCGGACCCCTCCGCCTGCAGCAATGGGCACGAAACAGTCATCGTTCAGTCGCTGTGTATGGAATCGAAAGCGCTCTGATGACTCTCGGTTGCGCTCAACGTTCAAGATGACGAGTTCGTCAATGGATAGAGCTGTCTCGCGGAAGTTGTAGTTCTTTTCTAACCAGCCGATATCACCTACCTGCTGAAGACGAAAGTTTCGGCTCAACATGAAGCGATCCTCATTGAACAAGAGTGTGAAGATGAGGCGCTTCTTGACAGAGGTCATGCCGCGAGGAAATTCTGCAATACCTGGAGCCCATTTGACTGGCTCTTCTCTGGGTGGAACTGTGCACCCCGCACATTGCCGGCATCGAATGCCGCGAGGAAGGTTTCGCCGTATTCACATGTCGCATGAGGAGATGTCATGCCATTCACCGCGAGTCGATAGGAATGCACGAAGTAAAAGTCTGGGGAATGAGGGAGGTTGGCAAAAAGACCTGATGCGGTCGAAGGTGTGATTGAGTTAAAGCCAACGTGGGGTACCTTGACACCGAGAAGGTCATCAAATCGGTCAACGCGGTTTGGGATTATGCCGAGACCGGCCGTCTCCCCGTCCTCGGATGAAGCAGTGCCGAGTAACTGCATACCGAGGCAAATTCCGAGCAATTGATCGCCGCGAGTAACAAATCGTTGAATGGCCTCATCAAGATGTCGCGCAGTGAGTCGTTCCATCGCGAGCCGAAATGAACCCACGCCCGGAAGAATTACCTGTCGAGCGCTCTCGACAACCTCCGGATCGGCAGACAACGTCACCTCAGCACCGAGATAGCGCAGCGCGCTTTCTACCGAAAAGAGGTTTCCCATGCCGTAGTCGATGACGACGACGGCATCGCTCACTATTGGACCTCGAAGGTGGGTGTCCAGCGCCCCGACTTCTTCTCGAACAGTTCGGTGTTTGCCCAACGGTCCAGCGCAGCGTCAAACTCGGCTCGGGTCATGCCGTAGTAATCGAGGTAGAGATCGATGTATTCCTCGGGGTAGTGACCGTCATACAGCTTTACCAACTGGACGCCTTGTTCACGGTCCATTGCACCCCGGCGGATCTCGATGCCAACGTCTTGCGTGGCGCGTCCAAAACCAAACTTCAGATACATCACGTAGGTGTGGAGCGCGTAAAGCGCCTGATCGTTCTGAGCGAAATTCGTAAAGGTGCCAGAGTTCGACGCATCGGCTTCCTCAAGTCCACAGTGCTCTTTGGCAGTGAGGTAATTGCGGTACGGGTCCCACGATTCGAAGTATGACCAGTGCGCGATTTCTAGTGTGCGGCCTGCAAGTTCAGCTTCGGTGGGGAACATGAAGAAAAAGAGCTTTTCGATGGGCAGGTTAGATGCCTTTAAGACCTTGTCTTGTCCGCCTTCGAGATAGATCTTGCGCATGAAATCGATGTCATAGATCGCCTTGTTCTTCAGCGCAGTCGAGCCGCCGTATTCGACTTCACCGTCTTCGCCGTAGAAGATCAGGTTGACGCCGAGGTTGACAGCCAGTCGAATAGGCGCGGCCTGCATAGCCATGAGCCATCCGAAATAAGGGAATCCTGTAAGCAGAAATCCTTCACGATTGAGAATTCGCATCACCGTTGGATCGGCGTTTACCTGAAGGTGGTTGTAACCCGAATCGATGAAGTTCCGCAGGTTACGGTTGCCGATCTCAAGTGCAAGGGCAGGTGTGACGGTAATGGCGAGCGGGTTCATACCGTGAACGTGTTGGACGTTGTACGACACGTACGAGCCGTCCTTGCCGCCGCTGACCGTCGTCACACAGTCGAATCGCCCGTTGGGAGACTTATGACGATGAAGAAGTGTGCGGAGTTCCTGCTGACGTGCGTCCCAGTTGAGTGTTCGCTTTTCTTCCATCCACTGACAGGCGTTACACCATCCGCGTGAATCAAACGACACGCGTGGACGCGTCGACATATTGAGACAATTGGTACACCAGAAAACGTTGCTCACCGGATCTTCCGCCCTATTGATGTGTTCGCCAAAGGCTACTGGTCGAGGGCTGCCTTGTGACGGCGTAGCACCGCCTCAGCAACGATCAAATCTTCGGGGTTGTCTATGTCAATTGATCGATCTACTGGCATGACGTAGGCGACGGTCTGTTCATCGACAAACACGTGGTGCTCCGCAAACCACGAGGCCCTTACGACGTACAGTGCACCGTTGACCTGGTAGGTCTCGGGCAGCTCCTGGCGCGTTGCAGCATCGGGTTTGGGCAAGAGGGACTGCAGGCGTCCGTTGTCCGTGAGACGGTACATCCAGTAGGGGCTTGTTCGTGCAGGGCACACCGAGACCAATGAGTCTGCGCCTGCGGCAACAAACCTCTCGAGGCCACCTTTGATGTCGTGGACTTCACGAAGCGGAGAAGTGGGCTGCAAAAGAACAACGATGTCGGCGTCGTGAATTGACAACACGTGGTCTACAACTGGTGCCATGGACGATGCATCAGTAGCAAGTTCGGAAGGGCGGAGCAGGGTCAGGACCCCAGGCACCAGTCCAGCATGCTGAAGGATTGCATCGTCGTCCGAGGAGACCACGACTGCGTCCACGTAGTTGCACGCAGTCGCAGTCTGTAGTGCGCGATGCAACAGCGAGACACCTGCAACTTCTCGTAGGTTTTTTCCCGGCACACCCTTTGAACCACCGCGCGCGGGCACGACTGCAACCACGCGTCGATTGTCAATCATTGATCAACTTGTCCATTCGACTTGGGCACGTTCAAGTTCCTCGAGTCGCCCGATATCGATCCAGTATTCGTGCAATGGAAACGCAATGACCTTGCGCTTATCGGCGATCAAGTTGTTGAACAGCGTTGGCATGTCTAGGTATTGGCTAGAAGGGATTGATCGCACGACGTCCGGATTGATGACATAAATGCCCGCGTTAACCAAGAAGGCCTGTTTTGGCTTCTCGGCAATCTGACTGATTGCAACATTGTCAACTGACACGACTCCGTAGGGAAGATCAAATGTTGTCTCGCGTACCACCATCGTCGCGTCAGCGCGATTGTGATCGTGAAATTCGAGCAGGGCATCCCCGGACATCCTGGTCAGGAGGTCACCGTTCATCACGATGATTGGCAGGTCATTGGTTGTGTGCAGAAGCGAGAGTGCCCCAGCAGTGCCCAGCGGCTCGGATTCATGGAGGTAGGTGATGTTGACGCCAAACTCTTCACCGTTTCCGAAGTGTGCTTCGACAACATCGGATCGAAAGTTCACCGAAAGGTGTATGTTGCGAAAACCTTGTTGAGCAAACGACGACACAATAGTTTCGAGAATCGGTTTGTCACCAACAGTGAGCATTGGCTTAGGAAAATTCTCAGTGAGTGGGTGCAGGCGCTTGCCAAGTCCGCCAGCCATGATTACGACGGGATTGGGACGATCTTCCGCACCGACGAGTTCGTCAATGGTGGCAATGCCTTGGACGACTCGATTGGCATCCACAAGAGGGATGAAGTGAAAACCCTCTTGGCGCATCTTGTTTCGAATCGTCGACACCGGCGTGCGTGATTCCATTACGACGGGGTTGGGGTTCATGACGTCGGGGATTGCAGCCGAGAGATCACGACCCTGAAGAAGCGCCCGTCGGATATCTCCGTCGGTGAGCACGCCAGTAAGACGTTCGTTTGCGTCAACAACAACAGCAATCTGCCAGCCCGAATCACTCATCCGCGCAACAGCGTCGCGCAGACTGCTGGAATCGGAAATCAGCGCGTCACGCCAATTTTTCATTGATGGGAGTCTACGACCTTCGCCGGTACGCCCATCACGGTCAGACCTTCGGGCACGTCACGAGTGACTACGGCTCCTGCACCGACAATGACGTCGGCGCCAATCGTGACGCCGGGGAGCACCGTCGCGCCGGCACCGATAAAACTGCGTGCTCCGACTGTCGAACCGCCGCACAGCGTCACGCGTGGAGAGAGGTAGGCATGGTCGCTTATCGTGCAGTCGTGTTCAACGATGACGCCGCTATATAGGACAACGTTGGCACCAATCGTTGCTGAATGATTGATTACACACCCGGGTAAGACTTGTGCCGTCTGGTCAATGCGGCAGTTCGATCCCTCAATGGTCGATAAGTGGACTGCGCCGACAACGTGGTGTCCCTGCTGACGGAGCGAGTCAAAAATGTTGATACGTGTGCGAACCGAACCGGTTGAGCCAATTCCTATGACGACACGTGGGTTCCTCTCGCGGTGGTTGTCGAGCCAGGAGTCATCGCCCAAGACGCGGATGCCTCCAACATCCGTGCCCACCGTGAGATTCGGGTCGAGTAGCCCGTGCGGTGTTACACCGCGTGATGCAAGGACATCCACAAGAACGCGAGCGTGTCCACCCGCACCAACAATGACTGTTTCACTCACAACTGTTCATCTTCCGCGATTTCACGTGGGGCAGGTGTGCCGACAAGATCGAAGTATTCGATCGGTGGTCGACCCGTGCCGGGTCGCTTGAAAGTCAGATTGTCCGCCGACAAGACTTCCCCTTTGGCGATGGCGCGCGAAGCGACGATGCTCTTGCGAGCAATGGGAATGTTCTTCGTCTCAGACGGAGTCGGTGACTTCGTCGCCGATCCAAGGGCGCGTTCCGCGTCGCGGAGGTCGGCGACGAAGGCTTTCAGTTCGCTCGGTTCCATCGAAGCGCGGTGATCTGGTCCGACTTGCGTGTTGTCCATCGTGAAGTGTTTCTCAATAATGGTGGCTCCAAGTGCAACGGCAGCGATCGACGAAGTTGCACCAAGCGTGTGATCTGAGTAGCCGACGGCCAGCCCGAATGCATCGCGAATCGTCAACATCGCTCGCAAGTTTGCTTCATCGACAGGTGCTGGATACTCGGTGGTGCACTGCAGAATTGTCACACGACCAAGCAACAGCGAGCGATCTCGATCATTAAGTGGAACTTCAAGGTGACGAGTTGAAGGCGCTTCGGTCTGCTTCGACCGGTCGAATGCAAAAGCAAGAGTCTTCAGGGCAATTTCGATCTCTCGAAGGGAGCACATTCCCGTGGACAAGATCACATCTTTCGCTTCGCGACCGACGTCCAAGACAAAGGGCAAGTTTGTTACCTCGCCCGAGGGGATCTTCAAGGTCGTCATACCGAGTGATCGCGAGAGGAGATGAAGGCTCTCGATATCAAAAGGAGTTGAGAGAAAGTTGATACTCCTTGTAGCGCAGTGTTGGGCAATCGCGAGATGCGCATCAGCCGAGAGCTCAAGCGACTCGATCATGTCTCGCTGGCTCTGTGTAGTTCCTGTGCTTGCCACTTGATAGTCCGCTTTTGGGGCACTCTCGGTGATCATGGCTTTGGCTTTGAAGGTCTGAAACTTCACCGCATCTGCGCCTGCTGCTGCTGCAACGTCGACCATGTCGAGCGCGGTGGACAACGATCCGTTGTGGTTGACACCTGCTTCGGCAATGACAAAGAGGCTCACGCAGTGGGCCGATCCACGAAGTGCTTCTTCATGATGCCCTCGAGTCTTGCCGTCTTCAGCACCTCGACGATTTTTGTCGACGCATCGCCAAGTCCATACAGGGAAACTTGTTCAGGCAGGCCATTCCTGAATGATGGGTCTAGAGCAAGCCCCAGAGCGCGGCGAATGTCGACAGCGTTTGGCTGCGCGTCAATCACGCTCGCTGCATGCAGGCGGCCTTTCTGGCGGTCTCCAATGTTGATCGTGGGGAGTCGCAAGGCTGGAGCTTCGATCATGCCACTTGATGAATTGCCCACCACTGCATCGGCGATACGAAGCAGACCGAGGTATCGCGCTTGGCCAAGTGATGCAACCATCGCGCGCCGTTGTGGTTGCGTGGTAATGAATTGCGCGATGCGTTCATGGATGCTCGTGTGGCCAGGATCGGCGTTGACGCCAGTGAACACGATGGTGGCTGCATCGACGGAGTCAAGTGCGTCAAGCATTGCGATGAGCCCACCCTCTCCATCATCTTGATCCAGTGTTTCGGGGTGGTAGGTCACAACGAGGAGTGGAGACTGCAAAGTAAGCGATAGGTGCGCTTCGAGTTCGTCGCGCGTGGCGAGAGGTGTGCGCTCAAGGTGATCGAGCCCGGGCGCGCCGACGTTGAATACACGATCCGCAGATTCTCCGAGTTGCAGGACACGTTCCGCGTACTCATCGGCAGCAACAAAATGCAGATGCGCCATTTTGGTGACTGCGTGTCGGATGGCTTCGTCAAATGCGCCTTCAGTTGTCTCGCCTCCATGGAGGTGGGCGAGAGGAATACCGAGAATCAGCGCCGCTTGAGCGGCGGCAAGTACTTCGTATCGATCGCCGAGAACAACAAGGACATCGGGGGAAAGTTCATGAAATGCTCGAGCGAGTCCTGCAGTGACGCTCGCCATTGATTCTGCAACTGCAACAGGTGAATCGTTGTTGAGGGAAAAAGGAACGCGGCGCGCGATAGGGAAACCATCGCGTTCAATCTGGTCAACTGTGTGCCCAAAGGTTGTCGACAAATGTGCACCGGTAACAACGAGCTGGAGTTCGAGCGCAGGTTCATTCGCAATCTCATGCAGCACCCAATACAAGTGGCCGTAATCGGCTCGAGTGCCGGTCATCACGCAGACCCGTCGCGGTGAACCCACGACCTGCAGGCTATTGGCGCATCGCCACCTTCACCGCACGTATGACGGCGTCTAGCTCGTCATCGCTGATGCCCGTTGAGCACGGGAGGGTCACGATGGTGCCCCAAATGGAATCAGAAACCTCAACCGAGGCACGTGGGGATGTTGCGTAGGGCACTTGAAGATGCATCGGTTTCCATGTTGGACGTGCATCAATGCCAGCCTTCTGGAGTTCGGTGCGCACGCGTGTCGCGGTGGCGGCATCGGTGACGAATCCTGAAAACCAGCACGCACTCTCACTCCACGATGGTTCGGGAAACAGTGCGGCAAATGATTGAAATGCTTGGTCGTAGGCATGTCGTATACGCCTCTTTGTTGCAACAAATACGTCGAGCATTTCCATTTGCGCGCACCCAACGGCAGCCTGCAAATTAGTCATGCGATAGTTGAAGCCCACAACATCGTGGTCATAGTTCGACCCAACTCGTGCAGTTGTAGTGAGGTGTCTAACACGAGCAACGAGTGTGCTGTCGTCTCCCGCGACAACGCCACCACCCCCTGCAGTAATTGTCTTGTTGCCATTGAATGAGAAGATGGTGAGATCTGCGCCAAGTGTCGCAATGTCACGGCCTTTGTATCGAGAGCCGAGTGCAGCTGCCGCGTCTGCAATCAGTGGAAGTGCGAATCGATTCGCGACTTCGCGTAATTCATCCATATCGGCCGGTGCGCCGAACGTATACACAGCGATGATTGCGGCTACGCGTCGCCCAGTTGGGCGATGAATGAGATTCCCGTGTGAGTCACGTTCTGTACTTGCAGTGAGATCCGCTCTGAGCTGGTGTGCATTCAACGTCCACGAATCGGCCGTCACATCAAATAACCAGGGGGTTGCACCCGCGTGCGACACCGCATTAGCGGTAGCGATGAAGGTGAATGATGGAATAATCACGAGGTCGTCGCGCCCGACTCCGAGTGCCACGAGTGCAGCATGGAGTCCGGTTGTTCCGGAGCTTGTCGCGACTGCGTGTTGAGCACCCGAGGCCTCGGCGACCATGTCTTCAAACCGGGCAACGAAGGGGCCAACCGTCGAGACGAAGTTTGTTTCGACGCACTCTTGGAGATATTTGGCTTCGTTCCCTGCGAGGTGCGGAATTGCCAGTGGGATCATGTGGCAGAGACTTCCGAGCCGGTGAATGTGTGATTGCGGTACCACTCATACGTGCGACTCACACCTTCTTCGAGTGAGACCACTCCGCTCACGCCGGTGAGTCGTTTGAGGAGTGACACGTCGGGGCATCGCCGCGAGGGGCTCCCTGGTGTCTCGGGGCCAGGAACAACTGTCATTGTTCGACCGACGACGCCGATGATCGTCTGTGCGAGTTCGCCAATCGTCACCTCAGGTTCGGAGTTCCCAATATTGAGCGTGACCCCGATGGTTTGCGGCGAATCGATGATGCCGCGGATCATGGCGACTGCGTCCGAGATGTAACAGAAGGTTCGACGATGCCCAACACTCGCAACCGTTAGATCGTCGCCGTTCTGTGCGTTGTGAGCCTTTAGCAACAGTTCGGGGATGACGTGTGACATGCCCATGCGCGGACCGTAGATGTTGTGGAGCCGAATTGACGTAGCAGGCAATCCGGAGTGGTGAAAGAGTGCTTCGCCATACGCCTTCGACAACATGTACGAAGTCCGAGGAGCGGAGAGGTCGGTGAGCGCCAATGGTGTCGACTCTGGTGTCGGGATCGACATCATCGGGAGATGAACAAGCGAGCCGGCATAAATCTCCGAAGTGGAAGAAAACACCACATGCTTGAGCGCACGTTGGCGACGACCTACCTCGACAATGTTCATCGTCATTATCGTGTTGTCTGCGAGTACTGAGTACGGGCGTTCGAGTACGTGTCGCACACCGATAATTGCTGCGAGATGAATAATTACGTCAAAGTCGGCAGCAAGTAGATCGGCAAGGTTTGGCGCCAATAAGTCAGCGTCGACGATCGTCGTTTCAGGATGTTGGGCGATCGAGGTGAACGCTGAATCACGAACGCCGCGCTGGAAGTTGTCGACGATCGTGATTCGATGGCCATCGTCGAGCAGCGACTTACCGAGGTGAGTGCCGACAAAGCCAGCCCCGCCAGTAATTAGGACCTTCATGTTGGCCTCCGTTCGACATCAATTCCCCGACCGACGGACAGCACCTCACAGCCTGCTCGTTGAAACAATGCCCGCTGCTCGTTAGTTAGGGAATCGTTTCCGTCGACGATTACGGGGGTCCGTCCCGCTAGCCAAGTTGCAGCGTCGATGAG
The DNA here is from genome assembly GCA_044237775.1 of Ilumatobacteraceae bacterium. Classification (GTDB taxonomy): domain Bacteria; phylum Actinomycetota; class Acidimicrobiia; order Acidimicrobiales; family Ilumatobacteraceae; genus UBA3006. The sequence goes on along the minus strand of JBIIEO010000001.1, from coordinate 1,589 downwards.
ACGAAACTCACGGTGAGGAACGGCAAACACAACGGCGTCAACATCGGGACATTGCGCAAAGTCAAAACCAACTGCACGATTCATCTCGTCCCAATGGGCCACTAATGGATCAAAACACGACACGATTGCGCCTTTGCGTTCCGCTTCTTCGACAAAGGTTTGAGATGGCGAATAGCGCGTGTCCGCCACGTCTTGTCGATAGGAGATACCGGCCAGTGCAATTCGTGCACCGCGTAATGAATTGAATCGTTTTTCCAACAGGGCGAGTGGATGGAGCGGCATCTCTCGATTGATCTTCATTGCGAGCTCGCTCATCGGGAAGGGCTGAGGGCCAATGCCGAGGAGATCGCGTGCGGCGATCGCAGCAAACTCGGGGTCTTTGGTGAGGCAGTAGCCACCGACGCCAAATCCTGGCTGTCGGATGTTGTTGTGTGTGGGCCGGACGCGAATTGCGTCAATGACCTCGTAGAGATCGACGTTGGCTTTCTCGGCGAATTGCCCCCATTCGTTTATGAACGCAATATTGGCTGCACGGTAAGCGTTTTCAAGCACCTTTGCCGTTTCCGAAGCAGTGGGGGACGACAGTCGCTTGAGCGGGAAACGCTCAGTGTCGATGACTTTGTTGAGAAAGCTCTCGCATGCGTCTGCTGCGTGATCGTCTGCGCCAGAGTACGCCCGCCAAAAGGCGGTAATTGATTCGAGATAGTGCTCGCCGGGCATAACGCGTTCATACGAATGAGCAAGGAGAAAAGACGAACAGTCCCGCTTGGTTGCCCATTCCTTGAGAATGGGTTTCACGATGTGTTCGCATGTGCCGGGAGGAACTGTCGTTTCAATGATGACGAGCGCGCCAGGCTTGGCATGCTCGCCAATTGTGTGGATAGCCCGTTCGAATGGCTGAAGTACCAATGCTGGAGTTGTTGCGGTGAAATCGATGTCGAGCGGCACATCCACAACGACGACGTCTGCCTGCGATAGCACTGACGAATCGTCGGTTGCCGTTAAGTTTCCGGTTTGCACTGCTGCGGAAGTTTCGGCGATAAGCGTCGTATCGGTCGAGGCAAAGGGAAACTCGCCACGGTTAAGCGCATCAATGCGGAGACGTCCTTGAGCATTTGGAAGGTCGATGCCGATCACCGTGAACCACGGGCCTTCGGTGCGTTCGGCACCCGCGCGAGCGCAGGCAACGGCCATGGCGGAACCCACGAAACCAAGTCCTTGGATACAGACGGTCTGTTGCATTTACCCAAGCAGCCCGGTGACGATGCCTACGAGGTAGGCAAGTAATACGGACACTGCTAGGGCGGCGAGCGCCCCCACGACCACGCCGCCGCTCATGAGCTGGTAGCCGGCGCGAAGCCGTTGTTTGGCGTCGGGATAGCGGTGGAGTTCGGTGGGTTGAATTTCGACCTCGACGAGCGTTCGTTCGTCAGTGCTGGCAGGCTTAAGAGAAGAAACAAACATGAGTGCCGTCGCAGACAAGGCAACGACCAGGGCGGCGCGGATGACGACGTCGAGCGTGGACATGGAGACAAGAGAAGCGATGAACGACAACACCACGGCGCAAACAAGCGTACCGTTGCCACCAC